>NZ_CP022133.1:1940623-2587498 GCF_002211765.1 Idiomarina piscisalsi
GCAATGGTGTCTTCTACGGTTGGCTCATCGACCAAGACTTTCTGGAAACGGCGTTCTAAAGCGGCGTCTTTCTCAATATATTGGCGGTATTCGTCTAATGTTGTTGCACCGACGCAATGAAGTTCGCCACGAGCAAGCGCTGGTTTCAGCATGTTGCCTGCGTCCATAGCCCCCTCAGCTTTACCAGCACCGACCATAGTATGCAGCTCATCAATAAAGAGGATGATTCGGCCTTCCTCTTTCGACAGCTCATTAAGAACCGCTTTGAGTCGTTCTTCAAATTCACCGCGGAACTTCGCCCCCGCTAAAAGAGAACCTAAATCCAGTGATAATACACGTTTGTGTTTCAACCCTTCGGGCACTTCTCCGTTAACAATTCGTTGCGCTAAGCCTTCAACAATCGCAGTTTTGCCCACCCCCGGTTCGCCAATAAGAACCGGATTGTTTTTAGTACGGCGCTGTAACACCTGGATAGTCCGGCGGATTTCTTCGTCCCGGCCAATGACGGGATCAAGTTTGCCCTGCTCAGCACGTTCCGTTAAATCAATCGTATATTTATCGAGGGCTTGACGTTGCTCTTCAGCGTTCGGATCATCGACTTTTTGACCATCGCGAATATCATTAATGGCTTTTTCCAGCGCATCTCGCTTTATGCCCTGTGCTTTGAATATTTCACCTAATTTGCCTTTGTCTTCTGTTGCTGCGAGTAAAAACAGCTCAGAGGAAATATAAGAATCATTGCGCTTTTGGGCGTATTTATCACACAAGTTAAGAAGTTGCGCAGTTGCCTGCGAGAGCTGAACGTCGCCGCCCGTACCTTCTACTTGCGGCAATGCATCAAGCGCTTTTGACAGACTTGCTCTGAACTGCGGGATATCGACACTTAGCATCGTGAACAGCGGGCGAACTGAACCACCATTTTGATCGAGTAGCGCCTGCATTAAATGCACAGGTTCAATAAATTGATGGTCACGACCCAATGCCAGCGACTGCGCATCGGCAATCGCCATTTGGAATTTGCTGGTGAATTTATCGTGTCTCATGGTACTACCTCACTTAAATCTTTCGTTGATTTAAATGTGGGTACTTTTTGGGCGTTTTCAAGTTTTTAGCGATTATTTTCGCCAAATAATTGACGCAAATCGAGCGGCTGCCTTTTCGTTACGCCAGGAGTACCACAAGTCTGAGTGGCTGACAGTACACTCATCACTCTGAGTGATTTCATTAATACCAAACTGACGGCAAATCAGTTCAGCAATGCCCGGTAAGTTCGCTAACCACTTATCTCCATTCGGCTCAAAGAAATGAGAAGTCTTAAACTGGTTTGAAACAAACGCATCGAAAACATCCTGGCCAACTTCAAATGCATCAGGACCTATCGCTGGACCTATCCAAACGCTTAAGCCAGACGATTCCGTTGAAAACTTTTTTAGCGCGTTTTGCAATACACCATCAGCCAAACCTCTCCATCCAGCATGGACCGCCGCTATTTCCTTTCCGTCCGATGAACAAATGAAAATAGGCAGGCAATCCGCCGTTAAAACGGCGCACACACTGCCAGGTTGAGAACTATAAGCAGCATCAGCAATCGTTGTTTTAAAAGGCCATGACAGTACGTTACTGGTATGTCGTTGCTGCAACCACACTACGGAATGGGGCAGAGGCAATTCACGTTCTAACCTCCGCCGTCTCAACAGCACAGCGGCGGGGTCATCACCCACATGAACCGCCAAATTACCAAACGCCCGTGTTGTAATTGCAACACCGACGTTGTCAGGTAACGTCCAGTTAGGATGAAAAACGTTTTGCGTCACGCTTAAGCTCGTCAATCAGATACTCAAAGTCGGTCGGGCGATCGACGTGGAATTCTAACCATTCACCGGTAATTGGATGGTGTAAGCCTAAAGAGGCAGCATGCAATGCCTGGCGATTAAAGTTTCTCAGTGTCTGTAAAAACTGATCGTCAGCTTGTTTCGGTGGACGAGGTCGGCCACCGTAAGTTAAATCGCCGACTAAAGGATGTCGGATATGCGCCATATGCACACGAATTTGATGCGTTCGACCTGATTCCAGACGTAAACGCAACAAAGTATGAGCCCGGTAGCGGTCTAACACACGATAATGAGTCACTGCCGGTTTTCCAGACTGCACAACCGCCATGTGCGTCCGCTTTGTCGGGTGTCGACCAATGGGCTCATCAACCATCCCCCCCGCTGTCATGACGCCATTACATACCGCTTCATACTCACGAGTAATTTCACGCGCCTGCATCATTGACACTAATTGCGTTTGCGCAGGTACTGTGCGCGCAACCACCATTAATCCCGTCGTATCTTTGTCCAGACGGTGGATAATGCCAGCACGCGGCACTAAGTCCAATTGCGGATCGTAATGCAGCAAGCCATTCAGTAACGTTCTGTCCGGTGCGCCGGCTCCGGGGTGCACGACTAACCCAGCCGGCTTGTTGATCACCAGAATGTCGTCATCCTGATACACAATATCCAACTCAACAGGCTGCGGTACGTGACGTTCTTCGCTTTCAATTTCTGCGTCTACAGCCACAAGCATGCCGGTTTCGACTTTTTCACGCGGCTTTTTAACGACTTCGGCATCGACCGAAACCTTTTCCTCAGTTATCCAGCTCTTTAAGCGCGAGCGTGAATAGTCCGGGAACAACTCAGCAAGCGCCTGGTCTAATCGTTTTCCTGCTAATGACTCAGGAACAATAGCTTCTAATTCAATACGTTTATTCATATATTCGGTTTCGACTGTCAAAGCCTCAAAGGCTGCGTTAGAATGCAAGAATATGCTAGTGTAACGGTTTGCCCGTGCAGCGCCAAAAAAATATAGGGAATACTGCTAAATATGTTAAGTAAACAATTCGGCCGACACATTTTATTATCAACAGCACTTTGCTTTATGGCTGTTGGTTGTTCGAGCCAACCAGAAGAAGAACAGCAAGTTGCGAAAACCCAAATTGAGTCACTTTATGAGCAGGCTCGTGAGAGCATGGCTGCAGGTAATTTCAACTTAGCTCAAGAGCAGTTGTCGAACCTGAACCGCCGTTTCCCGTTTGGTCCTTATGCGCACCAAGTGCAACTCGACCTTATTTACCTGCACTACAAGTTGGATAACACAGAAGAAGCGCTAGCGGCAATTGACCGGTTTATTAGTCTTAACCCAAATCATAAAGACATTGATTACGCCATGTATATGCGCGGCTTAGTCAATCAACGTGCTGAGTACAATGGTATTCATGCTGTGTTCGGCGTTGATCGTTCTGACCGTGACTCATCAATGGCAGAAGAAGCGTTCAAAGACTTTGCTGAACTGGTCCGTAAATATCCGGATAGCGAGTACGCAGCCGATGCAAAAAAACGTTTATTAGCGATAAAAAGTCGTCTGGCGAAAAAAGAATTAGCCGTTGCTCAGTATTATATGGACCGCCAAGCCTATTTAGCGGCGGCCAACCGAGGGCGTTACATCTTAGAGCACTTCTCTGACACGCCGGAAGTAGAAAATGCGTTGGCTGTCATGGTCGAAAGTTACGATCAATTAGAGTTGCCAGAGTTGCGTGAAGACGCATTGAAGGTTCTACGAGCTAACTTCCCGGAGAATCAGTTAGTCAGCAATTAATAAAGCAAGGCGCGGTTATTTAAACCGCGTCTTCGTTTTCCTCACCAGTACGAATTCGGATAACTCGTTCGATATCGGTAATGAAAATTTTCCCATCACCTATTTTACCTGTTTGAGCCGTTTCCATAATGGCCTCAATACAACGCTCAACGTCATCATCGCCAACCACCACTTCTAATTTAACCTTAGGCAGAAAATCCACCATATACTCTGCGCCGCGGTACAGTTCTGTATGACCTTTCTGGCGTCCGAAGCCTTTAACCTCTGATACAGTCATGCCGGCAATGCCTACTTCTGATAGCGCTTCGCGCACGTCATCGAGTTTGAAAGGTTTTATAATGGCTTCTACTTTTTTCATAACGCTTCCCTATTGCCCTTGTCGTTGCAATTCATAGCGATAATGACTGGTAATAGGATAACGACGATCTTTACCGAAGTTTCTCGGCGTCACCTTTGGACCAACCGCCGATTGGCGACGCTTATATTCGTTCAAGTCGACCAAGCGAACCACCCGGCGGACGTCATCTTCGTTAAACCCGGCAGCAACAATGTCGGTTACTGACCAGTCCCTTTCTACATACAATGCCAGAATTCGGTCTAAATCGCCATAGTCGGGCAATGAGTCAGAGTCGACCTGATCCGGTGCTAATTCCGCTGAAGGTGGCCGATCGATCACTCGCTGAGGAATGCACTCACCTAAAGTGTTTCGATACTCGGCTAATTGATACACCAGCAACTTAGGCACATCTTTTATCGGTGCAAAACCACCGCACATATCGCCATACAGTGTTGCATAACCAACAGCCATTTCGCTCTTATTGCCTGTTGTCAGTACCAGTGAACCCGTTTTATTCGACAACGCCATAAGTAATACGCCTCGACAACGCGACTGCAAGTTTTCTTCCGTTGTATCGGTTTCAGCGCCGTTAAAAAGCGGCGTTAATTGCTGCATGAATTGATCAAACATCGGTTCAATAGGCACAGAGTTATATTGAACGCCTAGAGTATTCGCTTGCTTTTCAGCATCTTCAAGACTCATGTCAGAGGTATAGCGAAAAGGCATCATTACCGCTTGCACCTTATCAGCCCCTAAAGCGTCAACAGCTATAGCCAATGTTAGCGCTGAATCAATGCCGCCTGACAAACCCAGCACCACGCCCGGGAAACCATTTTTCGTGACATAATCTCTTACGGCCAAGACCAACACGTCATAAACATTCGCTAAGTCATTTTGTGACTCACGAGGCGGGTAGGTCTCGCTGTGAAGCTTTCCACTTTTATAACTCAAAGTGGTCAGGGTTGTCTGACAATGTGGCAATTCAGCCACTAGTTGACCGTCGCCATCCATCACTAACGAATGACCATCGAATACCAGTTCGTCCTGCCCACCACAATTATTCAAATAAACAATAGGCTTTGATGACTCAGCGACACGTTGTCTCAGCACACCAAGGCGCTGTTCGTGCTTGTTCAATTCGTAGGGTGACGCGTTTATTGATAAAACAAAATCAATGTCGTCATCGGCCAAGCGTTGCAGTGGTTCGGGGTGCCACAAGTCTTCGCATATCTGCAGACCTATACGAACGCCATGCCATTCGAACACCTGACTTTCATGACCCGGAATAAAGTGGCGCTGCTCATCAAATACGCCATGGTTAGGCAAACGTTGCTTAAAGTAACGTAACAAACACTCACCACGGTGCAGTACCGACATGGCATTAAAAAGCCCTCCACCCACATGTTGCGGATGACCCACAATCACCACGCAGTCAGATGCAGCGGCACTGATTTGCTCAACAGCATTGTCAACAGCCTGACTTAAATCGTTTCTGAACAGTAAGTCTTCCGGCGGGTAGCCGGTAATCGCCAACTCCGGGAACACAATAATGTCGTGTTGTTGACCTTGTTCCCGAATCGTCTTCAAAATTAATGCGGTGTTGTTGTGAATTGCGCCAACGGTAAAGTCCAGTTGCGCCAGGCACAAATTAAGTTCAGCCATAACTGCTTCCAATTTAACCACTGCCGACATCGGCACGAATGGTGGCGAATGATATAGCAGCGCTGTTAGTAGCGCAAATCTTCAGGAATTGGTGACTCGCTGTCAGGCTTCTTAGGACGTTTTGCCTGACCCTGCTTAAACAAACGCAACTGGTACACATAGGCAAGAATTTGAGCCACGGCAACAAACAGCCCCTGCGGAATTTCTTTCTCCAACTCCGTGGTGTGGTAAACCGAACGCGCCAGCGCTGGTGACTGGACTAATGGAATATCGTATTCCAACGCAATTTCCCGAATTTTTGCCGCTGTCTCGTCAGTCCCTTTCGCTAACAGTACAGGCGCTTGCGAGCCTCCGTCTTCATACTTTAGCGCCACCGCATAATGCGTCGGGTTGGTAACGACCACATCGGCTTTAGGCACTTCCTGCATCATGCGGCGATTCGCCATTTCCATCTGCAAGCGACGAATACGACCTTTGACTTCCGGACTCCCCTCTGTGTCTTTATGCTCATCTTTCACTTCCTGCTTGGTCATGCGCAAGTCTTTATTGTGTTTCCACAACTGAAACGGCGCATCAATCACCACAATCAAAAAGATTGAGCAACACAGTAATAAGAACATCCACAGCAAGATATCCAAAGCGTGAGCCATCATATTCGGCATTTGGCCCATCGACATTTGCAGAATGTCGACAAATTGCCACTTCAGTAAGAAAAATGCCGAAACAGCGACGACTGAGAACTTGGCAATGGCTTTAACCAGCTCAACCAACGCCTGAATACCGAACATGCGTTTAAAGCCGTTAAGCGGGTTCATTCGGCTGAATTTAGGCGCCATCGCCTTGGTTGAGAACGAAATGCCCCCTAACCAACTGTTACCGAAAAAGGTCGCGACCAAAACGAACGCAAAAATAATCAGAACCGGCCACATGATGAAGCCAAAAGCGATACCAAAGGCTTCATAAATTTTGGTGGTATCAAAGGCTTGCTGGCGATCAATGGTAAACATGGTTTGAAAAACGTTACGGGCTCCTTCGTAGAGCCAGTCTCCAAACCACATAAAGGCAATGGCGGCGCTCACTAATACAAACGCCGTCCCCATTTCTTTGGAGCGCGCAACCTGGCCCTTCTCGCGGGCCTGCTGTTTTCGTCGCTCCGTGGGGTCTTCTGTGCGTTCCTGATCAGTCTCTGCCATTACTCTCTACCTTATCCCGGAGTCTAGCTACACTGAGAGCCAATAACCGTGCACATCACGTCAATTGCACGTTGCCATTGGTTTTCAAAATGGAAAATAAAGCCGCCCATGGTTAACCATAAAACGACCAAACCGCTCACCATAGTAATTGGGAAGCCGATAGCAAAAATATTCAATTGTGGTGCCGCTCGCGTCATCACACCAAAACTTAAGTTAATGAGCAAAATCGCGATAACACCTGAAAGCATGGCCGCTAACGCCGCCGAAAACATAACAGAACCGTATTCCGCTATTGCCATAAATGCATCAGCATCCAGCCCGGTCATGCCGACGGGAATAGCCTCGAAGCTTGCCATGATCATGTGAATCATCAGTAAATGACCGTCAAAGGCTAAGAACACAAGGCTGGCAAGCATTAAGAAAAATTGCGCAATAACCGGCACTTGCTGACCGTTGGTTGGATCCACCATTGAGGCGAAACCCAGACCAATCTGCATCGCAATAACCTGACCGCCCAGCACAAATATTTGCAGAAACAATAACGACACTAAGCCCAGAGCAACACCAATCACCACCTGCTGAGCCGTCACCAGAAAGCCGCCCACCGACGTCATTTCAACACCGGTCGATACTTCAGGTAATGCCGGAGAAACCGCTAATATAATAGCTAGCGACAAGAAAATTTTAATCCGCGCGTTTACCAACGTCCCGGAAAATAACGCCATGCTGCCTATCATGGCGGACACCCGTGTCAGCGGCCAGAGGTGCTGCTCCAGCCATTCCAACACAACAGAGGTGACCAGATCCATTAGCCAACCACTTCTGGAATCCGGTTAAACATTTCGATGGTAAAGTCCATCACCGTTTCAGTCAGGAAGTGACCGCCAAGCCCAACAACCGCTAACGTAACCAAAAGACGAGGTAAGAAGCTTAAGGTTTGTTCGTTAATCGATGTTGCCGCCTGGAAAACGGCGACCACCAAACCAACCAAAAGCCCTGGCAAAATAATAAATGCCACCATAATAACGATGGTTTTCAGTGCTTCCTGAAAAATATCCAAAAACATTTCTGGTGACATACGCCCTCCTAAACCCCAAAGCTGCCGGCAAGTGTACTCATCGTTAAGCTCCAACCATCGACCAACACAAACAACATCAGCTTAAAGGGCAAAGAAACGATCATAGGTGATAACATCATCATACCCATCGCCATTAAGACACTGGCAACGACTAAGTCAATAATGAGGAACGGGATAAACAGCATAAAACCAATTTGGAACGCGGTTTTCAATTCAGAGGTAATGAACGACGGAATCAGAATAGACATTGGTACATCTTCAGGCGCTTCAATACCTTCTTCGCCAGAGATATCAATAAAGGTTTCCAGGTCAGTTAAGCGAGTTTGTGCCAACATGAATGCCTTAAGAGGCGCCTTAGCACGATCGACAGCCTCCAGTGACTGAATTTCTTCATTCATATAGGGCTGCAACGCTTTGTCATTAATTTCATTGAGCACCGGAGACATAATGAAAAAACTCAAAAAGAGTGCTATGCCCAATAACACCTGATTCGACGGAGACTGCTGCAAGCCTATCGCCTGACGAAGTATCGCCAGGACAATAATAATTCGTGTAAAAGACGTCATCATAATGACCATCGCTGGAATAAACGTCAGCGCCGTCATTATCGCGAGAATTTGTAGCGTTACTGAGTATTCCTGCGTGCCATCCGGGTTGGTTTTAACGGTGACGGCAGAGAGATCTTGCCAGGCAAATGCCTGATCAGGTATCAGCAAAAACGCCGAAAATAATATGAGATACCACCAGCGGTTCATTGTTCTTGTTTTCCTTCCAGCTTGATATCGGACGGTAGTTCTTTTAAACAGTCAATACGCTGTTGGGTTACACCTAGCAACAGTTTCTCGCCCCCAACATCGACAATGACCAAGCGCTCCTTAGGTCCTAACGAGACACTGCTCAGTACTTTCATTCCTGAAGCGCCCTGAAACTTTAAGTTAAATCGTTTCAGTAATGACGCCAACACAACAATGACCGCTAAAACGGCAAAAAGCGCCAATACCATGGCGCCTATATCATTACCGGACACGATTGCTTTTTGCTCGGTTTGCCCGAAAGCCGTTACCGGCAACGCAAGCAAACTAACGAAGCTTGCGAATACGCTCAATTTGACTAATAACATCGGTTAATCGTATCCCGAATTTATCATTAACAACAACCACTTCGCCGTGAGCAATTAAGGTGCCATTCACCAAAACATCCAGCGGTTCGCCAGCGACACGCTCTAGCTCAACAACCGAGCCCTGGTTCAACTGAAGCAAGTTCCGAATGCTGATTTGACTGCGGCCCACTTCCATTGAAATAGTGACCGGAATATCAAGTATGGCATCCAGTTTACGTTTCTCTTCTTCACCAACCGGCGCATCTTCATTAAGCTCTTCCAGCTCAGCGGTTTGCACGTTATCCATACCGGAATGACTGGAACTACTTGATTGCTCAGCCCCAGACCCCTCTGCCTCACCAGACTCTTCGTCTTCGGCAGCTGCCTGTTCAGCCATTGCTGCTTCCCAGTCGTCCATATCTTTATCGTCGTTACTCATTTTGCAACCTCACTTTCTAAGCAGCAATTATTATAAATCGATGTCTTCTTCTAATTGTTGAAGCTCGGCGTCACCACCAATTCGGCGGCCGCCACGCGTCAACATGTGAATATCAGATTTGACGGTTTCCGGGCGTTTGATTTTGTCCGAAATTTTCAACGCCACATTGTCTCTTGAACGTCCCATTTTCGCATGGAACGTCGGTAAATCTTCAATCAGAACAGTTAAGTCATCCGGTACTTCCAGCGGAATAATATCGCCTTCCTGTAAGTCCATGACTTCACGCAGCGACATCTCGGTTTCCGCCAGCTTTGCGATCATTTCCACCGGAACGTCCATTATTTCGTCTCGCAGCGCTTTACTCCAGCGCATGTCAGTGTCTTCTTTGTCGGACTGAACACCAGCGTCCAATAGCTCTCGAATCGGTTCAAGCATGGAATACGGCAAAGCAATATGGAAGTCTCCGCCGCCGCCGTCGAGCTCAATATGAAATGAACTAATGACGATAACCTCGGTTGGACTGACAATATTCGCCATCGCCGGATTAACCTCTGAGTCCAGGTACTCAAAACCTACATCCATTACTGGCGCCCAAGCTTCTTTGTAATCTTCGAAGACCAGTTTCAACAGCATTTGAATAATGCGACGCTCAGTTGGCGTAAACTCACGCCCTTCAATTTTTGCGTGATAACGTCCATCACCGCCGAAAAAGTTGTCCACCAGAATAAAAACCAGGCGGGCTTCCATCGTAATTAGCGCGGTACCTTTCAAAGGACGAAAGCGCACCATATTCAAACTGGTTGGAACGAATAACGTATGTACGTACTCGCCAAATTTAATCATTTGCACGCCGTTAATTGACACTTCGGCGGTACGTCGCATCATATTAAATAAGCTGACGCGCATATGACGAGCGAATCGTTCATTAACGATCTCGAGAGTCGGCATACGCCCACGGACAATTCGGTCTTGCGACGAAAAGTCATAGTCGAGCGCGTCCGCCGAGGCTTGCTGCCCCTCGGAATCCTCTTCTTCTACGTCATCAACGCCGTGTAAAAGTGCGTCAATTTCGTCTTGTGATAGTAAGTCGCTCACAGCCATATTTGCTCACTTATTGCATTACCAAACTGGTAAATAACACTTGTTCAACGACCGGCTTACCAGCAACTTCCTGCAGTGCATTTCTGACTTCGGTTAGCGCCAGTTCACGCAGTTGCCCTTTGCCTTCTGCCGTTTTTAATTTGTCTGCCGTTGACGATGAAAACACTTCATGCAATGTTCCTTCAATTAACGGAATATGCTTTTTCGCCAACTCTTCATTTTCTTCGCCACGCACCATCAGCTGCGCTTTAATTTGCACGGTTCTCTCACGTGAGTCACCGGGTACAATAAACACAAAAGGACGAGGCATACCGACATACAGAGCATTACCAATTTCTGGTGCCGAGGCATTGCTAAAGTCCTTGCTGGCCTGCTCAGGTGCTTGAGTCACGGCTTGCTCACTCGACGACGAGCCGCCAAAAAGCCACAGCGCCAAGACCACGGTCGCCACAAGCACCAGACCAATAACACCGAACAGTATCAGCTTTTTCTTTTTACCGCCTTTGCCTTCCTGTTCGTCGTTTTGCTCTGCGTTATTGTCTGTGTTTTGCTCTTCAGCCATCTTGCTTTCCTTTGGTCAACGCCCTATCGGTGTTTATGTTGCTACTATAGCCTGAATAGGCTATCAGCGTCACCGTTATACGTAAAAATCCACGCGTCCGTCGGTCACAATCTGACCATCTTGTAAGGCTATTTCTGACTCCTGCGTCCACTGTTCCGCTTCTGAGCCAGATGTTCCTCCGCCCTCACCTTTGCCCTGGCCATCGTTACTCTGTTCACCAACGTGAGTATCCGCTAAATTCAGACCTTGCTGCTCCATCATTTCTCGTAAGCGCGGCATGGCCGACTCAATGGCTTCCCGAGCCTGAGCATTTTGTACCTGAAACTGCACCGTGGTTTGCTCGCCACTTACGTTCACTCGTATTTGTACGTTGCCAAGTTCAGGCGGGTCAAGCCGAATATCAGCACGCTGAATATTCTTACTCATCATAATGTTGATGCGCTCTTGCAGCTTTTGTGACGCTTCCGTCTGCTGCAAATCTAAAGGTCGTTGCAACGCTTGCAACGTATTTGCCTGGCTGCTTTCTGACGCCGCTACCGTCCCCTGAGCAGTCGAAACCATTTGCCCTTGTATGGCCTTTGCCGCACCTGCGTCAGACAATGCATCAACGGTATTTCTGAATGCCTGGTTGACCTGAGCGTTTTCAGCGTTTCTTCCCGCCAATTCGCCGTCACCCTTAGCGACTTTCTCACCGGTTAACTGACTATCAGTTGCCAGCCCAGCCGTAGCACTTTTATCCGCCTTCGCGGATTGCTCAGCCTTAGACTCGCTTTGACCTTTAGTAGAATCCGTCGCACTAATCGCAAACTCCGCTTTACCCGGTTTTGCGTCCGATGCAACGACTGCAGGCGCTTTATCAGCGTTTTGTTTGAGCACCTGACGTAAATCGGCAACCAGTTGCTCGGCTTTAGCTGCCTGTTCTTTTGTCAGCGCTTCTTTGTTATTTGACTTACTGTCAGAGGCTCCGGCCATTAGCTGGCGAAGCTCAGCCATTAATTGCTCTAACTTACCGCGCTCTTTACCTGTTAGTGTTTGAGTATCACTCTTGCTGTTCTCTTTTAATGCGGAGAGTTGAGCTTCCAGTTGCTTCATTAACTGCGCAGGATCAGACGCTTTTTGTGACTCAGGTTTTGATTCCGGGGCCACCTCGCGCAACGCAGCCAACAACGCCTGTGATAGCTGTTTACCGTCTACCTGCTTATCGGATTCTTGACCTACTAATACTTTATCGGCGTCTGATTTCGGCATCATCGGTTCAAGCAGTTGCACAATAAACTTTTGGTCGGCGGCATCAACGCCGCCTTTAGATAGCGCATTTAATTGTTCAATAAACTGCTGTTTCTGCTCATCACTCATTTTTGCCAGCATGCTTTCGGCAAGGTTTTGCCGCTCTTCAGCTGACAGCTCTTGTTTACTGCCTTGCTGGTTATTCAGCTTATCAATAAAAGCAGCCAACAACTCTTTCAGGTCGGCTTCACTTAACTCGCTGCTCGCCGTCTTTTCCAACTGGGTTTCATCGATACTAACAACCGCTGCCGCTTGATCGTCAGACAGTCCAGCTTCACCGTCTTCACTCGACACTTCCGCCATTTGTTGCTGCATTTCCTGCAGCAACTCGAACAAATTACTTTCAACAGGAGCGCCAACATTCCGGCGCCCTTCACCGTCAGTGTCTTTTTTAATCGTGGCTTGCTCTGGCATCAGCTTAACTTGCTGGAACTCTTTGCCTTTTTCTGTTTGTTGCATCATCAGGCGAGAAAACTCACCATCAGAGCTTTCACCAGCGCCGAGGGACCATTCTTTTCCCTGAGCCTTGCCGCCGGTGCGGACAAAGTTTTCCGTTGATTCCGTTAAATTCAGCAGTTGTTGCATAGTTTTATGTCCTGAATAACTGACTTGCTCAGAATAAAGCAAGAAGCGTTCCAACTATTTCCGTCAGAACTTTTTGTCTCGAATAAAGCGTTGACTGGAAAAGTCATCCAAGTTCTTTTGCTCTTTACGCGCCTGAGCTTTTTGCTCTCGCTTTTCTTTCTCTTTAATCAAGTGCTCTATCGATTCTCGCTTACGTCTTTGCGCCAGCCAGCGCTCCTTTCGTTGCGCCAGCACCTGTTGCAACTTAACCACTTCGTGATGCAGCTGCTCAACCCCTTCATCCAGCTTGCCGACAAAGGCATGGTATTGACTGACCTGCATCGACTGAATGCCGCCCTGGCCGCGTTGCTGCAACTGATTTAAATAGTCGAGTCGATATTTTGACATACCATCCAGGCGCATTTGATTGTCCTGAACCTGTCGTTGCACTTCAGCAAAGTCTTTTGCGGTTTTATCTTCGCGTTGCTGCTCTAAGTCCAACAGCATTTTCAGCTGGCTTAACTCTGCCATTTACTTAACCACTTGCTGATTGCTGCTGGTTTGGATTGATTAACTGGTTCAGCTGAAGCAAGCTCTCATCGTAACTCACCACTTGTTTCATCGGTTGCTGCAGAAACTGCGCAACTTTGGGCTGCATTGCGATGGCTTGATCAATGGCGGGGTCGCTTCCTCGGGTATAAGCACCAATGGAAATGAGATCTCGATTGCGGCGATAATTTGAATACCACTGACGCACCTGAATAGCTTGTTTCATGTGCTCTTCAGAAACCACTTGCGGCATGACACGGCTAATGGAGGCTTCAACATCGATGGCAGGATAATGACCGGAATCAGCCAACTCACGGTTTAAAACGATGTGCCCATCAAGAATGGCTCGTGCCGAATCGGCAATCGGATCCTGTAAGTCATCGCCTTCGGTTAGAACGGTATAGAACGCGGTGACCGATCCTTGTCCGTCGCCGCCATTACCAGCGCGTTCAACCAGTGCGGGCAATTTGGCAAATACAGAAGGCGGATAACCTTTGGTTGCCGGAGGTTCACCAACCGCCAACGCAATTTCACGCTGCGCCATGGCGTAACGAGTGAGTGAGTCCATTAGTAGCAAAACGTTTAAACCCTGGTCGCGGAAATACTCCGCTACTTGCGCGGCCGTTTCACAGCCACGCAAACGAATAAGGGGAGACTGGTCAGCCGGAGCGGCGATAACCACCGCTTTTTCCAAACCTTCCTCACCCAGTATTTCTTCAATAAATTCTTTGACCTCACGACCCCGTTCACCAATCAGACCAACAACAATAACGTCAGCGTTTGTGCCTCGGGTCATCATGCCAAGCAACACACTTTTGCCGACGCCACTGCCGGCAAACAGACCCATACGCTGCCCCTGTCCGACGGTTAAGCAGGCATTAATTGCGGTCACACCAACATCCAATGGTTGTTTTACCTGGCGGCGATTCAATGGGTTCATGGGTTTACTACGGTAGGTTTTTCCGTCAGAAAAAACAGGACCTTTGCCGTCGAGAGGTTCACCGCGGGCGTCAATAACCCGTCCGAGTAATTCCATGCCTAAGGGGAGTTGATTCTTGCGGCTTAAGGGACGAACACGGGCACCTGGCACGACACCTAAGGCGTCTTCCGTGGGCATTAAATAACTAATGTTACCTTCAAAGCCCACCACTTCGGCCTCAATGTCGCCACCGGCGGCTTCCACCGCAACGCTGGAGCCCACAGGCGCACGGCAACCAACAGCTTCAAACATTAGCCCCACAACGCGAGTTAAATAGCCCGATACAGCCACCGACGGCTTTTCAATGCGCTGACGCTTTTTTCGAAGTTCTTGAATCAGTGTCTCTGATGCGCCCATCGGTTACCCCTTAACGCGGCTGAAAACATCTTCCATACGCGTCTCTAAACTGTAATCTATGGTCGAGCTCTCAGTCGTCACACGACAACCACCGCGTTCAAGTAACTCGTCTTTGTTCAGCAACCAGCCTTTTTCTTTCAGCTCAGACTCGCTGTAAACCGATTCAATAAGCTCTATGTCATCTGGGTTTAAGTGTATAACCACCCGCTGATCAGTGACCGGCAATACCGATACCGCTTCGCGCACCGCATTAACAATCATGTCTTTTGAGTGTTCGGCTGCATCCAGACAAATGACACGGGTCAGCTCGCTGACCATATCAATGAGCTCTTCCTGCACCGCTTCGGTAATACGTTCATTAGGGGTCGATAAACTCTGCAACAAGGTATCCAATTTACCGCGCTGTTCTTCAATCACGGCATTACCCGCTGCAATGCCTTCTTCTTTGCCTGCCGCAATACCTTCTTCTTTGCCTGCTTCAAACCCCTCGTCATAGCCTTTTTTGAGACCATCGGTACGACCATTTTCAAAACCTTCCTGGTACCCCTCATCGCGCGCTGCCTGACGAATCTCTTCGAGCTGTTCAGCGGTTAAGGGTTGCAATTCTTCTTCGTCATTGTCATCCGCTTCCGGCGGTTCATACTGCCAGCGTCTGGGCTTATTGAGCGCATTGACCTGGGTGCCCTCACGTAATTCCTGCGATGTCATATCGGGCAGGTCCCAGTGACTGAAGTGCTCGTTGTCGTCGCGGTTGTCGCTCATACAGCCTTAATCCTTATAAGAATTCTTCACCGCCGCCACCGCCAAGCATGATTTCGCCTGCGTCAGCTAATCGACGTGCCGCCGCCAGAATGTCTTTCTGCGCCGCTTCCACATCACTAATACGTATCGGTCCCATGGCTTCAAGGTCGTCACGCAGCATATCGCCAGCACGTTTTGACATGTTCTTGAAGATTTTCTCCTGAACCGCCTCGTCGGCGCCTTTCATGGCTTTTTGCAAGGTTTCGCCTTCAACTTCACGCAACAAGGTCTGAATACCACGGTCGTCGACATCCACCAGGTTCTCGAACACAAACATCAAGTCCTGAATGTTCTGACTCATTTCTTCGTCCTGCTCGCGGATAGAGTCCATCAACTGACCTTCGATGTTGGTATCCAGGTAGTTCATGATATTCGCCGCTGCTTTCAAGCCGCCCATCTTCGCTGCCTGAGCACCGGCCTGACCTGCAAACTGCTTCTCCATAATCTCGTTCAACTCTTGCAGTGCGGCTGGCTGAACTTCTTCTAAGTTGGCGATACGCATCATTAAGTCCAGGCGCACTTTCTCCGGGAACTGCGCCATAATCTCGGCACTCTGCTCCGGATCCAGATAAGACAGAACAATGGTCTGAATTTGCGGGTGCTCATTGCGAATAATGGTCGCTACTTGTTTTGAGTCCATCCACTTCAGCGAGTCCAGACCTTTCGAGCCACCACCCATGACGATTTGTTCAATCAGGTTACCGGCTTTGTCTTCACCCAGCGCTGACGTTAGTGCTTTACGCACAAACTCTTCACTCTTGAAGCCGATATTGGTGAACTTCTGAATTTCTTCCAGGAACAAATGGTGAACGGCGTTGACTTTGTCCTGGTTAAAATCTTCCAGACTTGCCATGGCCATACCCACCTTCTGTACCTGCTTAGGCTCGAGGTGTTTCAGAATTTGTGCCGCGTCTTCCTCAGACAGACTCAGCAATAATATTGCCGCTTTTTCAACGCCCTCAAGGGAGTTCACATCGAACTCAACCTTGCCGCGTTTGGTTCTCATATCTTGATCAGGCATCTTCGTTCAACCATGCTTTGACAACTTGCGAAGACAGTTCTGGTTCATTAGCAACTAACGCACGAACCGCTTTCAACAAGTCTTCATCTTTATGCAAGTCCGGTAACTGCAGGCTGCCGTCTGCACCAAACCCAACTGCACTCTCATCAAACTGTGAGGATAACAGATCAATGGTTTCATCGCCCATTGCTTCCTCGCCTTCAAATAGCGCTTCTGCATCGTCCTCAACATCGGCTTCCGGATTCATCAGTTTCTTAAGCATCGGACGAACGACCGCTAATATCAAGACCATGATGACTAACGCGCCCATGACCAAGCGGAAAGCACGCCAGAACCACGGTTCTTCCCACAACGGCGTTTCACCATCACCGAGCTGCGGCAATTGAGCAAAAGGTACGGACACCACTTCCAGTGCGTCACCACGGTTGATGTCAAAGCCTAAACCACCTTGCAACAAGCGACGAATATTGGCGAGTTCTTCTGCACTTCGCGGCTGCTGCTGAGCTTCGCCATTTTCGCCGGTAGTTTGTGCATGATTCACCGCAACCGAAACGCTCAACCGCTCAATAGTGCCAGTCTGATTTCTGGTGTGAGTAATCGAGTTGTCCAATTCATAGTTGCGCGTGGCCTCGCGATGAGTACTGCCATTAACCGTACCGCCAGCGCTACCCGGTCCTGCTTCTTCAGGAATGTCAGATTCCAATGGCGGCTGGTTCGTTAACGCACCAGGAATACCGCCAATCGGGCTACCCGTAGAGCGGTTTTCTACGGTCATTTCGCTACGAATAGCCGGCATATCAGGGTTAAACTGGCGCTGAGTTGATTCGCGCTGAGTGAAGTCCATCGTGACATCAACTTGCGCCGTGTAATTGTCATAGCCCAATATCGGAATCAAAATGCTGTCAATTTTTTCTAAATACTCGGCCTCGCGCTTTTGTTCAATTTGATACTCGCGCGAACTTTTTGCCGCTAACGCACTTTGAGAACCGGAGTTTAATAGGCGACCCGCCTGGTCTGTGACGGTTACCTGCTCTGTGCTTAACCCAGTCACAGAAGACGCCACCATATCGACAATCGAAGCGACTTCTTCTTCACTTAATGCGGTACCGCCCCGAACGTTAAGCATCACCGATGCTTTGGGCTGCTTTTCACGACGGGCAAACACATTCTGCTTCGGTACGGCCAAAAGCACACGCGCAGCCGACACCTTTTTCATTTCTTCAATGGCGCGTGCCAGTTGCACTTCACGTGAATGAATCAGTCGTTCTCTTTCCAGGCGCTGACTGACACCAAAGCCCGGCTCGCTCATTAAAATCTCCGAGCCATCAGATTCAGCGTTACCGTAGTTAACCCCGGCACGCGTCAGCTCCAGTTTAATCGCGTCGTATTTCTCTTCTGGCACTGAAATAGTGTTGCCATTCACTTTATACTCAATGCCGTTGGCATCCATATAGTCTAGCGTGCTCACCAGTTCTTCAGTTTCTAACTTACCCAAAGGACGGTAGGTCGGCTCTTGCGCCCACAACATAATAAAGACGGCAATAGCAACGCAGATAGCCAAAGCCAATACCACAATAACCTGACGCAGCATGTCAAAGTTACCCAGCATATCCATAATGCCGGATTTTTCATTGCCCTCGCCAGAAGCGCCTGTATCCGGAGAGTCCGGAAGTGCATTGTCCTGCACCATTAAATCGGTTGATTCAGCCACAATTCAAATCTCCAGTGCTACTGCGGTTTATACCGGCATTGACATGATTTCTTTGTACGCATCGACTATTTTGTTGCGCACCTGAACGGTTGCCTCAAAGGCAATGCTTGATTTTTGACTGGCTATCATGGTTTGTTCCAACGTGACATTGGGATCGCCAAGCTCCATACGAGTTTTTAAATCGCCCGAGGTTTGCTGCAGCTCGTTAACATTATCGATAGCGCTTTTCAGCATATTCGAAAAGTCAGCGTTAGCCGTATTCCCCGGAAGGGCATTTACATTGGTTGCCTTGTCGCTTTGAGACGCCTGAGCAGACATCGCCTGCATCTGCTGGTAGAGTGCGTTGGCTTCCACTTTCATAATTCACCCCGTCAAAAAATCATCGTTTACAATTCTTAAGAGGTATTATGCAAGTGGAATGCCAACTTTAATTTATGGAGAGGCCCTGTTCGCGGATCTTCGCTAATTTATAGCGTAATGTGCGTGGACTAATGCCCAGTTCATCAGCCACGGGTTTGCGTTTGCCCTGATGACGCTGAAGCGCGTCTTTGATAATTCGGTACTCTTGATGGAACAATGAATCATCCAGCTTATCCGCTGTGTCGGTAGCACGCACAGTCTGCTCTTCATTACTTTTTTCAGAGTGACTGACTTGCTCAGGAAAGACAGTCTCATTACTCACGGGTGCGCTCGACTGTTGGTTCAACTGCAACATCAAATCGTCGGGTTCAATCACTTCGTTTCGGTGCAAGACCAAAGCCCGCTGTACAACGTTTTCCAATTCCCGAACGTTACCTGGCCAGTGATATTCAGTTAAGCGGAGTTTTGCCTGCTCACTAAAGGACACCGGCGTTTTTATACCCGAACGCTGCTTGTGTCGATGCAACAGGTTTTCTGCCAGCGGCAGAATATCGGCAGGTCGCTCGGCCAAAGATAACCAATGCAGAGGAAATACGTTCAGTCGATACATTAAATCTTCACGGAACGCCCCTTGTGCCACAGCCTGCTGTAAATCTCGGTTTGAGGTTGCAAGAATTCGGACATCTAACTGAATGGTTTTCCGAGAGCCTAAGCGCTCTACCTGCTTCTCCTGCAAAACCCGCAATAGCTTCGCCTGCAAATGCAGCGGCATTTCGGTGATTTCATCCAATAAAATTGTGCCGCCCTGCGCTAATTCAAACTTACCCGGTTGAGACTGCGTAGCGCCGGTAAATGCACCTTTTTCGTAGCCGAACAACATTGATTCCAGCATGTTTTCAGGTATTGCTGCACAGTTTATTGCCACGAACGGCGCTTGCGCTCTGCCTGAGTGTTTATGGATATAACGCGCCAGCACTTCTTTACCGGTGCCGCTCGGTCCGGTAATCATCACGCTGGCGTCACTGTCAGCCACTCGCTTTGCCATTGCAAATACTTGCTGACTCGCTGCTTCTTCAGCCACCGGACTGACATCATCAATCGCGCCGTCCGGTAAATAACGTTGCACAAGCGTTTGCAGCTTTTCGATGGAAAATGGCTTCGTCAAATAATCGACGGCTCCTTCTCGCATAGCAATAACCGCATCATCCACTTTCGCGAATGCCGTCATCATGATGACCGGAATATCGTACTGCTGCCGGTTCATGCTACGTAGCAATTGTAAGCCATCAACGCCAGGCATTTGTACGTCACTAATCACCAGAGATACTTTCGTCTCTTTCAGTGCAACCAGTGCCTCTTCACCATTTGCGGCTTCCAAACATTGGCAATCGGCAAGCTCAAGCGTGTCGATGATTGCTTCACGCAATGAAACATCGTCTTCAACCACCAGTACCGTGCGCGCGGTTGTCATTTCACTGTTAGCCATAACGTACCTCTTCTAGCGACGGTTCCTGGACACTGTGCACCGGAATAGACAGGGTAAACCGACTGCCTTTGCCTGGCTCGCTTTCCCAATCAATGCGACCGTTATGGGCTCGCAAAACGGTTTGAACCACAGCTAATCCCAACCCGGTGCCGTTTGACTTACCGGTAAAAAATGGCGTGAATATTTGTGATTGCTTGTCTTTTTCAATGCCGGCGCCCGCATCAATAACAGACACACACCAGTGACTGCTTTCAAGGTGCGTTTTCACCAGTACTTCCTGCCCCTGCTGACTGGCGTCAATCGCATTATTAATCAAATTTTGTAATGCACCCGTTAACGCGGTTTTATTACCTTTTAAGATCGCACCATTCATCTCATCAGGCATATTAATCGTGACGTGATGCTGAGTCGCATAAGATTCAACGTTGGACGCTACCGTGGTCAACAAACTTTGGGTCGTCAGTTCTTCCAAAACCGGTTTCTCACCGCTTTTTGCAAACAGCAACATATCGTTGACCTGCTGCTCTAAATTATGAAGCCTGGACAACAATTTATGGGAAAAGCGCTGCTGTTTTACCGGTGATATCATGCCTTGTGACAAATTTTGTGCGTAGAGAATGGCTGCGGACAACGGCGTACGTATTTGATGCGCTAAGGACGCCACCATTTTCCCCATTGACGATAAACGTTGTAAGTGAGAAATACGTTGTTGCAGCTGACGGGTTTCGGTCAAGTCCGTCAAAACAATCAGCTGCCCCGGCTTTTCATTCACCTCAGAGGTATCGATACGAACGCGCCGTCCACTTTTTAAGGACACTTCGTGCCAGTCATCGGCTTTGGGAGCGAACAGTGTCGCGACGAGATCACGCCAGACTTCACCTTTTAAGGAATGTTCGAGTAATGATTGCGCGTTGTCATTGCAGTAATCCACAACACCGTGACTGTTCAGCAAAATCACGGCATTGGGCATTGCATCAATAATTTGATGGTAGGTCGCCATACTGACATCTCCCACGTCATACTACGTTTTAATTAAGCGTAGTAATGCAAAATAGATGCCAGTAAATTACCTTTTATTTTCAATAAGTTACACTGTCAAAAAGTCGACGGACGCGGTTAGTCGTCTTTTTGAATGCCGTATTTTTTCATCTTTTCAACCAGCGTCGTACGGCGCATACTCAGCAGATCGGCCGCCTTAGCAACCACCCAGTCAGACTTTTCGAGCGCCTGGGCTATCATTCCCGTTTCAATTTCGCTGAGCATATCTTTTAAGTTCACACCGTCATCAGGTAATTCTGAGTCAACGGAAGAAGCTCCCGATTCCTCAAGCTCTTCATCGTCTTCCGAATCAGAGAAAATGGCATTCAGCGCTTCGCGTTCCAGCATTTCTTCGGGATAGTCCGGCGTGGGGCTACTGTGATCAATATGTTGATACTTAGGGGGCAAGTCTGACACATCAACCAGACTGTCAGGATGCATAATGGTTAACCGCTCAATTAAGTTGGTCAGTTCCCGAACATTTCCCGGCCAGCGGTGGTAAGACAATGACTCAAGCGCTCGCTCAGTAAAACGCACGCCAACGCCCCGCTCCTTTTTAAAGCGCTGCGTCAGCTCCTGCATCAATAGTGGTACGTCTTCCTGACGCTCGCGCAGGGCGGGCATTTCAATCGGGAATACATTCAAGCGGTAATACAAGTCTTCCCGGAATTTGCCGTCGATAATCATTTGTTCGAGCTCACGGTGGGTGGCGGCTACCACACGAACGTCGGCAGCGATACTTTTACTGCCACCCACTCGCTCAAATGTTCGCTCTTGCAATACCCGCAGTAACTTTACCTGCATTGGCATTGGCATATCACCAATTTCATCCAGAAACAGAGTGCCGCCTTGCGCCAACTCAAAACGTCCCTTTCGAGCGCCTATCGCTCCGGTAAAGGCACCTTTCTCATGGCCAAATAATTCACTTTCTAACAGGTCCCCGGGAATTGCACCGCAATTTACGGGGACGAACGGACC
The DNA here is from genome assembly GCF_002211765.1 of Idiomarina piscisalsi. Classification (NCBI taxonomy): domain Bacteria; kingdom Pseudomonadati; phylum Pseudomonadota; class Gammaproteobacteria; order Alteromonadales; family Idiomarinaceae; genus Idiomarina; species Idiomarina piscisalsi. The sequence goes on from NZ_CP022133.1 coordinate 1,962,862, forward strand.
TTTATGCCGCTCTGACAAGTCATGAACACCTCTAGCCACGACTTCTTTACCCGTCCCCGACTCGCCCAGAATCAGGACGTTGGCATCGGTTCCCGCGACTTGCTCTATAAGTTGCCGTACGTGCTTCATCGCACGCCCCTGGCCAATGAGAGTTTGTTCTAAATGAGAGCGCTTCGGATGTTGTTTATTCGCTTTACGGCCGGGCATTTGCTGATGATAAGCCTGACAGTAATGCAACAGATTAGACAGGCTGGAATAGTCAAAGGAGTCGTCTAAAGGCCCCAGAACATTGGCTTTTTCTAAAGCACTTTCATGTTCACTAGCAGCACAAATAAAGGGTAAGTGCGGCGCATTACTGGCCAAGTCCCGTAGATTATCAACACCTGTACCGGCTATCACGCATAAAGCCTCGGCTGGACTTAAGCTCAGTAACTGCTCGGGCTCAACAACTTTTACAGACTCGCCAATAAAGGTCAGAACTGTCTCAAAGTGCTGCCTGCGAGCGGGATGTTGCTCAACCAGATAAACTGTTCTTGTTTTTACCATAGACGAATTACCGCAACGTCCTAGTTCACATAGCCCAATACAAAGGTCTCGCCCGCACTGGAAAGAAACCACTGCTCTTTTCCATCAACTTCTCGAGTCTGTGCAATCGATACCCACTGATAAAATACATTTCGATGCACTTTGGCTTCGAGCTCTCTTGGCATCATAACGTAAGGAACACCCTCTTTAATTTGTAACGGATGTTCAGAACTCAAAACAAGAGTATCACCGATATTGGTTGTTAACAGCAAGAGGCTTTCGCCATCTTCTGTACGTTGTACCCAATCGACCACCAAAAAAGGGACATCATCGACGGTAATTTTCACTTTTTCAGCCGGTGTGACAAGAAGATAATCGTCACCTTCTCTTACGAGTACAGAGGCAAAAAGTTTTACCAGTGCCTGCCGCTGAATTTCACTGTCCTGATAATACCAACGCCCTTCGCCATCAATTCGTATTGGAATTTCTCCACAATACGGCGGATTCCACTGCTCAGTAGGGGCGTGTTGATGCTTTTCCAGCTCTGCGATGAGGCGGTTTAACGACATACGACGTTATCAGTCAACCAGCTTCTTTTGACGTAGTAAGTACCAAAGTGTCGCTTCCGTGCGATTAGACACTTTTATGGCTTTAAATATTGCCGACAAGTGCACGCGGATGGTGCCCTCAGTAATCCCCAGAATATTAGCTATTTCTTTGTTCGACAAACCTTGTGCTAACAGCTGCATAATTTCCAGCTGACGTGGTGACAAAAAGCCCTCGGCACCGCTGGATTTATCGCGAGGCTCGTTCAGGTATGGGTCGTCCGGGATATAACGGTCACCATTTAGTAACGCACGAACCGCTAATTTCGCCTGTTCGGCCGTACTGTCTTTAGGTAAGTAACTACGTACCCCGGCAGCAAGCACCTGCCGAACTTCTGAAATAGAACGCGGGCGGGTAAAGACAACCAAGTGTGCCATCGGCGCTTCTTTTTTGATTTTCTGCAGCGCCGGACGGATTTCCGCGTCTGGCAAGTCCATATCTAAGAAAATGAGGTCGTACTTATCGGCAGATAGGTAGCTTTCAGCCACTTCAAACGAGTCGGCTTCATAAATCGAAGGCTGATTCGCATAGTTCGTTAAAAGCTGTATGAGCCCTGCACGCATAAAAAACTCAGGGTCTATAATGAGAATCTTCATTCCGACGTCCAAATTACCCGTTCTAAAATTAACTTTTAGCATACCTAAAATATAACAGACAGCAAGTATTTTGGTTGGTGATGTTGTCTATCCAAGATGAGTTGTTAATTTAGTTAACAAAAAGTTTATTCCGCTGTCTGGTTTATTCGCGCTAAAAAACGCTATAGTGTGACTTTACTTAAAAAATAAAAGAGTGTTGTGAGTATGTCTTTATCACGTCGTTTTTCATTAACATCCATTGCCACCGCTTCCATTACCAGTATGCTTTTAAGCACAACAGCGGTTGCCGATACGTTATACACCAACGCCAATGGGTATACGCTAACCAGCCCTGCCGGCGAAAATGCGGTATTACAGCAATTTTCGTCCATGTTGATAGATAACGGTAAGATTAAGGCCATTGGCGGTGACGAACTCAACGAACGCTATTCAAACACCGACGATATTATCAACTTGCAAGGCAAAACCGTTCTCCCCGGCCTGATTGATGCACACGGACACGTTTTGGGTTTAGGGAACAGCTTATTACAGGTGGACTTACGCGACAGCACATCAGTGAAGGACGCGGCTCAACGTGTTAAACGCTATGCAGACACACAGCCGTCTCTCCCCTGGATAACCGGCCGCAGTTGGAATCAAGAAAACTGGGAAGAAAAACGTTTTCCGCGCGCCAGCGACCTTGACGAGCTGGTTAACGAACGCCCCGTTTGGCTCACCCGCGTTGACGGTCACGCCGGTTGGGCTAATTCAGAAGCACTGCGTTTAGCCGGTATTGATAAAGACACCGTGTCTCCTGATGGTGGCGAAATCGTCAAAGATGAAAACGGTCAGCCAACCGGTGTTTTAATCGATAATGCCATGCAGCTCGTTGAAAAGGTCATACCGGAAGCCAGCTTTGAGCAGCAACGCAACGCTTTCCAACTCGCTTTCGAACATTTGGTTGAGCGCGGCATCACGTCGGTTCATGACGCCGGTATCAGTGCCGACGAAGTGTCGGTGTATAAAGGGTTACATAATCAGGAACTCATGCCGTTACGTATTTACGGTATGCTGGCGGCAACAGAGCCCAAATTGCCGCAACTGTTGGCTGAGGGTCCCTATCAGACAGACGACGATAAGCTGACTATCCGCAGTGTTAAAATATACGCCGATGGCGCGCTTGGCAGCCGTGGTGCCGCACTGATAGAAGATTACAGTGACGACCACGGCAACCATGGCCTGATGGTCACATCACAAGAGCAGATGATGTCGTTGTACCGCTTGATTATCCCACACGGATTCCAGGTAAATACGCATGCGATTGGTGACCGGGCTAACCGCGTTGTGTTGAATAATATACAACAAGCTTACGAGACAATCGGTGGTCGTAATTTAAGGAACCGTATTGAGCATTCTCAAATCGTGCATCCTGACGACCTGCACCGGTTTAAAGACCTGAACTTAGTTGCCTCTATGCAACCGACTCATGCCACCAGTGATAAAAACATGGCAGAAGACCGCTTAGGTAAAGATCGCATGGAGGGTGCTTATGCTTGGCAAACGTTTTTACAACAAGGCACTATCGTGGCCTCTGGCTCTGACTTTCCGGTTGAACTGGCGAATCCATTTTATGGTTTACATGCAGCGGTGACCCGCCAAGATCGCTCAAACATGCCGGAAGGCGGCTGGTACGCCAATGAGAGCATGAGCCGGGCACAGGCATTACGTTCATTCACCATCGATGCGGCTTACGCAGCGTGGCAAGAACAAGAGCTGGGGTCTTTAGAGCCGGGCAAATGGGCTGACTTTATTCTTGTTGACCAGGATCCTTTTGCCGTGGGTGCAAAAGACATTTGGCGTACCGATGTAGAAGCGACTTACGTGGCCGGTGAACGCGTTTATTCGAAAGGAGACAATGACGAATGAGTGATGACTTTCTATTCGCAGAAGACGAAGTCGAATCAGTCAGCGAAGAAGCCGTCGAGCCCTATCATATTCTCATTGTTGATGACGATGAGGAGATTCACACCATTACCAAAATGGCTTTAAGTGAATTCCGCCTGGACGGTCGCCCGCTGCAGTTTCACTCGGTCTATTCCGGCAAAGACGCTATCGCCTTTTTAAATAAAAATCGCGACATTGCCATGATGCTCCTGGACGTCGTTATGGAGACGGATCACGCGGGACTCGACGTAGCCAAATGGGTACGCGAGGAGTTGAAAAACCGTTTAATACGCATAGTGCTTCGCACCGGTCAGCCGGGTCAGGCGCCAGAAGAAGATGTCATTGCCCGTTTTGATATTGACGACTACAAAGAGAAAACCGAGCTGACCTACCGTAAGCTCGTCACGTTAATGTACTCATGCTTACGCGCCTACCGCGACTTAAACGCCATCGAACGCAACAAGCGCGGATTAGAAAAAGTCATTAATGCGTCGGCAGAGGTGTTCTCAGCCCGTTCAATGCAGGGGTTATGTCAGGGAATTTTGGAGCAGCTGGTCGCATTAATTACGCATAGCGACGACGCTATGTATTGCCGCATTGATGCACTCACGGCCAGTTCAGACACCAACGAGCCGTTCGAAATCATTGGCGGCACGGGTGACTTTGAACAGGCCGTGGGCGACCCTGTTAACAGCGAAATTGACTGGGATATTGTGCGCCCTATGCAGCAAAGTGCTAAAAACGTTGAGTTCCGTATTGTCGACGGTAACTATTATGGGCTTTATAAAACCAGTAGCTCGCGTCAGTATTTACTGTTTATTCGCGGTGTCCGTGACTTGTCTGAGCTGGATCAAAACCTGCTGGGGCTATTTGTGAATAATAGCTCCATTGCCATTGATAACCTGCAAGCCACAGAGAGCGAACGGGAGGCTCAACGTGAATTGCTTTACAGCGTAGGCGAAGCCATTGAGAAGCGCTCTATTGATGAAGTCAGTCACCACGTCAAACGTTCAGCTGAAATGGCCGGGCAACTGGCGATTGCGGCCGGTCGCGATGATGAACAGGCCCAGGCATTAAAGCAAGCCGCGTCGGTCTATGATATTGGTAAGGTGTCGGTGCAGCTCGAATTGGCTCAGCGTGCCGACGCACTTAGTATTCATGATTACGAAGAGATCATGCAAAAAGTCATACAAGGGCACGACTACTTGCAGCAAACAGATACCGCTGTTGCGAAAATAGCGGCTGGTATTGCACAGGATATTCATGAACGCTGGGACGGCTCAGGTTTTCCGAGTCAAAAACAAGGCGCAGATATTAATGTTAACGCTCGTATTTTGGCCATTACCAGCCACTATGACGCGCTTCGCACGCAGCGCAGTTATCGTGAAGCTCAGGAAGCCGAAGCGGCAGCTGACTATTTACTCAAACACAGCGGCGTGTTTTTTGATCCGGAATTAGTCGGACTTATGCTCGACAATTTGGATGCAATGGAAAAAATTCGTAAGCGTTATCAAGACAACCCGTAAGCATTAACAAGGTGTTAATAGAGGAACCACTATGGATTTACAGGCCATGCGCCGTGAATACGGTTTAGGCAGTTTGCACCGCGAGCAATTATTTGCCAGCCCGGTAGAGCAATTTGAACACTGGATGAAGCACGCCATTGATAGCGGCGTATTGACGGATCCAACGGCAATGACTGTGGCAACGGTCAATGCTGATGGCGTACCGAGCCAACGCATTGTTCTGCTAAAAGGCTATAACGAGCAAGGCTTTTGCTTTTACACCAATAAGAATAGCCATAAAGGCGACGATATTCGCAATAACAATCAGGTTTCGTTGCATTTCGCCTGGCTTGCACTTGAGCGACAAATCAGCATTATCGGACAGACCGTTGAATTAAGTGACGAAGAAAACGATGCGTACTTTCATTCGCGTCCGAAAGAAAGTCAGGTAGCCGCCCTTGCCTCTCAACAAAGTCGCCCGGTTGATAGCCGCGATGTATTAGAAAGCCATTATCAGGCGTTACTGAAAGAATACGCTGATACCGACGTGCCGCGCCCACGTCATTGGGGAGGCTATCGCGTTATTCCCGACACTTTCGAGTTTTGGCAAGGCGGCAAACACCGCCTTCACGATCGCTATCAGTACACCCGCGACGGTGACCATTGGCGAATTACCCGTTTGCAGCCGTAGGCAATTCGACCTCACAAAATTCGGCGCAACGCTTTAATACTTTCAGTGTCGAAGGGGTGTAAACCACTCCCTTTTTGAGCTGCTCGCGCTTACGGGCAAGAGCAGCCTCGCCCGGCACGCGAACCGGTAACTCAGGGTCAGCCGGAGCACTGTTGCGTGCATCATCTAATAAACTGTCAACCTGCTTCAGGAACTCGCCTTTCTCCCCAAAGGCTTCCGGGTCAATCACCTGAACCCATACCGTATTCGCGTCACCGTCCTCAGCGCCCTGCACACGACCGTATTGCGCCAGCGCCATGGACCAGATTTCACTGAACAAGGTTAATCCATAGCCTTTATACCCTAATTGCTCGCCTCCCAGAGGGGCAATAGCGCTGCCAGGCGACTCAAAGAAGCTAAGCGGGTCATCTGTCCAATCGCCGTTCGGCTTTATTAACGCTTTGTAAGGTAATTTTTCGCCATTGGCTTTTGCCTGGCGCACTTTACCGGCCGCCGTCATTGAAAAGCTGATATCAAACAGCATCGGCTCTTTTGAGCTGGGTACACCCACCGCAAAAGGGTTCGGCGAAAACACCGCTTCTTTCCCGCCGAACGGCGCAACCGCCCTCTGACCCGGAGTCGAGCACATTAAATTCACCACCATGCCTTTGTCAGTGGCAATGGTTAAATAGGCAGCCAGAGACGCCACATGTTGGCTACGTCGCAACACCACCGTTCCCGTACCCGCTTGTTTGGCCATTTCGCACGCCGCATTGACCGCTTGCGGCACCACGTAGGGTCCCGGCAAAAACTGAGCGTCCCAATTCGCAACAGCGGCGCGTTCACTCAATACCAGCGGTTGCCCTTTTGGCAAGCTTTTACCGTCTTTTAACCATTGGCAATTATTCAGCAAACGAATTAAACCGTGTGTACTAAACCCCAGTAAATCTCCCTCCAGAAGATAGTACGCCACATGGCGAGCTACCTCGCCCGATGCCCCACAATTGGTTAAGCACGACTGCGCCCATTGCGCTAATTCAGAATAATCAAAACGTGACACGTCGGTGTTCATGAAATTTCCTCTTGGTGACGGCTAGCAGGTCGTTTAAGCTACGCATAAGACATTATCAAGGAGTACAGATTGTGTCATCTGATAACACAATAAACAGAATTGCATTGATTACCAGCGGCGGTGATGCGCCAGGGATGAACGCGGCCATTCGTGCGGTGGTATTAGCTGCGGAAAATTACGGCATTGAGGTGATAGGTTTTCGACATGGTTACGAAGGCGTACTCAATAACGACTTTGTGCGCTTAGACAGAGAAGACGTCGAACATATTATGCAGTACTCGGGCACCATTATTAAAAGCGCCCGTAGTGAACGTTTTAAATCCGATGAGGGTGGGCGCGAAGCAGCAACCAATTTAGACGCGCACCAAATTGACGCTTTTATTGTTATTGGCGGTGACGGTTCGTTCCGTGGCGCCGACCATTTAGCGAAATTTTGGAACGGTCCGATTATCGGTGTTCCCGGCACCATCGATAATGATCTCTATGGCACCGATCACACTATTGGATATGACACGGCGGTTGAAACCGCTATGGACGCATTGGATAAAATTCGTGATACCGCAGAAGCCATGGATCGCGTCTTCATTGTGGAAGTCATGGGTCGTAACGCCGGCTATATTGGTATCAGCAGTGCCATGGCATGCGGTGCAGAGCGCATGATTCTGCCGGAACTGCAAAAAGACAAACCATTAACGGTCGAAGCGCTGGTAAAGCACATTGAATCGGTGCAACGCGTCCGCGGTGATTCCAGTTACGTGATGGTACTGTGTGAAAACCAGTGGCCGGGTGGTGCCGTTCGACTTGCAGAACAGCTGGAAGATCGTCTTAACTTACCGTGTCGGCCGTGTTTATTAGGACACGTGCAACGAGGTGGCCGCCCAACGGCTATGGACAGAATTTTAGCAACACGTTTGGGCGTTCATGCGGTAGAATTAGTCCGCCAAAATCAGACCGGTGTTATGGCAGGGGTTAGTGCTAACGAACTAAGCGCTACACCGCTGTCTGAAACCTGGACAAAACGTAAAAAGCTGAGCGAAGAGCTCATTAATATTCAGCAAAGCCTGTTTAACCCGATTAAAAAGAATCGGCAGAAATCGACACAAACTGACGACTAGAAAGAGAGGTCACTAAAGCGCATGCCCGCAATGTCACTACCCGTATCGTTGAACGATCCTATCCGTCCGTTTTTTGGTGCTGAGCACAGTACCGAATTACACTCGGATCACACACATATTTTAGGATTTGGCTTTGACGGCACCGCCTGTTTTCGCAAAGGCACCAAAGAGGGGCCGGATGGTCTGCGTTCGGTTTCTGAAGACATCGAGTCTTACTCACCCTATTTAGATGCTGACCTTGAAGACCATACCTTTTATGATTTAGGTAATTTGCGGCTGGGCTTTGACGATGACGAAGAAAAACAGTGGCATCATGCGCTGAGTGATTTTAACCAGATTTTTGACGACGTCGATTTAGCCAAAGAAAACATTAAGCTACTGACGTTAGGTGGTGAGCATTCAATTTCTTACGCGCCTATTGTGAAATATTTGAAGCAATACCCAGATTTAGTGCTGTTGCATCTAGACGCTCACGCTGACTTGCGCGATGGGTTTCTAGGCTACCACTATTCACACGCGTCGATCATTCGCCGCTCGGTTGATCATTTCGGTCCTGGTCATGAGCTTATCCAGTACGGTATTCGTTCTGGTACGCGGGACGAATATCAGTGGATGAAAGAGCACAAAACCATTCGTAAATCGCGTCAGGAGTTCTTAGAAAGTGTTAATGCTATTGCGGCAGACAGACCGGTCTATTTGACGTTAGATTTGGACTACTTTGACCCATCATTTTTCCCGGGAACCGGTACACCAGAGCCCGGCGGCGAAGACTTTCACTCGTTTGTCAGCTTAATGAAAATTCTGCGCCAGAAAAACTTCGTCGGCGCCGACGCTGTTGAGCTTTCACCGCCGATAGACCCTACCGGCAACTCCAATGTATTCGCGGCCAAAGTGGTGCGCGAGCTGTTACTTGCTTTAGAGCGCGCAGGAGCCTAATTGATGTCAGACTGGAATATTGATCAAGCAGAAGAATTGTATGGCGTTAACCGTTGGGGCGCAGGTTATTTTTCGATTGGCGACAACGGCAACATTCAAATTCGCCCGAATCATCGCCTGCCTGATTTGGCCATTGATATGCAGGAAGTGGTTGAAGAAATAAAGTCAGAAGGCATTGAGCTGCCGGCGGTGATTCGTTTTCACGACATTTTGCGCTCGCAAGTCGAAATTATTAACGAGACCTTCGCGCAGCAAATTCAGGACGCCGATTATAACGGCAAGTATTGCGGTGTGTTCCCGATTAAAGTCAACCAAATGCGCGAAGTGGTTGAAGAAATCATGGACGCTGGCGAACCGTACAATTACGGGCTGGAAGCGGGTTCTAAGCCAGAGCTCATGGCCGTTATGGCTTACAATGAAAACCCCGACGCGCTGACCATACTGAACGGCTACAAAGACAAAGACTACCTGACGCTGGCACTGCTTGGCCGTCAGTTACGCCGTAAGATGATCATTGTCATTGAAAAATACAGCGAACTCGAAATGCTGATTCCGCTGGCCAAAGAATTAGGCGTTGAGCCTATGATTGGTCTGCGCTCAAAAATGATGGTGAAAAGCGCCGGTAAATGGGCTGGCTCCAGTGGTGACCGTGCTAAATTTGGTTTAAGCATTGCTGAAATACTGAATGTGGTTGAACGCTTACGCCAGGAAGACATGCTGCATTGTGCCAAGCTTCTGCACTTTCACATTGGCAGCCAGCTGTCAGACATTCGTAAAATTAAAGAGGCCGTCAGCGAAGGCGCTCGTTTGTACGCTAAGCTTATTCAGGAAGGCGTACCGCTCGAGTACTTAGATATTGGCGGTGGTTTGGGCATTGACTACGACGGTACCAGTACCACCAGCGACTCTTCTCGCAACTACTCAACCGAAGAATACGTAGCTGACGTGGTTTGGGGCGTAAAACAGGTGTGTGACTTAGAAGAAGTACCGCATCCAAACTTAGTCAGCGAGAGTGGCCGTGCAATGACGGCGCACCATAGCTGTGTCGTCACCAATATTGTCGGTGAAATAAAGCCAGCTAGCACCAATTTCGATGTCAGCCCCAGCGAGGACGAGCATATTTTGGTGAAAAATATGCGCGAGCTGCACCAGTCAGGTGACCAGTTCCACCCTCAAGAGCGTTACAACGACGCCGCTGGCTATAAACAGAATGCTTATGAAGCCTTTAAATTGGGCATTTTGTCGTTACAGGAAATGGCGAAATTGGATACCATGTATTGGCAAATACTGGCAGACATTCATCAGTCCCTCGACAAAGATGCCTATGTTATTCAAGAGCTGGAAGAGCTTGAAGATATGCTCGCCAGCCAGTACCTGTGTAACTTCTCTATTTTCCAGTCAGCCGCAGACACCTGGGCCATTGGTCAGGTATTGCCAATAGTGCCTATTTCGCGCTTAAACGAGAAGCCGGAAGTGCGTTGCTCTATAGCCGACATTACGTGTGACAGTGACGGTAAGCTGGGCAAATACATTGAAGGCACTGAAATAAGCGATAACATTCCCATGCATTCGTTGCGTAAGGGCGAAGATTATCATGTCGGGCTATTCTTAACGGGTGCGTATCAGGACGTGATGGGCGACATGCACAACCTCTTCGGCCGACTGACAGAAGTGCACGTGTATTGTCACGATGACGAGCGCGGTGACTTCTACATTGAGGAAGTAGTACCGGGTACGTCGGCTGAAAAAGTACTACAAACCATGCAGTACAATACAGAATACATGGCCAAAGCGGTGAAGAAGCAAATTGACCGCCAGGTTCGAAATGGTGGCCTGGCACCAAGAGCTGGTGTTCGCTGGACAAACTTTTACGAGAAGTGTTTGGCCGGCAGCACCTACTTAAGCGTTGAATAATTCACCAAAACAACCGCTTAATGTGCAATTACTGAGCAAACAGTAAAAAAGGCACGAAAAGCGGTTGACTCGAAACCGAAAAAAACGTTTAATACACGCCGTTGCCCGGATAGCTCAGTCGGTAGAGCAGAGGATTGAAAATCCTCGTGTCGGTGGTTCGATTCCGCCTCCGGGCACCAACTTATTCCTAAAGCCCTGCACTTAGTGCGGGGCTTTTTCGTTTCTGAGTAACGGATGTAACACGCTTAGTAACACAGGCCTATAACCTGACGTTACCGCCTTCCAAAGCCAAGGCGACGTTCGCGTGAGTTGAGGCAGTTAAAGATCGCTCATAAAAGCGTGCTCTAACTGCGCTCAATGATCTAACTCTCTATTTTTTTAAAGCGCTGCACTAAATAATAAAGCGCTGGCAGTACCACCAATGTCAGCAATGTTGACGATACAATACCGCCAATAACCACTGTCGCTAACGGCCGCTGCACTTCGGCACCCACACCGCTATTAAACGCCATCGGAACAAAGCCCAAGCTAGCTACGAGAGCAGTCATCAGTACAGGTCTTAACCGTTGTTGCGCACCTTCAAACACCGCATCTCTCAGGGGGAGCCCGTCACGTAATAGCTGCCGTATAAACGTCAGCATCACCACGCCGTTTAAGACAGCCACACCGGATAGCGCAATGAAGCCAACCGCTGCTGAAATAGATAACGGCATATCACGCAGCGCCAGCGCAAATATTCCACCGGTTAACGCCAGCGGTACACCAGTGAAGATCACTAAGGCGCTACTGATCGAGTTAAAGGCACTGTATAGCAAACCGATAATCAGTAATAATGCCAACGGAACAACCAGACTGAGCCGTTGCGACGCTGACTGCAGCTGTTCAAAAGTTCCGCCATAATTGACCCAGTAACCAGCCGGCAAGTTAACCTCAGCGTTTATCGCGTTTTGCACATCAGCAACAAACGATCCTAAATCCCGATCTTCGACATTTGCACTCACAATGACATTGCGCTTGCCACTCTCCCGGTTAATTTGGTTTGGTCCACTTTTTAAGCTCAACTCAGCGATCTCGCCTAATGGCACGTACTGCAGCTCCGGATTATCCGCAGAAACATCCACCGGCATCGACTTCAGCTGTTCAATGCTGTCGCGCCAACCGTCATTCAGACGCACCATAAGCTTAAACCGCTTATCACCTTCGTAAATAATTCCAGCCTGAACACCGCCAACTGCGGCTTGTATTGCGCTTTGTACGTCCGCCACCGTTAAGCCAAGCAGGGCCAAATGATCACGTTTAGGATGGACAGAAAGCGTTGATAAGCCCGTCATTTGTTCGACGCGAACATCGGCGGCACCATCAACTTTTCGGATGACGGATGCAGCTGAATCGCCGAGCTGCTTTAATGTCTGCAAGTCGTCACCATAGATACGAACCCCCAAATCGGCTCTCACACCAGCGATAAGTTCGTTAAAACGCATTTCAATAGGCTGCGTAAGCTCGTACTTATTACCGGGCAACTCTTGCACAGCGGTTCGTATTTCCACAACCAATTGCTCTTTGGGTTTCTCTGGGTTTGGCCAGTCCTTGCGCTCCTTTAAAATAATAAAAGTATCCGCGACGCTCGGTGGCATCGGGTCAGTCGCAACATCCGGGGTACCAATTTTCGAGAACACCAATTTTACTTCATCAAACTGCGAGACCACAGACTCTACGTCTTTTTGCATGTCGATGGATTGTTGCAGTCCTGTCCCCGGAATACGCAGCGCATGCATTGCAATATCGCCTTCATCCAGTTGAGGTAAGAACTCAGTTCCCATGCGACTGGCCTGAAACATGGACACCACAAATAGGCCAAAGCCAATCAAAATAATGACCTCCGGAAGCTTCAGTGTCTGCCGTAAAACCGGCTGATACACTTTGCGAGCCGCCCGCATGATGCGGTTTTCACCGTGCTGAATGTTGCCACGCACAAATATTGCAATAGCCGCGGGTACAAAAGTCACCGAGAAAATAAGCGCCCCTAGCAATGCCGCTACCACTGTGAAAGCCATCGGGTGGAACATCTTTCCTTCAACCCCACTTAGGGCGAATATTGGCAAGTACACCAGCATAATAATAAGCACCCCAAATACCGCAGGGTTAAATACCTCACGAGTACTATGAGTGACTTCAATTAAACGCTCTTTAGTGGTCAGCGTCCGGCCTAAGCGTTGCTGTGCATTTCCAAGCCGTCGCAACACGTTTTCAACCACTATAACCGCACCATCGACAATAATGCCAAAGTCAATTGCCCCCAGGCTCATCAGGTTACCGGACACTTTGTTGGCAACCATACCGCTAACAGCAAATAGCATACTCAACGGAATGACACAGGCTGTAATTAGCGCTGCCCGGACATTCCCGAGTAGTATAAACAGGACAACAATGACCAGTACCGCCCCTTCAAACAAGTTTTTCTCGACCGTTGCAATGGTTTTATCAACGAGAGAAGTACGGTTATACACCGTTTCAATCACCACTCCGTCTGGTAGGCTTCGTTGCACTTCGTCAATTTTATCTGCAACATTCTGGGCAACAATACGACTGTTCTCACCAATCAACATCATGGCGGTGCCTAATACCACCTCACTCTCGCCCGAGGTTGCCGCACCAGTACGTAGTTGCTCTCCCAGTTTGACCTCAGCAACATCGCTGACGCGCACTGGCGCATCGTCACGCTTGGTTATAACCACATTTCGAATCTCATCAAGCGTTTTGAGCTGACCGGGCGAGCGTACAAGCCACTGTTCACCATTTTTCTCAATGTAACCAGCCCCCGCATTCCTGTTGTTCAGCTCTAACGCTTTGAACAAGTCCTGCATAGTCACTTTGTAAGCCAGCATGCGGCCCGGGATTGGTGCTACCTGGTATTGTTTTTCGTAACCACCAACGCTATTAATTTCCGTCACGCCCGGCACTTTGACCAGCTGTGGTTTAATGATCCAGTCTTGAATGGTACGTAACTGCTCTGGCGTATAAGGCTTGCCATTGGCGTTAGTCGCCCCCTCTTCAGCACGCACCACGTAATTCACGATCTCGCCCAGACCAGACGCAATAGGCCCCATATTAGGCTCTATGCCTTGTGGTACTTCACCTCTGACCTTTTGTAATCGCTCACTGATTTGCTGTCTAGCCCAGTAAATATCGGTACCTTCTTCGAATACTACGGTCACCTGCGACAGTCCATACCGTGAGATCGAGCGCGTATAATCCAGTTTGGGTAAGCCCGCCATCGCTGTTTCTACCGGATACGAAATTCGTTGTTCCGTTTCTAAAGGTGAATAGCCTGGCGCTTCTGAATTTATCTGTACCTGAACATTGGTAATATCGGGCACGGCGTCTATGGGCAGCTTTAGCGTACTGTAGATACCAGCGGCAGCAACTAAAAGGGTTGCTGCGAGCACCAGCCACCGACGCTCAACCGCAAAGCGAATGAGTGCATCTATCATTGTTGAATCTCCCTAGTGACTGTGGCCAGCACCTTGTTTGAGAATGTCAGCTTTGATCAAATAGCTATTCTCAACGACATAACGTTCGCCGCCTTCCAGGCCTGATAAAACCTCGGTAAATTCGCCATCCGTGCGGCCTAACTTAAGGCTACGGGCTTCAAAACGGTTACCTTCCTGAACAAACACCACCGGTTTATCTTCTAAGCGCTGAATCGCTTCGTTATCGACTGCTAAGCTTGCGGTAAAAATGTCGGTAACTGCGTCAGCTTTAACGTGCATGCCTGGCCGCCAGTGGCCCGATTCATTCGGCAGTTGCACACGCGCCCGTGCGATATGTCCGCCGCTCATTTTAGGAGATATATAAGACACAACACCTTCAACGGTCTTGTGATGATGCAGGTCGTAAACGAAGGCCGTTTGATTCTCTCGCAGAGACTCAATGTCTTCCGGAAACGCTGAAAGCTCCACCCAAACCGATGAAGAATCCAAGATTTCAAATAAAGGCTTTTGCTCTACCACTTCGCCGATATTGGTATATCGCTCGGTGACTTCGCCGTTAATTGGACTTTTCACCGCAAACGCCGTGCCGGTAGTAACATTCTCAACCACCGCAAGAGTTTGCCCTGATTTCACCACATCACCGATATTCACCGGTAGCGAAGTGACAAGGCCTTTATACTTGGCGCCGACATGCACGATGTTATTGTTATTGGGGGCAATAACACCAAATAGAGTTTGCTTTACGTTAATCTCCTGCGACCCAGCTGTGGTCATGGTTATTTCAGCATTTTTTATGGCTACATCGCTCAAATTTGTATGAGGTGCTTCGTGTTCTGAATGTTGCTCTTGCGAAGCAGCCGCAGACATTGAAAAAATAGCGATACTGATTATCGCAATCACTGACTGCTTAAGTTTCATGGTTGTACTCCTAAAAATGGTTGTCCTGTCATGCGTTCAAGTTGGATTATGTCGCTGTAGATCGCATGCGCTCGGGATAATTTTTCATACTCAAGTTTGGCGAGCTCTGTCTGGGCATCTAGCACCTGAAGCAAGGAATGCCTACCTCGCGCGTAACCCTGCCGAGTTTGTTCCAATAGCTGTTCAGATAATGGTAGTAGGCGCTGTGTCACCTTTTGCAGGTAGTCTTGGTGAGTATGTAAGCTATGCACTAAAGAAAGCGCCACAGATTTCAGTTGTTGTCGAACCTGCTTCTGTTGTGCGAGGTTCGATTGATGCAATATACGCCGTTGCTTAATACGGCCCACATTAGGATTGCTTAACTGCAATGGCATTGAGGCCTGAACGGTAAAACCGGCATCATTTAATTGGTTGTTATAACGGGCACCGATACCAACAGTCACATCCGCAACAGAATCTGCCTTTAACGCATTCGCTTGAGCTTGCAAAAGCTGCTCAGAGTCTAGCAACCGCAAGTATTCCGGAGCCTGATTAACGGCCGTGAGCACTTCCCCCCTTGCAGGTAACGCCAACGGGAAAACGAAACGTCCTGACACCAAGTCAAAGTCGATGTCGCCAGCCCACATCGATGCCAACTCGGCTTTCTGCTGCTTGAACTTACCCTTTAACTCATCAGAAAAAGCGTATTGGCGCTCTAATTCTAGCTGAATGCGGATAACCTCAGATTTCGGCACCGCTCCGGCTGATACCCGCTCTTTCGCTATTGTGAGTAGGCGCGCAGTTCGCTTTACCTGGCGAGCACTGATGAGCGCCAACTGCTGTAACTTCAAAACTTCATAGAAACGTTGTGTCGCTTCAGCTAAAACTTCAACTCGGCGGTACTCATATTCCGCTTGCTGAGCTTTTTCATTCGCCGTGGCAGCATCCACTCGCAACTGCCTTTTATCCCCTAGCTCAATAAGCTGAGAAAAAGACACCGTCAGCTGAGCGTTATTGATCCCCCCAAACTCACCAGAGCCCGCAAAGTTCTCAACTTCGGCTGACAAGGTCGGGTTGCGTGAAAACTCAGCCTGTTCAACCATCGCGGCGGCAGCACGTATTTTATAATCGTATTCAAGTAATTCAGGGTTGTTTTCTAATGTTTTCTGTAACGCTTCTTCCAGCGTTAACTCGGTTGCAGCAGCATGTGCCTCTGACAATAGAACGCCAAGACATAAGACCGCCACAAAGCTTAAGTACTTCATGTAGCTTCTCCATTAACTTAAAGATTTAGGAATTAAAGTTAACGGTTACGCGTTTGGTGGAGGCACCGGTGGTTGATGCGTCAGGCTTTGACCAAATGTTGAAGATTTTGAATTAGAAGCCACGATGACTGGTGTTACGGAAACAAACACTCCGTAGCCAGTAATACAGCTTATATGGGCATGAAATTGATGCTCGTGCTCTATTTCTGGTTGCGCGTCGTTGGTCTGTTGATGTTCGGCAGCACGGTCTGCGTCAAAGACAATATCTACGCTTTGGTGATGGAGGTCTTCCACGTGCCCAGCCGCCGACGCACAGGTAAAAAAACTGTGTATCAATACGACGGTGATAAGCAACCAAGATAGTTTCATGGTGAGCACTTTATCGAATACTTTTCCAAAAGACCAGCGCAGAACCGCGCTGGAATATCACACCTGAAGCAATAGCATCAGGTTACGCCACATGAATAATTTCAACGGACTGCAGGCCACGGTTGGTTTTCCATTGAATAGACTGCCCTACAGACAAACCGATAAGCGCGGCGCCAAGTGGTGCGAAGACCGATAGACTGTCGTCGTATTTATCCACTTGTTCAGGGGCTGTCAGCGTTTTTGTAAACACTTTGCCCGTTTCAAGTACCTTAAAGGTAACTTGTTTATTCAAGCACGCCACATTCTCTGGCACAGCGGCAGGTTCCAGCACTTCGGCACGCGCCAACTCGGCTTCCAGTTCGTCTAAAAATTCCGGCGGCAAGCGGGTTTCTTCCAGACTATTTTCAATCACTGTCATATCAAATGTTGATATCGTTATTTTTGGTTTTGTTTCCATATTTCTTCTCCATTAAAAAAGGGCTCCGAAGAGCCCCTTATTCGTTACTCATCATTAAGCTTCTTTTTCTTCTTTTGTTTACGTTTCTCTTTTAACGTCATCTGAGGTTTCTTCTTTTCTTTCTCTTTACTCATTGGATTCACCTTATCTGTTCAATATCTAAAATGACTTAAGCTATTGCACAACTAAGTTACTCCAAGGCTCTACCCTCCTTAAGGCATGAGTGTTTAAAGGTCTGTAATGACTTTTCTTTGGTTTACAGAAATAACGCCCCACTTGTCAGTTCTTCTGCCAAATTCAGTCACCGCAACATCCCCTAATTTGAGCCCCAACAACGCCGATCCTAAAGGCGATATAAAGGAAATCATCTGCTCTTCGGGCTCTGCCAGTTCCGGTGGCACTAAAGTGACGGTCAACTTTTCCCGGGTCTCTCTATTTTTAATGGTTACAGAGGAGCCAACCGTTATTCGCCCCAATAGTCGTGAGCTATTCTTTTGGCTAAATTCAAGCCTTTCCAGCAGTAGACTCAGCTCAATGGGGTCCATTAACACTCTTTGCCCCGCGTTTTGAAAAATGGGATTACCTAAACATACTGACCCCTTACAGGGCCTAAACATGCGCATAAGCACGGCTTTATCTCCAACCGAACTAATGAATAAATAACTGTGGAATTACAACAATAGAAGAACAGCCGAACGCATGAGCTGCGTTCGGCTTAATTTGGAAAGGTGAGAGCGGTACTCTGTATTGAGTAGTTATACTTAAACATGATGTCCTCAAAACAACTTGAGAACATCATAGCCCGTTAAAAATTTAAAGCAAGCGGGTAAAACCAGGCTTACAAAAGGTTAAACGGATCATCCATTGCACGCGACGGCTCGGTAAACCACACCGGACCGTCGTCCGTCATATAGAAGTGATCTTCTAAACGAACCCCAAAAGTATCTGGTTTTATGACCATCGGCTCGTTGCTAAAGCACATTCCCGGTGCCAATACGGTTCTATCACCGCCCACCAGATAAGGCCATTCATGTAAATCCATGCCAATACCATGACCGGTTCGATGAGGGACACCGGGTAACTGATAATCGGCTTTTAAACCAAGCTTAGCGAGCGTCTCTCGTACCGCATCATCCACCGACTCGCAGGTATTTCCATTGTGCGCGGCATCAAATGCGGCTTGCTGAAGCTGTCGCTCGTATTGCCAGAATGTCTTTTGTTCAGCGTTAGCCTCACCGAATGGGTACGTGCGGGTAATGTCAGAATGGTAGCCATGTAACTTACAACCGGTATCAATTAATACCCAGTCATTTTTTTCCAATTTTTGCTCATGACTGACGCCATGCGGATAACTGGTGCCCTGACCAAACAACACAATACAGAAGAAAGAGCCACTTGCGCCCACTTTGTGATGAGCCTCGTCAATAAACGCCCGCACCTCTGAGGCCGTTACCCCTTCCTGTAGCATTGCCCCGGTCGCACGATGCACCGCCATGGTCATATCCATTGCGGTTTGTATGAGTGCGAGCTCAGCGTTTGACTTATGCATGCGACACTCAGCGGTAATTACTTTTGCGTCGCACATTTGCGCTGCCGGATAGCGCTCCTCAAGGTTTGAAACAATGCTATAAGACGATGATTCGTCCAGCGCGAGTTTACCCTTGGTCAATTCATTCTCTTTCAGAAACTCAATAAAATAATCGTAGGGTGATTCGTGTTCGTCCCACAGCAAGGTCTCCATTGGCAGTTTCATCGCCTGCGTTAATGACCCAATCTCAAACGCAGGCGCTATTAATGTAACCGCGCCTTCGACAGGCACAATTGCGCCCACCAGGCGCTCACTTGGGTACCATTTTAAACCGGTAAAATACTCTAAATTAGTACCCGCGTTTAAATACATTGCATCGATACCCTTGGCTCGCATCAATGTCTGGGCTTTGTCGACTCTCGCCTGATACTCTTCTAATGTAATGGGCTGAACATTCAGTGTCATATCTTCTAATGCGTCGAGGGCGGTCTTTGCATCGGTAATGCCTACACCGTGGGTCATTCTGCCTCCTAAAATGTCATTTCGTATGAACAACGAGATTCAAGTAGATGGCCGATTCTGCTAAATAATGGCGAAATATAATAGTCAGCTTTAGGATTTAATTTTTAAAACACTGATTTATATAGGTTTTGTTTTTGGCTTAACTCTTGCACTATGACTCATAATAAAAAGACAAGAACAATAAGGACGCATTATGAGTGTGAAATTCGAAGATCGACCTTTAGACAAGGTTCGTGAGGAAACTATTGACCAACTGGTCATGAACTACGGTCACGGGGAACTTTCCTCAGAAGCGTTTGAGCGCCGTCTCGATGCGGCGATGGACGCAACCGAGCATAGTCAACTTGCTGCGCTAGTAGAAGACCTTGAGCTGAAGCCTGACACGTCGTACGACAGCATGAAAGAACAAAAATTCTCGCCACACTATGGTGAAGGACGCGCCCAGCCAACGGAAAATGTCGTCTCTATTTTGTCATCCAATGAGCGAACAGGTGTGTGGACCGTTCCGCGTGAAATAACGGTGTATGATTTTCTGGGCTCTGTCGAACTCGACTTTACGGATGCCGTATTCCAACACCCCGATGTGACGATCAAAGTGGTCGGGATGCTTTCAAGTCTCGAAATTTACGTGCCTGAAGAAATCATGATAAGCACCAACGTATTTAATATTCTTGGCTCCACTGAAAACAAAGCCCCATCCATGGGAAACCTGAAGCAAGTTCCCCATATTCGCATTGAAGGCTTTCACGTGCTCGGTTCGGTTGAGGTAAAAGTCAAACGCACCATTAAAGAGAAATTCGTGGCTTTTGCAAACAGCCTGAAAGAAACCTTTAACTCAAAGAACTTCTACTAAGCAGCAGCCAGCTGTGCCAAATACTCGTCATAACTGCCGGCAAAGTCACGTAAGCCTTTGTCGGTAATTTCAATAATACGGGTCGCTAATGACGATACGAACTCGCGGTCATGGCTGACAAACAGCAAAGTACCTTCAAACTGTTCCAGCGCCAGGTTCAGCGACTCTATCGACTCCATGTCTAAGTGGTTCGTTGGTTCGTCCATCACCAGAATATTAGGCTTTTGCAAAATGAGTTTGCCAAATATCATGCGGCCTTTCTCACCACCGGACAAAATAGATACAGGCTTTTGAATATCATCCGCAGAAAATAGCATCCGTCCCAGAACACCGCGTATCGACTGCTCGTCATCACTCGGTTGCTTCCACTGATACATCCACTCGTACACCGTCATTTCCTGTTTGAACAGGTGAGCGTGGTCCTGAGCGTAATAACCAATATTGGCATTTTCTGACCATTTGATACTGCCGGATTCCGGCGTATAGTCGCCCATCAGACACTTCAGTAAAGTCGTTTTGCCAATACCGTTAGCGCCAATAATCGCCACTTTTTCACCCACTTCTATTGAAGTACTCAAGCCTTTTAGCACCGCTTGCTCACCAAAGCTCTTACGCACATTGTCGGTTTCTAGCGCCAGACGATAGAGCTTCTTCTCCTGCGTGAACCGAATATACGGATTCACTCGGCTGGATGCTTTCACTTCTTCCAGCTGAATCTTTTCCATTTGCCGCTGACGCGAAGTTGCCTGCTTGGCCTTCGAGGCATTCGCCGAGAAGCGGCTCACAAAGCTCTGCAGCTCCGCAATCTTCTCTTTCTTCTTGGCGTTGTCGTTCATCAGCTGTTCACGCGCCTGAGTGGCGGCAAACATGTATTCATCATAGTTGCCCGGATACACACGTAGCTCGCCGTAATCGATATCGGCCATGTGCGTACAAACCGTGTTCAGAAAGTGACGGTCGTGCGAGATAATGATCATGGTGCTTTGCTTTTCCGCCAGCACCTCTTCTAACCAACGAATGGTGTTAATGTCCAGGTTGTTGGTCGGCTCATCCAGCAGCATAATATCCGGCTCAGAAAACAGCACCTGCGCCAGTAACACCCGAATTTTGACACCCGGCGCCAGTGCCGACATCAAGCCAAAGTGCTGCTCGACCGGTATACCTAAGCCTAACAGCAATTCGCCGGCGCGAGACTCGGCGGTGTAACCGTCCATCTCGGCAAATTCGGTTTCTAAGTCGGCAACTCGCATGCCGTCTTCTTCACTCATCTCACCGCTGCTGTAAATACGGTCACGCTCTTCTTTTACCGCCCACAGCTCTTCATGCCCCATAATAACGGCATCGACCACGCTGTAATCTTCATAGGCAAACTGGTCCTGACGCAATTTACCAATGCGGGTGTTGGGCTCTAACGACACGTTACCGGCGGATGGCTCTTGCTCTCCGCTTAGAATGCGCATAAAGGTCGACTTGCCGCAGCCATTAGCGCCAATAAGACCATAACGGTTGCCATTGCCGAATTTAACAGAAATATTTTCGAAAAGAGGCTTCGCACCAAATTGCATGGTGATATTTGCAGCAGAAATCACGTAATCTATATCCAGGATGAGGGAGTAAAAAATGAGCGCGCAATGTACGCGTTTTTCCCGTAAATTACAAAGAAAGATTCACAAATAGGTAATTGATGATGCAAATGTCCTGGACAGACCTTTCGACGAATATTGGTAAAATTTGGAATACCGAGCTTTGGAAATCTGGAGAGGCTCAAATTCACCTCAGTCAGGTCGTTATTGCGCTAACGCTTATCATTGTTGGTGTTATTGTTATTCGCTGGGTTGGATCCCGACTCGTCAAGCGAGCACTTAGCTCCGGCAATGCATCGCAGAATACCGTTTTTGCGTTTCGCAAATTATTTTCCGTTCTGGCCTATGTCCTTATCGTTCTCATTGCTCTTCCCGTTGCGGGTATTCCAATTACCATATTTGCCGTACTTGGCGGTGCATTAGCCATTGGTGTGGGTTTCGGCGCACAAAACCTGCTCAACAACCTCATTTCGGGCATGATTTTAATCGCTGAGCGCCCTATTCGCATTGGCGACATTGTCGAGTTAGAAAAGGAACGCGGTCGGGTAGAAGAAATAGGCAATCGGTGCGTGCGTATTCGTCGTTACGACGGTGTCCACGTGTTGGTTCCTAATAGTTACTTTTTGGAGCAGCGCGTTGTTAACTGGACACTGGTTTCCGCAGATATTCGCTCTGTTGTGACAGTTGGTGTTGCCTATGGCTCGCCCGTTGAAAAAGTGCGCGAACTCTTGTTGCAAGCAGCAGACGAACACGAGCAAGTATCCAAAGACTATCCCGTTGAGGTCATTTTTGAAGACTTTGGTGAGAGCTCCCTGGTCTTTAACGTCTATTTTTGGACCAGCGTCCACCAGCCTATGGATATTCGTCGAATTCAGTCTGATGTACGATTTAAGATTAATGGTTTGTTAAATACAAACGACATTGTTATTGCCTTCCCACAGCGCGACGTGCATTTGGATACGTTAAAGCCGTTGGAAATCAAAATGACCAAATCGGACGCATAAAAAAACGCCACCTCAGATGAGGTGGCGTTCAATTACAACAATAACAACCAGGGATTACTTCGCTTAAAACTCGTAGCTGTAACTCAAGCTAACAACTGTTCCTACTTCTTTACTACGGACTAAAATGCCCGATTGGTTCACTTCCTGATCTTCACCCAGCAAGTTTTTCACTTTTAAGCCAATCTTTGAGTTGAAGTTCGGATAGTAGTTGTAAACCAGATCCAGGGAGTGGAACGGTTGTTCATAAGCGTCATCACGACCACCGACACCAGCTGCCAGAATGCGCTCACCAAAGACGTTATACACCAACGAGGTTGAGTGCTCGCCGTTTGCTGAGTCATAGTTCAACTGGAAGTTCGCAACGTATTCTGAGTGACCCGTCATGCGCTTAGTCGGGTTGGTTAAGTTACCCGCCAACGCCGGATCAATCGACGCTTCGGAATCACTCCAGGTTAAGTTACCGGAAGTGAAGAAGCCGTTCGCCAAGTAGCCTAAGTCGTGCAACCACTCAAACTCAACGCCGTACACTTCCGCCGACTCACCGTTCACATACGTTAAGGTGTAGTCTTCATCGCCGACACGAAGTACTGACTCAATCGGGTTCGAAATGTCCTTATAAAACGCAGCAACCGTATAGTTGTCCCCGTTATCGGCATAGTATTCAAAGCGTGCATCGTAGTTTTTTAAGTCACTGCTTTGCAGACCAGCCGTACCAAAAGTACGAATGTCAGTCACCGGGTCGTAGTAAGCCACCGGTACGGTTTCACGCAGATCCGGACGGACAACCGTTTCACCATAACCAAAGCGAAGCTGATAATTGTCGTTCGCCATGTAGGTTAATGACAAGGCAGTATAAACATCGTCTTCCGAAATCGAACTATCGACAACGCGCTGAGGATTGAAATAGTTATTCAAGTCCTGCTCGTCAAAAATCAAGCTCGAGGTCGCCAACGACACCTGTTTAAAGTCTTCGTAGCGAAGACCGCCGCTGACGCGCCAAGTATTGTCGAATATCACATCAAACTCGCCGTAGTACGCGTCTATCTTCTGCGCCGCTAAATAGTCATCAGCGTTAGGTGCCCCCGGCTCACGGAAGGTAATACGAAAATCGTTTTCGTCGATGACTTCATCCGTCAAATAGCCCGTAACACCCAACACATTGTCTAAGTCGTCCAGTACCGACAGGCGTGAACCCGAGGCGTTATCCAGGCTGAAGCGACTGGTACTGTAATAGCGAGCCTTGTCCATAAAATCGTAACCGGCTTTCAATTCCAGCTCAATACCAGACAACATAATTGGTAACGAGAAATTACCGCCGTAAGACTTCACATTGTCTTCCATGTCAACGAACTGGAAAATCGCCCGGTTGTCATCACCGGTGACCCGAGTTTCGGAGAAGCTTCCGTCGGTGTTATAAATGTCATCAAAGCGATACGACACCTCGGTTGGAATGTCCGTTTCCGCTTTTGACTCTGTATACTGCCAGTCAAAGCCAACCCCCCAGTAATCCATGAAGGTGTGTTGCCCACGGAGTTGATCGACATTCAGAACACGCTCTTCATACTTGAATTCATGCTCGCGGTTAGCAATGCCGGTTCCGGCGATGGTTTTTAAGTTACTGCCGTTGGGGCTTTGCTTAATACCGAACTCGGACTCGTCCTCTGAGTCTTCCAGATAAATTTTGGTGTAGCTAACATTGTGAGTATCGAGCTGATAACCCGCCGTGAAGAAACCATTCAGGCGTTCCGTTTCTGTGGTTACCGTGGTTTCCGACAAGGTGTTGTAACACGAATTCGACACATCCTCGGCGGTTTCCAGCGAGGTTGAACAGCCTGCTTCCGCGTTATTACTGATGACGGCGTTACGACGCTCTGATGCATCCCAGTCATTGTCGTAAGAAGCGGCCGCTAAGACACCGAAAGTACCTCCAAACCAAGACTCATCAAAGCTGTTACCCAAGGTAGCTTTTAAATCAAAATTAGGATCTAACGACTCTTTCTTAAGTACCATGTTACGCGGCAACTGCTTCGCTAACGACGCATTAATGGCGCGCGCCTGATCACCGGCACTGGTGCCGTTACCGGTTAAGCCATCCGTATTAATGATATTACGTAAGCTAAAATCACCTTCGTAACGACCAATGGCGTTTTGAATACCTTCGGGAATACCCGCGTCGTTACGGTTATAGGTGTAACCTTCGTCGGCATTGCTGTTGAAACCCACACCCGCTTCTACGCTAAAAACAAAATCATTTGGCAGAGAGCGTGTGCGAATGTCGATGTTACCGCCACCAAAAGCAGCCGGCATTGACGGTGAAAACACCTTTTGTACCGCCATGCTTTCGATAATGGTCGACGGAATAATATCCAGTGGCACCACATTGCGGGTTAAGTCCGGGCTGGGAATACTGGCACCGTTAATACGGGCACTCGAATAGCGTTCACCTAAGCCGCGAACATAGATGAATTTGCCGTCAACCAACGTCAAACCGGTAACGCGACGCAACGCTGAGGCAGCGTCACTGTCACCAGAGCGGGATAGCTGCTCAGCGCCTAAGATGTCCGCCACAAAAGCCTGATTTTTACGCTCTTCAACCACCGCAGCAGCACTTCCCTGCAAGCGACTGCCGGTAGTCACCACCTCTTCAATGGTCGATTCACGCTCGATGTCAGCGTCTTCAGCTTGCTGAGCCAAGGTTACCGGACTGGTGGCGACAAGACCTAATCCAACCGCCAGTGCTACAGGCTTGAGTTTGTAGTGATTTTTCATAACCAACTCCTACACTAAAATCGGAAAATAGGCGCAACCTGTGTGCGCCTATTCATTAACCTGCAACTCAACTTAGTCCTGCTCAGAGGCGGTTACTGCGTTGTCTACCCACTGATACCATTCAGAGCTGGTGTCGTCGTTCGACAATGCACCGATGAAGTCAACCGCAGTAAAGAAGTCGTCATTCAGTCCGGTTAAGTCATTTGCCGTAATCGTGATAGATGACGACATGTCAGTTGAAATACCGTCATCGTTCAGTACCGTTGCTGAACCGTCCAGAATTTCGTTCGCGCTGCCGTTTTGGTACCACTGAGTGTAGGTCTCACCATCAGCGAACGTATTGTCACCCGTGCTAACAAAGTTATTAGTACAAGCTAGTACTGAGCTGTAGAAGTCGAGCTCGCCGTTATCAACGCCCGCTTCGCCGTCTGACGTAAAGAAGACACAGCCGTCATCTGCCGTACCGTTTTCTTTAATTTTCAGAACGTTGTACATTTGACCCTGGAAGTTATCGTCAAACTTCGTCGCAATTGACGGGTCGTTGTCGCGCACAGACGTGCCGTCAGTGGTAATAATGGTCACGTTAGCAATGGTTGGGGCAGAAGCCGGTGCTTGCGAGTAGTCCGGTCCATTGTTTTTCTCACCGTCAGCCTCAAAGCCGCCGTTCCCCATGTAGTTGGTCTGGCCGTCTACCGTCACAGTGCCATGTTTAATAAAAACGAATTGCGCACGTCCCTGCCAGCCAGCGTCCATATCCAGCGAATCGTCCTGAGTATCTGTAACGACAATGTTTCTTAAATCAGCAGCACCACCGAAGAACTCAATACCGTCATCGAACCCCTGGTGAATGTGGATAAATTCGTAAGAAGAGCCAGAACCTACTGCGTTCAGCGTTAGTGAGTTCAAGTCGTCGCCATCACCGCCGTCACGAGGGCCTGAGCCTGCGTACCAAATTTGAGCGTACTTCATTGAGCCGCTGTCGTCCGTGTTGTCGTTACCACCGTAGAAGCTGACAATACCTTCCGACTCACGGTTACAAGTACCGCCATCACGTTCAGCATCCGTACACTCATTGGTAATGCCGTTACCGTTAATGATGATACCACCCCAGTCTGCGTAACGTGGCGCATCGCCAGAAACGTTTAAACGGTCAAATTCATTTGCCGAGGTAAATTTAATCGGTTTATCAAATGTACCAATAGCATTCAGTTGCGCACCGCGGGCAATCTGAATAATGGCTTCGCCAGAGGTGAATGCTAAAATCGCTCCCGGTTCAACCGTCATCACCGGACCGTTTTGATTAATCTCACAACCCGTCGTGGTGTCACAGTCTTCACCAATCTGCAAAGCGCCTTCAAACACGTGCACACCGCCGTCAGGCAACTCATCAAACGTAATGTCTTCCGTAATTTCTATCGTTGCACTGGCAAAGTCAGTATCGTAGGAGCAGTCCTGACCATCGTATTCACCCTGAACGTCTGCGTAGGTTGCACATGGATTAGATGAACCGCTGTCACCGCCCCCGGTATCACCGCCGGCATTCGAGCCACCACCATTATTCACGGTTGGCGTCACGTTAATATCGCCACCGCAACCGGCTAATAGAAGTGCTGTGGTCACTGCAGATATCTTAAATAAGGTATTGAATTTCATTGGGTTCTCCCGACTTCTTCGTGTCATGTTGTGATTTAAGTCGGGAGCAGATTAGGACGCTTGCATGACAGGATTGTGACAACACAAAAGTGTCACAAAATGTTCACGATTTGGTAACCAAAACGCGTGGTGATGATCTTTGCACTTGTTGAATAAGTAACCTATATCAGTAATAACACATCAACGAGGAATAGTTATGCGTAAGCTTTTAGTAAGCGGTTTACTGGCGGTGTTTGCGCTGCCAGCCACAGCCGATCGTTTCGAAGACGTCACCATTGAACATAATGAAGTGGCGGACAATATCTATATGCTGACCGGTGCCGGCGGCAATATTCTGATGTCTTCCGGCAGTGACGGCGTGTTTATGATCGACGACCAATATACGCAAATGTCAGAGCGCATCGCCGATAAGGTCAAAGAACTCAGCGGCGAAGACGTGAAATACATTCTGAACACTCACTTCCACGGCGACCATGTCGGCTCGAACATGTGGTTTGCCAGTAATCAGGGTTCGACAATTTTCGCACACGATCATGTGCGCGAACGCCTAAGCAATGACGACAATTTCGAAGCAATGGGTCTGCCGGCGATCACTTTTGACTCGGGCATTACGTTTCACTTTAACGACGACACCATTTACGTGTTTCACTTGCCTGCCGGACATACCGACGGTGACAGTGCCGTATGGTTTGAAGACGCGAATGTTTTGCACCCGGGCGACTTATTCTTCAATAAACGCTTCCCGTTTATTGATCTGAAAAGCGGTGGCGACGTGGACGGTTACATTGCTAATGTCGAGCAGTTATTAGACCGTATTACCGATGAAACGGTGATTATTCCCGGCCACGGTCCCCTGGCTGACAAAGCTGACTATGAAAGCTTCTTGTCGATGATAAAAGAGACCAAAGCCGAAGTAGACGCCATGAAGCAGAATGGCATGAGCCTTGAAGAAGTGCAGGCGAAAGGCCTCAGTGACAAGTGGGCTGACTGGAGTTGGTCCTTTATTAACGAAGAGCGCTGGATTGCAACGCTCTACTAAGTTTTAAGTAACCGTAACCTGACTAACAAACCGAACGGAAAATTAACTGTTCGTTCGGCTGCTCAAGGTGATACTCCATGGCCAGCTCGTCGCAGTTGGCCAGCCTTGGGCAAATCTCACAGTCCTTCATGACCTTTTCCGGTAAGGTGTCTTTCGAGCAATGGTTAAAGCCCCGCTGCTCAAAAAAATCCGGCACCCGGGTCAGTACTATCACTCGGTTTAGCTGCAACAAACGAGCTTTTTTCAATAAGTAAGCCACCAACATACGCCCCTGACCACGCACCTCGGTTTTCGGGTTGACTCCTAACGAGCGAATTTCCGCTAAACCTGTGGTGTAGATATACAACGACGCACAGCCCATCACCTTACCGTCAACTTCCGTCACCGCAAATTCATTAATCGAGTGCACGATATCGTCTTTTGCCCGCGGCAGATTCTCGCCCGCTCCAGCCCAGTGCTGAACTAAGTCTAAAATAGCGCCAATATCACTTAAGTTCGCGTCACGCACCTGGATCTGCTGTTGCTGCTGCGCCGCTTTTAACGCTTCATTCACCCGCTCCGGCGACGTACCGCCCAGGGCACAACGTTTTTCCAGCAGAGCATCCAGCGTCAGCCAATCATAAACGTCCTGCTCAATAACCGGGACCACCGCCTGAAACGCCTCCAGCGGCATATCCTCTAATGGTTTTTGAGCCTGAATAGCCTGTTGCACCAGCTCGCCGACGTTGTGATGCGCCTGCCGGAAAGGAATGCCTTTGGATACCATATAGTCCGCGAGCTCAGTCGCATTGGCATAACCGCCTTGCGCAGCCTTACGACAAGCCTCATGATTAACCGTCAGACCATTCAGGGTCGAGGTCACCATCGCCAGTGACGCCTGCCAGGTGGTAAAGGCATCGAACAAGCCTTCTTTATCTTCCTGCATGTCTTTGTTGTAGGCCAATGGCAGCGCTTTTAAGGTCAT
This sequence comes from Idiomarina piscisalsi, assembly GCF_002211765.1. Taxonomy (NCBI): domain Bacteria; kingdom Pseudomonadati; phylum Pseudomonadota; class Gammaproteobacteria; order Alteromonadales; family Idiomarinaceae; genus Idiomarina; species Idiomarina piscisalsi. Next base: position 1,992,118 of record NZ_CP022133.1, read on the forward strand.
CATTAAGCCGGTTAATGAACCCACCACCCGGCCGCTTTTACCGCGCACCAACTCCAGCGCGTCCGGGTTTTTCTTCTGCGGCATCAGTGACGATCCCGACGTCACATTATCGGCCAGCTCGATGAAACCGGCCTCCCCGGAGTTATAGAAAATTAGGTCTTCCGCTAAGCGCGACAAATGCAGCATCGACAACGACGCGGTGCTTAACAGCTCCACCACAAAGTCACGGTCAGATACTGAATCCAGACTGTTACGCGTTGCTTCACTAAAACCCAGCTCGCTGGCAATAGCTTCGCGGTCGACCGCATACGCCGTACCTGCCAGTGCACCGCAACCTAAGGGGCTTTTATTGAGCCGACCAGTAGCGTCTTGTAAGCGCTCACTATCGCGCTGCAGCATTTCTACATAAGCTAAGCACCAGTGCGCCAGCAATACCGGTTGCGCCCGTTGGAGGTGCGTATAGCCCGGTATCACGGTGTCTTTTTCACGTTGCGCTAGGTTCAGTAATGCCTGCTGAGTCTGCTTCAGTGACTGCTGCAGAACTCCTGCTTGCTCGCGGCACCACAAACGTAAATCGGTCGCTACCTGATCATTCCGGCTGCGCCCGGTATGCAGCTTTTTGGCTAAATCACCCACTTTAGCTATCAGTGCAGCCTCAACAAAAGAGTGAATGTCCTCATCGCCACCAACAGCAACTGCCGCAGGGTCTTCGCGCACCTCACTGAGCAGTTCATTCAATGCCTGCTGTAACTGCAGACATTCATCATGGTTTAACACGCCAACCTTGTGCAACGCATTCGCCCAGGCTTTAGAGCCGGTGATATCCTGCTCCGCCAGCACATAGTCAAACGGCAGCGAGTCATTAAACTGCTGAAACGCGGCATCGGGCCCTGCCGCAAAACGTCCACCCCATAGCGCCATAATCTACCTCTTTTGCTGCTTCTGTAACGCCGCTATCCGGCTGGGAAGAGAGAACAACCGAATAAAACCTTCGGCGTGCGCCTGGTTATAGACTTCGTCCGCACCAAAAGTCGCAAAGTCTTCGCTGTATAAGCTATTCGGAGAACGTTTCTGAACCGCAGTCACTGAGCCTTTATAGAGCTTCAGCACCACGTCGCCGCTGGCGGTCGAACACAGTGATTGTGCCGCGCTCATGACCGACTGCTGCAATGGGGTAAACCAGCGGCCGTCGTACAACAGCTGTGCAAACTGTTCGCTCAATTGCGCTTTCCAGCTGCGGCTGGTTTTATCCAATACCAGCTCATCAATCGCCTGTAACGCAGCCATCATCACCGTACCACCGGGAGTTTCGTAACAACCACGGCTTTTCATGCCCACTAAACGGTTTTCGACAATATCCACCCGCCCGACACCATGCTTAGCGGCAATGTCATTCAACACATTCAGGCATTCGAAAGGCGACAGTGCCTTGTCATTCACCGCCGTGATGTCGCCATTTTCGACCGTAACAGAAACATATTCCGGTTTATCCGGCGCTTGCTCTGGCGATGTCGTCATGGTCCAGACTTTATCCGTAGGCTCACACCAGGGGTCTTCCAGCTCGCCGCCTTCGTGCGAAATGTGCCAGGCGTTGGCATCCCGGCTGTAAATTTTGGTCGCTGACGCCGAGCACGGAATATTCCGCTCTGCCAGATAATCCAACAGAGACTCCCGACTGCTTAACTCCCATTCACGCCACGGAGCTATCACTTGTAAGTCAGGTGCTAACGCCGCGTAGCAGGACTCAAAACGTACCTGATCATTCCCTTTACCGGTACAACCGTGCGCCAGCGCATCCGCACCCACTTTACGAGCCACTTCAACCTGAGCTTTGGCAATAATCGGACGCGCCATAGCCGTGCCCAATAAATAAGTGCCTTCGTAAATAGCCCCGGTCTTGAGTGTTGGGTACACGTAGCGCTTCACAAACTCATCTTTTAAATCAACCACGTGGCACTCGGACGCACCGGACGCTTTGGCTTTTTCTTCCACGCCTTCCAGCTCTTCGGCGCCCTGTCCTACATCAGCCACAAACGCCACAACTTCGCAGCCATAATTCTCTTTTAACCAGGGCACAATGGCCGATGTGTCCAGACCGCCAGAATAGGCCAAAACAACTTTTTTTACGTGACTCATGAGGCTTTCTCCATAGATTCTGGCAGTACTGCTGCCGTTGGGTTTAATAACAAGGTTAATAACGCATTTTGTGCGTAAAGCCGGTTCTCGGCTTGCTGGAAACAGCGGGACAGTGGACCGTCCATAACATCGGACGTGATTTCATAGCCGCGATGCGCGGGCTGGCAGTGCAACACCGAAGTGGCGCCACTTTGCTCAACCAGCGGCGCGTTAATTTGATAGGGGTAGAAAATCTCACGAACTGCATCCAGAGGTTGATCATCCCCCATGGATACCCAGGTGTCGGTGTAGAGCGCATCGGCATCTGCCACCGCAGTAATATCGTGCGTCATCACAATATGGGCGCCGCTTTGAGCTGCAAGCGCTTGTGCTTTCTTCACCAAATCCGCATTGGGCTCATAGCCTTTCGGACAAATAACGGTGCAGTCGGCACCTACTGTGGCAGCGGTTAGCATCAGTGAATGCGAGACATTATTACCGTCACCTAAATACACCAGTTTTAGCCCTTTAACCTTGCCGTACTGCTCCTGCAGCGTCAGAAAGTCCGCCAACGCCTGACAAGGATGAAACTTGTCGCACAGACTGTTCACAACAGGAACGGAAGCGTGCTGCGCTAATTCTTCTAAGGTACGATGCGACATCACCCGGGCGACAATCGCATCCGCCCAGCAAGAGAGATTGCGCGCGTAATCCGCCACCGTTTCGCGCACGCCCATGCCCTGCCCCTGCTCATTCAGGTAGACAGCATGACCGCCCAGTTTTTGCAGGCCAATGTCAAAAGACAGCCGCGTACGGAGGCTAGGCTTTTCAAATAAGGTGACCACACTTTTACCGGCCAGTGCGTGTTGGTATTTTTCGGGGAAAGCTTTTTGCGCTTGCGCTAAAGCCAATAATTGCAATGTGTCAGCCGGAGAAAGCTCCAGCCCGGATAAACAATGTTTCATCATACTTACTCACTAATCTGTGTGCCTGAAAAGGGGTTATTCATTACATTCCAACTGCCAATTCGCACACATCGTCGTAAGCGTTTTGCGGCGCTCAGCGCCCCGCGCACTTTTACCTCCATGCCGTCTTTAATCACTCCCGCCTGGGTCAGTTGCTGAATAGACTCTGAATTGAGATGGCTTAAAGGGCTTCCACTGCCGTCCAGAACTGCTTCAACGTCGGTTATTAACAGCAAATCAGCATTGTAGGTGGCAGCGACGGCCACAGCGGCATCATCCGCATTGACATTGAACCACTCGCCGTTTTCGCCAAAGCCGATAGAGCTGATAATAGGTAGGTAACCATGCATCAGTAAGTCGGCCAACAACGCAGGCACCGGCTCCGTACTTGAAACCTGGCAAAGACCAACCTGACCTAAGCTTTCAGACTGTCGAACACAGTTAACCCCCGCTTCATAAAGCGTCAGTCCAATCGGTTTTAAGCCTGAGGCAATCGCCTGTTTCATTAAGATTTTGTTGGCCGCGCCTGCCAAGCCACCCACTATATAGGACATGTGCGGCTCCGGACTGACCCGTAAGCCGCTTTGTTTTTCACTGTGCAAACCAGCGGTGCTCAGCCACTGTTGGACCAGCGAACCGCCACCGTGAACCAACACGATTTCATCCTCGTGTTGTTTCAGCGACTGAAACAGCGCATTTAGCTTTTCTGGTTGTTCCAGCAGGCTGCCACCGAGTTTAACCACCTTCATAGCAAGCCCTCCTCAACCGGCAGTCCCAGTTGCAGGTTGATGCACTGAATGGCTTGGCTCGCCGCGCCCTTCAATAAGTTATCAATCGCCGACAGCACAATCAGTTGATTCCCCTGTCGATGCCAACCAATATCGACAAACGGCTGGTGCTCAACGTTTTTTATCGCTGGCCGATTTTGCGCTTTTACCCGAACCAGCGGTTGCCCGGCATAGCACTGATACGCGCCTTCTATTTCGGTGTCGGTGACTTGCTCGTGAAGATTCGCATAGATGGTCGCCAGTATGCCTCTGGGGAAGTTCGCCAGGTGCGGTGTAAAAAGCACATTTTGTTGTAACTGCTGAGCTATTTCTGGCGTGTGCCGATGATTGAATAGCCCGTAAGCCTGCAATGACAGCTCTGCACCATGAGTATTAAGTGATGCTTTACGGCCCGCGCCGGTTACACCCGAAACGGCATTTACAATCACTTTTTCGTCGGTCAGCAACGCTTTTTGTTTTAGCGGAAGCAACGCCATTAATGCAGCGGTTGGATAACAGCCCGGCACCGCAACCAGCTGGGCGGTCACAATATCCGCGGCGTGCCATTCGGCCAGACCATACACCGCTCTGCCTAGCCAGTCCGTGTGTTTATGTTCAAAGCCGTAGAAGTCGGAATACTGGTTTACGTCGTGCAGCCGAAAGCCACCAGACAAATCCATAACCTTGAGACCGGCCTGCAAAAACTCTGGGGCTAACGCGACACTGACAGCGTGATCCGTGCATAAAAATACCGTGTCCGCTTGTTCAATAATCGCCGCTTTAGCAGCGCTCGATAAAGGCTGCAACGGCATACTCAAACAATGCGCATACTGCGGATGCAAATCACCCAGCAACTTGCCGGCATCGCTGCTATGCTCAGACACATAACAGCCGATAAGCACTAACGCAGAGTGCTGATTAACCAGCCGAGTGAGCTCGGCGCCGACATACCCACTGGCTCCGATAATGGCGACTGATTGAGAAGGAGGTGTTTGATACGGCATTAATAAACCATTGCTGTTTTTTGATTAAAAATGCACAATAACCGAATAAATATATTTATGCAATAATACTGAATAATTATATTAAGGATCCTGTTTATGACTGCTCAGGCTTTACCGTCTTTTTTTTCCATGTATCAGCAGCTTATTGCGCTGCCATCCATTAGCGCGACCGTTCCTAAATGGGATACCAGCAACAAGAAGGTCATTGACTTATTGGCTGAGTGGCTGGAATTACTGGGCTTTGAGTGTGAAATTAACGAGCTGGAAAGTCAGCAGGGAAAGTACAATTTACTGGCGCGGCGCGGCGCCGGCAGTGGCGGATTATTGCTGTCCGGTCATACCGACACGGTGCCTTATGATGCCAGCCGCTGGCACTTTGATCCCTTTACGTTAACCGAAAAAGATAACCGCTGGTATGGGCTTGGCAGCATCGATATGAAAGGTTTTTTCGCTTTTGTCATGCAAGCTTTAAGTGAACTCGATATCAGCCAACAAAGCAAACCCATTATGGTTCTGGCTACCGCCGACGAGGAAACCACCATGAACGGCGCCCGTGAGGTCAGCCGTTTTTCTAACCTAAAACCCGACTACTGTGTCATTGGCGAACCTACCGATATGCGACCCGTGTACGCCCACAAAGGGCACATGAGTGAGGTCATTCGTATTACCGGGCGCTCCGGCCATAGCTCCGATCCGGCACTGGGTATTAACGCGATAGAGCTGATGCACGAAGTCATTTCTTCACTCATGAAATTAAAAGAAGAGTTTAAGCATAAATATTCAAATTCAAGCTTCACTGTGCCACAGCCGACGATGAACTTCGGGCACATTCACGGGGGCGACAACGCCAATCGTATTTGCGGCTGCTGTGAGCTGCACTTAGACGTGCGCCCACTCCCCGGACTGTCTGTCGATGAACTCTACGCGCATTTGCACAAAGCCACGGAAAGTATTCAAACCCGCTACCCTGGCTCAATCGAATTGATATCTCTGCACCACCCGATCCCGGCATTTGAGCAAACGCACAACTCAGCACTCGTGCAACTCGCTGAAAAAGTCTCACAGTCACAAGCACGGGCCGTAAATTACTGCACCGAAGCGCCTTTTCTGCAAGAGTTAGGTTGCGAAACCTTAGTTATGGGTCCCGGTTCAATTAAGCAGGCTCACCAACCCGATGAGTACTTATTAACCGAAACCATTGAACCCACTCAAGAAAAGCTAAAAAAGTTATTAAAAAGCTATTGTTTTTCCAACTAGCTGCCGATACAAACAAGCAGAATCATTGATTTAGATTAATGCCAGGTCGTTTAAACGTTAGTAAAAGGATCATCACATGTTACGACAGTTTTCTATAGGTACCAGAGCCATTGGGGCATTCGGTCTAATCGGCGTATTCGTTATCATTCTTGGGCTATTTGCTCTCAATAGAATGGGCGCCATTGCCGATCGCATGCATGTTATTACCGACAAGCAAGTGCCTGCAGTGGAAAAAGTCAATGCACTAAATAACGAGTTTCTCTACGTCAACATATACTCGGCTAACGTTTACACTTATTTAAACGACCCAGACCGTCTGCAACGCTACTTAGATAGATTAGATTCAGCTTCGGCCAGTTTAAAAGAAGCCCAGGAGGAATACAGTTCCCTCATTGAAGACCCTGAAGCACGAAAACTGTTTAACGAGTACAAAGCGCTTGATAAAAAATATTGGCAGCTTAACAAGCAGTTTTTAGAGTTAGTTAATGCAAAACTTCCTGATGTTATTGCATCCCTACGTGAAAACTCATTAATTCCGTTAAGCACAGAAATATCAGCGAAACTAAACCAACTTCAGCAGCGCGAAATGGCGTTAATTAGCGATGCCGGCGATAATGCAACCAGTGTGTATGACAGTGCCAACATCGCTGTCATCATTGCGATTATTGCGGTCGTCTCGTTACTCATTTTCTTTGCTATTATGATGACCAAAAGTGTCGTCAGCCCAATATCCGCCGCTGTGGATTTTGCAAAAGTCATCGCTTCTCGCGACTTAACTCAAACCATAGACGTTGTCGGCAACGATGAACCGGCTCAGTTACTGAGACAATTGATTAAAACTCGTGATGAATTGCGCGAATCCATCAGTACTATTTCTGAGTCTTCCGAACAGCTGGCGTCAACTTCTGAAGAATTGAGCTCGGTGACACAAGATTCAACACGCACCATTCAGCAGCAAACGGAAGAACTTGAACAGGCAGCGACTGCGGTTAACGAGTTGACTACCGCTGTCGAAACCGTGGCTCAGGATGCACAAAATGCGTCGGAAGCGTCTGAAGAAGCCAACCGTCAGGCACAACAAGGTGACGATAGAGTACGCCAAACCGTCAGAGCCATTGAAGAGTTGTCACAAGAAATTGGTGACTCGTCAAGTAACGTGACTGAACTTGCAGAGAAAGTCACCAGCATTACCAAAGTACTGGAAGTTATTCGCGGTATTGCTGAGCAAACCAACCTACTGGCACTAAACGCAGCTATTGAAGCCGCGCGCGCGGGTGAATCTGGTCGTGGTTTCGCGGTGGTTGCCGACGAAGTACGCTCTTTGGCTCACAAGACTCAGCAGTCGACCGTTGAAATTGAGGACATGGTTAAGGCCATTAATGAATCCAGCGACCGCTCTGTATCAACCATGGAGAAAAGCATGGAACGGGCGACTCGCACTCTCGATGTGGCTCGTGAAGCGGGCGAAGCATTGCAACTTATTGCAACCGCTGTCAGCGAAATCAACAACCATAACACCTCCATTGCCAGCGCCGCTGAAGAGCAGGCCAATGTGGCTCGTGACGTTGATAAGAACCTGGTCAGTATTCGCGACCTGTCTAACTCAACCGCATCGGGCGCCGAGCAGACCAATGCCTCAAGTGACGAGCTCTCGCGCCTGGCAGTTGATTTGAGCGAATTGGTTAAACGTTTCCGAGTTTAGCAACCACCGATAATGTAAGAGAGGGCTTATGCCCTTTCTTACACTCACCCCGCTTGAATTTTAGACACACCCTATCCCAACCTTAAAATAACTTTTGTGAATACTGTTAATTTACTGCATAAATTAGACTAATGGTGCGACCGGCGCCTATTCTGAATCCGTGTTAACAACTCAGTAACAACGGATTCAAAAATGAACAACCTATTTCAATTCAGTCAGCCGCTTGATAACAATGCGAAAACGTTATTCAACGATGAGCATCAAGAATTTCTTGCCGAGCTGGTGGATACGTTTCAGCCTCGTTTAAACGAGCTATTGGAAAAGCGCCAGCAACGTCAGGCCTATTATGACGGTGGCGCTCTTCCCGATTTTGACGCAAACACCCAGGACATTCGCGAAGGCCATTGGAAAATTGCCGAACTGCCGAAAGATTTAAAGAAACGCCGCCTGGAAATCACCGGACCCGTCGACCGCAAAATGGTCATTAATGCACTAAACGCAAACGTCGACTGCTACATGGCCGACTTTGAAGACTCACAGTCGCCCACCTGGGACGGCATGGTGAACGGCCAAATTAACTTGCGCGACGCTAATATTGGCGGCATGACTTACACCGACCCCAGCAGCGGCAAACATTACAAAGTCGGCGAGAACCCGGCGCTGCTTATTGCCCGGGTTCGTGGGTTGCACCTACCGGAGAAACACGTGCAGCGCAATGGTCAGGCGATTCCCGGCGCCTTGATGGATTTTGCTTTGTACTTTTTACTGAACTACCAGCAACGCCTGCAGCAGGGCTCTGGCGTGTATTACTACCTGCCGAAACTCGAGCACAGTGATGAAGCGAAATGGTGGGCCGACGTCTTTCATTTCACGGAGAAGACGTTCAACTTAAAGACCAGCACCATTCGAGCCACCGTGCTTATTGAAACGCTGCCAGCGGTATTTCAGATGCACGAGATTCTGCACGCCTTAAAAGACCACATTGCCGCACTAAACTGTGGTCGTTGGGACTACATTTTTAGCTACATCAAAACCCTGAAAGCGCACGCCGATCGTGTCTTACCTGACCGCCAAGTCGTCAGCATGGACAAACCGTTCTTAAACGCTTATTCGCGGTTATTGGTGAAAACCTGTCATCAACGGGGCGCATTGGCTATGGGCGGCATGGCGGCCTTTATTCCCAGCAAAGATCCCGCTGAAAACGAAAAGATTTTGGCTAAGGTTCATGCTGACAAAACCCTGGAGCGTGACAACGGGCACGACGGTACCTGGATAGCTCACCCCGGTCTTGCCGACACCGTTCGTGAGATCTTCGTGGACGGTATTGAAGGCGATAATCAGCTGCATGTACTGCGCGAAGACGACAATGGTATTGACCAGGCGTTATTACTTCAGCCATGTGACGGCGAGCGCACCGAAACCGGCATGCGCACCAACATTCGTGTGTCTCTGCAATACATTGCAGCCTGGTTAAATGGCAAGGGCTGCGTACCCATTTATGGGCTGATGGAAGACGCCGCCACGGCAGAAATTTCCCGCACCTCTATTTGGCAATGGATCCGCCACGGCAAAAAGCTCTCTGACGGTACGCCGGTCACCAAAGCCTTATTCACGCAACTTCTGCAGGAAGAAGCCGACGTCGTGAAAAAAGAGGTCGGTAGCGAACGCTGGAGTAACGAGCCGTTTGAACAAGCATTAGCATTGCTTGAGAACATCACCACCGCCGACGAGCTGGTCGACTTTTTGACCCTACCCGGCTACGAGCAACTCAACTAATTTCAATTCACAACATTATTAAAGAACAACAAGGAATACGATCATGACAACCACAAATTTATCATTCGCCCAGCAAGTGAAAGAATTACAAGAACAGTGGGACAACGACCCACGTTGGAAAGGCGTCGAACGTCCGTACAGCGCCGAAGACGTTGTTCGCTTACGCGGCACCGTACAACCGGAATACACCTATGCCAAAAATGGGGCGAATAAACTCTGGCAACTGATTCACGGCAAGGCGCAGGAAAAGTTCGGCAAAGACTATGTGAATGCACTGGGTGCCTTAACCGGCGGCCAAGCGGTACAACAAGTGAAAGCCGGTTTGCAGGCTATCTACTTGTCAGGTTGGCAGGTTGCTGCCGACAATAACTCGGCGTGCAGCATGTACCCGGACCAGTCACTGTACCCGGTCGACTCAGTACCCACCGTGGTTGAACGCATTAATAACTCGTTCGCCCGAGCTGACCAAATTCAGTGGTCAAAAGGCGTAACATCGGAAGACGACAACTATGTCGACTACTTTGCACCGATTGTGGCTGACGCCGAAGCCGGTTTTGGCGGCGTACTTAACGCCTACGAACTGATGAAAAACATGATAAAAGCCGGTGCCGCCGGGGTTCACTTTGAAGACCAATTGGCGTCCGTTAAAAAGTGTGGACACATGGGCGGAAAAGTATTGGTGCCTACGCAAGAGGCCGCACAGAAACTGTCCGCCGCGCGTTTAGCCGCTGACGTTGCTGGTGCGCCAACGCTCATTGTTGCACGTACCGACGCTAACGCAGCTGACCTGTTAACCTCGGACTTCGACCCGAACGACAAGCCGTTCATTACCGGTGACCGCACAGCAGAAGGCTTCTATCGAGTTAAACCGGGCATTGAACAGGCCATTTCACGCGGCTTAGCCTATGCGCCATTTGCTGATTTAATCTGGTGTGAAACGGCGAAGCCTGACTTAGATGAAGCCCGTCAGTTTGCCGAGGCCATTCACGCGAAATACCCAGGTAAGCTATTAGCCTATAACTGCTCGCCGTCGTTTAACTGGAAACGTAACCTAGACGACGCCACCATTGCCAAATTCCAGCGCGAATTAGCTGCTATGGGTTACAAATTCCAGTTCATTACCTTAGCGGGCGTGCACAATATGTGGTACCACATGTTCGAACTGGCGCACGACTACGCACGCAACGACATGTCAGCCTACGTAAAACTGCAGCAACAGGAGTTTGAAGCGGCAGACAAAGGCTACACTTTTGTGGCCCACCAACAGGAAGTAGGCACCGGCTACTTTGACGAGCTTACCAATGTGATTCAGGGCGGCGTGTCATCCGTTACCGCGCTGACCGGTTCAACCGAAGAAGAGCAGTTTAAAACCTCCGCGTAAAACGCAGCTCAGCTTCATAAGGAAACACATCCGTCAGGACACCCTCACGGATGTGTTTTTGTATACGGCGCCAATACGCTGGGTCAACCAGCTCCGGATGCCGTTTCAGTAGTGGATCCCGGTATTTCGCCTGAGGTACGGCGAACTGCGCCAGCTGCTCAGGGAACACATCGTCCGGCGCCATCGACACTTCCCAGTCGTTTTGTGGCAGCTTTCGAAAGCTCATGTCGGTCAGGTAGCGAACTTCGTCGTAGTCGTAAAACACCACTCGTTTGTGACGGGTCACACCGAAGTTCTTCAGCAGCATGTCGCCGGGGAAGATATTGGCTGCCATCATGTCTTTTAGCGCCCAACCGTATTCATCCATCGCCGCATCAATTTCGGCGTCATTAGCATACTCTAAGTACAAGTTAAGCGGCGTCATACGACGTTCGACGAACAACTGATGAATGACTAACGTATCGCCTTCAATAGAAATCGAATGGGCAATGCGTTGTTTAAACTCATCCAGTAGATCTGACGAAATACGATCCAACGGTAAGGCCACGTCGACAAACTCGAGCGTATCCGCCATTCGCCCGACCCGGTCGTGCCGCTTAACCATGCGATACCGATCAATGACCGTCTGCCGGCCAAATTCCTTGGTGTTGCCTAAGCGGTCATTAATGACCTTAAACACATACGGAAAAGACGGCAGCGTAAACACCGTCATAACCATACCTTTGACACCCGGTGCGGCGACTAACTGGTCGTCGGTACGGCGTAAATGATGCAAAAACTCCCGATAAAACTCGGTTTTGCCTTGTTTATGAAAGCCCACTGACGAGTAAAGCTCTGCCAGCGTTTTGTGCGGCATTAAGTCCTTTAAAAAGCGAACCAACGCCGACGGTGACTCGGTTTCCACCATAAAATAAGAGCGGGCAAAACCAAAAATTGTCGCCATTCTGTCCGAGCGCGTAATAAACGCATCCACGTAAAGCTTGCCCTGAGAGTTAATCAGCACCGGCACAATAAACGGGTAATGGTTATTTTCCGTCACCACCCGTCCGACAATATAGGCCGCTTTATTGCGATAAAACGGCGCTTTTAACACATCAATGCGTAAGTTATGGGCTTCAATGTCGGTCTCGGTCGCGCGCTCGAAGAATTTGTCCCGCAGCTGCTCAATGTCGTTTTCAAAATTCTCAAACTCGCCGCCCAAGCCTATGTCGTCAAACACTCTGGTGAGCGTTTTTTCTAAGCCATCAACCACAGGGAAGTAGGAGTGGCACTCATTTTCCACCGGCACCGGAATATGGTTCGCCAGCACTGTCTCGACAAAAATATAGTCATTGTGAAAATAAGCACGGTCAAATACCCGGCAAAACACCGAGTTGTAAAAGGTTTCAGCAAGCTCTGCCTGCGGATGAAACTGCAATAACTGCTGATATCGTTGCCGCGTTGCCTGCCACAACGCTTCGTCGAGCGCTTTGCCGACACGGCGCTCCACCTTTTTGGCAGTAAGCCCCACCTGATGGTCGTAGTAATGAATACGCTCAGCCGCCGCCGACACCACCGCTGTCCAGTCCCGCTGCAAAAAGCGCTCCCGCGCGCCCTGCGTTAGCGCCTGAAAGCGCCGGTAATGCGTATGAAAGCCATCGAGAATACTACGTGCCAGTGTTTCTGAAGTTATATTCATTTATCTTCTACCAATAAATCTGTGGGGTAATAATGACAGAAACAACGCTAGCGTTATACATTCACCCTATTTATAATCCTGATAGATTTTTTATATTCCACTGATTCTGGACCGTTATGAATACGATTAAAGATATTGATCTGAACCTGCTGGTTTATCTGGATGTTCTGCTGCGTGAAAAGAACGTGACCCGAGCCGCAGCGCAGTTGAACATTACCCAGCCAGCCATGAGTAATGGTTTGAAACGACTACGTAACTTGTTGAATGACCCTATTTTAGTACGCACCAGCGACGGCATGCAGCCAACCCAGCGCGCGTTGGATATGCAAGAGTCGCTGCGTACCGTGCTCTATTCAGTGGAAGAAATGATACAACCAGTGCGTGAGTTCGACGCACCGACCAGTGACCGCGTTTTCCGTATTATGGCGTCCGATTATGCGGCTTCAACACTCATGCCTCGTCTGCTCGAAAAACTCGATGAACAGGCGCCAAACGTATCACTGGATATTATGACACCCAGTGATATCAGCTTTCACGACGTTGAAAACGGGAAAGTCGACTTAGCCATTAACCGCTTTGAGCAGTTACCTCAGTCGTTTCACCAGAAAATCTTATGGACCGATGAGTTTTCCTGCTTAATACAAAAAGATCATCCACTGCTTGATAATTATACGCTCGATAATTACCTGAAAGCACAGCATGTCTGGGTCAGTAAAACCGGTTTCGGGGTGGGCGTCGGAATGGATCCGCACGATGTTCAGAAGTTAGGCTGGGTTGACGATGCGCTCGATCAAATTGGTAAGCGCCGCCACATCAAAGTATTCACACGTAATTATCACGTGGCTATGTACCTGGCTCGCCAGGGGCTGGTTGCCACACTGCCAACTCAGGCAGCCGAGCTTTATAAAGACGACGACCAGTTGGTCATGAAAGCGCCGCCTTTTGATATACCAGGACTCACGCTGACGATGATTTGGTCGCCACTATTACAACACGACGCAGGACACCGCTGGTTCCGTCAGGTGGTTTCTGAAACCGCGGCGGCGTCCTGAGTCACTTTTACCTTTATTCTTCCCAGAAGAAGGCGTCTCGCTCGCGAGGCGCCGGTAATATCCGGTTCATGGTCTTAGCGTCATAAAGCACACCGTTAACCATCGTATGAGTCACTTTGTCCGTGTCCCGGATATTCTCTAGCGGGTTACCATCGATAACGATAATATCCGCTAGTTTCCCCTCTTCCAGAGAGCCCAGTGCGTGATCCATACCAAACACGGTTGCCGGATCAATGGTTGACGTGCGCAACGCTTCCAGCGGCGTCATACCACCTTGCGCCATCATCCAAATTTCCCAGTGTTGCGCTAAACCTTCACGCTGACCGTGGGCACCAGACAATACTTGGACCCCCAGGTCCTGCAGCTCGGTTGCCACCTCGGCGTTGTTGAAATGGTTGTAGTGGTTATGCGGTGCTTTTTCACGTCGCATCGCTTTACCCACCAAAAACTCCTGCGGCACGTATTTGCTCAGTTTCGGGTGCTTCCATACATCGGTTTCGGCGTACCAGTAATTTTCACCCCAAATACCGCCATAAGCCACACCCAGTGTTGGTGTGTAGGCCACATCACTTTCATCCCACAACTGACGAATGTCGTCATAGATATTCGCCACCGGCAGCGAGTGTTCTACCGTTGTGTGACCGTCCATGATCATGGTTAGGTTATGCTGCAACAACGAGCCACCTTCCGGCACAACCAACATGTCTAACTGGCGACCGGCTTCCACAACCTGTTGACGCTGGTTCCGGCGAGGTTGGTTATAACTTTTCACTGAAAACGCACCGACTTTCTTCAGGCGCTCTAAGTGAAACTTCGCGTCTTCCAGGCTATCCACGTGCGAGGTATAGCCCGGTCCATTCGCACCGTACAAAATGGTTCCGGTTGAGAACAAGCGAGGTGCCGCTATTTTACCGGCTTTTTGCAACTCAGATGCCGCAAAAAACTCAGTGGTATCGTTCGACGGATCATGAATCGAGGTCACCCCAAACGCCAGGTTCGCGTACTGTCCCCAGTTTTGCTCCGGAATAATTTCAGATTGTCCCTGACCACCGTGGGCGTGTGCATCGAACAGACCCGGCATGACCGTTTTGCCACTGGTATCAATGACTTTAGCGCCGCTTGGCACAGTAACGTCAGCCTCTGCGCCTACCGCAACAATTTTGTTGTTACGCACAACCACGGTGCCTTGTTCGTAAACCGTGTCGCCGTCCATGGTAATCACCTGACCACCGACAAAAGCAACGGTTGTATCCGGCACCATCGCTTTTTGCTCAAAGCCAATATTCTGGCCGTTTTCCACTTTCAGCGAATCGGCTTCGGTAAAGTCCGCAAACGCATTCGCCACCGACGTATGATAAAGCTCTGGCCCTAAGGTCCAGTAAAGCTGGCGACCATCCGCAGTCCAGGAAATATTCTCACCCGCACGGACTGACAACTGATGCACCGGCATTTGTTTGTCTCCCGGACCAACGTTGATCACGCTGCCGCGCTCCACCAACGGCGTGACAAACACTTTGAAGCGCTCAGCAAACGCCAGTTGTTTGCCGTCTGGGGAGACGCGGAACTCAGTCGCCAACTCCGACTGATACAACTCACGTTGCTCAAGCGTATCCAGGTTCACCACACTCAAGGTCGGTTTTGCCGCTGGCGTCATTAAATAAACACGGTCATTACGCGCACCAAATTGCGGCTGACGACCACGCTCGGCAATTTGCTGAGGCTGGCTTTTTTCACCGTTCACTGCAACACGGTACACACCCGTTTCTAAACCGTATTTGTCCGAAATTAAGTAACCGCCACGAATTTTACGATACACCACGTGTTGACCGTCAGGCGAGAAGGTCGGCTCCACGAAGTTACCCTTGCCCGTGTTTAAAACACGCTCGTTACCTGAGCTTAAGTCACGCACGATCACTTGTGCTTGCTCCTGGTCGTCCCAGCGCACAAACACCAGTTTTTCACCGTCACGGGAATATTCCGGGAATAGCTCAAAGTCGTCGCTGTTGGTTAAACGCTGAGGCTTGCCATCCGGCAACGCCCGGCGATACAGATTCCCCAGCGCTTCATACACCACTTCATCTCCAGCAGGTGAGACTTGCGCCATGCGCAGCATTTTCACATCAAAGGTATCGGCTTCGACGTTTTGCTTCGCTCTCAAGGCGTGCTGAATTTTCTTCTCTGTCTCTACTTTGAACGGAATAATGCGCGCATTGCCATCATCAATAGTCAGCTTTTGAATATGCCCGCCGGCCCAGAACACCAGTTGCTTGCTGTCCGGGGTCCAGTCCATGGTTGGGTACACACCATGAATCGCCCAGGTCTCCTGCATGTCGCGTTCCATTTGACCGTACACGCGTTTATGTTCACCGGTCTTGAGGTCAAGCACGTACAACACACTGCTGAAATCTTCTCGCTTAATGTAAGCCAGGTAACGGCCATCCGGTGATGGCGTCGGGCGTATTGCCCCCCCTGCACCGGCAATCAGCGTTTCAATTTCTCCGGTTTCACGTTCAAAGCGCTTAATTTCATAAATGCCTTCCAATGAATCTTTACTGTAATGGAACGTTTTGCCTGGTGTGTCGTCCTGCGAGAAGTAAATGTATTTGCCGTCAGGTGAAAAGGCTGGCTCGCCCAGGTCTTTTTGATCATTCGGACGCTCGGTTAACTGAACGCCAGAGCCTCCGGTACGATGGTACATCCAGACTTCACCAGCCCCCAACGATCGGCTGGCGGTAAAGTGCTTACGCGCCACCAAGAACTCTCCATCCGGACTCCAGGCCGGGCTATTCAGCAAACGAAAGGTCTCTTCAGTGACCGGGCGAACATTGCTGCCATCGGCATCCATTAACCAGATATTGTCACCACCGCCCTGATCGGAAGTAAAGGCAATGTAGCGGCCGTCGGGTGAATACACCGGCTGCATGTGCCAGGCAATACCACCAATAAGCTTCTCAGCTTCTCCGCCGCCAAACGGCATACGGTAAATATCACCCAACAAGTCAAACACAATATACTCGCCATTCGGGCTGACATCGACGTTCATCCAGGTGCCGGAATTGACCGAAATATCAATGGTTTTAAACTCGCCAGGAGGGTTGGATACGTCCCAACCGTTGTTCTGCTCTTCTGCCATGCTCAGCGGTGCAATGCTCAATAGCGATGCAACCGCTAAGGTTAGTGTTGTCTTTTTCATGGTATTGCCTCTTTTAAAACGTGTCCCCTTTGTATGAACCTTTGTAAAAAAAGTCCAGTTAAGCTCGTCCAAATGCGCATTCTTTCCGTTCAATAGACAACGTGTTTGATTACGTTATAGTTAACGGGTGTTCAACAACTGGCTAAACAATGAAAGAATCACTGGAAAATATCTTGCTGGAGGTATCACGTTCGCCGGAAATAGACGGCGGCAACCTGGCACGTGCCTCCCAGTTTATTCTCGATTCTGCCTTAAAAGGTCTGGATATTACCCGGGTCAGTATTTGGGAGTTACAGCCCGACAAGCAAAGCATGGTGGCGACCGCTTTAATTGATACGTTACGTAAGGACACTGAAACGCCGGTACTGAGAAAGGCTGAATTACCGTCTTACTTTGACGTCCTTGAAACAGAGCGCACCATTATCGCCAACGATGCGCGCAATAACCCGATTACTGCCGAGCTCGCACCTGAATATTTGCCGGAGTATGGTATTTACGGGTTACTTGATGTCCCCCTGCGCCACAAAGGGGAAATGATTGGGGTCATGTGCTGCGAAACCCGCAAACAAAATCGTATCTGGACACCGGATGAGGTCGCCTTTGTCGGTATTTTGGCTGATATTTACGGGCGCGCCGTGAGCGCTGCTGAGCGGGAAAAGTTTGAACAATTGCTGATTCGTCAGAACGAGCAGCTTGAAAGTATGGTTGAAGAGCGCACCGAGTCGTTAACCAAAGCGCTCGATAATTTCAAACAGGCACAAGAACGGCTGATTGAAACGGAAAAAATGGCCGCGTTAGGTAAGCTTGTAGCCGGCGTAGCACATGAAGTGAATACGCCTTTGGGTATTTCAGTAACAGCTGTGACGCATTGTGAGCATCGGCTGAAAAAGCTTAAACAGGCTTTTACTGAAGGTTCAATTTCGAAAAAACAGTTGAATCAGTTTATTGACGATACCTTTGAAGCCTACGCGTTGCTCAATAATAACCTGGAACGCGCCGCCACACTCATTCAAAACTTTAAGAAAACAGCGGTGGATCAGTCCAGCTTTGAACTGGTGGAATGCGAGCTGAAAAACTATTTGCATGCACTCACCTTAAGCTTGAAACCGATGGTAAAAAAGAAAAAAGTCAGTATTGATATTCGCTGTGATGAAGCCACCACCTTACGAACTTACCAAGGCGCTTTAGCGCAAATCGTGACGAATTTAATCAGTAATACTAACGAGCACGCTTTTGTTGAGCCCGACGAAGAGCATCGCATTCTGATTTCAGCAGAACCGGAAAGAGACGGTGTACAGTTTGTCTTTTCCGACAACGGAAAAGGTATTGATAGCGATACATTGAAAGACATTTTTGAGCCGTTTTTCACAACCTCGCGACACAATGGTGGCTCAGGTCTGGGCCTGTCTATTGTTTATAACCTAGTGACTCAGAAACTTAAGGGCGAAATAAGCGTCCAATCGACACCGGGGGAAGGCACCCAGTTTTCCTTTTATTTACCCAATTTACAGAAGTAGGATGTTGTATGCTTAAAACCTTACAGAGTTTTTTTAATGTTGCACCAACAATAGAGCAAACCAAGCAATTTCATGCTGAAGGGCTGAGTGATGACGCCTTTTTATCACTGATTTTAATGACTGAAATTAGCCTGGCAGACGGTACGTTGTCACCTGAAGAACGCAACTATTTATTAGCCGATTTGAAAAACGAATATCAACTAGAGGGTGACGCTGCTGAGAATGCTATTGAGAAGGCCGTCGAGGCCGTCAGAGAAGCGGCTTCATTGCATGACTTTACCGCCCCCTTAAAAGCGTTGGAATATTCCGAAAAGGTACAATTATTGGAAACTTTGTGGGCCGTTGCCTACACTGACAATGAGCTTGACCCGCACGAGGAAGCAATGCTTCGCAAGCTTGCTGACCTGTTGTATATCAATCATGCGGATTACATAAAGGCGAAACTTTCCGTAACAGGACACTGAATGAAACGACTTTCCACACTCACCTTAACGGCCATTGTAAGCCTGAGCTTTTCAGCGTTTAGTCACGCTGAAGACGTTGGTTTAGCCACCGGCTACCCGCCGTATCAGTTCTCTGAGAACGGCGACATAGTGGGGTTTGATGTGGATGTCACCAAAGCCGTGTTCCACTATTTAGATAAAGACTACTCCCTGCACCAATACGACTGGGACAATGTGGTCAGTTTGCTGCGTTTCGGTGAGCTCGATATCGCAATGGGTATGGAGCAAACCACCATTCGTCGGCAATATTTTGATTTCTCCTCTCCCTATTATAACCGCGTCACCACAATGTTTGTTTTAGACAATGAAAGCAGCCCTGAGTCGGTACGCGGCTTAGTCGGTAAACGCATTAGTGGTGACAGGCACTCTGTATTGGAGTCGCATTTGCAGGACATTGGCCTACATACAGCGATTCGCATTAACCAAGCGTCCTCAAAAACGGAAGCCATGAGTCAGTTAGCCGTTGGCGAAGTGGAAGCTGTTATTATGCCTGAAGCGGTAGGCCGGTATCTCGCAAAGCAGCTCGGCATTGATGTACGTATTTTATGGCAGCCGGAAATTAAGGTGCCTGTCGGCTTTGCAGTAAAAGCGGGGAATGACGAGTTACTGGAGCAATTGAATGAAGGCCTGGAAGCAATAGAGAATAACGGCGAACTCGATCGCATTCGCCGCCGTTGGGGCATACAGTAGCCTGATGCTGCTGCATCAGGTGCGATGTACCTGACGTAAATAACGTCAGGCTACGCGCCGGCTACCGGGCTTCCTGCATCTCTTTTTCCAGCCGTGAGGCTTCGTCAGCGCGCGGCTTAGTGAAGCGAGCTAACCAAAGGTAAAGTACCGGTGTTAGATAAAGGGTAAACAACGTTGCCAAACCTAAACCGCCAAATACCACCCAACCAATGGAATTACGAGCCTCGGCACCGGCGCCAGCTGACAGTATCAACGGCAAGCCACCTAAAATGGTCGACACCAGAGTCATCATAATAGGGCGCAGGCGTATCAGCGCAGCTTCCTCTATGGCCTTGCGAACGCTAAGCCCACGGTCTCGCAATTGGTCCGCAAACTCCACCAGCAATACCGAGTTTTTAGCAAGCAGTCCTATCAACATGACCAGACCAATCTGTGAGTAGATATTCATAGACGTGCCCGTTAAGAACAGCGCATAAATAGCAGCAGCAATACCGAAAGGTACCGTCAGCATCACCACTACCGCACTGTTCACCGATTCAAACTGAGCCGCCAATACCAACAGAACGATCAAGAACGCGAGAATGTACGTCATTGCCACTTCCTGAGAAGTATCCTCAAAGGTTGACGCTTCACCAAGAAACACCAGTCCCATACCATCTGGCAACACGTCCTGAGCGACAGCGCGCAGCTTCTCTACCGCTTCTGACATGGGCAGCTCTTCAGGCAAATCACCGTCTATCTCTATGGCACGTCGTTGCGCCTGCCGTTCGAGCTCTGCAGACACACCCTCTTCAACAATTTCCGAAACACTGGAAATGGGCACTAAGCCGCCGTCACTTGAGGACACGTATAGGTTCTGCATGTCCTGCGGCGACTGGATGATGTTATTGCGGGTGCGCAACATCACCGGAATCTGCTGGTCCCCCACATTTAGGTCTGCTACGTCATCGCCGTCTATCGCGGCTCGCAGGGTTGAGGAAATGTCGCTCAAGGACACACCCAGCTCGGCAGCCCGGCGCCGGTCAATCTTCACCCTTAACTGCGGCTGAGTCGGCTGATAAGAGACATTGAGGTTTCCCATTTCCGGCAGTCGCCGCTCAACTTCTGCGGTAAACTCACGCGCGACTTTAAAAATCTCATCGTAGTTTTCACCGGTAATCGCCATTTCAATGCCACCACCTTGCCCACGCAAGTTTAAGCTGTTGTCGCCAAAGGCTCGACCCGGCGCACCAGGCACCTGCCCCAGAGGCTCGCGCAAGTTTTCAATAATTTCCTGCTGACTAATGTCGCGCTCTTCCCATGGCTTAAGGTTGGCACTGATGAAAACAATGTTTGGATCCCATTGCCCAACGACAGTGTAAATGGATTCTATGTCGCCGGTCTCTTTATACTGCAATAAAATCTCTTCTAATTGACGCGCTTGTCGATCCATAAATTTGACGCCAACGCCGTCTGGTCCGCGAGCAAAGACTCGTACAGCCCCACGGTCTTCGTCAGGCATTAGCTCGCTGTCAATTTGATCGAATAACACCACACCACCGCCAGCGGCCAGTAATGACACGACACCGACGGCCCAGCTGGCATTTAATGCTTTATGCAGCGTACGTCGGTAAAAGCCTTTAAATTTGTGACCGATGCCGGCAAAAACGTTACTTTTTCCTGCTGATTTTGGCAGACGCGCGGTAAAGGCCGGCACTAATGACAAAGCGACGAATGAAGAAATCACCACTGCGGCCGCTAGCACGCCACCAAACTCCCGGAAAAGTCGCCCGGCGGTTGACGGCAAGAACGCAATGGGCACAAATACCGCAACCAAAACTGCAGTTGTGGCAACCACCGCGAAAAATACCTCACGTGTTGCAATGACTGCGGCGGCCCGGCTGCCAAGCCCCATATTACGTCGACGTTGAATGTTTTCCGTCACAACAATCGCATCATCGACAATTAAGCCGGTTGCTAACACCAAGGCCAGCAATGTCAGTATGTTCACGGAAAAGCCCATCAACCAAATAGCGGCAACGGCACCAAATAACGCCACGGGTATCGATAAAGCAGGAATAATGGTGGCCCGGAACGAACCAATGAACACCCACAAAGTGCCAACCACCAACGCAATGGTTATCGCTAAAGTCGTGACCACTTCTGCAACCGACTTACGGATGAACTGCGCATCGTCATTCGTAATGGTCATTTCCATATCCGGGAATCGGTCCCGCAAGCGCTCCAATACCTGAATGGCTTTGTCAGATATCTCAATCGTATTGGAGCCCGCCTGGCGGATAACGCCCAACCCGACCACGGGCTTGCCGTCTAATCGCACAAAGCTGCCGGCATCAGAAGGAGCAAAATAGGCTTGTGCGACATCGCCAACACGAATGTCATCCTGAATAATGATGTTTTCAATCTGCTCTTCATTAATGGCGGTTGCATCGGCACGAATAATCAATCGTTGATCGGTCGATTTCAAACTGCCTGCCGGCACATCAAAGGGCGCTTGTCGCAATGCATCGGCAACATCGGTCACCGAAATACCAAAGCTGACCAGCTTTAACGGATCCAAATCGACACGCATAACACGCTCGCGGTTACCATTTAACCGCACATCAGCGACACCGTTTATTGCCAGGAACTCTGGTGACAGATCGGTTTCCAAACGTCGAGTTAATTCAGCGAAACTCAACGTATCACTACTCACCGCAATATCTAACACAGAACGCGCATCGTTATCGGCCTTACGCACGTTGATTTGTTCAACGTCATCGGGTAGCTCCCGACGCACCTGGTTGACAGCTTCACGCACCTCTGCCGCCACCACGTCCAAATCAACGCCAGGACTGAACTCAACCGATATACGCGCACTGTTTTCTTCGCTCTGAGAGTTAATATTTTCCACGCCAGACACGCGCGCTGCAGCGCCTTCCAGAATACTGGTCACTTCGGCATCGACGGTTTCCGGAGCTCCCCCAGGCAACGTCGCGCTCACACCAACCACTGGTCGATCGACATCGGGCAGCTCACGAACTTCCACTCCCATAAGCGCCGCTACACCAGCGATAGCAATCAGAATATTGAGAACAACAATCAGTACCGGTCGGCGAATAGACACCGACGGTAAATCGTTCGTATCGGTATGCGTGTCGAGTTGCTTGTCAGACATTATTCGCTTAACTCCCCAGTGCCGTCGAGAGTCGTGCGGTCAAACTTGATGGGTTGTCCGTCGCGCAGGCTCTGCACGCCCTCGACAATCAGCAAATCGTCTCGCTGAATATTGCCGGAAACCAACACTCTGCCCGCTAAACGTTGTTCAATTTGCACTTCCACACGTTTTGCATTTTTACCGTCAACAATCCATACGAACGGACTGTTCACGCCCCATGACAATGCCGCCTCGGGAATAGACGCAAACTCCTGTCCTGCTAGCGAAATAGAGGTTCGGAAACTGGTGCCAGGCAGAAAGTCATCATTTTCATTATTGATTCGTGCACGCGCACGATACATGCGAGTCTGCGGATCAATTCGGGAGTCCAATTCGACGATTTCTGCCGTCACAGGCTGTCCTGAGTAACGCCAGGGTTGTACCTTTAGCTCTGCGCCTTCACCTAATAGCGATACCGCCGCTTCAGGGATCTTAAAATCAATTAATAGCGAAGAACGATCATCCAGCGTGGCGATAGCGGTCTGCTCGTCAATGCGATCGCCAACCTCAACATCGGTAATACCGATAACACCTTCAAAGGGCGCGCGAATGAAGCGATCTTCTAATTCAATTTTGGCATTTTCCAGCTCTACGCGCGCCAAGTCCCTGAGTAAAATTGCGTTGTCGAGTTCAGACTCTGGCACGGCCCCGCGCTCAAAGCTCGAGCGTAAACGCTCAACGGTGCGCTGCGCATCCCGCAGGTTAATCTGTGCTTGCTCGAGTGCCACTTTTTGTCGTCTTGCATCCAACTCAACTAAAAGCTCACCTTCTTCCACTACTTCGCCTGGCTCAAAATGCACTGCGACCACCCGGTCACCCACCGCCGGATAAATAGTGATAGAACGTGCCGCCTCAGCCGTTCCTACCGCTTCCACTCGGTTTTTCTCCTGTTCAAACTGAACAGGCTCAACAATCACCAAAGTTTCTCGAGGACCAAATTGTTGGGCTTGCGTAGGCGCTGCACTTACATAAGCGCCCAGACACAAACTGAATACAGCTATCGACAAAAAATGCTTCATAAACTTCGGTTAACTCCAAAAAAACTGCAGCCCAGTGGCTGCAGCTGTATCATCTCATCGTGTTGGTCACTCTGCTATTAACAATTATTTAATAGAGAATGTACCTTGCATAATCGCTGAGTGACCCGGGAAGGTACAATAGAACTTGTACTCACCGTCAGCACTCATTCCGTCTGTCGAGAAAGTAACAGATGTTTGTTCACCACCACCGATGACGTCTGTTGACGCAATCACCGCATCAGAGTCTGGTACGTAGTTACTTTCTAAACCAGCCGACATACCCTGCTGAACAATCGACTGCATGTCACTCGCTTCACTTAATACCCAGTTGTGACCCATGACTTTTTTACCCAACTTACCCGAGTGGGTCAGAGTTAAAGTCACTTCGCTACAACTTGCCGGAACAGACAGTTCCTTTTTATCAAATCTCATGTTGTCGTTACTATCTATAGTCAGCTCACATTCGTTGGCTTGCGCTGCGTTTGCGACAAACAACAATGAACCTGCTAATAGGGACAAAATATAACGCATTACAATACTCCTTCATGTAGGATGAAACGAACTACTTCCTTATACGCAACATCTCGCATTAGGATTACTTTAAACGAGATAGTTACCGTATTCTTTGTTATGAGAACCTGTAACGAGAAGTCTATGACAAAAACACTTTTTTCATCACAGTCTGTGCTCGCACAAGGTGGAACCAATAAACACATTCACGATGTATCTATTATCCCACCAGTATACACATCAACCACCTATCTTCGCGACAGTGATAATCAGTACCGGTCTGGTTTGGTGTATTCCAGAGCTGACAACCCGACGTATCGCCCTGCTGAATTATTGTTGGCAGAGCTTGAAAACGCAGCCGATGCTCGCTTGTTCGCCTCTGGTATGGCGGCCGCAACCGCGGTCTTTCAAGCCTTAAAACCCGGTGACTCCATTATAGCACCTCAGGTGATGTACTGGGCGCTGCGCCAGTGGTTGAAAACCTTTGGCCAGGACGCCGGGCTGCATATACGCTTTGTAGACACGAGTAACCTTGAAGAGTTGCAAAAAGCGGTCGATGAAAAAGCGCCAACCTTAATATGGCTGGAAACGCCCGGGAATCCACTTTGGACAGTCACCGATATAGAAGCGGTGTCGGCTATCGCAAAAAATTGCGGGGCGCTATTAGCGGTAGACTCAACCGTTGCCACCCCGTTACTGACCAAACCACTGGATTTGGGCGCTGATATTGTCATGCATTCAGCCACCAAATATTTAAACGGCCATTCTGATGTTATTTCCGGCGCGTTAGCGACGCGGGAAAACAGCCCGTTTTGGCAACGATTAGTCGCAATTCGTGGGCAAAATGGCGCGGTTCCCAGTCCTCACGATGCGTCGCAACTGCTGCGCGGCATGCGGACCTTATTTTTACGAGTTCGCGAGAGTTGTCAGAATGCGCTGTACATTGCTGAACAGTTGGAGCTGCATCCTCAAGTCACCGAGGTGCTCTATCCTGGGCTGAAAAGCTTTGTCGGGCATGAGGTTGCGGTTAAACAAATGCACGGCGGTTTTGGTGGGATGCTTTCGATTCGCCTGGCAGGTGGCGAGCAAGCGGCCATTGCCGTT
Source organism: Idiomarina piscisalsi (assembly GCF_002211765.1). Lineage (NCBI taxonomy): Bacteria > Pseudomonadati > Pseudomonadota > Gammaproteobacteria > Alteromonadales > Idiomarinaceae > Idiomarina > Idiomarina piscisalsi. The sequence goes on from NZ_CP022133.1 coordinate 2,017,547, forward strand.
GCCGCAAAAACTCAGCTGTGGCATCGGGCCACGTCATTAGGTGGCGTCGAAAGCTTAATTGAGCACCGCGCCAGCATTGAAGGGCCGGATACACCGGTACCCTCTGATTTATTACGTTTATCCGTGGGAATTGAAAGTGCCGATGACCTGTTAGCTGATTTACAACAGGCCATCGACAAAGCGCACGCTTAAATGCTGACGCGCTTGTAGAAGCGATACTCCGGTTTCCAGAAGTTGTTGTCGATGCGCTCACGCAGCGTGTCGTCATCAATTTCAAGTGCCAGGCCTTCCTGCTGAGCCACTTTACCCACCGCAAAAGCAATGTCTTTGCTGAGTTGGGTTAAGTCGTTGAACGCCGGTAACAAGGCGTCACCTTTGCCGTTAGCGCTCGGTGAAGCCGCAGCCAATGTCTTGCTGGCAACACGAAGCATCTCATCACTAACACGGTTAGCTTTGACCGATAAGACACCCAGCCCAATGCCAGGGAATATATAACTGTTATTGCACTGCGCTATTGGATAGACCTGACCGTCGTACTCAACCTTGCCAAACGGGCTACCGGTCGCCACAATCGCTTTGCCCTTTGTCCATTTCAGAACATCGGCCGGATGCGCCTCTACGTGTTTCGACGGATTACTTAATGGAAAGATAATCGGCCGCTCGACATTTTTCGCCATGGCTTCAATAACTTGTTCCGTAAACAAGCCCGCCTGCCCCGACACACCAATCAAGATGTCAGGTTCAGCACAATGCATGACATCCAGCAACGACGGATAATCGCCACTGTACTCCCAGTCATTCAGGTCGGCAGTTTTTTGCGCTAATGCCTGCTGGAAGTCGCGCAGCCCGTCCATAGTGTCCATGACCAGACCGTAACGATCCACCATGAAAATTTGTTTCTTCGCCTGCTCTTCGGTTAAACCTTCCGCCGTCATCTGAATCATGACCTGCTCGGCAATACCACAGCCTGCTGAACCGGCGCCGACAAATACTACTTTCTGCTCGCTCAGCTTTTTACCCTTTTGACGGCAAGCGGCTAATAGTGTGCCGACGGTAACTGACGCAGTGCCCTGAATGTCGTCGTTAAAGCAGCAGACTTCGTCGCGATAACGGCGCAGCAGAGGCATTGCGTTCGGCTGCGCAAAGTCCTCAAACTGAAGCATCACGCCTGGCCAGCGCTTAGTGACCGCTTTGATGAATTTGTCGAGGAACTCATCGTATTCTTCCTGACCGATACGCTTGTGCCGCGCGCCCATGTACATGGGGTCTTCTAATAACTTTTCATTGTTGGTGCCCACATCCAACATAACGGGCAGCGTGTACGCCGGGCTGATGCCACCACAGGCGGTATAAAGCGACAGTTTGCCAATCGGAATGCCCATGCCGCCAATACCCTGGTCGCCTAAGCCCAGAATACGTTCACCGTCGGTAACAACAATGACCTTCACCTTCTGCTTAGTCGCATTGCGCAGAATATCATCCAACTGGTCACGTTCTGAATACGAAATGAACAAGCCCCGCGAACTGCGGTAAATATCCGAAAACTTCTCACAAGCATCACCCACGGTTGGGGTGTAGATAATCGGCATCATCTCTTCCAGATGATCGGTCAATAAGCGGTAGAACAGGGTTTCATTGTTGTCCTGAATAGCCCGCAGATAAATGTGCTTATTAATGGGCGTTTCAAAACTTTTGTACTGCATGTACGCACGCTCAGCCTGCTCTTCAATGCTTTCGTAGCGAGGCGGCAACAAACCGGTCAGGTTAAACGCCGCGCGCTCTTCCTTACTGAACGCACTGCCTTTGTTCAACAGCGGGGTTTCCAACAAATTCGGACCAGAATAGGGAATATAAAGCGGACGCTGCGTCTGCGGCATAAGTACAAACTCCTGAAAGCCAAAGTAGTATTTAGTTTAACGTAGCCTGACATTCATGTCAGGTGAGATATCGACGAAAACACGAGTGCTGAGGTTATCAAGGGCGTCCCCCGCATGAGCCTTTCAACTTCAGTACTCATTCAACTACAGCTTCAGGCCCCAACGGGTGGCGGTACGTTTGACGGCATCGACGTTTTCGGTAGCGATAATGTTCAGAGGGGTGGTTTCGAACTGGGCGCTTAAGTCCAGGTGTTGCTTCAACCACGACAGCATAGCCTCGCCGGAATGGATCGTTTTGGCGCCGTTGAAGTAGTCAGAAATACTCTCGGCAATCAGCGGAAAGTGCGTACAGCCGAGCAACACCACGTCAGGCTTTTCAAGCTTGCTGAAATAATGCTTAAAAGTTTCCTGCAGTATCGGCCCGTCGTAAAGCTCTTCTTCGACAATAGGCACAAACAACGGCGTCGGCATGGCGTCTACTTGGTTGTAACCTAACGCCTGTATCTCGTGCTGATAGGCACCGGAGTTTATTGTTGAGCGCGTGGCAATAACCAGTACGCGGGCGTTGGTATCAACGTCTTGCAATTGTTGCAGCGCCATAACACCCGGCTCCAGTACGCCGTACACTGGTTTATTAGAGAATTTTTGCATTTGCTCAAGCGCGGTCACACTCACGGTATTACAGGCGACGACCAGACAATCGACATCGGCGCCGTTAAAAAACTCGACGGCTTCCAACGCATAGCGCGTTACCGTATTGCTGTCCTTACTGCCGTATGGCACCCGTGCGGTGTCGCCGTAATACAGCAACTCGCTAAAACAACCGCTTTGCTGCAATGAGCGAGCTACGGTTAAACCACCCACACCACTATCAAAAACGCCGACTTTCATGTCTGTTTATTCCTTTTCCGCCTGTGCGCCCAGGCTTACTGTTTTAAGTCGCAGCGCATTGGTTATCACAAACACACTGGACAACGCCATCGCACCGGCCGCCAGCATGGGCGACAGCAAAATGCCAAAAAACGGGTACAGAACGCCCGCCGCAACCGGAATCAACGCGGTATTATAAGCAAACGCCCAGAATAAATTCTGATGAATATTGCGCATGGTTGCTTCCGACAAGGCGAAGGACTGCTGCACCACGGTCAGATTGTCTGACATCAGTACCACATCGGCCGATTCAATGGCTACGTCAGTACCCGTGCCGATAGCAAACCCTACGTCCGCAGAGGCCAATGCCGGTGCGTCGTTAATGCCATCCCCGACAAATATCACCTGCCCCCACTCTTTTTTCAGGCGCTTAACCGCATCGACTTTGCCATCGGGTTTGACGTTAGCAATCACGTCGTCAATGCCTAATTCTTTGGCAATGCGCTTCGCAGTAGACTCGGCATCGCCTGTCACCATAGCCGTCTTCAAACCGTCATCATGCAGGCGCTGAATCAACTCTTTGGCACTGGATTTAATCGGGTCATCCTGAGTGAATACCGCTGCCAGCTTGTCATCTACCGCCACATAAATAGGCGTACGACCGCTTTCAGACCAGTTTTTCGCGTCATCGGGTTCGTTATCAAGCCCAATACCATTGTCCTGCATTAACTCGCTGGTACCAATATAAAGCGTTTTTCCATCAACTTTACCGGTCGCTCCCAAACCTGAAATGGCTTCAAAGCTGTCGGGCTCGCTGACTTTAATACCCTGCTCTTTGGCATAGTTGACCAGAGCTTCTGCGGTGGGGTGTTCTGACTTAGCTTCAACCGAGGCGGCTAATGTCAGCACCTCTTTTTCATCAAAGTCGCTCAGGGTGAGCCAGTCCGTAATAGTCGGTTTGCCTTCGGTCAGCGTACCGGTTTTATCAAAAATAACGCCTTTAGACTGTTGCAACGCCTGCAAAGCACTGCCCTGACGGAACAGTACGCCCATTTCCGCACCACGACCGGTGCCTACCATAATCGACGTCGGCGTTGCCAGCCCCATGGCACACGGGCAGGCAATAATGAGTACGGCCACCGCATTTACCAAGGCGAATGTGAGTGCTGACTCACTCGCCGCAAAATACCACACCACAAAAGTGATCAGCGCTACCAGCATGACCGCTGGTACAAACCATAAGGTAATACGGTTGACGGTGTCCTGAATGGGTAGTTTACTGCCCTGAGCCTGTTCGACCATCCGGATGATCTGCGCCAGCACCGTGCCTTCACCAGTTGCCGTTACTTTAAAGCGCAGCGTGCCTTTTTCATTAAGAGTACCGCCAACCACCTTATCGCCTTTTTCTTTATGCACGGGCTCAGGCTCGCCGGTTATCATCGCTTCGTTCACATAGCTGTCACCGGAAGCCACTTCGCCATCTAAGGCAATACGCTCGCCCGGACGAACTTCAATTTCATCACCTTTGCTCAGCTCAGCAATATCGACTTCTGTTACTTCGCCGTCACGCACCACACGCGCCGTTTTGCTCTGCAAACTCATTAACCGTTGAATAGCGTCCGAGGTATGACTTTTGGCACGCGCTTCCATAAAGCGCCCCGCCAAAATCAGCGTGACAATAACGGCTGAAGCCTCAAAGTAAACGTTCACTGACTCGCTGGGCAGCCAGGAGGGAACCACCGTTGCCACGACCGAATAGCCCCAGGCCGCAGTAGCGCCCAGAGCCACCAGCGAGTTCATATCCGGCGTACCGCGAAGTAACGCGGGTACACCCAGTTTGTAAAACCGTATTCCCGGGCCCGCCATAACCACAGTAGTGAGTACTAACTGTATCCACCAGCTGGTCTGTAAACCGAGTGTGTTATGCACCCAACCGGAAAATGCTGGCACCGTATGGTTGCCCATCGCTAATATAAACACAGGCAACGTCAATAATGCCGCAAGCCAGAGTTGTTGCTTCAGCGAACGCATTTCGTTCGCTTGTTGCTCTCGTTGCTCACGCATTTGCTTGTCACGGTCAACGACCTCATGAGCGTCGTAACCCGCGGCCTTCACAGCCTGAATCAAATCGTCAATAGAGACTGAGTCAGAATAGGTCACTTCCGCACTGTCCGACGCCAGGTTAACCGAGGCGTCTTCAACACCTTCCAGGCCATTTAGTGCTTTGTCGACACGCCCCGCGCAAGAAGCGCAACTCATCCCCTCTATACTTAAACGAATTGACTTACTCATGCTGCCCTCCTGCTATTTTTCCGCCGTTCGCCTCGCTGTCTTTCAGCCAAAGCAATAACCAAAGCACAAGCAAATGGCCTATCTCGATATATCGCTGCACGGCGCCACGAATTTCAGCCAACTCCGGCGACGTCATGAGCAAAAATCCTAAAGCAATAATGACCGCCAATAGAACAAAAGCCGCACGTACGGGCCAGGTGGTTTTTGGTGTGAAGCTCAATAATAACGTGCCTAACGCAAAGCCAAAGTAACTGATAACCGCAATGCCATTGTGTATCGCTTGCGAACTCGAGCCATCTACCGGACAACCGGCGTCACAGGGGGCCAGCGCACCGCCAATATAGGCCAGCGGATAAAAAAACAGTAACAACCAGCCGAGCTGACTGACGCCTTTGACTCTCAAGTACGGTCGCGTCGTTAATAACAGACCTGCCGCTATCATGCCCAACGGAATAAAGCCAACCCAACCTAATGCGCCGGCCGCCTGCGTGCCGGTGGCATTTATTTCGCTAATATACTGACTGACATGTGAAAAGTCTGGCTTAACCCAGCTGGCGACCAGCTGTAAGCCCACCCAAAACAAGGTCAAAATAATCAATTGCGGTAATATTGGCGAACTGTGCTGTGCAGGTGTGTTATCGGCTGTCGGCATGACGCCTCCTCGGCTGTTTTTAAGTATGATACTCTTTCACCCCAGTGTACTCCAAGATGGGTGTCATTTGTGAATATTCAAGTGTTAGGTTGCAGTGGTGGGTTGAGCGGCGACAATAAAAACGGCTCTACCTGCATTCAGTTGCGCTCCGATATCGTGATTGATGCCGGAACCGGTTTAAATCGTTTAAGCCTTGCGCAAATGCGGCAGGTTCGTCATGTCTTTTTGACCCATTCGCACATGGACCATATTGCTGCACTCCCCACGTTTTTGAGCAACCAGTACGATAGTGAGCACTTACCCGTTACGGTTTACGCCTTGCCGCACACCCTGGCCAAACTGCGTGACAACATTTTTAATGGCGACATTTGGCCAGAGCTCAGCAGCATGACGGAAGGACCCAACGCTATTTTGCAGTTTGAAGAAATTCAATCGGGGCATTGTGTCGAAATAGATAACATGAGCATCCGCGCATTTGAAGTGGAACACAGTGTCCCAACCGTCGGTTACAGCGTAAAAAGTGACGGGCAACATTTTGTCTTCTGCGCCGATACCATTGCCGGCAGCGTGTTAACTCAACAATTAAACGAGCTAGGTGACATTGATACCTTAATGTTGGAGTGCGCCTTTCCCGATGAGCTTTTAGACGTCGCGCAGAAAACCAAGCACATGACACCCCGTTTATTGCAAGAGGCCTTGGCCAGTTTGAAGCAGCAGCCCAAAGAACTCTGGATTACTCACCTAAAACCCAGCTACGAAGCTCAACTGCGAGAGTTGCTAACAAAAACACCACCGCATAAAAATACGGTGGTGCTTTAATTCGAGGTAGAATAATCGCTTGCTTACTTGAGCACAAAGCTCCTTATGCCGGAAACGCAGCAAGCTCATCCATGAGGGATTGACGAAGGCCTTCCATGGCCTTCGACACTCCGTCATAAGGAGCTTCATACTCTTGACGCTCACAAGCGATTGGCTTACCTCTCAATGCTTACATCAACGCTTAGAAGCTGTAAGTTACGCCCAGGTGAACTTCATTGTCGATGCTGTTGAAGTTACCACGGAAACCAGCGTCAGCTGAAAAGCGATCGGTGAAGGCATAACGTAAGCGCGCACCAACCGAAGCAAAGCCATCTAAGCCCCAATCGTAACCCGCATCAACAATTGCGGTAGTTTGTTGGCTTAACTTAGTCATAGCGCCGATGCCGGCATAAGCACTGGTGTCGTCATAGTTGCCAAAATCGTAATGGCTGACACCACCTTTTAAGAACGTATCGAACTGGCGATCAGCCCCCATATCCAGGAAATACTTAGCACCGGCGCGAAGTGAGTAGTCACCCACGTCAGTGAATTGCACTTCACCCACCCAGTTTGGAGCGATAGTTTTTGAACCTTCTACATAAAAGTCTGAGTTGTAAAAGTCGTTAAAACCACCGCTAATATAATCGACGCTGTCAGCATTACTCGCTGCAGAGAAGAAAAGCGAACCACTTGCCATTAGCGCTGTTGATAATACGAACTTCTTCATGACTTACCTCCTTGGTTACAATAATTCTATTATCGCACCTAAAAGGCTTTGCAACAGGGCATTCACTGTAAAAGTTCGGTAAAACTATGGGTGCGCATAACAGCAACTGAGCCACTTACAAGTGTTAAGGCACGTTATACCAGAGTGTCGACGATACTAGCTATTGACGCAAAGCTGTCGAAGGAAAATCTGGAGAAAGTGTGCAGCGCCATGGATGGCGCTGCTCAAGCCCTACAGGGATGTACTTGCCGGCGTCTTTCGGAAGATTTCTGCGACAGCCAGTCAATAGCTAATCGCTACTCCCACTCTATCGTTGCGGGGGGTTTGCCAGAGATGTCGTAAGTGACGCGGGAGATGCCATTCACTTCATTGATGATTCGGTTAGAAACCTTCTCCAACAGCTCGTAAGGCAGGTGTGCCCAACGCGCGGTCATGAAGTCGATGGTCTCAACGGCACGAATGGCAATAACCCAGTCGTACTTACGCTGGTCACCCATCACGCCAACTGAGCGTACCGGTAGGAATACGGCAAACGCCTGGCTCACTTTGTGATACCAGTCTGCATTGTGCAGTTCTTCAATGAAGATTGCATCAGCACGGCGTAGCAGATCACAGTACTCTTTCTTAATCTCACCCAGTACGCGCACGCCTAAGCCCGGCCCAGGGAACGGATGGCGATACAACATGTTGTATGGCAGACCCAGCTCCAAACCAATTTTGCGCACTTCGTCTTTAAACAATTCACGCAATGGCTCAACCAACTTCAAGCGCATGTCTTCAGGCAAGCCACCCACGTTGTGGTGTGACTTAATAACATGTGCCTTACCCGTTTTAGAGCCCGCTGACTCAATTACGTCAGGATAAATCGTGCCCTGCGCCAGCCAATCGACTTCGGTCAGCTTACCGGCTTCTTCATCAAAAATTTCAATGAAGGTATTACCAATAATTTTGCGCTTTTTCTCAGGGTCGTTTTCGCCTTTAAGCGCATCTAAGAAGCGATCTTCAGCGGCAATAGGAAGAATGTTCAGACCGTAATGGTCGCCAAACATCTCCATGACTTGCTCCGCTTCATTCAAACGCAGCAAACCGTTGTCCACAAAAATACACGTCAGCTGATCGCCAATGGCACGGTGCAGCAACATTGCCGTAACCGACGAGTCGACACCGCCAGACAAGCCAAGAATGACCTTATCAGTACCGACTTGCTCACGAATACGCTCTATCGCATCGTCAATAATTTTCGCTGGCGTCCATTGCTTTTCACAGCCGCATATACCGCTGACAAAGTGCTCCAGCATACGCATCCCCTGACGTGTATGCGTCACTTCCGGGTGAAACTGAACCCCGTAGAATTGGCGCTCTTCGTCCGCCATTGCCGCATAAGGGCAGTAAGAGGTCTTCGCCACGGTATGGAAGCCTTCAGGAATCGCTTCAACTTTATCACCATGACTCATCCAAACGTCCAATAAAGGCGCGCCGGACTCAGACACTGCGTCTTCAATGGCCTCAAACAGCGGGCTCTTATCCACCAACTCAATTTGCGCGTAACCAAACTCACGCTCTAACGAGCATTGAACTGAACCGCCCAACTGGTGCGCCATGGTTTGCATGCCGTAGCAAATACCAAACACGGGTACGCCCGCTTCAAATACATAGTCTGGCGCACGCGGAGAACCTTCTTCAGCGACGCTTTCCGGACCACCGGAAAGAATAATGCCCTTCGGATTAAAATCCCGAATATCGGCTTCGTCTACGTCCCACGCCCACAGCTCACAATAGACGCCAATTTCGCGAATACGGCGGGCTATCAGCTGCGTGTACTGCGAGCCAAAGTCTAAAATCAATATTCGGTGATCATGGATATCTCTAGTCATTCGTCATCCTGTTAAGAGCTGCGGTAGTTCGGTGCTTCTTTGGTAATATGCACATCGTGTACGTGTGATTCGCCCATGCCGGCAGCGGTCACTTTTACAAACTGCGGCTTGGTGCGCATGTCTTCAATAGTCGGGCAACCGGTTAAACCCATTGCTGAGCGCAGACCGCCCATTTGCTGATGAATAATGGCTGAAATTGGGCCTTTATAAGCAATGCGTCCTTCAATACCTTCCGGTACCAACTTGTCGGCTTCATTACTTTTCTGGAAGTAGCGGTCAGATGAGCCGTTGCTTTGGTTCATTGCGCCTAAGCTGCCCATGCCACGGTAAGATTTATAGTAGCGGCCCTGGTAAAGCTCAACTTCACCTGGTGACTCTTCAGTACCTGCCAGCATGCTGCCAACCATAACGCAGTGCGCGCCAGCCGCCAGTGCTTTCGCAATATCGCCAGAGAAGCGAATGCCACCATCGGCAATAATAGGAACGCCAGAGCCTTTTAATGCATCAACAGCATCGCTAATGGCACTGATTTGCGGCACACCACAACCCGTAACAATACGCGTTGTACAAATAGAGCCTGGACCAATGCCTACTTTCACGGCATCGACGCCGGCTTCAACTAAGGCTTTTGCACCTGCTGCTGTCGCGACGTTGCCGGCAATAATTTGTAAGTCTGGGTAGTCTTTACGTGTTTGCTTAACGCGGTCTAACACACCTTGTGAGTGACCGTGCGAGGTATCAATGAGCAGGACGTCTACGCCCGCTTCGACCAGCAGTTTAATGCGCTCTTCGGTACCAGCGCCAACACCAACCGCCGCACCCACACGCAACGAGCCTTTTTCGTCTTTACAGGCGTTCGGTTTGTTTTCAGCTTTTTCAAAGTCTTTCAGAGTTATCATACCCTTCAGCTTGAAAGCGTCATCCACAACCAGAATCTTCTCAATGCGGTGTTTGTGCATAAGCTGAAGAATCTCTTCGCTTTGCGCGGTTTCATGCACAGTCACCAGACGATCTTTACCGGTCATGACATGGCGAATCTCTTTCGCATCATCGTCTTCAAAGCGCGTGTCTCGGCCCGTCACAATACCGACCAGGTCACCGTTTTTCTCAACCACAGGAAAACCCTGAAAGCCGTGCTCAGCAGTCAGTTCATTAATTTCACCAATGGTTGTTGTCGGTTGAACCGTAACAGGGTCTGTGACCATGCCACTTTCGTATTTTTTAACCTTACGGACGTGTGCAGCCTGCTGTTCCGGCGTCATGTTTTTGTGGACAAAACCAATACCACCTTCTTGCGCCAGCGCAATTGCCAATGCCGATTCGGTAACCGTATCCATGGCGGCCGAAACCATTGGAATATTCATCGAAATTCCACGCGTTAATTGCGTGCGTAAATCGGCGGTATGGGGGAGAACTTCGGAATGACCGGGAACGAGCAGAACGTCGTCAAAGGTCAAGGCTTCTTGGGCAATTCGCAGCATGTGCAACACTCCGTGACTGGATTCATGTTGCGGGTGGATTTTACCCGTTTTGCCTGACTGACGCAAGGAAAATTAATGAATGCTTGGGTATGTACTGCGAATCTGGCCGGACGCCGTAAACCCATCCCTGGGGGCTTATGTAACGCCATCCATGGCGTTACATACCGGCCTGCTCCGCAGTACACTCCCTTAATCGCATTCACTCATTTTCCTGCGTTACGGTATCCAACAAACGCCGTCTTTTAGTTGAGGTTTAGGCTCTGGAATAAACTGACAGTTAGAAATACCTGTCTTGGCATCCTCTTTTGCTTTTTCATTGTACTTATATATAGCGTCTAGCAGCGCTTGTTCATTGGTAATAGTTTCGCTGCTGTACACCACATAGCCTTCCGGGCCGCCGCAGGCTTTTTTACCTACAGGTAATACTTTGCAGCTTTCTACCGTTTGAGCTTTTGGCGTGCCAATCAGCGCTTTTATGTCAGCCATAGTGACCGGCTCATCAACCTCAGTGCCGTTCGCCGATTGTGCGCTGCTGCAGCCCATAGAAAGTAAACCAACTAAAAGTGTTAAAACTATTTTCATGAATGTCCCTTTCTGATTTTTAACCTGAGGCATATAGCCCCAGGTTACAAGAGAAGAATGTTATAAGCGAGTAAAGGCGACATCGCCCTCGCCGGTAATGGTTATTGTCATCGTATCACCGTCAATAGCAACACTATCAATGGGTAATGTAGATGCCAGAGTGTCACCACTGGTGTCGACCGTAATATCAAACGTTAAAGTACCATTGTCTGCGGAATACTCGTAGGTTCCGTATTCAAGCCCGACTCCACCACCTTCCGCCGTCGCCTGAACGGCTGAGAAAACACCATCGTCACGGAAAATAAACAGAACTTCTTCACCAGAGCCATCATTCAATTGCCAGCCACCCACAATACTCGAGGCGCTATCAATTCGAGTAAAGGTTGACTCCAACCCATCCGTTGAAGGCACTATGACCATGGTAGACTCACCCACGTTAACGGTTACCTCACCGGCATCACTCAACCCCGCATCACCGTTTGTGTCGGCAATAACTTCACCTGTAAGTTTCCTTAGCTCATAACTATAAGTGCCGTATTCGTAACCGCTTCCGGTATCTACATTCTCTACTTCAATCTCGTAATAGTAGCCGTCATCTCTGAAGGCTAAGAACACATCGGTAACATCTTCATACTCTTCGTCTCGTTCTGTTTCATACCAAGCCCCAACAATCGACGGTGGCGTCGCTCCCGCCTCTTCAAGAGTTTCCGATAAATGCGCCACCGCTTCTTCAGCTGTGACCAAGCCATCCACCGAGGTATCTTGGCCTCCATTTGTCACAAAACTTTGTACTGACGCATTGTTTTCAAACTCTTCCACCGTCACATAAAAATCAATGTCATTGGTTGCCACATCCGCAGCTGTTTCCGAAATGCCAATACCATTGGAAGGATCCTGGTCCACATCCAGCGACAATAATAAACGCACCATATTAACAACGGCGTCATCATCAATAGAACTCGCTCCCAATATTTCCACTGGTGTCACCGTAGCCTGCGCATCGGTTGCCGGAAACACTAACTCGCCAATAGAAAAGGTGACTTGCTCCCCTTCTTGATATTCGAACTCACCCGCATCATTCGTTGTACCGCTTTGCGTTTCGGTCTCAAAGTCGACATTACCAACCTCTGCGTCAAGGAAAACACCGATCTCAGTTTGGACCGTACCACCCGTATTATCATCTTCGCCACTGTCCGCCGTATTATCGCTCGAGTCCGAGCCACAACCAGACAACACAAAAGCTGCCGCCAATGAAAGTAAAACCAGTTTATTATTCATTATTTTTCTCCTTGTATGTGCTGTTCACTTTTTGAACATAGGCTCTAACTCAGAAAAGCGCAAAGTTTGCTGAAATATTTTGTAACATTTGCATAACGTAGTAGTTACTCAAATTTATCAATGACATCGCCGCTGCACTTCATCTACATTGGGTATTACTTAACCAAACGTAATAATGAGGTAATACGCATGCGTTTTAAGCACTCTCTGTTAGTTTTAGCCATTGCAGGTGCTCTGTCTGCTTGTGGCGGATCAAGCGACTCATCCACTCCAGACAGTAACACTGGCGGTGACGATACCGGTGGTGACAACACAGGCAGCACAACTACCGTTGTCACCGAAGGTGTCATTACCGGTTTTGGTAGTGTGTACGTAAACGGCCAGCGTTATGGCTCTGACAATGCAGCTATTGCCGTTGGTAACTCACCGGCTGCAGACGAAGCGCAACTTAGAGTGGGCATGGTAGTCACCGTTGCCGCTTCTGCTTCTGACAATGGCGAAGACCCGGAAGCGGAACAAATTACCTATGAAGAGAGTTTACAGGGTCCTGTTGCGTTTATTGACCGAGAAGCTGAACAAATTGAAGTCTTAGGCCAAACGGTTATTTATGATGACTTAACCGAATTTGAAGCAACCGACCTAACTACCTTAACCGTTGGCGACTTTGTTGAAATAAGCGGATACGTTAATGAAAACGGCAATTTCTATGCCACATTAGTTGAGTTGGAAGACGACGAAACGGAAGTAAAACTGAAAGGTAACGTTGCTAATTTAGATACCGACGCTCAAACATTCACATTAGGCGAGTTGACCATCAATTATTCAACCGCTGAATTTGCTGACATGACGATGGAAGATCTCGCTGACGGGTTATTTGTGAAAGTTGAAGGCGAGACTTTTGACAGCGAGACCATGACTCTTACAGCGGACGAAGTTGAAAACAAAGAGCAAAGTGACATTGACGAAAACACCGACGAAGTCACTATTGCCGGCATCGTTAAAAACTACGACGCCGAAGCCGGCACTTTCACCGTAAACCAATATAACTTCACCTTAGGCGAAAGTACGGAGTTCGAAGACGGTACTGTCGACACCATGGCTAACGGTATTATTGTGAAAGTTGAGGCGGCGTTAGATGGCGAACAATTAGTGGCAGAAGAAGTCGAGTTTAAAGCTCGAGATGCGCGCAGCAAAGTGGAAGGGCAAGTGACCGATATTGACACAGAAACCATGACCTTTGTGCTCAACGACACAACTTTCACCGTTACCTCAGAAACGCAATATGACGACGAGTCAGATATAGACGAACGCCGTTTCACATTCGATAACATTGAAGTCAACGATTGGCTGAAAGTGGTTTCCCGCCAGGACGAAGAAGGCAATGCCGTTGCATTGAAAGTGAAGCGCATCAATGAAGAGGCACGTGAAGGCGAAGTAAAAGGTCGCGCAGCCGACGTAACCGAGGACGGTATGACGGTTGCCAACGTTGCCGTCACCTTTGATGACAATACTGAGTTTGAAAACGACGACGGCAGTCTTTCTTTAGAGCGATTTGTCGCGCTAGCCGGAACTCAAAATGCTGTTATCGTTGAAGTGGAAGGCGAATACATTGACGGCTCACTCGTTGCCACTGAGGTAGACGTTGAAAACGTGAGCGGAGGTGATGACAACCGCCCTGACAATACCGGCAAAGCCGAGTTCAAAGGTGCGATTGAGTCCATCGAAGGCGATTTAATTTTCGTGAACGGAAAAGAGCTTCGCTTCACTGGCGATACAGAGTTTGAGCTCAACGACGAAGACGTCGACCTTCAAACGTTTTATAACGCCCTCGAAGTTGGCACTGTCATTGAAATAGAAGGTGTTTGGGTAGATGAGACCTACATTGAAGTGAAAGAAGCTGAAGTCGAAAACGAAGAGGACGACAGCGAAGAGTAACCGTAAAGCATATGTAGCCTGACGTTATTACGCCAGGCTACATTTTAAAGTTACTTACTCGCAAGCGCCCCACTCGGCATCTGCAGAGCCTTTACATTCTTCTGTGTAAGTACCGTCTTCCTGATACGTGGTTTTCTTGTAATTCCAGCCACCTTCGTTATCAAACTGGCGTTGATACTCAACTTTCAGGTCGCCTTCCATGACCGTTTTCTTCAAGCTGACATTCGAATAATCCTCTGCCATGGCATTGGCATCCAGAGTATCGTCATAAGACGCATCTAAAGCACCCAAGTCAACCAAGATAGAATCCAGGTTCAGCTCATCACGGCGTTCAACAAAGTCTTTCATATAGTCGAATTTGCCGAATTCGCTCGTTTCAGTGTTGTAAGGCACCATATACTGAGCCACTTCGCCCAAACCTTCGGCTTTATCTAACCAGTTCATCACAAACACTGACTTAGTGCTTAAACCACCACAGGTGTCCATGTTATTCAACACTTCGTACTCGGTGTTCTCGGTTTGCTGGTAACCCACTGTATAGTTAAGGGTCTGAGCGTCATTACAGCTTTCTTCATACGTCGCAACTTCAATGCGATCCGCATCAATCGTTTTGAAGTAAGAGCTGCGGTTGTAAAAGTCTAATTGCTCACCAATTTGCTCTAAGTCCGAGCTCACTGCGTTGGTTACTGAGCGTGTTTCTGCGCTCGAGCTCCATTCACCAGCCGCACCCTCGCTTTGCGGTGTAAATACATACTCAATACGAACCCAGCCATCTTCGGTCTTACGATAGCTCACGTTAGCCGAAACATCCGGGTTTTCTTCCTCAATTGCCCGCGCTTCTTCCAGGCCTTTCTGCAAGCCCTTTACAATTAACTGCGCCAGCTCGTAATTCTCAACATTTCCGGACTCAATATAATCCGCAAAAATATCCTGCTCTGACAGGTTGTAGTGGCTCACGACCTGAGAAATCGCAAAGTCCATTTTTGACTGCAAGTCCGCAATTAAGTCTGAGTTCCCCTGAAACTCTTCACACGCCAGGTGCGGGTTGCCATTGCCACGTTCAGGGATTATTTCACTCTTAATTTCGCTCCACAGAATGGTTGTCAGAGGCGTAATGTTCACTTCCTCAAACTGCTCACCTTGTAATGGCGGAATCGTCATAACATAAGCTTTGCCGACTTCTCCTAAGTCTTCATCAACAGCCCCGACCGGCACATCAACCACTAACGCGGCATGTGGCAAACAAGCTTTGTCGGCATCTTCTAATTCCAGCGTATACTCACCGTTTTCACCAGACTCAGCTGACGGTTCATTGGGTTCCTGTTTACCATTTCCGTTAACATCCAAAAACACCGTAGCGCCCTGAATGTAACCATCAATGACTTTACCTGACACCGTTGTCGCCGCCGTTGTGTCGCCACCGTCGTTACCACCGCTATTGTCACCGCCGACAGCACCAGAGTCTGAGCTACTATCAGAACCACCACCGCATGCTGCAAGAGACAATGCCGCCGCCATACTCAGTACAAGGTTTAACTTCTTCATAAAACATCCTGTTCGTTGTTATTTTTACATCGCGCCCAAAGGCTAAAACAACGTATCAGAGTTTTGTAATTTTGTTAATTTTGTATTTTTTAGAAGAGTTAAAACTGTTAAGGTTATGTAAAGAAATCAATGTAATACAAAAAGGAAATAATAATGGATTTTAAAGTCTCCATGATAAGTCGCTCATTAATCATCGCAGGGGTTGCATCAAGCTTAATTGCGTGTGGTGGTTCCAGTGAGACAAACGAGGCGCCTGTTGCGGGCGCTGTTTCAGCAGAAGCCGATGTATCTCAAGAGCAAACCACCGTTAATTTGCTGGCGAGCTCAACTGACCCGAACGGTGACGCACTAACCGTTACGGAAGTCGGTTCAGCCGAGTTTGGTACCGTGTCTCTGGATGGGAATACAGCAGTTTATACGCCAGAAAGCACAAGCAACTTTGGAGAAGACAGCTTCACATTCACTATCAGTGACGGTGAGTTAACCAGTGAAGCCACCGCAACTATTGATTTAGTTGGCACGCTCTCGATACAAGGACAGGTTATCGATTCCCCCATCGCGAACGCAACAGTTAGTATCATCGTAAATGGTGAAGAATACACTGTCCAAGCAGATGAAAACGGTTTTTACGAGCTTCCTGCCAAGTTCAGCTCGCTGGACAGCAATCAAGTCGTTCGTATTACGGCTCGTGGTAGTGAGGAGTTTAACCAGGGCAATGTTACGTTAAGCTCGATGCTCACATCTATCGGAAAGTTGCTCGAGCGAGCCGGTGATGATTTCACACTTAGCCGCTCAGACATCAACGACGTAAACGTTACCCATGTGACAACAGCGCGCGACGTATTAACACGAAAGGCGGCTGGTGACCAGGAAGTTACCGCTGACAACATCGCTGAATTCGGCAACGCAATTGACCCTCAGCTCCTTATTCAGATGGCGGCTGTAACCAAACTTATCGTCGACAACGACTCATTTGAGCTGCCTGAAGGTTACGAAACTATCGAAGAGTTTCTGAATGACGACAATAGCTACAATGAGTTTGTCGAAACAGCAAGCGCAGGTGGCGATAGCAGTCCATTAAATCAGGCTATTGAAGAAACACTAGAAGATCCCGATGTTATGCCTGAGCTGAGAATGGAAGACCTCTACGGTACTTATATGCAAATTCGAAGAGCGCCGGAGTTTTTAAAGCCCGATGCGGCGGCAACATGGAAAATTAGTGAAAACGGTATTTCTCAGTCTCAAGTGGTAGAGGCGGAAAGTCCGGTCGTGTCATTTAGCCTTAATGGTAATAAGTTAGTGCCTGATACAGAGAACGCGAAACTATCCGGTAGCGTTAACTTCGCATTCCTTTCGGAAGATGCTTTTGAAGATCGTCCAGAAGCAAAGGATGCGTGGGTAGCATATAATGGCTGGAGTAGCTTCCGCCCTACCCAAGTGCAGGTAACGGTACAAACAGACCTCGTTGAGTCAAGTGTTATCAGTCAAAGCGAGTCTGAGCTCGTACTGCGCAACACTACAGTATATAAGCAGTCAGCCGTGACATTCGAGTTTGAGGGTCAGCAGTATGTCGCTAAACCTGCTACCGAATCACAAAGCCAGAACGATATTCGCTTAGTTAAAGTGGACGAATTTATGCAAAGCGAACTGACCTTTAACGTGTCAGAGCAAAGTGAATGGTTGCTGCCTCCTGTTAAATCCTCATTCTCAACTCTGGAACTAGTTGCTTACAAGCTATCAGCTGACAATAGTTATGCAATGCAACAATCCGACATCTACCTCGAGCAACACTCGTATACAGAGCAGGACGTTGCCGGTACTTGGCAGTTGTCTGAGGACAAGAGGCATTTAACACTCACACCGACTTCTGGCGACTACAGCATTCGTTTAACTCGTCATCGTAACGATCCTGATTACAAAAGCGTGGTCACTGAGTACTTATATGAAGGTGAGTCTAAAGTAACGAAATTACTCTATGGTATGCCAACACCTCAAGCACCTGATTTTTCAGTTGTCGACATGGTAACCGAATCAGATTTGCTGTTTAACTCTATAGTCAATTATCGCGACGCTGTATTCTGGAGTGACAGCGATACTCTTAGAGTAAAAGAGTTCATGTTTGACTTTAATGCTGACGGAACCGGTCAACAACTAAGCGGCCTATGCAAAGGTGAACTACTGAGTTTTGGCACTGTGTGCTCAGAGCCCATGCAAGCCGCCCCTGATTCCATTCAAGAAATGACGTGGGAGCTCGGTGGTGATGCTGTATTTGATGAACTTTTCATATTCAACCGAAACGCTCAAATTGAAACCTCTGACTCAATGAGATATTGGCTACCGCTAGGCTTCAGTGACAAAGATATTCTGTCTGTGTTGGAGTGGAATGTTTGGACGTACTACGATACTGACGGAACGCCAAATGGGAACAGTTATATACTCCCACGCTTTAATCACTATCAGTTAGCGGAACGCCCGGAAGTCTATGATCCGAATGCGACAGGTACATCGAGTATGACAAAAACGTTGTTCTCAGAAGTAGAGTCGCAAACATCAAGCAACTTAGGGTACATTATTATCAACCCTCAAGTATCACCAGAGACACAAAGAAAGCATTAATGTCTGGGTAGGTTGATGTCAAAAGGCTCCATTTGGAGCCTTTTTATTGGTTAAAACAGCTTATTCGCTGCGGGCAATTTCGAGCGCTTATCTTTAAAAGCCAACGCGTAAATTACGCAGCAAACACCTATGCCAATGACCAGCGCGCCCACCCATTGAATGCGAATAAACTCAAGGCTAAACAGCACGGTTAAGCCAACCATGAGAAACGCATGCAGCGTAAAATAGCGTGTCTTACCAAGGCGGCTGACGGTTAAGTTCAAGTTATCGGAATACAGGCGAATCAGGGAATCTAGGGAGTTCAATACAAACACCACGCCAACACCCACCATTATGCGGTTTATCCAGCCGGAGGTATCAATGCCTTTGGTATGAAACAAGTACAACACGCTGAACCACAAGCCCAGCGACAGCGACGGCCAGACCAGCATATTCACCAACAACGTAACCGTCTTCATATTACCCACGAAGCGCGCGGTAAACTGACCTATCATAATGCTCCAGGCGAACCACCAGAACAGATAAAATGCGTGGTAGTCGTTAATGGGCAAAACAAACCGCTGTAAATGCGTAAAGTAATCACTCAGTAACGGCAGCGTTTGCAGATAGTCGGCCGCCTCTACATTCGGCTGGGCCACCACATAACTGCCAAGCCCTGCAATTAGCGCGAAAAACAGCGCACCGGACGACACACTCAGCACCTTCACAAAGCGCAGTTCGGTGCTTGAGTAAACCGCCGCACAAATGGTGAGCGTCACTAGCCCGGCGAACAACCATGGAAAACCCGAGTCCGGCGCAAGCGCAGGCAAGTACCAACTTAAGTTGGCAAACAGCAAGTGCGCCGTAAACGCGCAGGTGCCAATAATGACAATGTTGTTCACCCACTTCACCCAGGTTATTTCAAAGAACCGGAGTTTCGGCTCCAGTGCGCAGAAATAGAAGCAGGTGACAAAGTAAATCGCCCAGACCATGAAGCCCCAAAAGCCAAACTCGATAGCTAACGGATTGGCAAAGGCGTATTCACTGTTCTCTTTGAGGTTCTCATAAACCGGAAACTCGGTAAGCGGGAACATGATGAGTCCCACATCTAGCCCGGAGGTGAATAAAATAGCGACAAACACTAACGTTGATACCGGAATTTTTCCCTGCAGCGGCATGGCCCCCCAGCGCCACAGAATAAGCAGCACTAAAGCCATGAACAAGATCATTCCGGCGCCCACTAAGGTTAGCATTTAACGCACCTCTCGTTGTTGCTTACCCTGACGCTGACGTTGCTGCCATTGTTCGTCCATCACCACTTTCACATTTGCTGCATCAGCGGCTTCGCCAAAGCGAATTAAGTCAGCAGCGCGCTCCGCCAACATAATGGTCGGCGCGTTCAGGTTCCCATTCGGTATGGTCGGGAATAAAGACGAGTCGACAACGCGGAGTCCCTGCAGTCCACGTACTCGGGTCGTCGGATCCACGACCGCTTGCTCGTCATCTTCAGCGCCCATACGACAGGTACCGCACGGGTGATAAGCGCTTTCCACCGCACCGCGAACAAAGGCATCAATTTCTTCATCCGTTTGAACCGAAGCGCCCGGTTGAATTTCCTCACCGCGATATTTGTCCATCGCCGGCTGAGCAATAATCTCACGCGATAACCGCACACAGGCGCGAAACGCCTCAACGTCTTCCGGCTCTTGCAAGTAGTTAAACTGAATTTTGGGTGCTTCTTTCGGGTCTGCCGACACCGCGCGTATCCAGCCACGGCTCTTCGGTTTATTGTGGCCAATATGCAGCTGAAAGCCGTCACCGTCAAAGGCACTGCGCCCGTCATAACGCATAGCCGCTGGTAAGAAGTGGTATTGCAAGTCCGGCCATTCAATGCCCTTCTTCGAGCGAATAAAACCGCAAGACTCAAAATGGTTGGTCGTCCCAAGGCCGGTTTTAAATAGAATCCAGCGTACGCCAATCGCCAATTTACTCAGCGGCCCCAGCTTACGGTTCAAACTGACCGGTTGCTTACACTGGTACTGAAAGTAAAACTCTAGATGATCCTGCAGGTTTTCCCCCACGCCCGGCAACTCATGTTGCTGCTCAATACCGGCGTCTTTCAATACCTTTGCAGGACCAATGCCTGACAGTTGCAACAAGTGCGGCGAACCGATCGAGCCCGCGCTCAGAATGGCTTCATCGCGACAGTCAAAACGCTTCACCTTACCTTTTTGTACAAGCTCGACACCAACCGCACGCTTGCCTTCCAACAGAACACGCTTAACCAACACACCGGTTTTCACCGTCAAATTAGAGCGTTCCATGGCAGGCCGTAAATACGCGTTAGCGGTCGACCAACGACGGCCATTTTTAACCGTCATGTGCATTGCGCCAAAACCTTCCTGCTGCGCACCGTTATAGTCATCGGTGTGCCAATAGCCGGCTTGCTCCCCCGCTTCAACAAACGCACTGTACAGCGGGTTTTGCATGTTGTTGCCGTTATTGACCGCTAACGGCCCACCAACATTACGATACTTGTCCGCGCCAAACGCCCAGTCATCGGCCTTTTTAAAGTAGGGCAGGCAGTGCTGGTAGTCCCAGCCCTCGGCGCCATGTTCAGCCCACTCGTCAAAGTCACGCGCGTGACCGCGCACATACACCATGCCGTTAATCGATGAGGAGCCACCCAGCACCTTGCCGCGAGGACAATGCATGCGGCGATTATCTAAATACGGCTCCGGTTCGGTATGAAACTGCCAGGCGTACTTTTTCGTGTTCATTGGTATCGACAACGCGGTCGGCATTTGAATAAAAATGCTTTTGTCCGAGCCGCCGGTTTCCAGCAACAGTACGCTTTTGTTTGCGTCCTCTGTCAGCCGGTTCGCCAATACACAGCCAGCCGAGCCGGCCCCGACAATAATGTAATCGTACTGCTCAACCGACATTAAAATGGCCCCTGCAACGTCTCCATGCCCACATACACCGACTTGGTCTGTGTGTAGGATTTCAGCGTTTCAACGCCGTTTTCGCGGCCAATGCCGGACAGTTTATAGCCACCCACCGGCATTTCCGCCGGCGAATTGCCCCAGGCGTTGATCCAGCAAATGCCAGCCTGCATTTGTGCAATAACACGGTGCGCGCGGCGAATGTCATTGGTAAACACGCCGGCCGCTAAACCGTATTCGGTATCGTTCGCCTGGCGTACAACCTCGTCTTCGTCGGTAAAGGTCATGACCGACATCACCGGACCAAAAATTTCTTCACGACAAATGGTCATGTCGTTATGGCAGTCGGCAAAAATGGTGGGCTCGACAAAGTAGCCATTTTCACAGCCCTCAGGAGTCACCGCGTTACCGCCGTAAACCAATTTAGCGCCTTCCTGCTTGCCTTTCTCGATGTACTCTAAAACCAGTTGCTGATGCTTTTCCGATATCAGCGCACCCAAATTGGTTTTCGCATCCATCGGTTCGCCAATCACAATATTCTTGCGTGTACGTTCCACCAAGCGCTCCATAAACCGGTCGTACACCGACTCATGCACAAAAACGCGCGTACCGTTGGTGCACACCTCACCCTGCGTGTAAAAGTTCGCCATCATGGCACCGGTGACCGCTTCTTCAACATCCGCATCGTCAAACACAATTAAGGGTGACTTGCCGCCAAGCTCCATAGTGACTTGCTTAAGCGTGCCGGCAGCCGCCGCCATGACTTTTTTACCGGTACCCACTTCACCGGTTAACGACACCTTGGCAATGTCCGGATGCGCCGTTAGAAAGCGCCCTACCTCGGCATCCCCCTGAACCACGTTAAACACACCATCCGGTACACCCGCTTCGGTGAATATCTCTGCTAACTTAGCCGCGCCGCGAGGGGTTTCCTCTGACGGTTTGAAAATCATGGCGTTACCGGCCGCCAGTGCAGCCGCTGACTTCCAGCAGGCTATTTGAATTGGGTAGTTCCAGGCACCAATACCAAAACACACACCCAGCGGCTCATGGCGGGTATAGAAAAAATCATCACCCACCGGTTGTTGCGCGCCCATCATCGACGGCGCTAAATTCGCAAAGTACTCAATTGAATCGGCGCCGGTCTGAACATCTACCTCAACCGCTTCCTGCCACGGTTTCCCGGTATCCTGCACTTCGTACTTCGCCAGCTCGTCATTACGCTCACGCAATAAACGCGCGGCTTTTTGCAGAATGCGTGCCCGCTCTACCGCCGGCGTCTTTGACCACTTTTCGAAACCTTGCTTAGCACTCTTTATTGCCTGTAGCATCATCGCTTCACCGGCCTGTTCAACCCGGTAAATGACCTCACCGGTTGCCGGGTATCGCACATCAAAACTGCGGCTTTCGTCGCCGTTAACGTAGTGCCCATCAATAAAGTTTTTAAGCGAAAAGTTGGTCAAGGTACACTCCTTAAAACAAGTTACGGGTTACTGCCCCCGGAGTCGGCATCCACTCCATGCAGGCGTAACGTATCCAAAATAAAGTTCTTACAGTAATCTTTCGCGACATCAAAGCCGCGGTCAGCGCGCAAACTCAGCGCGCTTCGCAGCCAAAACCCATCAATCAGCGCCGCGGTCATCTGGGCGGCGTCGTGCGCTGCTTCACGCGGCAGTAACTGACGATAGCTGTAACGCAGGTTGGTCAATAAGCGTCGCTTATTCACTTCCTGCAAGCGCGACAAATCGGCGTCATGCATCGACTCGCCCCAAAAACTCAGCCAGGTCTTGGTGCTGGGTAGCGACTGCTGAATGTCGGCAAAGTTTAAGTCGACAATTTTCATCAGCCGCTCAATTGGGTCAGCCGGCGACTGCTCTAACTTAAGTCGTGACAGTAAGTAACGAACGGTGGCTTCTATCAGCGCCTGTTTCCCACCAAAATAATGACTGATAATGCCGGACGACAGCCCGGCTTTTTTAGCTATTAAACTAATGGTCGCTGACTTCAGACCCACCTCGGCAACCACTTCAATAGTCGCGTCAATCAACTGTTGCCGGCGCACCGGTTGCATGCCAATTTTGGGCATCGCCTTTTACTCCTTGTATGGCTCCAATGTCGATAAACGAAAGCGGTGCTCATTCACTACTTCGCCATCAACATTCTTCAGACTGAGCGATACTAAGGGATCATCTAAACTCCAATCAATGTTTATACTGCCGTAATTAACATTTGCCGTGTATTGTCCAATACGATGCTTGTTCGGACTGACCTGTTTCCATTCCTGTGTCAGACCAGAGCTGGTCACTTCCCACAGCGGATAATCCAGGTTTTCATCGTAATAGCTGACTTCGCCCCAGTGGGTATCCCCACTGACTAAGATCACGCCATTCACTTGGTGTTTTTTGATTAAGTCGAACAACCGCTGGCGGTCGCCCGGAAAGTTCGCCCAAGCCTCCCAACCGGTAAAGTCGGCTAATAACTGCAAGCTGGAGGCAATAATTTTGACGCGAGCCGGTTTTTGTAGCTCTTCTTCCAGCCACTGCCATTGTTTCTCGCCCAGCATCGACTTCGACATATCGTCGTGGGCAATATACGGACCGAGGTTGTTTGGCGCACGCTCATTGGCGTACTCTTCGCGCGACACGTGTTTCATGTCATCACGGTTCCAGCGCAAATCGGGCATTATGACGTGAATACGCTGCTCGCCTTCGCCATACATTTTCGAGGTGTAAATACCATCAGGGCGTGTGCGACGAGGTGAGTCTTCCTCCGCGCCCCAGAAGTCCAGCATAATCTGGCGTGAAGCTTCTTTTTTTGGGTAGTCTTTGCCCGCATCGTTCGCGCCAAAGTCGTGGTCATCCCAAATCGCCATCACGTTCGTGTTATTCACTAACGTCTGAAAACGTTCTTTCGAACCCAGCTTTTCGTATTTATTGCGCAGCACCGTCATATCTTCAGTGTCGCCATAAATATTGTCGCCCAGGAACAAAAACGCATCCGGTTTATCGGCAATAACGCTGTCCAGAATCGGCATGTCATGATCCTGGTGCGAGCAGGAGCCAAAGGCAATATGCGACACACTTTGCTGTGCATTCGCCGCCGTGGACACGACAGCGCCCGATAACAGTCCAAGAAAAATCAGTGTTTTCTTCATTGGTTCACCTATGAAGTGATCAGGGGCTGACAACCAGCCCCTGCGCTTAACGCGTTTTTTAGAATGTGAACTTAGCGTTCAAGGCAGCCACACGCGGTGCGCCAATCCAGGCCGCGCCCGGTGCAATCGTACCTAAGTAACGCTCGTCAAACACATTGTTGATGGTAAAGCGTAGCTCCATCGAGTCGATAGCGTTACCGACGTTATAGACCGCGGTTCCCAGATAGAAGTCGCTCGTTGTATAAGAGTCAACCACCTGAGTATTGGTCTGGTCCATGTAACGCTCACCCACATATTTGGTGCTGAAGCCGGCGAAATAGCCGTCGCTCTTGTAGTCAAAGCTAATGGCAGCCATGTCTTCGGCACTGCCAATAACGGTGTTACCCGCCGCGGCTTTGTCGACGTAAGTAGAGTCGTTCTTAGTGTACGACACGTAAACGCCCCAGTTGTCGTTTAACTGATAATCAAGCGACGCTTCAATACCGTTCGACTCAACACCACCGTCGTTCACATAACCACCGGCAGCCGCTTCTAAGAAGTCGATGCCATCAACATCTTCGTTGCTGATAAAGGTAATGCGGTTATCAAAGGTAATGTCGTAGTACGTTAAGCTGGCGTTCAGACCCGGCGACGAATAACGCAGACCTAAGTCAATGTTGTCCGCACGCTCCGGTTCAACCACACTCAAGTCTGTGTCATCACGCTCTAATACCGCGTCTTTGATTGCCGCAAAGTTTTCTGCGTAGCCACCGAACACTTCCAGACCTCGAACGCCCGGCACCGGTGCAACAAAACCGGCTGAGAACAGTACGTCAGAGCTCGAGTCGACGTCTAAGTTGTTGTCGCTGTTAAACAAGTCATTTTTCGCAACGTCGACATCGAACTTCTTGGCGCCCACACGGAATTTCGCGAAGCCTGCGTCCAGTTCGTTCTCAACGTACGCCATTAACGTATCTACCGGGAATTCGCGGTTGTACTGAATCCAGTAAGGGTTGTTTTCCCAACGTGCACTGGTTGCTGAGTCAATCAGCTTGTGCCAGCTACGGTATTCTTCACGCTCGTAATCTTCATACCAGAAGCCACCGCGTAAAGTGTTTGGCATGTCCGCAATGGTGGTGTCCCAAATGAAATCACCATTCACGCCGTAACGATCTTTGTTGTAGTTGGTGTGACGGTGCGACGATACTGGAATAGCGCCTGAGCCATAGCAGTCCGGGTCTAATGCAGCGCCTGCGCCGCCATAAGGGTAAGTAATTGAGCTTTCACAACCGGCTTGCGGCTGTAAAGACTGACCATCACGGTTCACAAAGTAAATTTGCCCCAGTGAAGAGCCGCCCTCTGCCGTAGTGCTTGGGTCTAACTCTGAGTGCGGGTTGCCAGCACCATCGTCAGTCACGTCAACAACATAGTAAGGGATCCAGTCGCCGCGACCTTCGTTATGGTGGTAATACACATTACCCTTTACCGTTACGTTGCTGATCATGGTTTGTGCTTTTAGGTAACCAAATAAGTTTTCACGGTGCGTTACCCAGCCTTTACGCCATGCCTGATCCTGGTATGGAACGCCGGTCCAGTTTGGTACCAAACCGTCCCACTGTTTGTTTTGTTCAAACTGGCTCACGCCGTACACACGCTGATACGTGTATTCGCGGGCATCGTCATAGGTCACGTAGCCTTCCAGATCAACGTCACCTAAGCGGCTGATTAATTTACCCGCAAAGTGGTCACGCTTGTTGGTTGCCACTTCGTCCATCCAGTCGGTGTTTTCTTGCGTTGAGAAGCTTACCCAACCGTACGTGTCGCGCGCCAACTCACCGGTTTCATAGCGAGCGTAAATTTTTTGTGCGTTGTTTTCGCCTAAGGTCGCGCTGACGACCGCTTTTTCTTCAAAGCCCGGGTCAATGGTACGGAAGTCCAAGGTGCCGCCCAACGCTTCGTGTGAGCGCGAGCTAATGTCTGAGGTACCCTGAGAGACATCAACACCCTGCAGATTTTCGGTGTCGATAAAGCGGTTTGCTTTGGTACCGCCGCCGTAGTTTGAGTTACCGTTAGAAATGCCATCAACGGTCATGCCAATTTGCTGTTGGCTCAGGTCAATTGAGAAGCCACGCATCGAGATGCTGGTTGACCATTCATCAGAGCCGAACGGGTCACCTTCGTTAATCAATACACCCGGTAGGTTATCGACAACCGCCAATGCACTGGTCATTGAGGTTTGCTGCAGCTTCATTTCTTCCGCCGTGGCGTTATTCGCGTAAGAAACGCTGCGCCCAGTCACCTGGATTTGCTCTATGTCTTGTGCTTTTTTCTTATCGTCGTTTGCCGTTTGTTCTTCCTGCTGAGCAAGCGTAGGAGCGCTTAACACAGAAAAAACGGAGAGTGCCAGTAAACTGGGCTTCATTGGTACAGATAACTTCATTTCATTAAGTCCTATTGTAGTTTTAGAGACGTATCTAAGACTAGTGAGTGAATGTTACAGTCGCGTTTATTTTAATTGACCGTTCAATTAAAATCAAATGACAGAAAAAAGACAGCAGAAATAACCATAAAAAAAGCCGCACCTAACCCTCTTTAGATGCGGCTTTTCACGGAATTCAGTCAGTTACATATAGTTTTGCGGCTGGGCAATAAAATGTGGGTTCAAATAATCTTCTTTTTGGTTATAAAGCAACGGGTCACCGTTGATGGTCGTTATGTTACCCCCCGCAGCACTTAACACCGCATGGGCGGCGGCGGTGTCCCATTCACAGGTTGGGCCTAAACGCGGGTAAATGTCCGCTTCGCCTTCGGCAACCAGGCATATTTTCAACGAGCTGCCCATCGGCACCATTTCGTACGGTTTGCCTAAGGCATCCAGCCAGTCAGTCGTGTCCTGTGAAGGATGCGAGCGTGAGCCGACCACACGCAGAGTAGCCGGGGCATTCACCGTTACTGTTATCGGCTTGTCATTCAAAAACGCGCCCATATCACGCTCGCCAGTGTACATCGCGTCCAGTACCGGCGCGTAAACAACTCCCATAATGGGCACGCCTTTTTCAATTAAGGCAATGTTTACCGTGAACTCGCCATTGCGCTTAATAAACTCTTTGGTGCCATCGAGCGGATCCACCAACCAATAACGACACCAGTGTTTGCGCTGCTCCCAGCTAATATCTGAAGACTCTTCCGAAATGATCGGATACTGAGTCTCCAATGCGCGTAAGCCTTCACAAATAACCTTGTGAGCCGCTAAATCCGCTTTTGTCAGCGGGCTGTCGTCGCTCTTTTGCTGCACGCTGAAGTCATCATTCTTGTACACGTCCATAATGGCCGCGCCCGCGTTTCGGGCTATTTTTTTTACATCTTCAAGCAATCCAGTCATTACATCGTCATCCGTTTTATTACCGCATCGGTACTCTCATCGAAGGACTCATCACTTTCGCCGTCGAGTACTCGAAGTACATCTTTTGCTATCTTTTTGCCTTTCTCAACACCCGGCTGGTCAAAACTGTTTAAGCCCCAAATGACGCCTTGAGTAAACACCTTGTGCTCGTAAGCAGCAATGAGTGCACCAAAACTTTCCGGGGTTAGCTCATCCATTATCAGCAGGTTAGAAGGGTGCCCACCCGGGTAATGGTCGCGCGGTGACTCGTTATTAGGGCTGCCCTCCCACATCAAACGTCTGTGCGCTAAACAGTTAGAAACCGCCAACCGTTGTTGCTCTGCTAAGCCTTCCTGAACGGCCGGCTCAAAACCCGGCGCTTCCCGCTTTAACACAGCCACAAAATCAGCGGCAAACTGGTCGTAGCCTTGATGCAAGTGCTGGAAAAAAGCGTGCTGACCATTCGGCCCAAAACCGCCCCAAATAATCGGGCCGGTGGGGTAATCAATCGCTTTATTGTCAGCCGTTGCCTGTTTGCCGTTACTTTCCATGTCCAGCTGCTGCAGGTAGTTCGGCAACATACGCAGGCGCCCGTCGTACGGCAAAATAGCCAGGTTATTAATGCCCAACTCTTCACGGTTATACACGCCATACAATGCCAGTAGCATAGGAATGTTGTCCTCCACCGGCGCCGTAAAAAAGTGTTCGTCCATGGCTTTGGCGCCTTCCAACATACGCTCAAATGGTCGTACGCCCGTTGTCAACGCAATGCTTAGGCCAATAGCCGACCACAACGAAAAGCGTCCACCAACCCCTTCGCCAAAAGTGAATTGCTGCGACGGCGGAATGCCATAGTCGGTCATCGCTTGGGCATTCGCTGACACGCCTATCACGTGCTTATCCAACCACTGCTCCTGACTTAACGCAGGCTCTATCCAACGTCGCACGGTATCGACATTGGCAAAGGTGTCGATAGTGCCAAACGACTTAGAGGAAATAATAAATAACGTGGTTTCCGGGTCGACAATAGGCAGAACAGCGTATAACTGACCACCGTCCATTGATGACACAAAGTGCACCTGTAAATTATGCAAAACCGCATCATCGGCGAACTCTCTTAAAGCAAACGCCCCCATTTGCGGCCCTAGGTCAGAGCCCCCCACGCCAATATTCACCACATCGGTAATGGACTTGCCGGTAGCACCTAACCAACGGCCAGAGCGCAACGTTTGCACTACCTCAACAAAGCGGGTTTTGCGGTTGGTTTGTTTCGCCACCGCATGAACAGAGCGGTTCAGCACATGGGTAACCGGGCGCCCTTCGCTCACGTTTTTGTACTCACCACGACTCAGCTGCTCGCGGGCGTCATAAAAGGATTCAGGCAAACGTTTGCTTGCCTGCTCTGCTAACTCATTCACTGACCGCTTCTGGTAGGTTGTATCCAGAGCTAAATAAGGTCCGTTTTTTATCATTTATACGTCCGTTTTTTTATTTCCTTGTAGCCTGACGTTATTACGTCAGATGCGCCTCAAGCTACGTCGCTTTTATCTTCGCACGTGCGGTGTTTGTTCCAAATCACGTCACAAATACGGTCATCCGTCGGCTTGTAACCCGTTGGGGCATTTAGCAGCACTTCACGCAGTTCATCTATGGCAAAACGCTGACACGTGTCGTCCAGCTTATCCAACAATTTCTCCATGTCATTCCATGACAGCGACTGTTCATTGGCTCGCAAAATGCGGGCATGATCACTGGCTTCAACGTTATCCCCAATCAATAACTCTTCATAAAGCTTCTCGCCCGGACGCAGACCACTAAATTCAATCGCAATATCGCCGTGCGGATTTTTCTCTGTCTTTTCTTCAAGCCCGGACAAGCGAATCATCTTTCGCGCCAAGTCGACAATTTTTACCGACTCGCCCATGTCTAACACAAACACCGACCCTGAGTGTCCCATGGTGCCCGCCTGTATCACTAATTGCGCGGCTTCAGGTATGGTCATAAAGAAGCGGGTAATATCTGGGTGCGTCACCGTGACGGGTCCACCACGTTCAATTTGCTCTTTAAACAGCGGTACGACAGAACCCGATGAGCCTAAAACGTTACCAAAACGTACCATGCAAAAACGCGTTTCCGACTGACGTAGCGCTAATGCTTGCAACACTAGCTCCGACAAGCGTTTCGTCGTTCCCATCACATTGGTCGGGCGCACTGCTTTGTCGGTAGAAATTAATACAAACTGCTTAACACCCGCCGAAATCGCCGCTTCTGCCGTATGCCAAGTGCCAAATACGTTATTACGCACGCCTTCGACCATGTTGTATTCAACCAAAGGCACGTGCTTATAGGCGGCGGCATGATACACCGTGTCGACATCGAAGCTTTTCAGTACCGTTTCGATACGGTTACGTCGCTGTACCGTGCCAATCACCGGTATGACTTCTGCGCCAATGCCTTGCTGCTCACATATATCAATCAGTTCTCTTTCAATGCTATATAAAGCAAATTCTGACAGCTCATAAAGCACTAAGACTTTAGGTCGCTGCAGCAATATCTGACGACACAGCTCCGAGCCAATAGAGCCTCCGGCGCCCGTCACCAATACCGTTAAACCGGTAATGTGTTTTTCCATTAGGCGGGCATCCGGCGTCACCGGGTCGCGTCCTAAAAGGTCTTCGACTCGAATGTCCTGTAGCTGATCAATGGACATTTCATTATTCACCATGTCCGCCATGCCCGGCACGGTCTGAACTTTGACCGGGAGGCATTCCAAAGCTTCCAGAATTTCTCGGCGACGAGAGCGAGGTGTGCTGGGAAGGGCCAGTAAAATACGCTGAATATCTGCGTCAAATACCGCTTTTTCAATATGCTTCGGGTTGATAACGCTCATACCAAGCACCGACGTATCTTGCAGACCGGAATCATCGTCAGCGAACATGACAGGGTGAAATTCACCACCGTTATTTAAAGCTTGCGCCAGCTGGCGCCCGGCAGACCCAGCCCCATATATCAGCACCCGGTCTTTCTTGCGACTCATAGCGCGCTGATAACCTTCACGAACAATCAAACGGCTGCCGCCGGTTAACAGGAATGCCAGCAACACATAATTCACCACCGCTGACACCGGCAACGCAATACCCATAACCAGCGCGCCAATCACTAAAAACGCACCGCTGAATATCACAGTAACAAACACTAAGCTTAGAACTTTAAAGCCAACATAACGTACAACCGCACGGTACAAACCAAAACGAATAAACGCCAATAAGGTTGCGCACAAAACAATGCCGCCAAGAATCATCCACTGCGACCATTCCAACGGCATAATGGCATCAAAGCTGAGTAAATAAGCGGTTACCATTGCCACCGTAATGGAGACAATATCCACAAAAAGCCCGATACCGCGCTTTGCGTTTCTTGGTAACTGCATCAACAACTTCAATGGATTCACGGCTATTATCCTTTTTATCGTTTCCGTGTACTAGCGGTTATAAAACGGCGCTCTGTCGTCCGTATATTCATACAAACGAGCTCGGCGTTGCAACTGTTGACCGCCATTACGTGACAACGGCACCCAGGTAAAACCAACGCGTTCACGGGTTGGGCGCACGCTCATTAAGTCAAAAGGTATGCTAATAAAGAAGCCTTTGGTAAAGCTTCCTTCACCATACTCTTCTGAGGACACATCCGTAAAGGCTGCATAAGCGCCAGCAACCACACCACTGTCAAAGCGTTTTTGCATGGTCACTTGTACGCCCTTGTCTTTCGCCAAAAACTGACCAAAATCTAACTGCAATAACGAATCGGACAGCCATGGCATTTGATAATACACACTGGCAAAACCGGTGGTCACTTCGTAATCTAAGAAACCAGCACCGCCTTCGAAGTCACGTTTGCGAACTCGATTCACGTTCAGACCAAAGGCCCAACGACTGTCCACCTGTTTATACAGTATTTCCGCCCCTAAACCACCGTACATGCGTTCTAAGTAGCCCGCGTAGGCCATGGCAAACCAGTCCTGTCCTAAACGTTTGTGGTAAGTCACCTGCGCTGAGTCTAACCAAATATCGTTTTGTACGTATTTACGAATATCTGTGCGCACCGGCGGCAAGGCATCCTGCCCGCCACCTAAGAACAAGAAGTCGTCATAGTTAGTCGCTATGTTAAAGCCTACTTCACCAAACAACTCGATATTCTCGTTTAACCAACGGCGACCAAAAGCATATACACCCAGCTGATAGGTATAAAAGGTTTCCGGGTTGCCAAAACTCTGATCCAGGAAAGGTTTCAAGCCATAACGGTTGGTGAATTTGTTTTTAGGATTCAGCATCCAGCTGTCGTCGCCGCGCTCAGGCATATCCGGTGACTCCAGACGAACAAACAAGTCGTCTACGTCATCCACGGCTTTACCGGGATCACGGTTTAAAACGCGATCTTTAAACTGTTCTGCGTCAACTTTGGTGTTCACGTTCGGGTCAAATAAGGCCATATCGACCATATTATAGGTTTTCACGCTGTCGGGTAATTCTGCCGCCATAACTCGCGCCGCCCTATCATACGCCTCTTTGCTATCTCGATAACGGGAATGATATGCGTACATCGTCACTTCATCATCTTCCGCCACAAAGCGCGCTCCACTAAACGCCATTTGTTCACGCATGGTACGGTTCATACCTGCCCAGTCTACGTCGCCCAGCGACGCTTTGCGCTTCTCTTCAGTCGGTACAACCTTGTCTGGTGTCACCTTTATCTGATTCAAGGTACTGAAGTTAGTACGTAGGCTAAAGTTGAACATAAACGTGTTGCCACGCTCATAACTCAGCTGTACATCGAAGTAATCGGATACCTGATAATTGGCGCCGAAGTTCCAGCGGCTGTCTTGCTTTATTGGTACACCCGCGCGTTCAGTTGAGTAGTCATTACCGTCGTACTCAACCTTAACACTCAAAGGCTCCCAAGGGGTTTGGTACTCGAGGCCACCAAACACGGCCATAGGCCCGGTAAACCATCGGTCAAACTCAATTTTACCGCCATTACCTCCGAAGCTACTTTCGCGCTGGCAATATTCGTCGGACAATTCGCAAAATGGGTTGGTTAAGTCATCATGCGTGCCCAAACGACCAAAGCCCAAACCTAAGCTGACATCTACCGGACCAAAGCGCTTATTCGCAACCACATACTCCGCATCAAACAACCCGGTACCAGCAAAGTCACGAAAACCCACGCTCACTTCCGGCAGCCAATAACTTTCTTCCCATAAGCGGGCTTTTATGTCGAAGCCTTTATCGGCAAGAATATTGTCACCGCTAAATCCTGGGAATTGACTATACAGTTTATTGGGAAACTCGGTATAAAACGCCGTGGTTTCTAACCAA
Source organism: Idiomarina piscisalsi (assembly GCF_002211765.1). NCBI lineage: Bacteria > Pseudomonadati > Pseudomonadota > Gammaproteobacteria > Alteromonadales > Idiomarinaceae > Idiomarina > Idiomarina piscisalsi. The sequence goes on from NZ_CP022133.1 coordinate 2,050,888, forward strand.
GGCAACAACTGTAAGTTAACCGTATAACGACGGTATTCCTCCATATCCGTATAGCTCAGCGCAAAAGCGCCTTCGTCCATCATACGAGCGGTCGGGTTCTGTAATAAGCCCACCGAACCATAATCGTTATAACTGGGGGACAAATCGCGGCGCGACCAATGCCATTCTGAGGTAGGTGCTGCATTCACCGGATACACAGGCGCGTTGGTTGCCGAACGAACCGATGTATCTGCCACAAAATGCTTCAACAAACCCCGAATGTCGTCACTTAACGACTTGTATTTTGGCGGCAACTGATTCGGTTCAAACCCTAACCAAAGAATATTGCCCGGCATCAGCTCGGTTTCACTTTGTTTGTAGTAAGCCCAGCTAGCTTGTTGTTCATCATCAACGGACACGACCGTCGCCACGTCTTTGTTATGGCCAGCCAGTAACTCAGACTGCTCTTTAATACTATTTAACCAGTTTGCGACTGTCTTTCCTGTATGGAATTCATACTGACCAGGTTTATTGACTAATCCATACACATAAATATGCTCTGGGCGTTCAGGTAAAACCAGCGAGTAACTTCCTTCTGGTAACAGTGGGTTGTCAGCTAAGTTTTGACGTGCTTGCTCAATGCTTAGCTGACCCCAGTATTGTTGCCCAAACTGCCAGCCCTTAATTTGCCCTTGCAGCATCAGCGCGGCATCAGCCTTGTCCGTTTCACGACGGCCACGCCAATAGGCTTCCAGTTCAGCCAACTGCAACAGTATATTTTGTTTCTCGCGTTCTAATTCGTCAGCCTCATCGGTTTTAACCAAGCGCACAGCGGGCCAGTATACGTCCGCCAATAGACCTTGCTTCTCAATGGCATTCAATGCCTGCTTGAGTCGAACCGGTCCTTCAAATTGCACCTGTTTGGTTTCTGCGTTTGCAACGCCTGACTCAGCCAGTACGGCCATAGCGAATAAAGCAATAAAAATACGTTTCATAACATCACTCATTGGGCTGACTCTGAGTTGTTGGTGCGACCAATCCAGGTGACCTGTGTAAGGTTTAATGTCGGTTTACTGGGAATAATTCGTTGCTCGCTTTTTATGACATGACCGTCCTGTTCCACCCAGAATCGATTCACAAAGCGCTCGCCGGTTAATAGGAACTCTCCCGTCTCTTCAACCAAAGTCGCTGTTGCCTGACCATAAGGCATATCCAGCTGCTCACGCTGTTTCACCGAAAAAGCCGACTTCACGTATCGACTAACACGGGTGCCGTCGTCTAACTGAAAATCATAAGCGCGCTGCCAAGTGTTATTGCAACGCTGAGGTGTTGTTACAATGCAGCGCAGTGGATCATTCGTTAAATTGGAAATACTCAGCAGATTATCATCAAGACCTTGCGTGCGTGTCACTCGCCCATGCTCCCAAATAAGGGTCTCTTTTTCTGCGCTAATAAAGTGGTATTTTTTCGGTGCATCAACAAAGCCTAACACAATCAAATTTCTGGCTTTTCCCTGCCACTGAGCATACAAGGAGGTGTAAGGAAAGTTATCTATTTCCTCGGCGCTTAGCTCAGCGTTCTCCGAGTCCTTAAATGCATACTCAACCGTTTCCCGAACCTCGTCCGTAACCGATGTGCAGCCCGCTAAAATAAGAAAAAAACCGGCAAAGAGTCCGTTCCGAATCATAAAAAGTCTCACAAGTTAAACCGCAGCGCATAAAAAAATACCGCCAAACGGCGGTATTTTATCACAGCTTTTAGACCGTGTTCACTGCGAAGCGCTTCGCAATCAACACATCAACCTATTACTGAGCTGGAATAGTAATAGTGTAAGTGTTAGTACCTGTACCAGTCACTGTCACGATTGGATCTGGGTTTTCACCACCGTTGTCATCATCGTCGTCATCAACCGCTGGGTTTGATGAGCTATCAGAAACAACGGCAACCGTTGCTGCTGCTGCAACGCCAGCAAATACCATTGCTTGAGTTGTCATGCCACCGATGCCGGCACCTGATGCGCCTTCACCAGCAGTACCTTCTTGAGCCATTGCTGGTGCAGTCGCTAAACCTAACGCAGCAATAACTGATAATGCTAAAGTTTTCATAATATTAACCTCACTCCCGAGATATTGATACATGTATCGCTGTAGACTGAAAACGCTCCAGTTAACAGCAACTTTCATAGTATGTTTATACGCTGCTAAATGCAAACTAGATTTTTAAATTTTCAGTAAAATTTGTTAAATACTGTTAATGGCAGCCACTGCCACAGCCGTGTTATACAAAATACTGGTGACCTGAGACCACAACTCTAAATTTTCAGTATAAGTTGTGTCCATTGGCACAATAATAGCGTCGCCCGGCCCTAGCTGAGAACTCTCACTAAAGCTAAACCAGCTGCTACCACCTTCGTATCGTTCAATGGCACCGTTGGCTTTAACAATATAAATGCGATCTTCATCCGCTTTCTCTTTGGTTCCGCCACTGCGATCGATGTACTCTTCCACCGACACATCCGGGTCAAAGCGGTACGACGTTGCCATCTGCACTTCACCCATAATGCTAATGGAATCTTTGCGCGATGGCACATGCAGCGTATCACCGTCTTTTAGCTGAATATCATTAGCGCCATTTGCACTTAACAATTTCGGCAAGTCCATAATTAAGCGCCCCACCGGTTCTGCTGCCAGAAGGTCTGCAAGTAAAGTGCGCATTTCATCATATGACACTCGGCTATCACCAGTCCCCGTCAGCATATTGCCGGCAACCTCGCGCTGCAGTTCTTGCGCCAGAATTTTTTTACGCTCTTTTTCCTGCTCACGTAGCTCTTCGCGCGTAAACACCGCCCCTTTTATAAAAGCATGTTCAGTAAAACCTCCGGCGCGTTCAATAAGCTGAGTCAGCGTTTCACCACGTTTAATAGCGTAAGTTCCCGGGAAACGAACCTCACCACGCAAGGTCACTTCATACGTATTTTGCCATTCAGGAATACTCAGCACATTTAAACGGTCACGTCCTTGCAATGGCACATCCATGGTGCCTTGCAATACGTCGTTTAACGCAACGGTAACGTAATCCGTTTGCGTGGTGTCTTTACTAAACTCAAAGCGAGTAATTTCAGCACGCTGCAAATACGCCGAGTCTTTAATACCACCCGCAGCATCAATTAAGCGACTCACACTGGCGTTTTCTACCAGCGGATACACACCCGGATGGTTCACTTCACCAGACACATATACTAACGGCGTATTACCATTGCGTGTGCGCTGACGCTGTATACGCTGCATTATGGGTTCCAGCATTTTATCCCGTGAATAAAGCGCTAAGTCCTCTTCCGCAACTTCTACATCGTCTTCGTCCGGAGAACCAAACAATTCAGACAACGGCGTTAAGCGCTGTTGTTGTGCTAGCTGCTCTCGCTCTTCCTCTTCTGACGCTTTAGCCTCTTTTACCAAGTCTTTCAAAAACGCCTGACGGTAATCACTTAATAATTCCTGACGCTCTTCAGCTTGACGTTCTTGCTCTGTTAATGTGAAACGAGACAGCTGCTGTTTTTCTTCTGCTTTCGTTTGGTATCGGCTGAAAATAACAATTTGATCGCGCTCTTGTAGCTGTAAGTTCTCACCTTCAACACCAGAAATAGCCTCTGCCACATTAAATTGGTACAAGCTCAAGTCTCTGTTAGCCCCAGTCTCTCGAACGACAAGACCGTAGCCTAAGTCGGCTTGTTCAAGCAAATCCTGACGACTGTCTAATAAAATATCGTTTATGTGAATACCCGGCTTCCACTCGTAATGCCCCGGGCGAGTAACCGCACCGACTAACAACAAACTGTTGTTCAGCGACTCTGATACCTGGCGAAGCGTCAGCACATCACCGCCTTTCAACTTTTTACTCAGCTCTGCGTTAGCAGTTAAATCAACAGTGCTAATAACGCGCTGTCCGCGAACAATACGTTCAAGCTGTGCTGATGCTAAATAGGCATCGTCTTCACTGCCACCGGCAAAACGCAACGCATCTTTTAACGTTTCATCACCTTTTAACTCATATAGGGCTGGACGTTTTACCTGACCTTTAACGGTCACCATATCGCCGCGCGCTGGAATGAAAACAACGTCACCACTTTGCAGTATTCTGTCGTCAGACGCGTCGCCTTTTAACAGCAAGTCGTACAAGTCAAAGTCGGCAATCACTTCGCCCGCACGCATTAATCGAATAGAACGTAGCGACGCTATGTCCGACACACCGCCGGCTACATACAAGGCCTGGCTAATGGTTGACAGCGAGCTTACGGTATAAGAGCCCGGCTTATAGGCTTCACCCGCAAGAAATACTTGAATGGAGCGCAATTCGCCCATAGACACCGCTGCGTTAAAACCAATGAGCCGCTGTTTGACTTGGTTTTGAATAAGCTCTTGCATTAAGGTGTAGCTTAAACCAGCAACCGTCAGCTCACCGAGGTCAGGAATAACCACTTTACCTTCTCGGTCAATAATTAAGTCATAGGTGCGGTTTTCTTTACCAAAAAGCTGAATTTTAATAGTATCGCCAACGCCCATAATGTAGCTGGAAGGTACCGGTGCATAAGAGGTAGGAGCGAAGGTTTTTGGCTCGCCGGAAAACAAGTCATAGCCAAAGGCTTTTAACTCATCGTCGTCGCGAGTGAACTGAGCTTCTAAGTCTTCCGGAATGATCGGATCGCCGTTTTTATCAAATCGAGTACCGCGCGGGAAAACAATATCTTCTTTTTTCTGATTATTATTACTGGAAGTTGGAGTGGAGCTATCCAAACTATCGAGCATACTGGGGTCAATGCCAAATTGTCTGGCAAGGGCTTCCTGCTGAGCACGAGGAAGTTTCTTTAATTGCTCAATTTGAGCCTGACTCGGCATAGACTGCGCATGTACTGTAACTGAATTACCTATAGCTACAACAACAGCGAGCAATATCATACTCGACAAGATAGACTTCCAAGAAATCAAAGCGCTTCCCCTTTCTCTTCTCATGCTTATTTTGCATTTAAATAATCGCAGCATTTTATAAGCTAACCTCTAAAAAAGCTACGGTAGCGTTTGTAGTATATGAATCGCTACTGATTTACTAGTCACTTCCAAATAAGTCTCTCGTATACACTTTATCAACGACATCCTGAAGTTCTGGTGTCATCCGATTTGAAACAATCACATCCGCTTCCGCTTTAAATGCATCAAAGTCACTGACGACACGAGAGTTGTAGAACTTCTCTTCAGCTAACACTGGCTCGTAAACAATCACTTCAATACCTTTCGCCTTAATACGTTTCATCACGCCTTGTATGGCAGACGCGCGAAAATTATCCGACCCTTGCTTCATCACTAGACGATAAATGCCAACGACCTTGGGTTTGCGTGCAAGAATACTGTCGGCGATAAAGTCTTTACGAGTGCGGTTGGCATCAACCACCGCTCGCATCATATTTTGCGGCACGTCTTGGTAATTGGCTAGCAGTTGCTTGGTGTCTTTTGGTAAGCAATAACCACCATAACCGAAGCTGGGATTGTTATAGTGGTCACCTATGCGGGGATCTAACCCTACCCCTTCAATAATTTGCCGTGTGCTTAAACCATGAACTTCAGCGTAGGTATCCAGTTCATTAAAGTAGGCAACACGCATAGCTAGATAGGTATTCGCGAAAAGTTTAATAGCTTCCGCTTCTGTGCTATCAGTAAAAAGCGTTGGTACGTCCTTTTTAATAGCCCCCTGCTTTAAGAGATCAGCGAATATTTCAGCACGTTTTGAGCGTTCGCCAACAATAATGCGGGAAGGGTGCAAATTGTCATAAAGCGCTTTGCCTTCACGTAAAAACTCTGGTGAAAAAATGATGTTTTCAGTACCCATTTTTTCTTTCAGCATGTCTGTATAGCCCACCGGTATCGTCGATTTAATAATCATAACGGCGTCAGGATTAATTTGGTTAACCTGCGCAATGACCGCTTCCACGCTACTGGTGTTGAAGTAATTAGTTTCTGGATCATAATCGGTAGGGGTGGCAATAATCACATAATCAGCATTGGTGTAAGCGTCTTTGGCGCTCATGGTGGCTTGTAGATTCAAGCTCCTCTCACGCAAAAACTCTATGATCTCCTTATCTTCGATCGGCGAGCAGTTGTTGTTAATAAGGTCAACTTTACTTTTTACAATATCGACCGCCCAAACCTCACTATATTGCGCCAAAAGGATCGCATTCGATAAGCCAACATACCCGGTACCTGCCACTGCTATTTTCATTAATAATTACCCATTTCAAATTTGCGGGCTATGCTTATTGAGTTTGCGCTTTGCTTATAGTCTCAAACTCTTTTGCAAGTGCCACTCATATCGCTCTATTACTCAAGTGAGTATTTCATTCATTATCCGCGTCAAGCCCGAAGGAGGTTACTTTTTTCCTTATTAACGGGTATAAGGTCGAACTTCCAGTCTCGGTCAGATGATGATTATCAAAATATAGTGGCTTTCCATTATCTAGTTTGTACATACAATTTTCTTTACATAGTAACGCGCTGGTTTTGATACGTGAAAAGGAAAACGATTCAGATAACTGCTCAAGAGCTAAAAATATCTGCTCGTTTTCTTCATAGTATTGGTCAATAGTTTTAACCAACTCAGCATTTTGGTTTTTTGCCTGGTAATACATCGCTTTTGGAATATCTCTTCTCCATACAGGAACTGGTTCAACATACACCACGTCAATTCCATTATCTTTGGATAACCTCAGTAAAGCTCTCAACATTTCTTTATCAAATGCCATCGCCGACTGGTGAATGTAAATAATTGAAACACCTTTCTTTACCGCTTCATTAACTATTTTTTGGGGAGAAGGACCATCGACGTTCATTGTTGAGTTCGATACAAAAAACCACAAGTGATAGCCATTAAGTAAAGCTGCCTTTCTAAATGACTCTTTAATCGAGTTAGCATGAGAATTACCGGCTAGCATTATAGAACCTGCAATCTCACTCTCGGGCAGACCTGTTAGCTCGCAGCTCATAGCCGATGGGTTTAAAAGCCGAAACACTCTTCCACATCGAAACTCGGCTCTATCACCACTAGCCGAGAAAATTAAGCGTTCTTGAGTCGAAAGACTTTTTTCCTGTAAAAAGTTTAAAACCAAAACCAAGAAAAAAATAGCTAAGGCGGACATCAGCGTTGCTTTTTTCCAGTGCTCAGTTAATACATTCGGCAATTTTTTTCGTTCAGCGAAGTTGTATAGCAGATAAGAAAACAGGCCTATAAAGAAAGTCAGAAAAATAAGATCTACCCAGGAGTCCACACCATAATAAGTGCCTTCAAAAGGGGCGCTGTTATAAATAACAATGATAGGGAAGTGCGTTAAATATATTGCATAAGAATATTTGCCCAAAACTTCCAGTATCTTCCCAAAAAACGAGGTTTCAAAAACTTCCGGTAGGCCAAAAATAAGCGTTAATGCGACCGAACATGATATAATCAAAGCTATGAGCCCTGGATGACCGTTTATTGCCGAGAAACTTTCTCCTTCTAGCGGAGCCAATGGGGTAAGAAACAAAAGGAGAACCCCTATTCCTCCAAGCCAGCTAAACTTTTTACTACGTACATTGCCTCCATTAGTAAAATACATAGCAATTCCGTACCCGATGAGAAACTGCCAGATTCTAAAAGGGGTGATAAAAAAAGCCGTTTTAGGGGAAACTGATACTGCCCAAAAGCAGAGAGCTAAAGAGCTAAGCAAGAAAAAAGGCAGTAACCATTTACTTTTTCTAATAAAAAAACTAATAAAAGGAACAAGTAGATAGAATTGAATTTCAACACCTAAAGACCATAGGTGAAGAAGTGGTTTGAATGCACTCTGGTTAAAGTATGAATTTTCTAACCAGAAACCAATGTTCGATGCAAAGAAGCTAGCCCATACAGCTTGTTCAACAACCTGTGTAGTTTCACTTCTAGTAGTTAAGAGAAATGAAAATATAACCGTAGCAGCTATAGCCACATAATAAGACGGAAGGAGCCTGATAGCTCTTCGTCGAAAAAACTTAGTGTTGTCAGAAGGGCTGTACAAAACTGCCATCAAAAAACCACTAATGACAAAAAAAACATCAACACCCAACAACCCACTTTTAAATAAATCAAAACCAAGATGGAAAAGCACAACAAGCAGTACTGAAATTCCTCTTAGAATCTGTATGTCAGATCTAAACTTCATCTAGTTCTATCCCTGATAATAACTGTCTTATTTGATAATTCGATCACCCGAACCACCGCCGCAAACAGTCTTAAAAATATACCGAAAATAATTTACCAAACTCATTGTCTTCATCATCTCCGCATCTACTTGAGCAAGTTTTTCAGGAGTTGACATATCAATATCGTTGAGCTGGGCTAAGCCGGTAATCCCAGGGCGAACATCATAAACACCTCTTTTCTCACGCTCTAGTGTAAGCTGCTCCTGATTAAACAAGCCCGGACGCGGACCAACCAGGCTCATCTCTCCTTTAAGCACATTCCATAACTGAGGCAGTTCGTCCAATTTCGTTCTACGCAAAAAGCGACCAAACTTTGTAATTGATGAGTAGCTTGCTAAGTGACTTGCTACCGATGCGGTGTCTTTACTCATCGTACGAAACTTTATAAGTACAAAAGGTTTTTTATAACGTCCTACCCGTTGCTGTCGAAAAATTGGCGAGCCAGTATCGAATAGCCCGACTACGTACAATGCTAACAAGACAGGCAACCCAATTATTAAACCTAATAGTGAAAACACCAAATCTAGCGTTCGAATCATTACCTATTCCTTTTCTTGGCTGACAACAGAGAATCGAGCGGCTTCTCTTAATGTTTCCCTTGAAGTCACAGCTGGCTGCCAACCATGCGACTTTGCTTTTGTGTTATCGATAACTAAGTCTTCACATAACTGTTCATAAAACTGGGGTTTACCCAATAATGATGACAATACTTTGAGTACTGTAGCAGGCACCGGAACCATAATTGGTGATCGACCAAGGGAGCTCTTTAGCTCTTTAGCTATATCCTTAGTCGATACCACATCATCGTCAGCTAAAGTAAATACACCAGATACGACGGGCGTCTCTGCAGCATAACGAATGAAGTCGATCAAATTATCGATAGACAAAACTGTGCGTTTATTCTTGATCATGCCAAACGGCAGCGGGACTGGTAACCTACAGAGCTTAACTAATTTACCAAAATTTCCAGGAGCGTTGCTTCCGACAATCAACGGAGGCCGGATAATTACCAGTTCATTGCTCCGGCCACCGCCATCAAAGAGTTCAACTAAGCTTTTTTCAGCTTCCAATTTTGAACGAGAGTAGTAGTCGTAAGGAGAGAAAGAAGAAAGTTCGGATACAGACTTCTCAGAGATCCGCCCATGAACGCCTATAGTACTGAGAAAAATAAACTTATTCGCACCAATATCCAAAGAAAACTTGGCAAGTTCCTCAGTTAAGACAACGTTCGCGGCTCGAAAGTCTTCGTAATCTGCATTTGGCATTTTTCCATGAGCCAACCCAGCGCAATGGACTATTGAATCAACTTTATAGCCTAGTTCACCGATCAGAGCCTGCAACGACTCTGAGGAAAGACGTTCAGGCATAGGGACTTCGAAAGCCTCCAGATCGGTACTACTGTGCCTAACCAAACTAATAAACTCACTGTCCGATTTTTGGAGAGATTTAATCAACTGCCTTCCAACAAACCCTCGGCCGCCAGTAATTAAAATCATTAAGAACGTCCCCGCTTTATGCGAATTAGAGTATTTGCCAGCAAATAATATAAAGACGCGGGAACGCTGAAGCCCTCGCAGTCTCGAAAAACCGAATAGTTGTATTTCAACAAGGAAATTTTATTACTTGAGATCGAGTCATTACGAACAGTGTACGATGCGAGTACTTCGTTCAGTCCATAAACAGAGCCGACTTCTCGGAGTATTTTAAGCCACATAGCATAGTCTTGTCGCTTACGAATATCAGGCATCGCAATCCGACCAACCTGTTTAGTATCAAACATAGCAGTTAAGCAGCCTACCTGGTTTGAGTAAAGCATGTCTTTGTAGGTTAAATACTCTGGTGGAATATATTCTGACAACATTGCATCGGTAGTTAAATCGACGCGTTTAAAGCCTGTATGTGAAAAAGCAATATCTCGCTCTTCCATAAATTCTACTTGTTTCTCTAGTTTTCGCGGTTCCCACCGATCATCGCTATCCAGAAAGGCAATGTATCTGCCGGAAGAAGCCTTAATCCCTTCATTTCGAGCAACTGCTGCCCCGCCATTTGAATTCAGTGAAATGACTTTTATACGGTGTTCATCCACCGCAAGGGACCTCACCACTTCAACGGAGTTGTCACTCGAACAGTCATCGACTACAAGTAACTCCCAATCGTCATATGTCTGTTCACACACGGATCGGATTGCATTTTCAATAAACGGGCCGCTGTTAAACATAGGCATAATTACGGAAACAGACATATCACTCTCTTATCGTATCTTTATGACCACTTAATATGGGACAAATGAATGAACTTTTAACTGCTGTTGGCTATTGTTCAGAGTCTTCTTATTTGGTCCATTAGCTCTTCGGACCGATCTTCCCAGAATTCAATTTCTTGATATCGCCTAAAAGTGAATCCACCAGACTCTGCCAAAACAAGCTTTCCCTTTATATCTTCAACATCGAACTCATCTACTAAGATAACGTTTCCGGGAAAGTTAACCTTCAAGTCATCTGCCATTCGAGTTCGTGATGATATAATTGGAATTCTATCAAACATTGAGCATTCGAAATATTTATTAGATATTGCGTAAACGGCATTCAAATTGTTTGTGGGGTAAGCAGCCCAAATAAAATCTGAAACCTTGTAGATGTAAGGAAGCTCACACTGGTTGTACCTTCCCCAAAAAGAGACTTTACCACGGAGCTCCTTTTGCTCAACCAGCTCCTTAGCGAAGTCCAAACTTGGTCCATCACCGAAGACAAATAACTGCATATCCAATTCACCGAAAGACTCTATAAGCCGCTTAAGGACAGATGGATAACGCACCACCCCTACCCAGGAAACAACTGTTTTTCCAGCACCTTTCATGCTTTCTGCGTGCTCATACCATTCCGGTTTACCGTAATTATTCTGAAGTAAAAGTTTCGAAGGGTAGTTCTCAAAAACAATGTTATAAAGCCTTTTATCATAACATTCTGGAAAATACCGAGATGCAAAGATAGTTAAATCAGTAAACCTCAAACAAAAGGACTCTAAGCACCGAAGAATCTTTAAGGTGTATGAGTTACTGGCTGCAGGCATATCCAAGCAGTCATAAATTAACTTTACTTTAGGGCTAAGAATCTTCATTAAACACCCCAAGAAAAGGGAGTCCCAGTGACTTAAAAATAACATGTCGGGTTTAAACTTTAAGAAGACCTTTAACCCGAAAAAGGTGAACAAAGGAAAAAGAATTAACTTTTTCAACCGATTCCCTACCTCAGAGCGCATTTTAAATAGCGTATACCCTTTTGGACTTGATCTTTCTGTACCTTTCCGGTCCCAAGCTAAAACGTTAACATCATATTCTTTAGCCAAAGAAGAACGAAATTTACTCGTCCTGCTATTAATTGGGTATGAAGTATCAACAATAAGTACTTTTTTCATATACCACCAAAAAATAGAATGTATGGCTGTGCAACGACCGCAATTATTAAACCCAAGGCTAGATACATGCCCGGGAAAGCTAAATAAGCTAATTTTTGAGTTCTAACCAAGTGTGTCAAAAAGTATTTAGAAACAATCGGCACAACTAACACCCCGATTATTAAAAATATATAGCTTAATCTCCAAGCCAATATCGTAACATCCATAAACGCTACTAATACCATTGAACCTATAACAAACAACTTAAATAAATATGTATGAAATGGGTTAGTGATTTTGTTATTAAGTAACATTATGGCCGCGACCATAAAAACAGAAATGAGTACACGAGGGTCGTAAACCCTCATTGGATATCCGTAATGTTCAGAATTAACGTAGCTTAAGAATTTAACAGCAATGACATCTAATCCTATTAGACTTAAAACAGAGGCAAAAATAACTGAAAAACCAATTAGAAATGATAGAAACAAAATGACGAAATAAGTGCTAGCTAGAACCGATAGCCTTAGGCGAGTCAAGAAGGTGCAAACAAGTAGAATTAAAGAGGTATGAAAAGAAACTGCAAGTATAAAACAGAGTATCGATAGCAGTCTATACTTGTGGTAATAACAAATGAAAAATAGAACCCCGAAACCAACAGCTACTGAAATTCGTGATGACTGCATATTCATTGACATGATATATGGAAACCAAACAACAATTGACAGCAACTTATATGGTGAGTATTTCTTTATTACTAAAGCGACCGGAATAAAAGAGGCGAGAGCCATAAACACGATTATGAACTGTCCGCCGAAATTAAATGTGTTACCAAGGAAAGATACGACACGAAACCCTATTTCTACATGAGTAGTTGGATTTAATACGTCATACCAATCAAGTATATCTGAATAAATTCTAATATATGCGTCATAATCGGCTAAACCCGTGCCATTTCCTCTTAAAGCTGTAATGAGCAAGACGAACAGCGAAAATAGATAAAATATAGGAGTTGAAGCTCTATCTCTATCGCACAGATGAAGAAAGAATGCGCTGGTAACCAAAAGCACATAAAACATTAGTTTAGTCTCTTATGAGCTAAGTTTTGAGCCGCAACGCTCTGGCTCCTTACCATTGTTCTTTTTTAAGAATATCAATAATTCGATCTACAGCCATTCCATCACCGTAAGGGTTATGTGCCTTCGCCATCTCCTCATACTCCGAAGTATTACTTAATAAAAGACTTACCTGCTCAATAATTTTTTCGACATTAGTACCAACCAGTTTAACCGTTCCAGCATCTACTGCTTCCGGTCTCTCAGTCGTATCTCGCATTACCAGCACAGGTTTACCTAGAGAAGGAGCTTCCTCTTGCACCCCCCTGAGTCAGTCAATATTAAATAACTAGCATTCATCAGGTAAACAAAGGGCAAATAATCCTGAGGGGGAATTAAAAAGACATTATTCAAATCACCCAACAAGTTTTTAACTGGAATTTCAACATTGGGGTTGAGGTGAACGGGGTATACTATTTGAACTTCTGGATAAGCATTTGCAATATCTTTTAGAGCTGCACAAATTCGCTCAAAGCCATGACCAAAACTTTCACGACGATGGCCTGTAACCAAAATCATTTTCTTAGTCGGGTCAACAAAACTAAAGTCATGTGCAAAAGCCAGTTTCGCTTTTTCATCATTCAAGACTCTATTCTTTATCGAGAAAAGCGCATCAATCACCGTGTTTCCGGTAACAAAAACTTTAGAATCTCTAACGCCTTCAGCCAAAAGGTTCTGCCTAGCGCCCTCCGTAGGAGCAAAGTGAAGCTCTGTAACGACACTCGTTAGCTTCCTATTAGCCTCTTCCGGCCATGGAGAATAAAGGTTTCCAGTTCTCAGTCCAGCTTCAATATGCCCCACCTTTACCCGTTCATAAAACGCAGCCAAACTAGCGGTAAAACAAGTAGTAGTATCGCCATGCACCAATACTAAGTCAGGCTTGAAATCTTTAAGAGCGTCTCTAAGTCCAACTAAGATTTTTGCGGTGACGTCATATAAATCCTGGCCGCTTCGCATAATATTTAAATCATACTCAGGAGTTATATCGAACAAGGTAAGCACCTGATCTAGCATTTCTCTATGTTGTGCAGTTACTGCAACCTTTACCTCGAAAGCTTTATCTTTAGCCATTGCAGAAACTAGTGGACCCATTTTAATGGCTTCCGGTCGAGTACCAAAAACAAACAAAATTCTCATAAAACAACCCAGTTAATATAAATGACTACTTAATTTTCTCAGCCACACTTGCATAGAAAAGTTCTTATATATTGTGTCATACGCTGATTTAGACATATTGATGTATTCGTCATTAGACAAGGAAAGTGCGCGCTTAAATGCTTTGGATAAATCGTAGTCAAATGCAACGAAGCCATTAACTCCATCTTCTACAAGTAACTCGTAACCATTACCGGGATAAACTATCGGCACCAACCCGAGAGACATTGATTCTAGTAGAGCATAATTTGCGAGTATTACATCTGAAGGGAATACAAAGAACTTGTATTCTTTCATAACTTGGTTCACATCGTTAACAAAACCTCTGACCTCGACGAAATTTTCAAGTTTTAGATAATGAAAATGTGAGAGAGCTCTTTCAGAATAAGGAACACCGCGAGGAGCATACACCTCATTCGAAATAGAGTTAAAACCGTATATTGCAGCTTTAAATTGAATACCTTCGGTACGAAGGTTTGCCAGAGCATCGAGCAACGAAATTACATTACGTCTTTCTACTACTGCATTTGCATACAAGAAATCTCGCTTTGCGCCAGCTATTGAACTATAACTATATGCTGGAACCGGGACACAATTATGTATTTGAACAACCTTACTCAACGCCTTTGGAAGATGGCTTCTAATACACTCTACATGATGCAGTTCTTTAGCAAAGATTACGTTGCTGTACCTTAAACAAATCCAAGTTAAGAATTTCTTGAGTTTTGAATAGGTACGTACAAAAAAGGAACTCGAGTTAGCATTTTGTGTATCCCCAACTAACTCGCCCCCTATGATCCAAAAACGAACATTAATACCGAAAGCTCGAGCAATAAGGACATATAACACAGAAAGAATACTGTAGTTGTAGCAATCGATATTACTTGGTTTGAAACGAAGTACTTCAACGATAAACTGCTTAATTCTTAGAAAATTGTTGTTACTAGAATAACTTAGCAAGCTATTGTCCTCAAAGCTATCCTGTTCGTGAGTATTTTTCCGTTTATTAAGTAAAACTTTTACCTTGCAACCAAGTTTTCTATAAGCTGAAACAGCATATTCGTATTTTTTTGGAAAAAAAGGCAATCCAACTATCAGTACTCTCTTCATTTTGACTATATACTGCTCTACATTTTATATATTAAAAATATGGTTACTGTGAATCATACCTAATAAATGAAACAATTAAGTATATATAAATCCACGCTATACTGGTTTAATTAACCATAAAAGTAGTTACAAATTCATTCTATACCTAAACAAGACCTTTTCTATGAGTTTATCTGGGTCGTGATGTGTATTTACATAGTCTAGAGATGCATCAACAAGATAATTATATTTCAACGGACTATCTAAGACCTCCGCAATTCTTTCATAGATATTTGTCGGGTTTACTCGCAAAAATGCTTCGTCTATGTCCCTTTTCATGTCATCTGAAATATAAATCAAATCCGCCTCATTTATATAAACAGCAACAGGAACGCCCATTCGCATAGCCTCGACAGCCACCCCACCATACCAACCTAACCTAACTTGGTCTATCAACAGATCCGCGTTTCTATACGCCTCTTTTGCCTGAGAATGGGTCATGTTTTCTATCAGCCTGAATTCAATATCGAACTCATCTTTTAGTTTGCTAATGGCTTCGATTATGTACCTGCTCCCCTTTACCTCTCTATTAGTTGGCGCGTGAACTATAGTAAATTTTCTATTTCTTTTTGTCTTCTTCTGCCCATCAGAATCGAACCAACTTTCTTTGATGTAAGGTATAAATTCAGCGCGTCCCTCCGGAAGAAAACGTAGAAGATCCGGGTTCTGCACAAAAGCGAATTCAATATTATTAAAAAGCTTATTTATTCGCTCTTGCCTTTTCAGATAGGAAGTCCTATCTTCGACATCTTTAAGGTAAGGGCTGAAAGGGTTTATTGATTTATCGACTGGTTGCCTTATATCACTGCCGTTGAAGGTCGCGAACTTGTGACCTCGATAAAATGGTAGGTCTAAATAATCTAGCCCATACGATGGAAAATCCAAAAGAGTCTGCCCGAAATTAAAATGGTATATATCAAATTTAGATGAAACTTGATAAAACGTTTTAATTCTCTTTAAAACATTTTTCAGTCTACTTTTAGGAAGTACTACCAATTCATCCGCTTTCATCCCTAACGGGTTTTTATCTATAACCAATGAATGACTATCATGACCAGCCCGCCGTTCCGCGCAAGCCAAACTATATCCATGATTACCAACTGACGTTGGTAAGTGCAAAATTTTCATTGGAGTTAAAGTCTCTCTTTTATTAACTTAGCGGGAATACCCGCAATAACAGTATTTTCGTTAAAACTACGTGTTACTAATGAATGAGCTCCCACAACACATCCATCACCTATAGTTACACCAGATAAAATAGATGCTTTCATTCCTATCCAGACATTATTACCAATCTTAACAGGTGATTTAATCAGTTTATTATTCCTTATTATCTCATCCGAGTCATACTTATGAGTTGAGGTTAATATAGAAACACCGTGAGCTATAGAAACATTGCTGCCTATCTCTAGTTGACCGTATGCAGACAAAAAGCAATTATGTTGAAGCGATACATTATTTCCGATTATCAACTTATCTGGATACTCAATTAATACTCCAGACTTGATCTTTACGTTACTTCCAACTATTGCCCCAAGAAACCTAATCAAATTAGGTCTTAAAGTTTGCATATAATCATAGTCCCAGTTTCGAGTAGCTAAATATAGAACCCGAACAATCCTTACCATTATTTTCTTAGTTGCTTTTCTCATTTTTAAATACGCTATATAAAATAGGGGATATGGCAGAAAAATAAATTAAGACTACGATTAAATCCTTAATAAAGCTCGTATGATATAGAAAGTTGCTGACCATTATAGAATAACAAATGATAAATATAAGCGACACGAGAAGTATCTTAGATAGAGAGTAAGGAATCGGGTATTTCTTTCTTGATATAAAGTAAATCCAGAACGTTACTATAAGATAGGAGATAAGCGTAGAGTATGCCGCACCTATAACACCGAATGAAGTTATAAAGAAAGGGCTAAGAACTATGTTAATCCCTAATGATACAATCGATCCATAAAAGAAAAAGTGATTATTCTTCGTAATATTGAGTCCTATTCCTAGTTGAGAAAAAAAACTGTGTATAACTAACCCCAGTGCTATTGGAGTAATCACCGTAATTGAGTTAGAGTAACTATCTTGGTTTCTTGTAAGAACTCCCAGAAGCCAGTCATCAACAGTCGCTAATCCTAAGACTGAACCGAGCATTATAGATAGGTAGATAAGGAAAATTCTTGCATATATTCCTTTCGCTTCTTTTCGTTCTTTGATGGACATTGCAAATGGTCCAAAAGACATTGAGAACGCTGCGATAAGCAGAATAACTGCACCACCAACTTTTGCGCCAACGGAGTAGACGCCAACATCCGAGATGTCTAAAAAGTAATTTACGAAGAATTTATCTAAAACGGTCATCACAGCAGATGTTGCTGCGAACGGTAAAAGCGGCAGGCTATAGCTAATTAACTGTTTCGCTCTATTCAGGTCTGGAAAGGAAATAAGAGACGCACGAATCAGGTAAATAGAAAGCAAAAACGCAACAACGTAACTGATAGACTTTGCTATAAAGAAGCTTTCCACACTTTGTTCTTTTTTAAGAACAAAAAATAAGAGAACCAGAAAAAGAGCGGAGTTTACAATAATAATTACATTATATTGCTTCACCAATCTTTTTATTCTTAGGACTTTATTTGACATATTAAAAAACGCCTGAGCCACTAAAGAAACTATTAACATATAAAAAAAGCTCGTAGTCTCACTTTTAAAATAGAGACTTTCTAGAGGTTTTTTCAGATAAATGAGAAGTATGCTTATCAGTGCAGCCGCTATAATAATAATTAAGAAAGAGCTAGTAATATAACTACTTTTCCCTATTGTACTTTTTTCATCCCAATAAAAAAAAGTTAAACCAGTATCAACACCTAATAGAATAAAAAGCAATAATACGGTTGATAGAGCTAGACCAAGCTCTACCATGCCAACTTGCTCCACAGTTAAATAAGAGGTCAACAAGGGTAGCATCACTATCGTTAGTGACTTTGTTACAGCCACCCCTGCACCATATAATAAAATATCGCCACTGAATCGTTTCAGGAGGCTCATTTAATACTCTCTATAACCTCATCTAACGTAGCGTTCAGCGTGCCCCAAAGGTCTTTAGTAAAACTAAGCCCTAAGTCATTCACAATCTTATCATTACTTACATTAAAATATTTAATATCACCTAACAGAGGTTCATTGTGAATAATTTCTACGTCTGCCCCCATCATCTCGCGTATATTTTCAGCAAGGCTATTGATAGTAACTTGAATACTTGACGCTACATTATAGACCTCTCCTACACTTCTCTCGCTTAGGGCAGCTGAAATATTTGCATCCACCAGGTCTTTGACCCACGTAAATGTCCTCATCTGCTCTCCATCACCGTTAACGTATAATGGTTTATTCTCCATAATATTCTTTATAAAAATGGAAACTACGCCACCAAATTCATTTGACTCTTGACGAGAGCCGTATACATGGAAGTATCGCAAGATAGTAGTCTTCATGCCATATAGCTGATTAAATGTATCGACGTAACGCTCACCAGCTAGCTTAGAAACTCCATAGTAAGATACAGGCCTTAGTGGATGCTCTTCAGTGGTTGGAAATATCTTCGGCTCTCCGTATACAGAACCAGTGGAAGCATGTATAAAGCGCTCTACATTATGCTTCTTTGCAAGCTCGAGCATGTTTAGAGTTCCACCGCCGTTAACGAAAAGATCTTTCTGAGGATCGACTAAGCAAACATTCTTTTTCGACGCTGCATTGTTAAATACCGCATAGCAGCCTTCGAAAAGAGTATCCATCCCTTCTGTATCGTTAATCGACTTTTTAACCAGTGTAAAGTTTTTGTGTTTATTTAGAAAAGCGACATTCTTTTCTTTGCCCGCCGAGAGATCATCTAAAGCAATTACCTCAGCGCCTAAACTAACTAAACGCTCGCATATATGAGAGCCAACAAATCCAGCCCCTCCTGTCACAATACATTTTTTATTTTTAAATACATCTAAAGTCATAACATATCCAGTTAACAGTTATAAAATTATTCTACCAATGCAGTGCAAACCTTAATTAAATCAGACTCAGAGAAATAGGGATGCATTGGTAAACTTAAAACTTTCTGCGACGTTTCGTCTCCAACAATCAATTTCGTAGTGCTATCGATCACTGCGGGCTGCTTATTAAGTGGTATTGGGTAATGAACTGCTGTTGGAATACCGGCCGTTTGTAGCTTATCCTGCAATAATTCACGCTCATCAACTTGAATCGTAAACTGCGCCCAAGCCGACACATTCCCTTCTTGAATAAATGGTGTAGTGTCAATACCGTGGCTATTTAATAATTCGGTGTAGTGACTTGCCACTTCGTTTCGCAACCTAACTTCATCATCAAGGATATCCAGTTTCGGTAACAAAATAGCCGCTTGAAGAGTATCCAAGCGACTGTTTACCCCGACTCTGACATGATGATAGCGCCGATCTTGCCCATGACGTGCTATCTGGCGCATAATCGTTGCTAAGTCGTCATCATTAGTAAAAATAGCTCCACCATCACCATAGCAACCTAAAGGTTTACTCGGGAAAAAGCTAGTACAAGCTATTGTACTTAAGTTACAAGATTTTCTGCCTTTATAAGTTGCGCCAAAGCTTTGTGCACCATCTTCAATAACCGGAATATTATACTTCTTTGCTATTTCGTTAATGCGAGCAAAGTCTGCAGGTTGCCCATATAGAGATACAGGAATAATCGCTTTAGTTTTTTCAGTAATAGCAGCTTCGATGAGCTCTGGGTCAATATTGTAAGTTTTAGGGTCAATATCAACATAAACCGGCTTTGCGCCTAATAAGGCCACTGTTTCTGCCGTTGCAATATAAGTAAAACCTGGCGTAATAACTTCGTCGCCGGGTCCTATGCCCAAAGCCATTTGCGCAATTTGAAGAGCATCGGTACCGTTTGCAACGGTAATACAATATTTTGCACCGGTATAATCCGCTAACTTTTCTTCGAGCTCTTGTACTTCAGGACCCAAAATGTACTTACCATGTTCTAAGACACGTGCAATACCTGCATCAATTTTGTCTTTAATTCTTGCCTGTTGAGCGGCTAAATCAATAAACTGCATTCTCGTTAACCTTCTTTACTGACGGTTTGCCCATTTAATATATAGGTAGCGCCGGTATGAGAACAGAGAGCTTTCGCCTCGCCGGTCAATGGCAAACTTAATTGTTCCCCATGTTCACTCATCCAGCCTATTTGTTTGGCTGGTACCCCAACCATAAGTGCGTAAGCAGGTACATCTTTGTTCACAACGGCTCCAGCGCCAATAAAAGCGTACTCACCGATAGTAATACCGCAGACAATAGTGCAGTTAGCCCCTAAAGAAGCTCCTTTTTTAACTAGAGTGTCCTTATATTCGTCTTTGCGCTCTATCAGCGAACGAGGGTTATACACATTGGTGAAAACCATACTGGGCCCACAAAATACGCCTTCTTCTAGATACACATTGTCGTAGACCGAAACATTGTTTTGTATTTTACAGTTATCTCCAATTTTCACTCGGTTACCGACGAAAACGTTTTGTCCTAATGAAACGCCTTTGCCGATTTGGGCTTCACCGCAAACATGCACGAAGTGCCAAACACGGCTACCTTCGCCAATTTGAGCTCCCTCATCTACAATTGCTGATTCATGTTGGTAATAACTCATAGTATGCACCTGATCGCTTTGAATACTGCGTATTACTTTTTAAGAAGTGATGACAGAAAAGGATGCGCTTCATTAGCTTTTGCAGATTGCAATTGCTGAGTACGAATTTGCTCTACAGTTTCCACACAATGCCGAGCATCTTTAATACCATAGCCTCGACCTGCTAATATCTCTTGATAACTAACTGTGTGAAGGTCGGTAAAACCACCTGAAAATTCTAACTCGTCACCATCACAATTAATGGTTCTGTAAGTTGTTTTTTCACCTTTAATTTCGTCCGGTAAATCATTGGCATCGATAGAAAGCAACCATTTGACTCGTGCTTTTTCATATTCTAAATAGCCAGATGCTTTCAGGTCATCAGTGTAGTGAAGCACATTTTTCTGTAACTTCCCAAAAATGAAATGCAGCATATCGAAAAAATGCACTCCAATGTTGGTTGCTACACCAAACGATTTCCTTGGATCGCCTTTCCAACTCTCAAGATACCATTTACCACGGGATGTGATATAAGTCAGTTCAACTTCATGCTTTTTACTTTGCTTTGAATTAGCCACCTTATCCCGTAATTCAACAATTGCCGGGTGATGGCGTAGCTGAAGAATGTTATAAACTTTCTTGCCTGTTTCTTCCTCAACTAGCTCTAATTCATCTAAATCGTCACTCGTTGGAACCAAAGGCTTTTCGCAAATAACATCACAACCTAAACGTAAACCGGCGGCTATATGCGAAGCATGCATGTGGTTTGGAGAGCATATCGATACATAATCCAGCTTTGTACTGCTGTTACGCTTTAACTGCCAAGCGTGCTCATAAAAACGTTCAAAGTCAGTAAAAAACTCACTTTGTGGAGAAATACTGTCAATCACACCAACAGAGTCGTTAATGTCATAAGCGATACTCAAGGTATTGTCGGTTTCCTTGATAGCTCTCATGTGACGGGGGGCTATATAGCCCGCTGCACCTACAAGAGCGAAGTTCTTATTCGTGTTTGAATCAGTCATTACGCTTTAATCACCTTTCCGTTTTTGCCTCTATACTTGCCACGCGAGTCAATAATTATCTGCGAGTTTTCATATATAAGATCATAATCAAATTTTTCGTGATCAGTAGCCAAAATAACTGCATCAAAATTGTTCAAGCTCTCTGGAGTCAACTCGGTGCTATGTAAATCAAAACTGTGTTCACGCATTTTAGGGAAAGTTGGTACGTGGGGGTCGCTGTAAGAAACTTCTGCGCCTTTATCTCGGATGAGTTCCATAATTTCAACCGACGGAGACTCACGCATGTCATCTACGTTTTTCTTGTATGCAATACCTAAGACCAAAACTCGGCTACCATTCAATGATTTTTGATGTTTATTTAACCCATCCATCAATTTGTTAACTACATATTCCGGCATAGCACGGTTGACTTCACCTGAAAGCTCTATAAAACGTGTATTTAAACCGTACTCTCTTGCTTTCCAGGTTAAGTAGAATGGGTCGATAGGAATACAGTGACCACCTAACCCAGGTCCTGGGTAGTATGGAGTAAAACCAAATGGTTTAGTTGCAGCAGCATCGACCACTTCGAAAATATCAATCCCCATACTATCAGCGACAATTTTCATTTCATTGACTAAACCGATGTTAACCGCACGGTGAATGTTTTCCAAAAGCTTTGTCAATTCAGCAGCTCTTGTTGAGCTCACGGGTACAACTTTATCGATAGCTTGCTCATAAAGCGCTACCCCAACTTCTCTGCACTCGGATGTATGACCACCAACCACTTTAGGAATCGTCTGTGTATTAAAGTGCGGGTTACCTGGGTCTTCTCGCTCAGGTGAGTATACTAAGAATATGTCTTCTCCGACTTTTAAACCATTGTGCTGAATCCTTGGCAAAAGCTCTTCTTCAGTTGTTCCCGGATAGGTCGTACTTTCTAACGATACGATCTGACCTTCTCGCAAATAAGGAGCCATCATATCTGTAGTACGAGTTACAAAGCTAATATCCGGTTCGCGATATTTGTTCAGTGGTGTAGGGACACAAAGAATAAGCGCATCACACTCTGTCACTCGATCAAAGTTGGTTGTAGCCTCAAAACCATTTTCAATCGCCGCTTTCACCGTATCATCACAGATATGTTCGATACTGCTATGACCAGTGTTAAGTTCAGCAACTTTTGTTTCATCAACATCAAAACCAATCGTTTTGTAATTTAACGCGCTATAGCGAAGTGCTAACGGTTGACCTACGTAACCTAAACCTAAGATCCCTATCTTGGCCTTTTTATTGTTTAATAACTCAACTAATTCATTTTTGAAATCTTTCACAGGATTACCACTTAGTTAAAAAATGGATAAGACTTATTGCTTAAAAACTCTAACTTATTGACTCTTAGTCATTAAATAGAAACTTTTTAAAAGATCAAACTATTACAAGTTTGCAAAAACGACCTTACTTTTCGCCGTTTTTTCTAAATATATTTTTGATTAACACAAAGCCGACACTTAAAAAGCCGCCTAAGAAGGTACCAATAATGCATATCAGAGCGCGTGATGGCTTCGCTTTTTGCTCTGGCACCACGGCAGGGTCTAGCGTTTGGAAAATGTACTCAGGGCGTACATTCGCCAGCATGATAGTCTGCGTTTGTTTTTCTATTAACTCGTAGAATACCTGCTGCATATCACTTAACGATGTGCTCTGCAATTCTTTGTCTAAGTACTCCAAGCTTCTCTGTGCTTCCTGAATGTCACGTTCACGCATGTGATTGTTAATTTCCTCAATAAGCCACCCTACCCACTGCTCGGCTACTCCTGGAGACTGATGGTTTACTGCTATTGTTACAAGGCCGGTTGTTTCGTCTTTAGTCACTTGCAGCACTTGGTCTCTGAATACTTTTACGTATTCCCAACTTGATGGTGCTGGTTGCTTAGGGGGTTCGACTTCTCTTACCCACTTTTTGGTGTCGGGGTTATAAAGTTCGTTGTTAAATACAATGCCGGTGCCACGGTTCCATTCTTCCACTGCCATAAGTTCCGGCAAAATATCGTATTTTTCAACAAAGCTTTTTATAAAGGCGCGAGACTTTAAAATTTCGAGGGCAATTGTAGTTTTATCGGTATTGCCGCCACCGAGATTAACGCCGGCTAAGCTCGCCAGGCCACCTAGCTGCCCGGCCATTTGTGAGAGCCCCCACCACTGGCTTCCTCCGTCGGTGCCAATGTCGCTTCCGATTTATAAATATTCTGCAGGCTTAACGAGTAAATAACCGAGCCCACTGCGAATATAAAAGTAATGGCGATAATCCACCATTTGCCCTGCCAAATAATGCCAAACAGCTCGCGCAGGTCAATTTCGTCGTCTTGGTAATCCGAATGCCGTTGAGGGTCGTAGTTATCAGTATCGTTTGTCATTGTTGGGCCTTCAGGCACGCTACCGCCCATGGGTTGCGGTTCCCATAGGCCGATGGTGCGGATAATTATGTGATTTATTCGTATTATTCTGAATTTTGATCAAGCGAGTATGATACCGCATGCAGCCCTTTTCCTACAAAGGCTTTATTGTTAGTAATTGATGATATTTTAAGCGGTTAGTTCCTTCCAATTGCCTAATATCACCCTTTTGTCCGATAGCGCATTTCCGACGTTTTTTGTAGCCTATTTGTTTTAAACAAAAAGGAACGAACACATGGATGTTATTCATCACGGTGCGTTTGAAGGGGTTACGGGCTCTTGCCACGAACTGTTGTTAGACAGTGGCCACTCACTTTTAATTGACTGCGGGCTGTTTCAGGGGGCGGAGACCTCGGGTTCTGGTGCGGATTCCAACACGCAGGAAATTGACTTCGATATTAGCAAGGTGCAGGCGTTGGTGGTGACTCACTGCCACATTGACCACGTAGGCCGCATTCCCTGGTTGCTGATTGCGGGCTTTAGCGGCCCTATATACTGCACGAAAGCTACCGCGCATTTGTTACCGCTAGTGATTGAGGACGCGTTGAAAGTGGGCTTAACCCGCAACGCCGACATTATTAATGCGGTGATGGCTCGTCTGCAGCGCCAGCTGCAGCCGGTGGAGTACGATGCCTGGCTAGAGCTGCCTGCTGACTATTCTACTGAGCGCTTTAAACTGCGCTTTCGTCAGGCCGGGCATATTCTGGGCTCGTCTTATGTGGAAATTGAGAATGTGAATACTCACTACCGCGTGGTCTTCTCAGGTGACCTGGGTTGTAAAAACACGCCACTACTGCCCGACCCAACGCCACTAGAGCGTGCTGACTGGTTATTGTTGGAAAGCACCTACGGCGATAAAAACCACGAGTCGCGCCTTGACCGCGAACAGCGCCTGAAGTCGGTGGTGGAGCGTTGTGTGGAAAACAAAGGCACTATTCTCATTCCCGCGTTTAGTATTGGTCGCACGCAAGAGCTGCTGTACGAGTTAGAAGACATTATTTATAAAGCACGGGCTCGTGAGGCGAAAACCGGCGTTGCAGACCCCGTATGGCAAAAAATGACGGTGATTTTAGATTCCCCACTGGCCGCGCAATTTACTAAGCAGTACCGAGCCATGAAGGCGTTGTGGGACGAAGAGGCATTGGCACGGGTCGAAGAAGACCGACACCCGCTGAATTTCGACCGCCTAATGAAGGTAGACGACCACAGTGACCATGAGCGCGTGGTGAATTACTTAAAAAACAGCGGCGACCCCTGCATTGTTATTGCTGCTAGCGGCGTGTGTACCGGAGGGCGTATGTTGAATTATTTAAAAGCCTTGCTACCCGACCCACGAACGGATGTCTTGTTTGTAGGCTATCAGGCTGCCGGAACCCCGGGACGCGATATACAAACCTACGGTCCACGCGGTGGTTATGTCGACTTAGACCACGAGCGTATTGACATAAAGGCGGGTATTTATACCTTAGGCGGCTACTCCGCCCATGCCGACCAACAAGAGCTTTTAGACTTTATAGACGCCACCGAAGAGCCGGTGAAGCGCATACGTTTAATTCACGGCGAGCCCGATGCGCGGGCTGCTTTGGCCGAGAAAATTCGCGAGCGGTATGGTGTGGATGTTGATTGATAGATCGCACCTGACGTCAATAACGTCAGGCTACATCTAGATACATCAGGCTACCGAGATATCCACCGGGTCTTTTAAAAACGGGTTGCCATGACTCCGGAGGCTGGCTCTCAAGTCTTCTTCGGAATTAAGCCCGAAATCGGTGCGCCCGTCCTGGTAATGCACCGCAAAGGGCTGGTTGAATGGTCTTGTACGCACCACATCGTACAACTCTTTCATTGTGCAGCAGGTAACTGCCTGGGCGGTATTCACTTGGTTACTGGACATAGCTCACCTCGTTCATCGAGTCGATACAGGTTTATCCAGTCGTGCTGGAACAGGTGGTTAAAGTCTTCAGCGCTTGCCAACGCCTTTTGAATGATCGCTTCGCTGGCTTCGACAATAACCTGCAGGCGCATAGGGCGGTGCACAAAGTCTTTGCCGTCATGCACGGACTGCCAGGCAAGCCCTTGCCTTAAGTCACCGCCGTTACCTTCAAACACGCCTATGTCATTGGCAACGCGGTTATGAAGCAGCTTGTTGCCGCTACCTAATTGCTTCGGGTCGGTCACTGAGCAGTAGTATTGCCAGTTTATCCAGTTCGCAACCAAGCCCGGCGCACTGAACAGTTGCGTCAACAACGCGCCGTTGGGATCGTTCTCGCTGTAGTAGTCGTGCAGGAAGCGACTACCGATGGTATCGGCAGACGACAGCCGTCCGGCACGCCCGAAAAATAGCGTATTATTGTCGGCCAGGCCCCACTCAGGGCGCAGTTCAGCCCAGTGACTGGATCGTTTTTTACGCGCTTTCTCGGAGGCTTCCGCATTCGCTGCAAGCGATTCACTGGCGTGCGCAAATACTTGTTTGACCTCTCCGGGCACGGCCTCCGATAGCCAAACAATGTTGTCAGTAACGGTTTCGTGCAAAGCAGAATAAAAACGCGTTTTCGATGGAATGTCGACGCCTCGCTCACGCAAATGTTCACGGATGTCGGCGTCGTTGAGTAGCCGCGCCAGCACCCTTGCACTTAATGCGCCGGTCTGACCGCCGCAGGCACCACAGTTCATTCCGGCACGTTGCGCATTATTGCTATGGTGCGAACCATGCCCAACCAGCAGGACATGCCGCCCAAAACTCTGGAATTGCATACCGGCCAGCGCCTGTTCGCACACGGCCACCAATGCGTCCGTTGAAACTTCCCCATCTTCATTGCAGATGGTTGCATGGGTATGTTCAGCGGCCCGGTCAATTTTTCCTGGTATGCCAGCCAGCAGAGATTTCAGCTTGCTTAACCCCAGGGCTTCCACACCACTGAACATGGAGACCGGCGTGTTGAATAAGTTGGTCAGCAGCGACATCGTCGTTTGTTTTTGCTCAGGGGCTTTAATGTAATACGACGGTTGCAACAAGCCGGGCACATGCGGCGTTTTACCGGTGCGCTGTTCAACCCCTAACGGCACCCCGAAAAAGCCGGCAAAGCCTTTGGTCTGAACTCGTTTGCCTATCGCTTGGCCCGCTTTTTCCAACGCTCTACGGTATCGCTCGGAGCGCACGTCAATACAAAACACCGCTTGTATGTCCGGACTTTTTGACGGTTGTTCGGCTGTTGAGTCAGTAAACTGAAGACGCGCCACTTGCGAACGTTCATAAGCGGTTTGCCATTTCCACAGCAACTCGTTGTACTGCTGCGCATAGCCAACCCAACCAAAGCAATGGTCGAGCTGTTCATTGAAGCTAGCTTTCAGTTGTTCGTGAACGGAGGTATTGGTTCGCTCGGCTAAGTGCCACAGCAGGTACTCCCAGGCCAAACGAATGCACAAGAGTTCAAACACCCATTGGCTGTCCTGACGCGCATCCTGATACGCGAATGCCGCCGCCCAGCCCCATAAGTCGCTGATCAGTGCCTGGCAATAGCACTGCAGCGCATCGTCTGAGGCGTCGGTCATAAAGCTGGCCTGACAAACTTTAATGAGTTCGTGCGGGTCGTCGGGCAGCTCTGCGAAAAGCTCGTTTAGGTCGCCTTCATCCATTAATGTTTCGATACCGCGGTCGGCCCGTGAAATGGTTAGCCAATGGCTGTATAACGAACTGTCACTGCCCTCTTCCTGAAAGCGCTTAGGAAACTGCATAAACAGACCGCAGGTTTGGCTAATTTGCAACACCACTTCCTCGTTCCAGCGCATTTTCCGACTGCGTTGCTGATACTTGTCGACCAGGCGACTCAGGTTTTGCCACTGCGGTATTGGCTTAATAATACTGACACGCTGCTGCAACTGCTCGACCATTTTGTCGGTGACATGCTGCTTGTCAATGTCGTTTTGTTGCCATTTTTTCCAGTAGAAGTCGGGACTCATGAGCAGCTGGCTACCCGCACTGTAGCGCCAATGCGCAGCAACGTCTTCCACCGGCTTATTGCGATATTGCCAGAATGGATTCACGGCTATCCACTGAGATAATGGCCACTGCGGGGCAACCGACTGGCTCACTTGCTCAGCGATAGACACAAAACGACTGACAGAAATCATGATAAGCCCTCTTTTTGACTGCGGCGCTGGTAATACTCAATGGGGTGGCTTGGCCATAACCAGAGCACAAAGCGGGTCAGCCATTCGTCCAGGTACAACCCTGCGTTTAAGGTGATAAACCAACGTTGGCTAAGGCTGTGCGACGGCGTGTGGTGCACTAACCAGTAGGTAAAGGCAAAGGCATTGAACAGCAGTGCGATGAGCGGCTCCAACCAGGGTTGCGTCAGTTGTTGTGGCTCGATAACCTGCTGCGCCAGTGCGCCTAGTGCGAGGTAAACGGCGATAGTAAGCACTGACACACCGACTCGTAACAGCGGTTGGTACAGGTTCATCCATATGGTGGTGAGCGCCATCGCCAGCAGCGCTGACGGTAACCATTTCGGGTCATTCAGCCACCACCCGCAGGCGGCAGCGACAATAGCCTGAAAGGCGATGAATATGACACCAACACGCCACAGTGAGCGGGCTTGCGGTTGCCTGATAATAGCGACCTCGCTAACCGACAGGAACGCATGAGCTTTATAAACGGAGTGTGCGACTAAGTGCAGTAAGGCTAAGTCGTAATAGCCCAAGCCTATTTCCAGTAACATCAACCCCATTTGTGCGCAGGTCGACCAGGCGAGGCGGACTTTAATGCTGATGCGGGTCGCCATAATGAGTGCCGCGAAACAGCAAGAGGCGGCGGACACTAAGCAGAGTAACCAGACAGCGACGGTGCTGTTGCCCCAGATAGGTGTGCTGGCGAGTAGCAGAAAACCACCCAAGTTAATGATGCCCGCGTGTAGCAAGGCGGATACCGGTGTTGGCGCTTCGACGACCTGAATCAGCCAGCCGTGCAGAGGTAACTGAGCGCACTTTATGAGTGCCGCCATGACCAGACAGAGCGCGGCGACGTGTTGAATCAGTGGCGGCGACGCGTTGGTTTCGGTGTTGGCTACAGTGACGCTTTGTAAAATGGTGTCGAGTTGTAAGCTGCCGGTGTGCAGGTACATGAGCAAAAGTGCGGTACCGAGGAAAGTTTCCGAGCAGCGCGCCAGAATGAATTTTTTGTGAGCAGCGAGCACGGCGCGATCACGCTCCGGGTAGAACATGAGCAAGCTGTGCAGTTGCAGGCTTATTGCCATCCACGCGGCGAAAAAGACAACGATGTTGTTACTGACAATGAGTATGAGAACGGCGGTCAGGCAGCCAATGAGTTTGGTGATAAAGGAGCGGCGACGCGGGTCAAGCCGGAAGTTGGTTCGGGCGTAGTTGGTGACCACGAAGGCCAAAACGACGACCAATGCCAGTAACACCGGGCGTATACCTGAAAATGTGAGCCATTCTGTCAATAACACGTCGTTGGTACCTCGTTTGGAGGGTTTTATGTTGACGTGAATTATGGATGTTTTGTTGATGTTAAGTAAAATAGATATATATTATGGTTTCGTTCTATTTTTATGAACTTTGGCTGGCAATATGAATTACAAACATCTGTTTTATTTTTGGCATGTGGCGGAAAGTGGTCACTTAACACAAACGGCGCAGAAGCTGCATGTATCGCAGTCGGCATTGTCGGCGCAGATTAAACAGCTGGAAGAGTGGTTTGGGACGCCTCTATTTGAACGGCAAGGGCGTCAGCTTGTGCTGACCGAGGCGGGATATATTGCACGCCAATACGCCAGCCGAATTTTTCACGAAGGTGAAAGCCTGGTGAATCAGTTGAAGCATGGTCAAACCGGTGACGACGTGGTGATTCGTATTGGTCATGCTTCGACCATGTCGCGCAACTTTGTCGAGGCCTTTATTAATGACTTGGTGCATCAGCAGAAGGTAAATTATCGATTGCACTCAATGACGCCCGACCAGTTGTTTAATGAATTGGCGAATCATCAAATTGATATTGCGTTGGCCAATACCAATGTGCGCGGCAGTGACAAGCAGCTTTGGCAAAGTCGTTTGCTGGCTCGGCAGCCGGTGTCAGTGATTGGGCCCGTTGGACGCGATATTGAACGGTTAACCTCTGAAGCATTAGTGGGGCAAAATTGGGTATTGCCCCCGGAAAATATGCCGCTTCGGTCAGCCTTTGACATGCTCAGCGCGGAGTACAACTGGCAGCCGCGGGTATTGGCCGAAGCCGACGACATGGCTATGCTGCGTCTGCTTGCCCGTGACACCGGCGCATTGGCGGTCATTCCCGACGTTGTTGTGCGTGACGAGCTGACCGGCGGCCAGCTCAAACGCTACCTGACCTTACCTAACGTCTTCGAGCACTTCTACGCCATTACCCTGAAACGTCCCTTCGAACACCCCATGGTCGCCCAACTACTGCAACGATTCGGGTGATTCGAAGAGCCTCGGTTATCCGAGGTGTTTGCGGGCGTTGCGGAACATACGCATCCATGGGCTGTCTTCACCCCACTCGTCTGGGTGCCAGCTGTTGGCCACGGTGCGGAAGACCCGTTCCGGGTGCGGCATCATGGCGGTGATGCGCCCATCTTCGCTGGTCACAGCGGTAATGCCTTGCGGCGAGCCGTTCGGGTTAGCCGGGTATTGCTCGGCCACTTCGCCCCAGTTGTCGATGTAACGCAGTGCGACCTGAGCGTTCTGCTCTAACTGGCTTTGTTGCTGTGCGTTAGCAAACTCAGCGCGGCCTTCGCCGTGTGATACGGCAATTGGCATACGCGAGCCTGCCATGTCACCTAAGAAAAGCGACGCAGACTTTTGCACTTCCACTAGGCTGAAGCGGGCTTCAAAGCGCTCGCTGCGGTTGGTGACAAAACGCGGCCAGTGGTCGGTACCCGGAATCAGCGATTTTAACGTCGACAACATTTGGCAGCCATTACACACGCCTAGCGCCAACGTATCATTGCGATTAAAGAAAGCTTCAAATTGTTCGCGCGCGCGATCATTAAACAGAATGGACTTAGCCCAGCCTTCGCCGGCGCCCAGCACGTCACCGTAGGAGAATCCGCCACAAGCTGCCAGTGCCTGCATGTCTTCCAACGATACACGTCCAGCTAAAATGTCACTCATGTGTACGTCAACCGCTTCGAAGCCGGCGCGGTCGAATGCCGCCGCCATTTCATAGTGCGAGTTCACGCCCTGCTCGCGCAGAATTGCTACTTTCGGTGAAACACCTTTAGCAATATAAGGCGCCGCAATATCTTCTGCCGGATCAAAGGTTAAGTCCGCTTGTAAGCCCGGATTGTCGGCACGTTGTTTCAAGCGGAATTCTTCGTCAGCACACACTGGGTTGTCGCGCAGGCTCTGCATTTGATGCGTTGTTTCGGCCCATACTGTACGCCAGTGGGTACGACTTTGAGCCAGCACGCTTTTCCCTTCGCGCGTAAAGACAATGGCGTCTTCATTGGTTGGCTCACCAATGCGTTTTACGCAGTCGCCTAAACCGGCTGTCGCGTACGCGTCCATGACGTTTCGATACTGCTCGTCGCTCACCTGAATAACCGCGCCCAGTTCTTCATTGAACAGTGCCGCCAGGTTATTTTCGCCAAGCTCATCTAACGCGATATTCACACCGCAGTTACCAGCAAAAGCCATTTCCGCCACGGTACCGAACAAACCGCCGTCGGACCGGTCATGATAAGCCAGCAACCGACCTTCTGTAACCAATTGCTGCGTGGTATTGAAAAACGCCTTGAATACGTTGGTGTCGTCGAGATCCGGCGTTTCTTTACCCAGCTGCTGATACACTTGCGCCAGCGCAGAGCCGCCCAAACGATTCTTGCCCTGACCTAAGTCAATAAGCACCAGATGCGACTGACCTTTGTCGGTGCGCAGCTGCGGCGTCAATGTCGCACGAATGTCATTCACACGACCAAACGCCGTAATAATTAAGCTTAATGGTGCCGTCACGGCTTTGTCTTCGCCGTCGTCCTGCCATTGGGTTTTCATCGACATGGAGTCTTTACCCACCGGAATGGTGATGCCCAGTTCCGGGCACAATTCTTCACCCACCGCTTTCACGGCTTCGTATAAGCCCGCGTCTTCACCCGGGTGACCGGCGGCTGACATCCAGTTAGCTGACAATTTAATGCGTTTTAAGTCGCCAATATCAGCGGCGGCAATGTTGGTTAATGACTCGGCAACTGCCATGCGCGCCGACGCGCCAAAGTTCAATAAAGCCAGCGGTGTGCGCTCACCCATAGCCATGGCTTCACCATGGTAGCTGTCATAACTGGCGGCGGTTACCGCTACGTCTGCGACCGGAATTTGCCACGGGCCAACCATTTGGTCGCGAGCCACCAGACCGGTGACACTGCGGTCACCAATGGTAATCAGGAAGGTTTTCTCGGCGATAGCCGGTAAGCGCAATAAGCGGTCTGCAGCGTCATTAATATCGACACCTTCTAAGTGCAAATCGACACCGCTTGCTTGCTTGGTTTCAACATCACGGTGCATTTTCGGCGGCTTGCCGAGCAGAATATCCAACGACAGATCGATAGGTTGATTTGAGAACTTGGCGTCGTTCAGCAACACCGTCAGCTCTTCGGTGGCTTCACCAATGACAGCGTACTCGGCACGCTCGCGTTCGCAAATGGCTTCAAAGCGCGCCAGGTTTTCCGGTGCGATGGCAATAACGTAACGCTCTTGCGACTCGTTACACCAAATTTCCAATGGCGTCATGCCCGGCTCGTCGTTCGGAATGTCACGCAGCTCGAACTTACCGCCACGACCGCCGTCGCTGACGAGTTCCGGCATGGCATTCGACAAACCGCCGGCGCCCACGTCATGGATAAAAGCAATTGGGTTTTCAGCGCCCAGCTGCCAGCAGCGGTCAATCACTTCCTGACAACGGCGTTCCATTTCCGGGTTTTCACGTTGTACAGAAGCAAAGTCTAAGTCTTCAGTCGATTCACCTGACGCCATGGAGGATGCCGCGCCACCGCCCAGTCCAATGTTCATTGCCGGGCCACCCAAAACAACTAATTTAGCGCCAACCGGAATGTCCCCTTTTTGGACATGCGCTTCGCGAATGTTACCCATACCACCGGCTATCATAATGGGCTTGTGATACCCGCGTGTTTCAAGGCCGTTGTGACTATCGACGGTTTGCTCATAGGTACGAAAATACCCCGTCAGCGCCGGACGACCAAATTCGTTATTAAAAGCAGCGCCGCCTAATGGGCCTTCCAGCATAATGTCCAGTGCTGACACAATGCGCGCTGGCTTGCCGTAGTTTTCTTCCCACGGTTGCCTGAACCCCGGAATGTTCAGGTTCGAGACACTAAAGCCCACCAAACCGGCTTTCGGTTTTGAGCCCACGCCTGTGGCGCCTTCATCGCGAATTTCACCGCCGGAGCCGGTTGCGGCACCCGGGTATGGGGAAATAGCCGTTGGGTGGTTGTGCGTTTCTACTTTCATAAGAATATGCACAGGCTCGTGATGGTAGCCATAGCTCATGCTGTCCGGCTGCGGGTAAAAGCGTCCGGCTTCGTGCCCTTCCATAACGGCGGCGTTGTCTTTGTATGCTGAAAGCACGTAGTCCGGCGTGGTTTCGAAGGTGTTTTTAATCATTTTGAACAGCGACTTAGGCTGCTCTTGGCCGTCGATAGTCCAGTCGGCATTGAAAATTTTATGACGACAGTGCTCAGAGTTGGCCTGCGCAAACATATAGAGTTCGATGTCGTTCGGATTACGTTCAAGCTTCTGGAAGTTATCGACAAGGTAGTCAATTTCATCGTCGGCCAGTGCCAGACCTAAATTGATATTAGCCTGCGCCAACGCCTCGCGTCCGCCCGCTAAGATATCAACAGACGACAATGGCTGAGGATCTTGTGTACGGAACAACTGGCGCGCGTCGTCCATGTCGTACAGGACACTTTCCGTCATGCGATCGTGCAATAACGCAGCGGCTTGTTTCAGTTCTTCAGCAGACAAGTCTCCTTTCAAGTAATACGCTGTACCGCGCTCCACTCTGTGGATGTTTTTTAAGCCGCAATTGTGCGCAATGTCAGTGGCTTTGGACGCCCAGGGGGAGATAGTACCAATGCGTGGCGTCACTAATATGAGCGCGCCTTCTGGCTCATGGGCGGGTAATTCCGGGCCATACTTAAGCAACTGCACCAGTACTGAACGATGTTCGTCGGTCAGTTCATTGTGCAAATCTACGAAATGCTGGTACTCGGCATAAAGTTCGTTAACCGGCAAGCCGGCCTGTTTCAGTTGCTCGAGTTGCTTCGTTGTTTTAAAGGCTGATAAGGCTGGTGCACCGCGGTAGATTTCCACAAGCAAGGTCTCCAAAGCTGGGCGATTTTTGCTGGCGGATTATACAGTAAAATGCGGGTGGTTGCACCTCGTTACTCGACCTTGGGGGTGCCTTCTTTCTGGACTAAGCGAAACCACTTTTCGCGGCGTTCAATAATGCGCTGACGGCGCTTGCGGATAACAGCGCGGCGGCGGGAGTTATTTTCTCGTCTGAGGCGGTTGGCTCGCATAGACTTAGGCCTTTATTACGTTGAAAGACCTTTTCAGCTTACCTTGCCGCCCCAGTTTTTTGCAATGATTTTATGCCGACGGCTTTTTGATGACTAAGGTGCCAGCCATAATGTCATGTAAACCCTGCTTTTTCTCGGTGAAGGCTATCATGATAAAACCAACCATGAGGAGAAGCGCTGACACGATTTTACCCCAGTAACGACCATTCGCACGGCCAAAGCCGATTTGCTGACCGTTCATGTCGGTGACCTGCAGACCCAGAATTTTTTTGCCTGGTGTTGCCATCCAGCCAGAGATTTCAAAAATGGTGAAATACAACCACTGACCAACGATACCGATAACGTAACCAATACCACCGGCGACCATTTCAATATCACCCATTGGTGAACCCGCAGCGCCCATAAATATACCGACGAAAATGCCGATAATGACACCGATAATGGTTAAGCCCAATTGCGTGATAATAGTGTCGATAATAGCTGCCGCTAAACGTAGCCAGAAACCACCGTGATTAAATTCCATTTGTTGCTCCGTATTGTTAATTTTGCGTTAAGATGCCTTGAGTGAACGCTCAAGTCAATACGCTTGCGTCGTATAGGTTAATATGGAAAGATCCGCCGCCAATAAAGGAAAGGATGTGTTATGAGCCAGCTCGATAGTGACGTTTGGTACGTTATTCGCACGAAGCCTAAACAGGAAGAGCGCGCCGCATTAAACCTGGAAAACCAAGGGTTTGAGGTGTTTGCGCCTAAGTTAACGGTGAAAAAACTTCGTCGTGGCGTTCGTACGTCAGTTGTTGAGCCCATGTTTCCGAATTACTTGTTTGTGAAGCTGGACGATATCATTGAGCAGTTTTACAAAATACGCAGTACCTATGGTGTGGCTGGCGTTCTCAGGTTTGGTAACAACATTCCCAAAATTCCACAACAGTGGGTCGACGACATGAAAGGCGTTGACGAGCTGACCGATGAACAAGCCCCGAAAGTGGGTGATAGCGTCGAAATTCAGCAAGGTCCGTTCCGTGGATTCCTTGCTAAAATTGTTCAGCTTGACGGCGAGTCACGATGCTTCGTGATGCTCGAGTGGATGCAAAAAGAAGTGAAAGCCAACTTCAGTTACAAAGAGCTACAGTTTAAGTAGCCCTTTTCCGACGCACTAACCACGCGACTGGCACCAATAATAATAACCAGGCTGCATTACCGCCGCTGCCGCCCTCTGACGGCGCTTCGCTAACGGTAAAACGGGTCGTTGTGGTCTCGCTGTTACCCTCGGTGTCGCTGGCGGTCAGGCGATATTCATACTCACCGGTAGACAGACTGCCTAATGATGCAGTGGCCGTATCCCCCTCATAATTGACGTTGGACACAGTGGTTTCGCTGCCGTCACTATTCACTCGGGCGACCTCAATGCTTGGCGCATCTAAGTTGCCGTCAGCGTCGGTCACCGTTGCGGTTAATGACACGCTCTGCCCTGCTATTGTATTACTGGCCCGGAAGCTTCGTATGGTCGGCGCAATGGCGCGAGGCTCTATAGTGAGAGACACATTAATGCTGTCACTACCGTCACTAAAGTTGATTTGCAGTGGCACAGACAACGCATCGTCCACGGACGGTGTTTCACCCGTTAGCTGAATGCGCCGCTCACCTTCAACGGCCGATTCAACTTCTGTCGCGCTGAAGTTTTCAATAAGCCCCTCAGCATCGTTAACAGTAATGGCAACATCCGCCGGTACGTTATACACACTGACAGCCGAGTCCAGCGTCATGACCTCTCCAACCCGCTCTCCCTGGCTGATAAATGCCTGGGCAGCGCCGCCTGTCATGGAGTCCGGGTCTACCCACAAACCACTGGACACGGAAAAGTCCGCAGCGTTGGTGTTCACCACCTTTAAAGGCAAGTGATAGGGGTTATGAACATTGTCTTTATCCAGCCCCGCACTAATGTCGGCTAATGACTGTTTGAGCGTTATGGTCATTGTTCGGGAAGCGCCGGAACCAGCCACTTCCCAGCTGAACCACTCTGCGGCATTGTCGATACCGATTTGCTGACTGACGTCGGTGCCACTAGCGGTTACCGGAAGCGCTAGCTGAATAGCGGCGTTGTCGGTGTTTTCATCCGAGAGCTCAATCGTTACCTGAGATTGATCATCGGCTTCCACCAAACTGACGACGTTGTTGTCGAGTAAGAGGTAGTTTGCAGCGGCGTCGGTATAGTCTCCACTAAAGCTTGCGTTGCTGACGAAGCGCCAGCGGGCTGTGTCTTGATTGATTTGTTCAACGGCAATGATGCAAATTGCATCAGGTAACGAGGCTGCCTGATAAGCGACGGCATTATTGGTTACGCCGTCCTCTGACAGTAAAGCGGCTTGTGATAGCCCGGTGTATTGTTCGCAAGCACCGCTCGCGACCACGTATTTGTCAGCGCCTTCGACACGAGGCCAACTGAACGTTAGCACGTCATTGCCGGTACGCTCCGTTTGCATGCCCGCCACATTGTTTCGTGAACCATTATTTGCCCAAATAACGCTGCTACGTTGTGCGGCCAAGCTTGCATTGGCGGCATCAATCTCTTTTTCTGCTTTGCCTAGCGGTAAGCCATAGTTGCTGTCGACAATGTCAGGGCTTGAGAATGCGGCTTCGCTTGAACAGTCGCCAGTGCTAAACTCGCTACGACAAACCGAGCCATATGACATGGTTGTATAGAAACGACCTTCGTCCTCAATGTAGCCGTAAGGAATATGAAAGTCTTCCTGTTCTCCTTCACCGCCGCTTGAGTTATCCGCAAGGGTATAGCGATCATGACGTAAACCAAAATTATGCCCGACTTCATGGGCAACCGTACCGTTCCCCATGCACTCTATAGCCGTATAGCCGGCGTTTGAGCCACCACTAACAAAGTTCACTCGGTTATCATTGGTGTTAAAGTCGGACGCCCTAAATGCAATACCGCATAGGTCAGGGTTTTCAGCCCCAACAAAATGCACCACGTCGGCTTTGTAACGATCCACCAGTCGTATTACTCGCTGATCGTTTATAAGCTCATCCAGTATGGTATCCGGGTTTTCATTGGGAAAGTCGGTTGTGCTTTCTGGTCTGAAAGGCTCTACGCCGGCTATGGCCATGGTGACGGGTAAGCTTGAGCGTTGAAAAATCGCATTGCTTGTATCGACTGCACCTTGAATAGCAAGCTCCAAGTCGTACCCATTGTCGTCGGCATAACCCAACAATCGATCATCGTAGATAAATAAAACATCCAACGAATTATCGAATAACTGAACCTCGTCTGCCGGGGCCGCCGCTTTATTGGCTAAGTAAGCTTTCTGAGGCAGCGCCCGCGCATTCACAGCGGTTGTTGTCGTACGCTCTGTTTTGGGTTGCTTCGGCTCTGCGGGCGATGAATTGGTGTTTTCAATGACCGTTTTACCGTTAACCACGCGGATGGTTACCGAGCCGACCTGCGGATGAGTGATTGAAATGAGCTGGTTGTCACCGCGTCGGTGCATAAAGCCGAGGTGTTGAGTATCGCCACTGGCGGTCTCAAAGGTCAAACGGTAGCTGTTTTGCGAAGAAAGCCGCTCTGCGAGGGTCGCCTCAATGGATTCGCCATTGACGTCGAGTTGAATCGTGTCACCCAGGCTTTGTGCCCAGGTGAGCGTTGGTGTCATCGCGATTAACGCTGCCGCGGCTATTTTCTTCATTTTATTGACCTTTTTGAAATCGTTAACATTACACCTGACGTAATCACGTCAGGCTACAACCTACCCTGCTCGTCGAGATACTTTAGGGTGTCGTAAAAGCGGCGGATATTGCCGACATAGGTGACGGGCTCATCACCACGGGCGAAGCCAAAGCGGGTTTGTCGATAGAACTGTTTCTGGCGCAATAACGGCAGGCGCTTTTTCACGTCGACCCAACGGTCCGGATTACCACCCTGCTTTTCCGTCAAAATACGAGCGTCTTCCAAGTGCCCAAAACCAATATTATAGGCCGCTAGCGCAAACCAGGTGCGGTCGGGTTGAGGAATGCGATCGGGTATTCGTTCCAACATGCGTTCCAAATAACGCGCGCCACCACGAATGCTTTGCTCTGCGTTCAAACGACTTTTCACGCCCATGGCTTTAGCTGTGGGTAGTGTCAGCATCATCATGCCCCGCACGCCGGTAGGTGACACCGCCCTTGGGTTCCACAGCGACTCCTGATAAGAAATTGCTGCCAACAGCCGCCAGTCCAGAGTGCCTGAGTGTTCTTGAAATAATTCTCTGTATTTGGGCAGTATGTTATCCACCGCCTCAATAAACAAACTGGTGGTCACGTAGTTAAACTGCTTAACGTGACCAAAATGCTGTTCCTTTATATGCGCCAGCCGGCCGCTGCTTCGAATTTCTCCAAAGTACTCAATAACCGCGGCATACAATGAGTCATCACTGCTCTGTGGCAATGCCCAACCAATGTCCTGCTCATGTTTCACCGTAAAGGCGACACTCAAGTCAGGATGAAAGCGGCGCTGAATATCCAGCGCTGTGCTGTCGGTAATGGTGTAATCAATTTCTTCATTGATAACCATGCGCAGCAACTCGACCGCATCGTGGTCGGTGGTGGCACGCCACTTTAGGGTAGGAATGCTGTTGCCCAGGCTTTTTAGAAATTCATGGTGCGAACTGCCCTCGACCACAACAATTTCACCGTCGGTAATTTGCTGCAAGTCTCTGGGGCGTTGTCGGGAACCCTGCTTAAACACGACCTTTTGGCTGATCACATCATAAGGCGGACTGAAACGAAAGAGCTGAGCACGCGTGGACGTTCGGTCGATGCCAGCAGCGACAATGTCCACTTCCCCCCGACGCAACATAGTGAACAAATCATTCACATCGAAGCGCGGTACCATTTCCAGCTCCACCCCAAGCCGGTCGGCAAAGCGCTTTGCCAGGTCGTATTCGAAACCCTGCTCACGGTCGTGGTCAAAATAGTAACTGGTTGGGTTCATTAATGTCCCCACCCGAAGCACCTGGCGTTCCTGCACAACCGTCATGGCGTTCGGTCGGGTTTGTGGGGTACAGGCCGTCAGTGTCGTGACGGCCAAAAACAAGGTAACTAAAAAATAGACAGCAGACTTCGGCATATTAAAGTGATTCCAGCGCCCAATTCACATACAGCTCGGTGCCGGTTTTCAGTGCATCTTCGTCCGCATAGAAGTAAGGCGAGTGGTTGCTCGGCTCTTTGCTCATGTCGCGCTCAGGTGGCGTAACACCCAAAAAGACAAACATTCCGGGCACTTCCAGTGCATAGTAGGAGAAGTCTTCTGCGCCTGTCACCAGAGGCACTTCCTTCACTTTGTCAGCACCGGCAATGGCTTTTGTTATGGGCAGCATTTGCTCGACCAGTTCCGGATCGTTCTTCGTGACCGGGTAGCCTAAGTCAACGTGTACGTGCGCTTCAGCACCGTTAGCTTCGGCTGTTTTCTCTGCGGTGTGCTTTAACTTCGCGTGAATGTCGCGGCGAATGTCCATGTCAAAGTTGCGGATGGTGCCAATAAGGGTGACATCGTCCGGAATGATATTATTGCGCACGCCACCTTCGACAATACCAAACGACAGCACCGCAGGCGCTTTAGTGATGTTGGTTTGGCGACTAATAATGGTTTGTGCGTTATTAATAATTTGCGCAGAGGTGACGATTGGGTCAACGCCCCCCCACGGCGTGGACCCGTGCGTTTGTTTACCTTTAACGGTAATTTCAAACTGGTCAGACGATGCCATGAGTGGCCCTTTGCGGTAGCCAACATGACCTGTCGGGAAACCGGCCCAAACGTGAATACCGAATACTTTCTCAGGCTTACTCTCGGCAATAAGGTCGCCAAACAAGCCTTCTTTTAGCATCAGTTCCGCACCACCGTCTTCACCTTCTGGCGCGCCCTCTTCGGCCGGCTGAAAGATAAACATAACGTTACCGGCCAACTGGTCTTTCATTTCTGCCAGCTTTGTTGCGGCGCCCATGAGCATAGCCACATGAGTATCGTGGCCACACGCGTGCATGACGCCCACTTCATTGCCCCGGTATTCCGAGGTTACGGTCGACTTGAAAGGGACATCAGTTTTTTCCGTTACCGGCAAGGCGTCCATATCGGCACGAAGTGCAATGGTCGGCCCCGACTTCCCTCCTTTTAACAACCCAACAACGCCAGTATGAGCAACGCCTGTTGCGACCTCCATGCCCAGCGAGCGTAGGTGTTTTTCCACCATTTTCGCGGTTTCAAACTCTCGGTTACTGAGCTCTGGGTTCGCATGAATATGACGGCGCCATTCAATGACTTGCTGCTCGAGGTCATTGCTGACGGTAATTGGCGACTGCTGCGCCAGGGCTTGACCCGGCAATGACAGTGCCCCCAAGGTGGCGCTACTGGCCAACAATAAACTGATAGCAAGCTTTTTCATAATGCTCTCCTGTGCCCCCGAGTTGCCTTCGGTAAACCCGGGCGGATGGTTGTTCTGGTACTGGGTAATATCCTGCGCTAAAATCGCCGCCATGACAACCGATGAAATTTACATGCAGCGAGCGCTCGAGCTTGCCGAAAAAGCCCAACAAGCGGACGAAGTGCCGGTTGGCGCGGTATTAGTGCTAAACGACAAGATTGTTGGCGAAGGCTACAATCAAGTCATTAGCTTATCCGACCCGTCAGCTCATGCGGAAGCACAAGCCATTCGTGCCGCTGGGCAGGCTATTGAAAACTATCGGTTAGTCGACTCCACTCTATACGTTACGTTAGAGCCTTGTGCGATGTGCGCCGGGCTTATTACTCACGCCCGGGTTAAGCGCTTAGTGTTTGGCGCCAGCGACCCGCGAACCGGCGCAACGGGCACCGCTATTGAGGTGTTGAACCATGCCTCAATGAATCACAAAGTAGACATTGAAGGTGGTGTTTTGGCGGACGAATGTGGCGACATTCTGCGCCGTTTTTTCCGCGCACGTCGCAAGTCCGCCGCCAAACCGTCCAATTCTTAAATTACATTAACAGCCCCGTGACGGCGTACGCCAAGGTTGCGCCTACGCCCGCTAATAATGCGTACGGCAGCTGTGTTCTAACATGGTCAATATGCTCGACGCCTGACGCCATAGACGCAATAATGGTGGTATCTGATATGGGCGATGCGTGGTCTCCGAAAATACCGCCGGAAATGGCAGCTGCAATAAATGGTGCGGGCGGCAAACCAAGCGTCATCGCCAGAGGGATAGCCAGCGGCAACATAATGGCAAACGTGCCCCAGCTTGAACCGATAGAAAAACCGGTAATCGCCGACAATACAAAAATAAGCGGCAAGAGCATCCACAGTGACACCGAACCGTCGAGCACCGATGCCAGGAACTGACCCGTACCTAAGTCTCGAGTCAGTCCGCCAAGCGCGATTGATAGCCATAAAATGACCGCCAGCGGCAGTATATTCCAGGCCCCTTTGAGAAGGTACTCAGCAATATCTTTTAAATTCACCGGTTGCGTCAGCAGTGTGCCAATACTCGCGATGCCGAGTGCAATGTAGATGGCAATGAAGACACTCAACGTGCCGTCACCTTCAACCAAGACGCCGTCCCCGGTCACCAGCAACATAACCGGCACCATAACCACTAACGAAATAAGGCTGGTCAGCACCACCGCCGTTCCTTTACCAAAGCTGACGGTTTCATCGGGGCCATCGCCCCAAGTGTTTTTCGAGACTTGGTCGGGCACCGCATTTTTCTCAAAGGTTTTCATTGGCCCGATATTCCAGTCGAACAGAGCGACAAAAAGCGCCAGCAAAACCGCAAATAGGGCGTAGAAATTAAAGGCTATAGACTGAATGAACACCATTAGCGGCTGTTCAACACCCTGCTTTGAAATCAGCGTTAAGTTAAATGCGCCCCAGGCATTGAGTGGGATAAGAATACAAATGGCCGCGCAGGTCGAGTCAACAATATAGGCAAGTTTCTCGCGAGAGATACCCAGCCGATCATAAATAGGTCGGGAGGTAGTGCCTGAAATCATAATGGTGACGTTAGACTCAATAAACACAATAACGCCAAGTACCCAGGTCATAAAACGTGCCCGGCGCTTGCTTTCTATCCATTGCTTGCGCTCGAGTTTGAGAACGAATTGTTTAAATGTACCGCCCTTTTCCAAAACACCAAATAACGCACCAATACCCAGCGTGAAAAACCACACCAGCATATTGCCGGGGTCTACGAGGGTTTCCCAGGTGCTGTCGAGCGTGCCATAGGCAATGCTTTCCGGAGCCGGCCAAAACAACAGAACATTCGCCAGAATGATACCGCCAATAAGGGCTAACAACACTTTTCGGGTAATAATGGCAAAGATGATTGCCAGCAAGGAAGGTAAAAGGCTCGTCCAGCTCAGTTCCATTTGGATACGTTAGGTTGTGTTTGATACTGGGAGGTTAAAATAATAAACCGCCGCGGGCAATACCAACGGCGGCTTATTCGTTTGCTCTTATCCTGAGCCGCAGCCTGATGCTATTGCATCAGGTCCGGTGTTTAGAACTTATATTCAACACCTAAACGCACAGACCATAGTGACGGCGCACCGGCACGAGCTTGTACGTTGCTCACATCACGGAATGAGTTGAACTGGTACTGACCAGCATCATTGATCTCGACGTCAGCAATAGTAACTGCTCGTGGGAAGCTTGCTTCGTAAAGCACGCCCCAGTCGTCATTGATCATGTTGCCTAAGTTTTCAATCACGAAGAATGCTGAGGCTTTGTGCCCTTCCATGAAGCCTGGCAGTTCTTGCTCTAAGCGCAGGTCAACTTTCGTCCACCACTTACTGTTGAACTCATTACGTGGCGCAATACCACCAGCGTACTTGTTCAAGCCTGACTCTTCTAGGAACTCAAAGAAGTCAGCAGTCGCAAACGGCGTACCGTCATCTGAACCAACAGCGAAGTTTGGATCATCAATGCCGGTAGGCACATACAGCAAGCTTCGACCTTGATAAGCAACGTCACCAAATGCCCCATCGGTCATCGTATAAGAGAACGGACGACCTTTGTTACGAGTTGCAAATAGCGTAACGGTTGTATCGTAGCCATCAAAAAACTCTTTGGTGTAGTTAGCTTTGAACGTAAAGCGGTGTGGAATTTCATAGTTTGACGTTGCCACACCTGGGTTTTGAGCATTCGCAGTGGCCAGGTTAGTGTAGTTTGAGAACGACACTGAGCTGGTCATTGGGTTAACGTCTTCCGCTTCATTGTAAGCGTAACCTAAGGTCCAATCTAAGCCGAAGTCGTGCGACTTGTTTAATGCTAAAGATAACGTAGTTTGAGAACCTGAGTCTCCATCCACATTGGTTAGCATAAAGTCGTCGCCTTGATCACGTCCGTCAGTCGACATTTCGTTGAATATTGGACGACCGTCCGGCGCTGTACCCACTTGCTCAAGGCCTAAGTTATAAATGACAGCGGCATCTTTCTTATCGGTATACAAGAAGTCGGCCATCAAGATATAGTCATCAGGCAATGTGAACGTCGCACCTAAGGCGTATTTCCACTCTTTCGGTAGTTCGAAGTTAGGATCCATCGTATTAATTGGTCCCTGACCACCGGCATTGGCTACCTCGTCAAACATTCCCTGAGGAATATCGTAAATTGGGTTGCCCTCACCAGTATGCGGCACATCGAACAAAGATTGCCCAGAGAAATCACGGAAGGCTTGATACTGAGTCACACCATTATTCGAGTAATTGTTAGAAATCCAAACGTTCGGGTTACCGCCTGAGTACAGTCCAATACCACCACGTACTTCAATGTCAGGATTCACAAACCAGTTAAAACCAAAGCGCGGCTGCAGTAAGTCCTGATCACCCATATTTTGCTGATTTGAGAAGCCATAAAGCTCTTCATTGAGCGGGTTATACGTTGGGTAATCATCACTTGTGTACCAGTCGTAACGCAAACCATAAGTGAACGTAATATCCATTGGCGCATAATAATATTCGTCCTGGATATAAGCGGTATTCACTGCATAAGCAAACTCGGCAGCTGCGTCTTGAGGATTATTAGTACCTGCTGCGCTTTCATAAATTGCCGCGTAAGGTGTTCCTGCCTCAAAATCGTCGATGGAACCAAA
The DNA here is from genome assembly GCF_002211765.1 of Idiomarina piscisalsi. Classification (NCBI taxonomy): domain Bacteria; kingdom Pseudomonadati; phylum Pseudomonadota; class Gammaproteobacteria; order Alteromonadales; family Idiomarinaceae; genus Idiomarina; species Idiomarina piscisalsi. The sequence continues at coordinate 2,095,754 of NZ_CP022133.1, forward strand.
GCGATACTCACCTTCGGCTTCCTGTACGAATAAGTTGAAAACGTCATACTCTTCACGCTCAATACCCGCAGAAATAATATGGTCACCTAACAAGTAGGTACCCTTCATTTTAAAGAAGGTCGTATCGTACTTGAGTTTATTCGCGTGGCGAGAGTCGTCTGCGCCTAAGTAAACCGTTGCATCGTTAACAGCGATTTGTACTTCACCGAAGTCGGTTCCACCAAGAGGGCTAACACGCGCATCCAGCTCTGAATAACCAACACGCACTTCACTTGAGAAGTTATCACTCCAGTCTGAATATAGCTCACCGACATAAGATGTGAACTTGGAGCCACGCTCATAGAAGTGATTAGAGAACTCGAGCTCATCGGAGTCACCATCAGATTCAGCGATCGAGTAACCATCGTTATAGTTGTACGTCAATGACGCACGGTGAGCATCACTAATATACCAATCTAACTTGGCTAAGAACTTTTCGTCTTCAACCGGCAAGCTGGATGGGAAGCCGCCAGGGTTGTAGCCATAGATATCCTGAGCAATTGTCGCAATACGTTCTACATCGGCATTCGTTACACCTACAACTTCAGTGGCCGCACCCGATCCTTCCGGACCACGGTCAAAAGTATCTGATCCTTCAAGTTTCTCGTAAGACGTAAAGAAGAACAGTTTGTCTTCAAGGATTGCGCCACCAAGATTGAAGCCATAACGCTTTTCACTGAAGTCACCGACATTGATTTTGTCGCCTTCTAGCTCGTCACCCTGCAATGAGTCATTGGTGTAGTCATAGAAAACGCCGCCAAACATTTCGTTGTCACCGGACTTAGTTACCGCGTTGATATTGCAAGCGGTGAAGCCACCATACTGAACATCAAATGGTGCGAACTCTACGGCCACCTGTTCAATAGCGTCGTAAGAAAACGGCATGCGTTCTGTTGGGTAACCGCTGCTGTTTAGGCCGAAGTTGTCGTTCATACGAACGCCATCTACCGTTAAGCTGTTAAAGCGCGGGTTAGCGCCGCCACACTGAATGTCGCCAGCATTGGTTTCATTGATATAGATACGCGGGTCAATACGGACAACGTCTTTCAAGTCACGGTTGGCTGACGGTGCATTCTCTAAGTCTTCTAAATTGAAGTTAGCCGCGGGGCTATTACTGCCGTAAAGCGCGTTGCTGGTCATGGTTCCTGTCACGCTCAGGGTTTCCATGACTTCTTGTTCTAAACGCACGTTGACATTCTGCGAGTCACCGAGTGTCAGGTAAACATCTTCGACTACCTGGTTTCTACCTTCAGGGCCTTCTACAACGATAGTGTATGGACCGCCTACTGGCATACCGCGTGACGAGAATGTTCCTTGTTCGTTCGAGCGTAACGTTTTCACACTACCTGTGCGCTCGTCACGAATTTGGATAGTCGCACCAGACACCATTTGACCCGATTCAGTCGTTACGACACCACGAATGCTGGATGATGTTTCCTGAGCGATAGCAGCACCACTAAGGCCCATAGCAATAGCAGCCGCAAGAGCTGTACGCTTGAAAGTCGCGTTAAACATAGTTTGTTCTTCCCAGTTTTATTTTGGCTTTAAACACAAATAAGGGTATAGCTCATTTGTGACATTTGTGTGAAATTCACACAAAAAAAAGCCCCGCAACAATGTGCGAGGCCTTTCGTTTTAGAAGGTATAACGGATACCTAACTTAGCACTCCAAGAGGAGCTGTTGAGATCAACGGTGCTATAGTTATTCGGATAATAGCCATTGTAGACCGAATCAATTTGGTACTTACCGTCATCGCTAAGACCGCCAAAGTCATAAAGTGAAACTTGAGGATAAGTTAGGCGACGCTCAACTCCCCAGTCATCGTTCAGCAGGTTAGCCAGGTTTGCGATAGTAAGGTATAAAACCCCTTTGTGCCCGTCCATAAAGCCAGGTACCTCCTGTTGAATGCTCAAATCCAAGCTAGTTACCCATGGCTGGTTATGTGAGTTACGGTCAAGAATATAACCCTCATCGCCATACGAGATCCCTGCGTTATCAAGTAGCATTTTTACTTCATCCCAACTGATTGAGTTATCCCAATCAACATTTGGATCATCTGCACCTGATGGAATATAAGGTAAGTAAGCTGACTGAGTGTACATACCTTCAAAGGCAGTATCGCCAAAGTCTCCGTCTTCGAAAAAGCCCATAACATAGCTAAATGGACGACCTGAACGACGCTCATAGTATAAGTTAAAGCGCGTTTCGTAGTCAGCGAAGAACTCTTTCTTATAGCCTAAGGTAATTTTCAGACTGTGTTCAGTTTCAAAGTTACCGGTTGCAGTAAAGGCTTGATTACGGCTTTTAGCAACATAGTGCTTATAGTTACTCGCCGCCTGAGACGAAGAGCCCGCGCCATTATCTTCAACATCCTGATAGGTATAGCTCGCCGTAAAGCTTAAGCCGTTTTCCCACTGCTTAGCCAAAGACTGAGAGAAAATAAACGCACGTCCGTCTTCTGGCGCATTGGTTAACATGATGTCATAGTTCTGAGCACGATCACCTTCATAACGAGATTCGTAGATAATACGCTCGCCATCGGCTGCTCTTCCCGCTTCTTGTATCGCCGTGTTATACCAAACCGGTTGGTCTTCAATACGTTTGTACATCAGTGACGTAGTGGCATTGAACATGTCACCTAAGTAAGGAATATCCAACTCATAGTCTAGAGCCAGTTGAGCTCGCCAGTCACTTGGCAACTCAAAGTTTGGATCGGTGTAGTTTGTGCTACCGTTGCCTTGCGTCATTGAGTCTTGGATTTCCTGCGGTACGCTGTCAAATCCGCTTACAGTATTATTTTCATAATAGTCCGCAATAACGCTCGCCGGCGCCTGAACAAGAGTCACACCGTCTTTAGTGAACGGGTTTGTGTACCAAACATTTGGCACGCCGCCGTAGAAGCGGCCAAGGCCACCACGAACAACCAAACTGCTATCGGTGTAATATTTAAAGCTCACGCGAGGCAGGAAGATATCCAAACCGTCCAGGTTCTCCTGGTTGGTCATGCCGTTATACGCTTCCTGGAAGTTTTCATTCAGCGTCGGCGTGTCACTAGAGCTTAAACGCTCATAGCGTAGGCCTGCATTAATCTCCAAGTTTGGTGTTGCGTAGAAAGTATCCCCCGCGTATAGCGCTAAAGTTGTTCTTTCAACTTCATAAGCCGCATCTTCCGGGTTATTGGTGTAAGCATTCTGGTAATCAAAGTCCCAGTTGCCATTATAGTTCCCAACAATACCGTTTTCGAAACCATAAAAGTTATCGAACTCCCAGGTTCCCAGCGAATCAGGTACGAACTTGTTGTACAAGCTAAGCTGTTCAATTTGCGTACCAAACACCAGCTCATGCTCGCCCATAAGATAAGTAGCATCTAGATTGAACGTTAAATTATCGTTCTTAGCTACATTTGAGTGACGGTAACGGTCAGTACCGAAAGCAAAAGAAGGACCACGGAAATACTGGTCAACAGTTACCGCACCAAGATTAGAGTTCGTTAAAGAGTTTGCTTCAACGTCTTTGTAGGTCAATCCTATTTCTGTAATGAAGCTTGCTGACCAGTCACTGTATAAACGCGCACTCACGTTATTCATACGAGTGTGATAGGTGTAGCGTCTTGAAGCCAGAGAAATGTAATCACCGCCGGTTGCAAAATTGCGTTCGTCGGCATTGTCCTGCCACTGATAAGTTAAGTCGAAACGGTGGTCCTGATTCACGTTCCAGCTTAATTTAGTTAGCCATTTACGGTCTTTATCTTCTGGGTTGCCACCTAAAGAGTCAGTTAAACCATACTGCTCATCTAGAATACGAAGAAATTCATTGTAGTCAGATTCAGAGATGACAAATTCATTCGTCGCCCCGCTTCCTTCAAACCCGTAATCCAACTCAATTTCATTACTCCACTCTTCATAACTCGTGAAGAAGAATAATTGGTCTTCAATAATTGGACCACCAAACGACAGACCAAAAGTAGAGATAGTTTCATTTGGCTCAACTTTGTCGGTGCTGTAAGTGCGGTAGCCGTTTTCATCCAGCTCGCCATAATTTTCACGAATTGCGTTCACATCGCCTTCAAGCTCAGGGCTTGAGTACTCGTAGAAAAGCTCACCCTCGAATTCGTTGGTACCCGACTTAGTTACCGCATTAATAGTACCGCCCGAGAAATCGCCTTTTTTTACTGAGAATGGAGCAGCATCTACTGAAATTTGTTCAATAGCACTTAAGGCTACTGGAGACTGTTCAGTAGGGTAACCACCGTAGTTCAGGCCGAAGTCGTCATTCTGGCCGATGCCGTCAACAGTGATGCTGTTCATACGAGGATCGCCGCCCGCAATGGTCATTTCACCAGAGCCGTTAATGGTCACTAGCGGATTGATACGCGCAACGTCTTTAAGATCGCGATTCAAGCTTGGCATGTTATCGATGGTATCTTCACCAAAACTGCTGCTTGCGCCGCCGCTTTCCATCATTATGGCAGAGCCACTGACAACCAATCGCTCCATGTCCGCTGACTCTAACTGACGGCTAACACGGAAAGTGTCTCCAAGGTCAAGGTAAACGCCTTCTAAAACGGCGTCGCGGTACTTGTCAGAATCAAGAATAACCTGATAAGGACCACCTACTCGCAGGCCTTTAGCGGAGAAAACACCGTCTTCGTTTGTTGTGAACTCATTAACCGTACCAGTTGGTTGGTGAATGATAACAACTTTGGTATTGGCGGCAGGATTACCTTGAGGGCCAGTAATGACACCGCGCATAGATGATGATGTTTCTTGAGCGAAAGCACTTGTCGAGAGTCCCACAGCCAAAGCAACAGCTGCAGAAATTCGACTCACCTTGGAGTTCAATTTCATGAGTGATTTCCTAGTTTTTTTGCAACGATTAAAAATAAAGAATGAAAAGGACGAAATGTTATAAAGAAGAAAGATGACAACTTGATGAAAGTTTTAGAAGCAGGACAATTATTTTTAAAACACCAATAAGACGTTCGCTTTTTATTCGAGGATGCCCCACGGCATAACAGCTGATTCATCACAGGAAAACTCATGACGTGATAAGTCTCGAGACTGTGGTTGGTGGTCGGAGCTGTTGGGAATACCGCTTGATTCATTACGCTTCTAAGACAGTTATGTGTCAGATATGTGACATATTTTAATCAAAATATTCGCGCTTGCCTAGCGCTTTGGGAACCTTTATTCTTCCTAATTGTCTTAGGCGTTTCTCAAACAGGCATTCCCATGGGCTTTATGCGGTTTTCAATATATTCAACATTTGTACTTTTTATGGTCACTTCTTTTTCTGCATTAGCGGGTTCGGGAAAAGGCGAACCAGAGACGGTTCGTATTGCGACCTTTAATGTCAGTATGGACGCTTCTAACTATCTGGCAGAAGAGACTCTGCCCACTCTAGAACGTTCCCCGCTTCCTGACGTTCTTCAGGACAACAATGAACAAATTCGCGGTATTGCTGAAATATTGCAGCGTGTGCGCCCCGATGTAGTCTTGCTGAACGAATTTGATTACGTCGATAAAGCCGTCGGTATTGACGTTTTTCGCAGTGACTATTTAGAAGTCTCGCAAAATGGTCAGGCGGCCATTGAGTATCCTTATGCTTACACCGCTCCGGTTAATACAGGCGTCCCTTCTCCTTTTGACTTAAACCGCGATGGTAAAGCAACAGGTTCAGGTGATGATGCCTGGGCCTTTGGCTGGTATCCCGGCCAATATGGGATGGTGATTTTGTCAAAGTATCCGCTAATGGCTGACGACGCGCGTACTTTCCAGCACTTTTTATGGAAGGATATGCCCGGTCGCCATATTCCTTATGTGCATAATGCCGACAAACAGCCAACTTCTGAGCCTTGGTTTTTTGACGAAGCAATGGCGCAGTTCCCTTTAAGCTCCAAGTCGCACTGGGATGTACCGGTAAAAATTGACGATCGTGTCATTCATTTACTTGCGGCGCACCCAGTGCCACCGGTTTTTGACGGACCGGAAAACCGTAATGGTATGCGCAACTACGATGAAATTCGCTTATTTGCAGACTACTTAACACCCGGTCATGACAACTACCTGTATGACGATAATGGCGTGCGTGGCGGACTGAGTGACGACGCTAGCTTTGTTATTCTGGGCGATATGAATGCACAGGCGGGCGCAGGTGGTATCGATGGCGCCATTGAGCAGTTATTGGAGCATCCCCGAGTGAACGATGTGAAGCCACAAAGTCAGGGTGGCAAACTGCACTCTCCGGATATTGATGGTTCGCAATTTCATACTGCCGCATGGCGCAAGCGGGTTGATTACGCTTTGCCCTCTGGTGACTTAGTGGTTAAAAACGCGGGCGTGTTCTGGCCGATTAACGGCGAACCAGGCGCTGATATGATGAAAAAGCGCAAAGCGTCTTCTGACCACCGCCTGGTATGGATAGACATCGTTAAATAAAAAACGCATTACGCCCATTTTATGGGCTGTCGTCCATGTTGCTGCAAATAATTGTTGGCTTTTTTGAAGTGGTTTGCATCAAAAAAGCCGCGATGCGCTGACAAAGGCGACGGATGCGGTGCGGTCAGAATGTAATGTTTAGTGCCATCAATGAGCGGAATCTTTTTCTGCGCATGCGAACCCCATAATAAAAACACGACATGCTCTGTCGCTTCCGACACCTTTTTAATAACGGTATCGGTAAAGGTTTCCCAACCCCAGCTGGCGTGGCTATGCGCATTCCCCTGCTCTACCGTCAGCACGGTATTTAGTAACAACACACCTTGCTGTGCCCAGCCGGTCAAGTCACCATGCTGAGGTAATACGGTGTTGGGGTAGTCAATAGAAATTGCCTTAAACATATTGCGCAGAGACGGCGGGAACTTCACGCCTTCTTTCACCGAAAAGCTCAGCCCATGCGCCTGACCGGGTCCGTGATATGGGTCCTGCCCCAGAATAACCACTTTGACCTGTTCGGGTTCGGTCAGCTTCAACGCATTGAACACGTCTTCTTTGGGTGGATAAACAACACTCTGCTGACGTGCCTGCTCAACACGTTGCCACAGCTCTTTGAAATACGGCTTTTGTTTTTCCTCAGCGAGTAAGTCGCTCCAGGGCATTGTCGATTCCTTTGGTTGGGCTACACCTTTGTATGATAAAACGATATGATCCCGCTTCTCAACTGAATGATTTCAAGGTTTACTATGGCAGAGCAAAATAGCTTACCGAAAGTAAGTGTTTACTTAATAACACTCAACGAGGGTCGTCATTTAGATGAAGTTCTCAGTAGTGTCAAAGGCGCCGACGAGGTCGTATTAGTCGACTCAGGCTCTACCGACGATACGCTCGACATTGCCGAAAAACATGGCGCGAGAATTATTCATCAGCAGTGGCTAGGCTATGCAAAACAAAAGGCCTTTGCTCTAGAGCAATGCCAAAACGACTGGGTCATCAACTTAGATGGTGACGAAGTGTTGCCGGATGGCGCCTTTGAAACCATTCAGCATCGCATCGCGAAAGGTGACATTAATGGTATCTATTTAGCGCATGACGATATCTTTATGGGGCACTCTCTGCCTGGGCATCGTCACCATCGTTTTCGCCGAGTTTACCGAAAGTCTAAGTCTCACTGGAATACATCGACAAAAGTCCATGAGCACATAGAAGTGGAGCCCCCTCTGACCCATTTGCCCATTGATGTTAAGCATTACGGCTACGACTCCGCACATGGCTACATGGATAAGCTGAACAAATATTCGCTGCTGAAGGCAAAACAGCGGGAAGAAAGAGGTCGTCACTGCAGCTTAGCTCGGGTATTACTGATATTCCCGCTGATGTTCATCAAGTTCTACTTTATACGCCGCATGTTTTTAGCCGGCTGGCGAGGTTTCATTAAGGCCAATATTGATGCTTTTCACTTTTTCCTCACAGAAGCGAAGCTTTATGAGCGTGCCTACAGACGTAAGCGCGGGGATGATGTCGAGAAATCTGAGCGATAATATGTCATTTTTGCCCCTATTTTTAATTAACCTCGACCGGTCTCCCCATCGTCTGAAGGATGTTGATGATTCGATGCGAGAGCTCGGTCTCGATTATGAGCGCGTTCCTGCTGTTGACGGACGAGCGACTTCTACTGCCGAAGTCAACGCCGTGTATAGCCATAAACTCAATGTTGAGCGCTACAATTATGATTTAACGCAAGGTGAAATTGCCTGCTATATGAGCCACCGAAAGGCCTGGAAAAAGCTCCTGGACAGTGACCATCCAGCCGCCATCATTCTTGAAGACGATATTGTTCTGAGTCCAGCGTTTGCCAAGTTGCATGATGCGGTGGCCGACATAGCGAATAGCAAATACGCGAATTGGGACATTATTAAATTAGCTCAACCCTTCAAACCCAAAGCGTCGACTCCGGTCGATACCTTTGGTGATTTCACACTGGTCGATTATGAAAAACCCCGATGGGCGCTTGCGGCTATTTAATAAGCCGACAAGGTGCAAAGAAAATGCTGTCTCGCACACCGTTTTTTCGGCCGGTTGATGTTGATATGCAGTGGCAATGGGAAACTGGCGCTCACGTTCTGGGCTTACTACCTTACACTGTGGATAACAGCCACACGCACGAAAGTGATATTTTTAGTGTCGCCAATAGACACGAATCAAAACGCCGGGGATGGGTTCGTTTGAAAGAGCAATGGCGGTTCTTCTGGCAGAACCGCCGTTACCACAAGAGAAGACAGAGACCTTAGTCTTCTTTGTCTTTATACTTCTCAAACCAATGCAAGATATAAGCAACTTTGTTCATCAGGTTGCTTGGTCTTGCATAAATGCCGTGACCTGAGTCCTGGATACGTACCATTGCGGTGTCCACGCCTTTCAGCTTTAACGCCTGATAGTACTGCTCGGTTTCCGACATGGGGGTTCTGTAGTCATTCTCACCCGTTAATAGCATGGTTGGCGTTGTCACGTTACCCACGTAACTGATTGGCGAGCGCTCCATGTAGTGCTCCATATTATTCCAGGGAAGACCCGGGAACCAATATTGATAGAAAAAGTTATACATATCGGCGGTTAACACGAAGCTGTACCAGTTAATGACCGGTTTAGCGACAACAGCTGCCTTGAAGCGATCAGTATGACCAACAATCCAGGCAGTTAAGACACCACCGCCACTTCCGCCGGTGACAAACAACTCATCTTCATTGATAAAGCCTTTTTCTATAACGGCATCAACGCCATCCATCAAGTCGTTGTAGTCATCGCTTGGGTAGTTGTGATGAATTTCATTAGCAAAGTCTGCGCCGTAGCTGGTGCTGCCTCGCGGGTTCGTATAGAGCACCACATACCCTGCCGCTGCGAAGAGCTGTATTTCCGCAGCAAAACGCGGGCCATAGTTGGTGTGCGGGCCACCATGAATTTCCAGCATCAACGGGTAGTCTTTGTCTTTGTCGAAGTTCGGTGGGTAGGCAATCCAGCCTTGCAGATCTTTGCCATCCACACTTGACTTGTAACGAATTTCTTCTACTTTTGCGAGTTGCTTGTGTCCCAGCGCATCTTCGTTCAAGCGAGTCATTTGTTGTACGTTACCGCCTTTCCATAACGCCAATTCCGCCGGGCGCATTGGGTTGGAAATAGTGAAGGCAATGTTGTCATTATTCGCAACGCTAAAGTCGCCGCCGCCATAAGGTCGACTGTAAGACAGGCCACCCACACGGTTAGTCAAATGTGTGTGTTTGCCGCTTAAGTTTGTGCGGGCCAACTGCCCGATGCCATTGTCGTCGTAGGTAAAATAAATGCCTTCGCTGTCAGAGTCCCAGACAAAGCCCGATACGCTGCGATCTAAGTCTGGCGTCAGCACTTCAATGTCAGACCCGTCGGTGTCCATGACGTAGAGCTTGGTGATCTGGTAGCTCATTTTCTCATCGTCATAGCCGGTATACGCAATTTTCTCTCCGTTAGGCGATACCTTCGGAGAGCTGTCCGGGCCGTTTCTGTCTGTGACGGCCGAGATGTCTTTACTGGCAACGGTCAACCGGTAAACTTCACTATTGACTGGTTGGCGAAACGCGTCTTCGCGACGATTCGCTGAGAAGAAAATATGCTTCCCATCTGCAGACCAAGCCAAATTACCACCGTGGTTAAAGTCACCTTCCGTTAATTGACGTGGAGAGCCGCCGGTAGCCGGTATCACATAAATTTGTTGGTGGCCATCTTCTGCGTAGCCGCCACCGTCATAGCGGTAATTGTCTTTATCGATATATTTTGGTGGTGTGGTCCAGTTGGCCCCCTCCGGTTTCCCCGGCAAACTGACCGGAGCAGGTTCAGGCTTTGGCGTAAACATCGAAAACGCGATTTGAGTGCCATCGGGCGACCAACTCAAACCGGAAGGTGCTTTGGTTAACTGAGTAATGGCGGCGCTTTCACCGGAATCCATCCAGTAGATATGAATTTGCGGGCTGCCTGTTTCTGTCGATACATAGGCTAGCCGTTTGCCGTCTGGCGACCACACGGGTTGGCTTTCACTGCCTTGCTCACCGGTTAATGGACGAATATCACCGTCAGGTAAGACACTCCATAAGCGCCCTACTTTACGGTCGTTTTGTATGTCCATAGACTGACGGACAAATACGCTCCACTCGCCACTTGGGTGAATGGTCGGTGACGATGCGTACTCCAGAGTGAATACGTCTTCTAACGCCAGTTTTTCCTGCGCGACTGCGGCACTTGATACAGCCAGAGCCGCTGCTGCAACTATCCACTTTTTCATTGTTGTTCTCCCCAGACATTACACCTGACGTAGGTAACGTCAGGCTACATTCGCATACGGGCATAAAAAAACCGCCTCTTAGAGACGGTTTTATCGCGATTCAAAACATGAATCAATGTATTAGAACGCGTATGAGAAGCTAACGGACGCAAAGTCACGATCCGCTAACGGGTCTAAGTCGCTGTCTGAATACATGGTATAGCCAAGAGTCACTTTATAGGTTGACAGGTAGTCAGCCATTAAATTCAGACCCAATGATTTGCGGTCTTCAATAAAGTTACTGTTTGGCGAATAACCATTCACGTCATGGTTAAACTGAACGGTTGGGTTTAAGCCCCAGCCTTGCCATACGTTTGAATATTCAAACTGGAAGCGCGTGCGGTAACCCCAAGATGTTGAGGTCACAAAACCTTCGCAGTTGCCGACTTGCGCTTGGAATGCTCCTGCTACTTGACTCTGCCCTGCCTGAGTAGCTAATCCAATGTATGGATCCATGTCCGCTTGAGTAAAGCATTTGCCGAATAAAGGCAAACGGCCGTAGCGCTGCTCTTGAATTCCCGGCATGTCATGAACACTGTTCATGGCCACTTCACCGACAAAGGTCATACGATCGGAACCTAAGAAACGGTCGAAGAAGCGTACAAAGCTAACTTGTGCCTGGCTCACGTCTAAGCGGTCATAGCCATTTGCTAAACCTTCAAATGGAGTATTATCAACACGGTCCGCAAAAGTACTAGGTGCATTAGGACGCAAACCTGCTGTTAGTATTTCAGTGGTGTTGATTTGTACCGGCATACCGTCACGGTAGCTGTACTCACCAGATACTGACCACATACCTAAGTTTGTGCTGAAGCTTAAACCATAGACTTCTGTGTCTTCTGGATACTCCAAAACCAATTTAGGCCCATCAATCGGGTAACCGTCTGGCGTAGACCAAGAGAAACTCAAGTCAAGAGGACTCACGCCTTGCAAGCTAGGTGACGGATCTTCACTCCAGTTATACGCAGAAATAATTGGCGTGTTGTTATGCAGGTTCAGGTAGTAAATACCAAACTCAGCGCCGAGATCCATTGAGTAGTAGCGTAAGTTTGCACCCCACTGACCACTGTCAGAGGCTTCAATGCGAGGGTTGCTTCCAATATAAGCGCCAGCTTCAATAGACTGACGGTCACTTAATGCAATACCATTGCCGATGGTTGGATTCAGCGTCACTAAACCACAACCTGGGCCACCAATAATATCAACGCTTGAGAAGTACGTACCACAGCCATCCACCTTGGTGTTATCCCACTCATATTGATAGAAGGCTTCAAAGTTCATTACGTCGGTTAAGCCGATGTTGGTGCTTATCATACCGACCGGCAGCAAAGCTTCTTTAATTTCAGCGCCTGGACGACGTGCGGCGTTGACGTCTAACGGGTTAATGTCATTAATACCGTTGAAAACGAACGTGCTTTCACCCCAGCTTAATACCTGACGTCCGACACGAACACTGGTCGGCATATCGCCTAAGTCAAAGTTCGCATAGACAAACGCATCCAACAACTCAACACCGTGACCTTGTGAGTAATCATCATAGGCATCGTCGTTCAGCGTAGTATTTGGGTAATATAGGTTTGCTGTATGACCATGCGGCATCTCTTCTTCAGAAACTACATAATCGTACCAGTAGTTAAAACGTACAAACGCACCATGACTATCGCCATCAATACTTAAATCGTGCACACCTTTAAATACCGATGATACTAAATCACCTTTGTCGAAGTTCAGGTTACCGTCATCACCAACACTTGAGCCCGCGGTTCCGCCTGCGCGGTTGCCTGGATGAATCAGGTGGTTGGCCTGATCTTCCATACGCCATGACGCGCCGTAGGACAGAATAGAGTCGAATTTAATTTCATAGTCGCCGACTTCGAAGTCAGCAGCCTGGCCTGTAGCCGCAAAGGTCAGTGCTATGGCCGTAGCCAGAGGAAGTTTTTTTAGCATAGTTGTTCTTCTTTTCATTGTGAGCCACCTAATCCTTTAAACTTGTTTGGCGGTTATAGATGAATCATGTCCGATGAGTTAAAAATATGCAAGTGTATGAACACGAAAAGATAACAAGTTGTTGGAAAAAGTGCGGGGAAATGTCGTTACCAGCGTCTAAATTGACGCTGGTAACGAGTCTTCAAAAGTGTTTTATAACTTTTCTTTGAGTTCAGGAAGAACATCAAATAAGTCGGCTACCAAACCGTAATCCGCCACCTGGAAGATAGGTGCTTCTTCGTCTTTGTTGATAGCAACGATGACTTTGGAGTCTTTCATACCGGCTAAGTGCTGGATAGCACCACTGATACCGACAGCCACGTAAAGCTGTGGCGCAACAATTTTACCGGTCTGACCCACCTGCATGTCGTTAGGGACGAAACCAGCATCAACAGCCGCACGTGATGCTCCAACCGCCGCCCCTAGTTTGTCGGCAATGTCTTCCAGCATGTGGAAGTTTTCACCGTTTTGCATACCACGACCACCGGAAATGACGATTTCCGCTGCCGTCAGGTCTGGGCGCTCAGAGTCCGCCAGTTGCTCACCAACAAACTCAGATTTGTCGTTGTTAAACACTGAATCGATGCTCTCGACATCGCCACTACCACCTTCTGCTGCTACCGCATCAAATGCGGTTGCACGGACAGTAATGACTTTGATGTTGTCTTCTGATTGCACGGTAGCAATAGCGTTACCTGCATAGATAGGACGCTTGAACGTGTCGTCGCTTTCTACCGCGATAATGTCAGATACTTGCGCTACGTCCAGCAAAGCAGCAACACGCGGCATGAAGTTTTTACCGGTCGTGGTCGCTGGTGCCAGGATGTGGCTGTAGTCTTTGCCTAACTCTGCGACCAACTCACTGATGTTTTCAGCTAGCTGGTGCTCGTAAGCTTCGTTATCGGCCAAAATCGCTTTCTTGACGCCGTCCGCTTTCGACACGTTTTCAGCAACAGTTGAGCAGCCTTTACCAGCAACCAGTACATGAATATCACCACCGATTTTCTGGGCAGCGGCTAACGTTTTCAGCGTTGAAGGATCAACGGCGTTATTGTCGTGTTCTGCTACTACTAAGATGCTCATAATACTTTGGCCTCGTTCTTCAGTTTGTCTACCAGCTCGTCAACATCGGCAACTTTCACACCCGCACTGCGCTCTGCGGGCGGCTCGACTTTCAGCAGCTTAATAGTGCGTTTTACTTCAACGTCCAGCTCGTCTGGTGTTGTTGTTTCTAACGGCTTACGCTTGGCCTTCATAATGTTTGGCAGTGACGCGTAACGCGGTTCGTTCAGACGCAAGTCGGTGGTAACAATTGCCGGCAAGTTCAATTTAACGGTTTGCAGACCGCCATCAATTTCGCGAGTCACATTAACAAAACCGTCACCCATTTCGACTTTTGACGCGAAGGTGCCCTGCGGCATGCCGGTTAAGGCACCCAGCATTTGACCGGTTTGGTTGTTGTCTGAGTCAATAGACTGTTTACCCAGAATGACCATGTCCGGTCCTTCTTTCTCTACGACGCCTTTGAGAATTTTCGCAGCAGATAAAGAGTCCGGCATGTCATCGGTTTCAACCTGAATAGCACGGTCAGCGCCAAGTGCTAAGGCAGTGCGAAGTTGTTCCTGAACGGCTTTAGGTCCAATTGACACAACCACAACTTCATCAGCAGTACCGGCTTCTTTTAAACGCACCGCTTCTTCTACTGCTATTTCGCAAAATGGGTTGAGTGCCATTTTGACGTTCGCCAAATCGACATCGGACTGATCTGGTTTCACACGAACTTTGACGTTGTAGTCAATGACGCGCTTAACCGCGACGAGTATCTTCATGTTGTACTTCCTTTTGCTGGAATGTTCTTAATGTTGGTGTTTATTATGCTGCCATTATCCTAAACTGGCGTCGATCTCACAAGTTGTGGGAGAATAAAACTCTATTGCCGTAAGGGAGAGTTTACATGGCCAGCTGGGAACAGCTTTTTCGTCAACTAGTGCAACAGGCTAGAAGTCTAGCAGAATATCCGTCCGAATGTCGTGATGACGATCATTTGGTGGGCGGCTGCGAGGCAAAGGTATGGCTGTGGCTGGATACGTCCGATTCGGAAGCGGTCGTTATTCGCTTCGATTCTGAGTCACGCATTGTGCGCGGTCTACTCGCGATGTTGCAACAACGGCTGGACGGTTGTTCGGTCGCGGAAATAGCAGCCTTTGACATTGACGCCTTTTACCGCGAAGAAGGATTAGATAACGCCTTAAGCCCCTCGCGCAGCAACGGCCTGTACCAAGTTGCTAAGACATTGAAATTAAGGGCTCAACCTCTTCAATAGCGTTGCGGTAGCTTGCATGGCGAAGCTGCAGGTGACCACCATAGCGGCGCCGAAGCCGGAGCTGCAGTCCATACGCATGGAGCCAGAGCCTGGTTTTTGAAGGGTGACTTCGCCTTCCAGCTCACCGGAAATTACCGGATAGCGCAGCTGTTCCTCGGAGTACACGCAGTCGACACCCCACTTGCGCTTGGGGTTCTTTGAAAAGCCATAGTCGCGACGCAGTTGTGAGCGTACTTTAGCCAGTAACGGATCCTGCTTGGCTTTGGCTAAGTCACCCACACGGATCATGCCCGGGTCTATTTGCCCACCAGCTCCACCGCACACTACCAGGCGTAGCTTACGCCGTTTGCACCAGGCGACCAGCGCGGCCTTGGTGTTCACGCTGTCGATGGCATCGAGCACCGCATCCACCCCGGTTAGATACTCTTCGAAGTTTTCCGGCAGCAAGAAATCATCAATAACCTTTACTTCGCAATTGGGGTTAATGCTTTTCACCCGCTGTGCCAGCACCTCAGTTTTGAGCTGCCCAATGGTGTCATCGGTGGCCGGTAACTGACGGTTAATGTTGGTGGTGCACACGTCGTCTAAGTCAATGAGCGTGAGCTTGCCAATGCCGGTTCGCGCCAGTGCCTCTACTGCCCACGATCCAACGCCGCCAAGCCCGGCGACCACAATGTGTAACTGCTGAAAATGGCTTAGCGCTTGCTGTCCGTAAACACGGGCAACACCACCAAAGCGCTGATCCGATACTTCACTCATGACTGGGTTGTTCACTCACATCGTAAATAATAATGCCCACCTGATGCACTTCACCACGCGGATTCTTAAGCGGAATTAGGGTGACGTTTTGGTACATCCACTCGCTCTGCCCGCTTATCGGGCGGCTGTGGCGAAAACGAAACACATAAGGTCGCTGCTGCCAGGTAATAAACACTCGAGAGTTTAGCTGCCGCACTCGATCAATTTTACGCTGGAACCAGGCCTGGTCGATACCCGGGCAGCAGCGAAATAAATTTTTGTCGCGCACTTCGCTGGGCCGCAGACCACTGTGGTTCTGCATAAACTCGTTCCACATCTGGATATTGTTGTCGTTATCGACCACCACAATACCGACGTCAATGGCGCCCAGAATACTCAGCTTGCTGTGCAATTCGTCCATATCGTCTATCATTCTTCGTCCCCCTGAAGCCAATGTGCCAGTTGCTGGTCGAGAATTTTTACAGCATCAGCCGGGAACAACAATAAAAGGTCAAATGCCAGCTTATGCTCAGGCAGTTGATAGCCTATTTCTATAGCGAGAATTTTCTGCCAGCGTTTTTCACCGTGTTTTAGTAACTCCTGCATGGACTGGTTTTCGCCCAATAACACCGGCTGCGACGCCGCAAATTCGACATGCAACTGCTGACCTAACCCGTTTAAACAGGCAGACGATAAAATAGACGCCACGTCCATTAATGATTCAATACGCTGCTGCTTTACCGAGCCACTTTCACCGAGCTTTGCGCCTAACAACTGACCAATGTCGTCAATAGCCGCTTCATTAAAAAGCGTTAGAGCCTCACCTAAAATACCGCTGCCGGAAAACCCCTGACTGACGGCCGCGACTTGCTGCTTAGCGTCGATAGACTCGATAGCCATGTGCAGTTCAGAAGGCGCAATGAAGTTAACATTAGGCACGGGTAGTTCAATGAACGTGTCCAGTACCCGGGCTAAATGATCACCCGCTTGCCCCATAGCTACGTTTGAAACCTCACGATAAACATCCAGCGGGTTAGCAGGTGCCTGAGTTTGCTGGTCGGCAACTTTCAATTGCCCGCCGGCAGGTTGGTAAAGACCGAACTGCTGCAGCAGAGTTTGTACGTCTTCGGCTTTCATTGGCTTTTTCACAAAAGCCATGGCACCCAACGCCTGCACACGCTTTTGCGCCTCGGGCTGTATGTCGCCCGACACCACAATGACCAAGGTTTCCAGGTGCTCTTCTTTAATGGCCTGCAGCGTTTCGTAGCCGTCTTTTACCGGCATGTTCAAATCCAGAAACAGGATTTCAGCACGCCCTTCACGCACACAAGTAAGCGCTTGCTCACCGTGTTCCGCCTGGTGTACCTCAGCATCCCAGTCGTCTGGCAGCGTGCGTAACAGCTGTTTCCGCGCCATTTTCGAGTCATCGCACAGCGTGACTTTTAGCGTCATAGATTGAGATTCCCGCCCGTTATCGAATACCCCTATTCTAGCTTAGGCAGTAGCCTGATGCCATTGGTGCCGCACGGCATATCACTTACGACGATATCTCACCTGATGCAATGGCATCAGGCTACGCCAACCGTAGCCTGACGTTATTACGTCAGGAATGGCATTTCGCCAGACATGAATGTCAGGCTACACAGCAAATGGGTATTTAATGGGTTCATGGCACTGATAACCGCTGACGGTGAAATCGTCTTTACTGACCCAGGTTTCAATGTCTTCTAACGACTTTATCTCAGGGTTAATGTGCAACTGAGGTGAAGGGAAAGGCTCACGTTTTAGTTGAACATCACGCATTAACTCTAACTGGTTTTCGTAAATGTGAGCGTTCACTATCTTATGGTAGGCCTTACCCGGTTTGTGTCCGGTAATTTGTGCGACCAGAGCTAACAGAACGAAGCACTGAATTTGATTGAAATTAAGCCCCAAGGGTACATCGCAACTACGCTGATACGAGGTTAGATAAAGTGTGTCACCTAACAACGAAAAGGTGTGAGTATGCATACAAGGCCGCAAACACCCCAATTCAAATTCGCCGGGGTTATAGAAGGTCACTATTTCGCCGCGGTCATCAATGCCTTTTGACAGGTTATTAACTACTTTTTTCAGCTGATCTAAATGGCTTCCGTCAGGCTTTTGCCAAGAGCGACCCTGTACTCCATAAACCCGGCCCATGTCATCTTCGCCTTTGCGGTTCGGGTTGTTCAGCCAAGCCTGGTTTTCATTGGCATTGGCATCCCAAGTTTTGCAGCCAATATCACGAAACTGGGCCGCATTGTCGTAGCCGCGTAAATACCCTAAAAGCTCAGCAATGGCTGACTTATAATAACTTTTGCGAGTGGTAATGAGCGGGAATTGGTTGTTGGCTACATCGTACTCTAAGTCGGCGTTTATAACCGTTAGGCAATTAATGCCTGTACGTTCGTTTTTAACCCAAAAACCTTCGTCGACAATGCGTTGGCACAGCTCTAAATATTGTTTCATTTTTTATGTGAATTTTGTTGTGCGTAATGTTTTCTATCGTACCTGATGCTGTAGCCTGATGCTATTGCATCAGATGCGATATTACCTACGGCAAGCATGTGGAAATAGTAAATTTTTGCTGGTAACTGCTCTACCTCACCTGACGTAAACGTCAGGCTACATCTCGCATCAGACTACATCCATCAACCCTTAGGTGATTGTTTCTGTGCACGAACCATCAGAAGAACACCTAAAATAATCATTGGCAGGGTCAGCCATTGCCCCATGGACATTCCGAGTGACAATAAACCTAAATGCGCGTCTGGCTCGCGGAAGAATTCGACAATAAAGCGAGCAATACCGTAGCCCAGCAGGAATAATCCACTTACTGCGCCGGTGCCGCGAGGTTTACGTTGGAACCATAAGATAACTAAAAACAACAGCAAACCTTCCAACAGCGCTTCGTATAGCTGCGACGGATGACGCGCTACCGGTCCGCCGCTGGGGAAGTACATTGCCCAGGGCACTTCTGCCGCACGGCCCCAGAGCTCGCCATTAATAAAATTACCGATACGCCCGAAAAATAAGCCCATAGGCACTAGCGGTGCCACAAAATCCCCCACTTGCAGGAAATCGCGCTTTTTCTTTTTCGAATAAAGGTACATAGCCGTAATCACGCCGAGTAACCCCCCGTGAAACGACATGCCGCCTTCATGGACATAGAATATATAGAGCGGGTCAGCTAAAAAGTAGTCGAAGTGATAGAACAAGGTGTAGCCAACGCGACCACCGACAAAGACGCCAATAAAGCACCAGAACAATAAGTCGCTGAACTGTTCTTTGTTCCAGTTTTCGTTTGTTTTGGTCTGGCGGACACCCCAAAAATAAGCAAAGGCGAACGCAACAAGATAACTGATTCCATACCAATGCACATCAATTGGACCGATGCTAAAAGCCACCGGGTCTATCGCTGGAAACTGCCAGTATTCGTTCGAAGGCACTGCGGACACTCCCTTGTTCTATTTAAAAATGAGTTGCACGGCGACAATAATTAAAAAGGCCGCAAACACGCGTTGCAACTGCTTAACCGGTAATTTATGAGCCAGCTTGGCTCCTAGCGGCGCCATTAAAACTGACGCAACTGAAATGCCTATCCAAGCGGGTATGTGTATTAACCCGAAAGCGCCGGTGGCTTTACCAGACAGCCAGCCATTCGCGATAAACATAACGACGGAACTGCAGCCAATAATAAAGCTACCGAGCGACGATATTGCGATAGCCTGGCGCACTGGCAGTCGCATTTTTGTTAGAAACGGCACAGTCAGCGCACCGCCACCAATACCAACCAACCCCGATATGGTACCAATAATATAGCTTCCCAGAGCCACTAACCGCTTGGATACCGACGTCATAGGCTCGCCGGTTTTTTGAGGCATAACCATGCGAGCCGCCAAAGCAATTAACACGATGGAGAAAATACGTTTCAGCCAGTCGGGATCAATGACGGTAACGAGGTATGCACCGGTCATCGCCCCTATCGACAACCCCGGCAGTACCCGTATTAACCAAAACTTTTCCATTAAACCGTGTTTCGCATGAGAGCGCGATGCACTCGCCGTTGTCATGCAAACGGTCGCCAAACTGGTCGCAATGGCAGAGGGTACAACTAACTCAGGTGGCACGCCGATTATCGGCAACAAGTAAATAAGCAGTGGTACAATAACCAAGCCACCACCAATACCGAGCATACCGGCCAGCAAGCCTGCAACCGTTCCGCCGCCCAAACACAAAAGCCAGGTGCTTAATAACATGATTACTTCCCTGCCCGCACAAAGCCGCCAAGCCCCATGCTCTCCATTTTATCCGCTATCATACCGCGTATCTGCTCTGGATTACGCGCTTGCAACGCTTTTGCCAACATCACGTTAAGCGTACTTGAGCGCACGTTGCGAAGAATCCACCGTACTCTGTCCACGTTGTAGCTGTTCATGCTGAGCTGCCGGTAGCCCATCGCAACCAAAAGTAAAGCACCGCCAGGATCACCGGCTAATTCGCCACAAACACTGACGGGTTTGCCCAAGTCTTCGCAGCGTCGGGCTATTTCATCTAAGCTTGCCAATACCGCGGGATGATAAGCGTCATATAAATTCGCCACACGGCGGTTATTTCGGTCAACCGCCAATAAATATTGTGTTAAGTCATTGCTGCCAACTGAGAAAAAGTCGACTTTGCTGGCCATTGCCGGCAACTGGTAAATCGCCGCCGGCACTTCAATCATCACACCCAGCTGTGGCTGAAATAAATTCACACCAACCTCACAGCCTTGCTCTTCCGCGACCTCGAAGTAGGCCTGCTTAATCAGCCGTGATGCTTCATCGACTTCACTGGTGCTGGTTATCATCGGCAGTAAAATTCGCAAATTACTCTTGCCGATACTCGCCCTTAACATGGCACGAATTTGTATCAGAAAAATTTCAGGATGGTCGAGCGTTAAGCGAATACCGCGCCAGCCCAGAAAAGGGTTGTCTTCCTGTAGAGGAAAATAAGGTAGAGGCTTGTCACCGCCGACATCTAACGTTCGCATCACGACAGGTCGGTCGGGAAATTGCTCAAGTACTTCCTGATACATCTCCGTTTGTTCGTCTTCTGTCGGAAGCTGGTCGCGCATCATGAACGGAATCTCTGAACGGTACAGCCCCACCCCGTCAATATTCAACGTTTGTAGATAGTCGTGAGCGACGTCTAAACCAAGATTCAAGTGCAGGCTCACCCGCTGGCCGTCCTGAGTTTCAGCCGGCAAGTGGCTGTGCTCAGAGACAATATCTTTGAGCTCTTGCTCCTCTTCCGCCAACTGATGAAACTGGCTGAGAACTTGTGGCGGTGGGTCAATATACACTTCACCGGTGTAGCCATCGACGGCCAGTTGACGGCCGGAGAAAAAGTGCAAATCGATATCATCAATACCCAACACGGCCGGAATACCCATGCTGCGAGCCATGATGGCCGCATGAGAGTTACTGGAGCCGTTAAGTGAAATGATACCGTCAATGTGATCTTGTGGAAGCTCAGCCAGCATAGATGCCGTTACTTCGTCTGCCACCAGGATAAAACTGTCAGGTAGTCGCTCACGTTTGCGCTGACGATTTTGCAAGTGCATAAGCACACGCTGGCCAATATCCCGAACATCGGTTGCGCGCTCTTTTAAATACGAATCCTCCAGCGCTTCAAACTGGGAAACAAACTGCTCCACCACGTATTTTAATGCGGTTTGCGCACGCCAGCCTTCTTTGATCATATTCTCGACAGCGTCACCTAAACTCGCGGCATCGAGCATCCCTTGATACACGTCGAAAATAGCGAGTGTGTCATCGGGCACCTGACCCGCCATGCGCCTTGATAACTCTTTTAAATCAGCTCGAGTACGCGCAACGGCCTGACGAAACTTACGAATTTCATGAACCGGTTTATCAGAGCGCTTAGGGGTGACCTCATCCAGCCTAGCTTCCGGTCGAGATACGTAAGCATCACCAACCGCGACACCGGGAGAGCCCGGAAGTCCTCGAAGGCTATGAATCCATGGCGAGTGGTCGCTGGCCAAGAGACCTTTGGCATCAGCGTGAGCAATAACCACCGCCAACTGCGCCGCCAGAGTAACAATGAACGCCTCTTCTTCGCGGGTAAACTGGCGCGCAACACTTTGGTGAACCACGACAATACCCAATACTTTTCTGCGGTGGATAATCGGTGCCGCCAACAGGCCACGATAGATGTTTTCGTTGGTGTCGACCAATTTCTTATTGGCGGGGTGCTGACTGGCATCAGCAATATTCAAAGGCTCTTCCCGCTGTGCAGCGAGACTGATGATACCTTCACCAAAATCGACGCGGATAGCCGAACCGTCCTCTGTCCGTAAGCCATCGCTGGCGGCCATCACAAACTGCCGTTGATCGTTATCAGCGATAAACACACTGCAACTGTCTGTTTCTAGCGCTTCGCGTACCTGACCGACCATGGTATTGAGTGCCATGTTAAAGTCAGGCGCCTTATTCACGCCTTCAACAATTCTTTGCAGTGTGACTAACATCATTATCTTCTACGTCGGTGGTGACGCCCTCCAGACGAACGAAATGGCATAGCATGCGAGGCAAATTCTTTCATGACCCGACGGTAGACGTCACGCTTAAAAGAAACGACCTGTCTCACCGGGTACCAATAGCTTACCCAACGCCAGCCATCGAACTCCGGATGACCTGAATGCAAAACATCGACGTCTTCCTCTCGACATTTCAGGCGCAGTAAAAACCACTTTTGTTTTTGTCCAACACACATGGGCCGTTGTTCACGTCGAATCAGTCGTTTCGGCAACCGATAACGCAACCAGTGACGGCTGGTGTACAGAATTTCGACCTGCTCAGGTTTTAAACCGACTTCTTCATAAAGTTCTCGGTACATTGCCTGCTCAGGCGTCTCGCCGTCGTGAATGCCTCCTTGTGGAAACTGCCAGCTCTGCTGGTTAATTCGACGAGCCCAAAATACCTGCCCATGCCCGTTACAGATGACGATTCCTACGTTGGGTCGGAATCCTTCAGCATCTATCACGCGAGCATCCTCAATTATTCTCTGTTACAGTGGATTCTTCCATAAAGCCCGGTTTCGGGCAAATACTCATTTTGGATTTGCGCAGATTTACGACATGACAGACAAGCCTTCTCGACCCACCTCCATTGACGAATTGTTCGAGCGCGCCGCTGCACTGGCAGGAAAACGCTTTTCAGAACTCGCCGAGCAAGTAGGGTTAACCGCTCCAAAAAACCTACGCCGCGACAAAGGTTGGGTTGGCCAGCTGCTGGAGCTGCATCTTGGTGCGACCGCCGGCTCTAAGCCGACTCAGGACTTTCCCGAGTTAGGCGTTGAGCTAAAAACACTGCCGGTAACGCCCGAAGGAGAGCCATTGGAAACTACCTTTGTTTGCAGCGCCCCGCTAACGAGTATTGAGGGCGTGCAGTGGCCTACATCGAACGTGAGAAACAAACTTCAGCATGTACTCTGGCTGCCTATCGATGGCCGTCGAGACGTACCGGTTCCTGATCGAGTCGTTGGCAGCGCATTTCTTTGGGCGCCGAACAAGGAAGAAGAACGCTTACTTCGTGCAGACTGGGAAGAGCACATGGATCGCATTGCCCTAGGCCAAGTGGAGAGTATTACCGCGCGCCAGGGCGACGTTATGCAAATACGACCGAAAGCAGCCGATGGGTCTGTTCTGACCGACGCTATTGGTCCCGAAGGCACAATAATAAAAGTCCGCCCCCGTGGTTTTTATCTGAAAAAGGACTTTACCCGCCAAATTCTCCAGCGTGTTTTTGCCTGATACAACCTTTTGTAGCCCGACGCTATTGCATCAGGTACGATGGTGAACCATGATTAGCCTATGAATTCAAAACCTCACCTGACGTAAATAACGTCAGGCTACAGAAACCTCTTTGTAGCGATAAAGGAACGCGATGCAATTTACGGTAAGCCCACAAGCAAGACGTAACGCGATCAGTTTTTGCGGAATTGCGCTATTTATACTCGCGCTACTGGTGTTTTTGCATTTGATTCGGGAAGATATTCCCATTGGTGTTTCCGTGGTACTCGGCGCAGCCTCTGGTATCTTCATGCTGCTTGGGATTGGTAAGCTCATAGAGCCCCCAATCTCATTGGTGATTACCCCAGAAGGTATTCAGTACCTGCATCGCCGCGGAGAGTGGCACATTCGTTGGGAAAACATCATTCGCTTTGATGTTCCCAGAGTGAATCGTGTACTCGAACTGGAAGATGCGCCATTTTTAGGGTTTAGGCTGCATAACGTAGAAGAGGTTCTGGACGAGATATCGCCACGATTAGCGTCAGCATTATTGTTTGAGCAGCGCCAGCTTCTGACGATGGCATTGCGTCACCAGGCGCCAGACAGAGAAGACTATACGCCCTATTTCGACATACCGGACAGCTACACATCACCTAATGGCAATGTATACAAAGGTCTGATTGGTGTTTTTGGTCGGCGAATGGAGCAAATGCGCGAGCTGTTGGGTTACGATCTCTATGTAAGTGCTAATGCTTTAGACCGTGACATTTATGAATTTAAGGCTCACCTTCAGCGTTTACAGGCGAGCCGTTAAGATCGCACCTGATGCAATAGCATCAGGCTATGTCGTTAACGAAACACAACCGGCTGTATGGCTTCTAGCATAGGTTTCTGAAAGAAGTAGCCTTGCATCAGCGATACACCGGCGTCCTGCAGATACTTTAATTCTCTTTCGGTTTCTATGCCTTCAGCGATAACCCGAATACCAAGCTGCTCGGCAATATCCAAAATACCGCGCACCAACACCTGATTCACTTTATTGGTATCAATGTCGCGAATCAGCTTCATATCAATTTTAATGATATCGGGCTGAAAATCTGACAATAAATTTAATCCGGAGTACCCGGCACCAAAGTCATCAATAGCCGTTAAAAAACCCTCTTTACGGTAAGCCTTAAACACATCCACCAAAAAGTCCTGACTAACGACTTTTTCCTGCTCAGTCACTTCAAAAATGATGTTGTTTTTATCGAACCCTGTCTTGCGCGCAGTGGACAAGGTTTTAGCCAAACACGTTTCCGGCTCATAAATCGCATTTGGCATAAAGTTAATGCTGAGCTTGGTCGGCAGCTCAATTCTCGACGCTGTCTCTATAGCTTTCATCCGACAGCTTTGATCAAAGGTATATTTGGTCTCTTCCGTGACTCGCCCTAAAACTTCTCCGGCCCCCTCGCCATTTTCTCCGCGCACGAGCGCTTCGTAGGCAAATACATTTTTCTGGCTGGCATCAACGATGGGTTGAAAAGCCATTTTAATACCGAAGTTTAGTGGCGTTCGGCAATCGCATCCTGGACATGCAGACATAAAATTTCCTTGCTTACTTTTTCATCACCTTCAAACGAAAAAATTCTTTCAAATGATCACTAAAAAAATTGCCTTTTTTGAAAAATACTGTATTAAGCACTCAGCATTTATTACAAGGTAGCACAATGATAACAATTGGTTGGAGAGAATGGGGACACCTCCCCGAACTCGGTATTAGTAACATTCACATGAAAGTCGATACTGGCGCAAAAACGTCGTGTTTGCACGCTTTTCAGCTCGAACCTTTTATGAAAAAAGACGAAGAGTGGCTGCGTATCTTTGTTCACCCTAAGCAGGACTCGCTGGAAGAGCACGTCTGTGAAGCGAAAGTTCACGATAAACGAGACGTTACTGATTCTGGTGGGCACACTGAAACCCGCTATGTCATAAAAACTCGTCTCGTGCTAGGTTCATTTGACCAGGAGGTCGAACTGACCTTAACTAACAGAGACACGATGAAATTCAGAATGTTATTGGGACGTCAGGCCATGCGTGGGCATTTCCTGGTGAACCCTGACGCCTCTCACTTACTTGGAGATGTAAAATGAGAATAGCGATTTTATCGCGAAACTCTTCGCTGTATTCGACTCGCCGATTGATTGAAGCGGCGCGTGCTCGCGGTCACGAAGTTGACGTACTTAATCCACTGAGCTGCTACATGAACATTAATGCTCGTGAGTCGTCCATTCACAAACATGGTAAAGAACTGCCACATTACGACTGCGTTATTCCGCGTATTGGTGCTTCGGTCACTTTCTATGGCACTGCCGTTTTGCGTCAGTTTGAGATGATGGGTACGTATCCATTAAATGAGTCAGTCGCTATTTCACGTAGCCGCGACAAGTTACGTTCATTACAACTGCTATCGCGCAAAGGCATTGGTTTGCCAACAACAGGCTTTGCGAGTCAACCACAGGATATTCCTGACCTTATTGAAATGGTTGGCGGTGCGCCATTGGTCATTAAGTTACTCGAAGGTACTCAAGGCATTGGCGTGGTGCTGGCTGAAACTCGCCAGGCGGCCGAAAGCGTTATTGAAGCATTCATGGGCTTGCAGTCGAATATTATGGTGCAGGAATACATTAAGGAAGCCGGTGGCGCTGACATTCGTTGTTTTGTGATTGGTGATAAAGTCATTGCCGCAATGAAGCGCCAGGCCAAACCTGGAGAGTTTCGTTCAAACCTTCATCGTGGTGGAAGCGCGTCGTTGGTCAAACTGACCCCCGCCGAGCGTGCAACGGCCGTTAAAGCAGCAAAAACCATGGGGTTAAATGTGGCTGGTGTGGATATCTTACGTTCAAACCACGGACCACTGATTATGGAAGTGAACTCATCACCGGGCCTTGAAGGTATTGAGCAGGCAACAGAAAAAGACGTTGCAGCACAAATTATTACGTTCTTAGAAAAAAACGCCAAAGCGCATAAAACACGTACGAAAGGAAAAGGCTGACATGCAGCGGTTTGAGCTTGCCGGGCAGTCGATTGAACCTGGCTCACACCAACACATTACGTTGCCGGCGGTTCGGCTTTATAACGACGCGCCATTGGATTTACGTATCGATGTATTCCATGGCACCAAGCCCGGTCCGGTGCTGCTGGTTTCTGCCGCTATTCACGGTGACGAGCTCAATGGTATCGAAGTCTGTCGCCGTTTAATTAACGAAATTGACGCTCGCAACCTCTCAGGCACCTTGATTGTTGTGCCTATCGTGAACCTATTTGGCTTTATTCAACAGTCTCGGTATTTGCCTGATCGCCGTGACTTAAACCGCTGCTTTCCGGGGTCGGAGCGTGGCGCTTTAGGCAGCAGAATGGCCTTTCTCTTCAGTGAAGAGTTGGTGAAAAAATCTACTCATATTATCGATTTGCATACCGGTGCTATTCATCGTAGCAATTTGCCGCAAATACGAGCAGACGTTGATAACGACAAATCGTTAGCCATGGCTAAGGCCTTTAGCACGCCCGTTATTTTGCACTCCAAGGAGCGTGACGGATCGCTAAGAGCTCTGGCGACGGAATTGGGCATTCCACTCATTCTTTACGAGGCCGGCGAAGCATTGCGCTTTGACGAAGCGTCAATAAGTGCCGGCGTTATTGGCGTCCAAAACGTCATGAAGCACCTGAAAATGCTGAAAGGTCGTCGTAAAGGTCGCCGAATTACCGCGGTAATATCGCACCGCTCAACATGGGTCCGTGCCGAACGTGACGGTTTGATATTACCCAAAGTAGAGTTAGGGCAAACCATTCAGAAAGGCCAAATATTGGCGCTGAGTGTTAATCCGCATGGTGGTGCCGACGATCCTATTGAATCACCCGTTCGGGGATTATTATCGGTTGCAGCAACATTCCGGTTGCGAACGAGGGAGAGGCATTGTTCAATGTGGCGCAGTTTGACAAAGACGTCATATCCGAAGCCACAGAGAGTGTGGATTCATTCACCGAAGTCTACGAGAATAAGCCGTTATGACAACCAATCTGTCAAGCGTCAGCTTTGAGCAAGGGCTTCACCACTGTGATGATGTGCAGCCGCTCTATTGTGAAGTCCTTCGCTGTTATTTAGAGGAGTTTTCACCTTTATTAGACGAAAATTCCCTACTTGCTGACGACGAGGAAGCTAAAATTAAACTGCATACCTTGAAAAGTTTAACCGCTACCGTTGGTGCTTATGAGTTCAGCGAGTTTGTTGGACAACTATTCAAGAAATGGCCCCAATTGTCGGAAACTGAAAAGCGGCAAGAGGTTAGACAAGTTAACTACTTTCTTTTTGAAGTGAATCAAAAAGTCCAACACTATTGTAACGAAAACTCTTCGACTGACTAAAAACAATACAAAAACTCATCAGAATTCGTTAATATTGGCCGATAAAATTATAACAACAGTTAGAAAATAGGCGCACAATGTCCAGTCCGGTCAGTTTCCGGGTTTCTGAACGCGATGTGTACATCATGATTGATGCAGGTACATCGCCTTCAGACGTTAAAGCAGAAGCATTACAGAAAGCCTGGCAGGCGTCTGAGTTTTCGGCTGCCAAACTGTTAGATCCCCAAATGCTGACTCAAACTGCGACAAAGTATGCGCAGCATTTCTCCAAAGACAGCAACAAAAGCATCCATTTTCAAGTCATCATTGCGGAAATTTTTGATGCTGACCTGAAGCTACAAGTCAGCGATGACGACATGAAAGTCACTGCCAGCGGTATTGTCGGGTATGGCGGCAAAGCATTAACGCAGGAAATGATCATCTCTGCGCTACGCGAGAAAGACATTACCTCAGGCATTCAGCGTAAGGGTATTGAAGCGTTAGTCGAACACACAAACGAAGCGCCTCCCGGGGCCGAAATGTCTGTCACTGTTGCCAAAGGCAAACACCCTATCAACGGCAGCAATGCACGCTTTAAACCATTGGTCGATGACGCTCGACAGCGCGTGTTGCGCCCCCAGCTTCGAGAAGACGGTACCGCTGATATGCGCGACTTAGGCGCTCAAGTGACGGTCGACCCCGGCCAGCCGCTGCTGCAGAAAATACCATTGAGTAAAGGCCGACCGGGTTTCACCGTGTTTGGGCAAGAACTCGAGGCAATGGATGGGGAAGATCGTGACTTTGCCCCCGGTGAGGGCACGAAAATAAGTGATGATGACCCCAATGTTATTATCGCTGACCGTACCGGTTTGCCCAGTTTTAATGGTAACAGTGTGCAAGTTGATGACGTTATGCAGCTTAATAACGTTGATGTTTCAACAGGGCACGTCAAGTTTAAAGGCAGCGTCATCGTAACGGGTAATGTCAGTGAAGGCATGAAAGTGACGTGTACCGGTGATATTACCGTCGGTGGCTATGTCGATTCTGCCGAGCTCTACGCTGATGGCAATATTACCGTTCAGAAAGGCTGTATTGGACGCTTATTAAATACGTCGGAAACCGGCGAGCATGATGAAGATGCGGACGACTGGATACCTGAGGTATCCACTAAATTAGTCGCGGGTGGTTCGGTTTGGTGCGCTTATGCTCAGTATTCGTTTTTTGATGCGAAAAATGGTGTGCATACCAATAAACAGCTCACGCATTGCCATGTCGTTACAAAAGGTCCTTTAGCAATTGGCGGGGAAGGTAAAGCCGCCAGGGGCAAACTCATTGGTGGCACCATTGAAACCAGTGATCACATCTATTGCGGTCAACTGGGGGCTCCTGCCGGAACCAAAACTCGTATTTACTGGTCATTACCACCCCACGATCCACAGGCAGTCGCTCATCTCAATCACTTACGTAGCTCTCTTGCTAAACTGATTGCTCGCGCCAAAACGCTGCAGCAAGGTTTAGAACGTTGTAAATCACTTGAGGACGAAGCCAAACGGGTGCAGTACCAGCAAAAACTCTACGGTGAACTCAAAAAAATAAAGTCCCGAATTACGACGACTCGTATTAGCATTGATTCCGTTTTAGAAGCGTTTGAAACGCACCCGACATTGCGCACTATGGTCAGCCGTGAAGTGTTCCCGGGCATACTCTTTATTTTTAAAGAAAAAAGCCTGCGCATTAAAGAGCATCGCAATGGTACAATGTTCCTACTTGAAGACAAACAACTGCGCGTAGACAGTCTACTGTAACGATTCACTATAATGTCATCTGCTATTTTTTCTTTACTAGAGCGTCAAAACGAACAGCCCTGGCGGGACTCACCTTTATTGGTTATTAATCCACTCGACGATAGCTTGGCTGACATAGACAATACTGAGGCCTGGAGCTTTCACGCCGGTATCGCCAGTCAATGGCAAGCGAAAGGCAGGGGCGTTTATTGCCAGGCGACAGCGCCTGATATGAACCAGTACACACAAGTCATGCTGGTTGTTGCTAAAGAGAAAGCTCTAAATCACTATATCCTTGAACAACTCAGTGCCTTACCTAAAGGCGCTACCTTATGGTTAGTTGGGGAAAAGCGTTCAGGCGTTCAGTCACTGGCGAAAAAGTTGCCTGAGAGCTTTTCAAAACCGCGTAAAACCGCGTCAGGAAATCATTGCCAATTATTTAGCGCTGCACATATTAACAACGCTGGAGATCCACCTCCGTTAACCGATTACGCAACCCACGTCCATTATGAGTTAAATGGGCATAGCGAGAGTTTCACCACATTACCAGGCGTATTCAGTCAAACTCATATTGACCCTGCCACCCTATTGCTACTGAACACCCTGAGCGAAAAACCACTGGGCCACGTATTAGATTTTGCCTGCGGCGCCGGTGTGATAACCAGTGCGTTGCGCCAATCCGCCGAGCAGTTAACCGCCTGTGATGTTAACCCAATGGCGATAGCTGCCAGCACAATGACGTTTGCTCAGCAGGGTATTGAGGTTGATTTACGCTTAGCCGACGGCTTACCTGATAATTTAGAGGTGTTTGACACTATTGTCAGTAACCCGCCATTTCACACAGGCCAAAACACTGACTATGCCATTGCTCGTAAATTTTTGAGTAGTGCTCGCAAACATTTGAACAAAAGCGGGACGTTATATATCGTTGCGAATCGGTTTTTACCGTGGGCTGAGGTGATTGAGGAAGGTTTTGGACATTGCGACGTTTTAGCGGATGACGGTCGTTATCGTGTCTACAAAGCGGCTTGTCGATAAAATCAGCGTTTTATCGTTTAGATGATTACTCTTTTGTTAACGATTTGCTAACATAAATAAACATAAATAAGAATTAAGTTGAGCTGTTAACTGAATGCATACGATTTCACTGAAGCGCATACTCATTTATCTGGTGCTATTAGTCACCAGTTTTGCGCTGCTTATTGGCTTTACCATAAATATTGTCAGCCAAGTTGGACAGTTCGAAAAGTCTTTGCAGGAGCAGGCATTGTCTTATACGCGGATCATCGCCAGCAATGCCGCCAGAACCATCGTTTTTGACGATACCGTCTCCGAAAAGCAGCGTCTTGGCACCTTTCAAAACACCCCGTTTATTGAGCATATCCATGTTTATAAAATGGACGAAGCCAGTGGCCAGCTAACCTTTTTCTCCAGTTATAATAAGCAAGGTTTAGCCCCTATTCCGGCACGCTTCTCCAAGCTAGAGCGCTTAACATCGCCGACAATAAACGATGCAAACATTGAAGTGTCCCAGCCCGTGACTCTCGATGGCGACGTCATTGGCTATGTTTACCTCAGAGGCTCACTTGAGCAGGTCAGGTTATTCATGTGGCGCTCAATAGCCGTTGCTGTTGTGGTGGCACTTGTCACGCTGCTGGCTTGCTGGCTGGCGACGTTGCGATTACGTAAGGCGATAGTACAACCGCTTGACTCCGTGGTTGACGTTGTATCGCAGGTGGCACGAGATAAAAACTACTCGCTGCGCTTACCGTCGTCGCAACTTGCTGAGTTCGACACCATGGCGCAAGCCTTCAACACCATGCTGGATCGAGTCCAACAGCACATTACCCGACAACGCCGCGCGGAAGAAGAAGCGAGCCAGTTAAATACTCAACTGGAGCAGCAAGTCACACAGCGCACTCAAGCATTGAAAGAATCCAATAGCGAACTCCTGAAAACATTGGAACAGTTGCACCAATACCAGGGACAACTTGTCGAGTCTGAAAAAATGGCCTCGCTAGGTGATATGGTTGCCGGTATCGCACATGAGGTGAACACACCTATTGGGCTGTCCGTCACCGCCTCAACGCTATTGCAGGACAAGCTTGCTGTTATGCAGGAGAAGTTTGACGCTAAACGAATTTCAACCAATGAGTTCGAGCGTTTCTTAAAAGATTGTGACGAGAACTTGCAGATTATTTACCGCAATCTGAACAGAGCCGCTGACTTAGTGACCAGTTTCAAACAGGTGGCGGTAGACCAGTCATCGGAAGTGGATCGTGACATTGAAATCAACAGCTTTATGAACGATGTACTCATGTCAGTGAAACCGCGCCGCTTAAATCCGGAGCACTTCCCTATAAACGTTCATTGCGAGGGCGATATCCAGGTTCGGGCGAAAGCAGGACCTCTTAACCAAATACTCATGAACCTGATTATTAACTCAATGGTTCATGCGTTTGAGGGACGCGAAAAGGGGCAAATCGATATCCGTTTTCAATTGGTCAATGATAACGAACTTGAAATTATATACACCGACAACGGTCACGGCGTTGACGCTGATATTAGTCGCAAAATATTTGATCCTTTTGTGACAACCAAGCGGGGTTCCGGTGGCAGTGGTTTAGGTTTGCACCTGGTTTACAACTTGGTTACCCAGGTTCTGGGCGGCAACATTCACTTTTTCAGTGAGGAAAATAACGGTGTTGAATTTATTATCCGCTTTCCAGTGACCGTGCTCAGCAATGCTTGAAAAATTTGAAACAAAAGTCATAATGTAACGTCATAACTTTTATAATTTGACGCTAACTTTCACGTCAAGCGACGAACTTTCCGGGAAAATCAACGCTTATGAATGCCAGAATACTGATTGTTGAAGATGAAGTCGTTACCCGCCAGACGCTAACTCGTTTATTCCAACAGGAAGGCTATGAAGTATTTGACGCGGCGGACGGACTGCAGATGGAAAACATCATGCGCCAGGAGCGCGTCGATGTTGTGATTATGGACGTTAACTTACCGGGTAAAAATGGTTTAGAGCTTGCTGAGTCACTGCGTGAAAGAGACAACATTGGTCTCATTTTTCTGACCGGCCGTGACAGTGAAGATGATCGCCTGCTTGCCCTTGAGCTAGGTGCTGATGACTACCTCATCAAGCCTTACAACCCGAAAGAGTTAACTATTCGCGTTCGTAACCTATGCCGTCGTATTGAAGCGTCTCGCTCAAGTAATCCGGTAGAAAATAATAGCGTTGAATTTCGCTTCCACGGTTGGCGTTTAAACAGTGACAGCCGTTGTCTTTATTCGCCTGACAACCAAATGTTCCGTCTTCCGAAAAGTGAATACCGCGCGTTAGAGTTGTTTTTAACGCATCCGGGTCGGATTTTAGATCGTGAAACTTTGGTAAAACGCATGTTGGATCGTGAGTTACGTCCAAATGACCGTACCGTCGACGTCGCTATTCGTCGTATTCGTCGTCACTTCGAGTCTCACCCTGAAACGCCAAACCTAATAACCACCATCCATGGTGAAGGTTACCGGTTCATTGGTGAAGTTGATCAGCAAGCTCAGTGATGGGTAGCTAACCAAGCATCAATTTGTTGCCGATGCGGAATAACCGCGTCGGCCCACTCTATCAGCCAACGTTCTACTTGCGGCCACTCCCATTTTTCCTTTTCAACTCGTTTCATCATTTCTGCAAGCTGAGATAAGCCAACAGAGCTGCACGCACCTTTCACTTTATGCGCTTGTTTGCGAAGCTCGTCTTCTTTGCGCTCTTTGGCTGCCGTATGAATCAGCTTAGCGTACTCTTGAATCACCCCATCAAAAGTAGCTAACGTCGTTTTTAAGCCGTCCACACCCAATGAGTCAACGTACTGCTGCAATAATTCGGTATCAATGACCGATTTTTCTGACATTTTCTTACTCCGTCAATCCAAAACTCTATCCTCGGCGTAATTACTGTTTTAGTCAACTCCCCGGCTTGTTTGTCAGGGAGAATCGATTAGGGCAATCGGTGTCACCCGATGGAATTCTGCGCTATAATGCCCGACTTTAAGACTGAGCCTAATTGATAAAGATCAACTCGGCCCTGACAATATTCACGAAATTTTTGGAGTTCACAACGAATGCCAACAGTTATGCCCGACGTAGCCAACCAAACACAGGCCCAGACAGAGGGAACCCTGGATTGGGTTGGCATGAGCAATATTGAAGTTCCATTGATGGTGGCAGCGGCCGGTGCGTCTGAACGCCCTGTAGCAGCGAAGGTGGAAGCTTTTGTTAACTTGAAAGACCCAAAGACCAAAGGCATTCACATGTCGCGTCTTTATTTACTGTTGGATGAGTTATCAACCAACGGTGAGCTCAGTCACGAATCTCTAAAACAATTATTGAATGACTTTATCGAAAGTCACAAAGACATCAGCAATCAAGCGTTTATTAAGTTTGATTTCGACTATCACCTGCGTCGTAAATCGTTAATCAGCAAGAAGCAGGGCTGGAAAGCGTATCCAGTCAGCCTAACTGGCCGCTACGATGCTGGCACGCTGAATCTTGAGCTTTCTGTCGATGTTCCTTATTCATCCACTTGCCCCTGTTCAGCGGCACTTGCGCGTCAGTTAATACAGGACGCCTTTAGTGAAAAGTTTGCCGGTCAAGAAACCGTAGACGCCGCTACGATGCACGAATGGCTTGGTTCTACCGAAGGTATTGTGGCAACTCCACACAGCCAGCGTTCAGTCGCAGAAGTCAAAGTTAAGCTGAGTGAGAATGTCACCGACTTCCCAATTGTTGAGCTTATCGACGCGGTAGAGGATGCATTAAAAACGCCCGTTCAGGCCGCGGTGAAACGGGAAGACGAACAAGAATTTGCACGCTTAAACGGTCAGAATTTGATGTTCTGTGAAGATGCGTCACGTCGCTTACAGCATAAGCTTAACCAAATGCAAAATTTCCGCGACTTTTGGTTGCGAGTCAATCACTACGAGTCCCTGCACGCGCACGATGCCGTCAGTGTCACCACGAAAGGTGTACCGGGCGGTTATAAAGCCTAAAAAATAAAGCTGTGTCATATTTTGTGGCACAGCTTTTGCTTCATACCTCAGAGAGCGTCAATTTTCTGATGAGGTGTGAAAATGGAAATTATCCTGTTGTTGTTTGTTGTGGTTCTTATTGCGGTCGCTGTTATTGCCAGTCGCATGTCCGAGAACTACGTCCCCTACCCTTACAAACTAAAAGATGTGTCCTTGTGTACGGCTCAGGAAGATCAGTTTTTAACACTGCTTGAGAAGTCGGTGGGCAATGAGTTCCGCATTTTCACTAAAGTCCGTCTGAGCGATATCGTAACAGTGCGTTCAGGGCTTTCGTCTTCTGCGCGAAAAGACGCCCAGCAAAAAGCCAGTCAGCGTATTCTGGACTACGTGTTGTGCGATATCGATACCATGCAAGTTAAAGTTGCTATTGAGCTTGAGCCTAACCAGTCATCGCTGCAACAACAGAAGCGTAACCTATTTTTGAAAAACACACTCGCCGCAGCAGGGCTTCCTTTCCTGCGCTTTAAGGCAAAACCGGGTTACCGTGTGGCCGAGTTGCATGACTATATTCACGGGAAAATTCGTCAGGCTGAGCACGTTCGCGCTGCCGTACCTAATAACAAGGACAAGAACAGCCAGCCGATTGCCGCGTAAGCCTTGCCATGGCAATATAGCGGCATGACCGCTGAACTGTTTAAAGAGTTACTGTTTTCCCCTTTTGGCCTCGCTCTGCTGGCATTGCTGGCAGAGCGCTGGTTTCCGTGGCCGGAACAATGGCATCCTTTTGCCGTGCTGCGGCTAATGGCCGCCTACATGAGCGGCAAAGTGAACAAACAAGGCCGTCCTTCCGGTCAGCAGAAAATAGCAGGGTTTCTGGGATTGTTGACGATGCTGCTATTAGTGCTTCTCCCCGCCGCCATCGTTTTTGCAGGTGCCGAAGTCTCCCTGGCCATTGGTTGGCTGATTCTGTTAGTAAGCCTGCGCCAACAAAGCACTCGACAAGCGACGCAACTCGCCGAACAACATTTAGCAAAAAGCCGTAAAAACGCCGCACGCTCATGGTTAAGCCGGGTAACCTGGCGCGATTGCGACTTACTCAGCGAGCACGGCATAGCGAAAACCATCATAGAGTTGCGGGCGACCAGTCTGTTAGAAAGCCGTTTTGCACCACTGCTATTCTGGTGCGTAGGAGGCCCCTTAGCCGCCCTGGGGGTGCGTGTTGTCGCTGAACTCAAGGAAGTGTGGCCCATCGCTCAAGCCCGCTACCGTAATTTCGGTCAGGCTACGGCTTGGCTATACGCTATTACACACTTTTTACCGTCATTTTTTCTTTCTGTGTTTGCACGTGCGGTTGGTTTATTCCGCCGAAACACCCCGAAGCTTGAGCCATTAAAGCGTAACCCGGTATTCCCGACCATCGTACTCAGTTGGCTGCAAAGCTTCAGTTATTGCCATAAGGTCACTCTGGGCGGCCCTATACAAGCGGCCGGCATTCGTATTAGCCGACAGCGTTTTGGCGGCCGGCCGGCGGAGTTGTTATTGCCTTACGCCGCCCACTGGCAAAGGCTATGGCAAGGTTTCATTATTGCTTGTCTGTTAATTGGACTTTTTACGCTGTTCATTTATCGACCCTGACAGACTCATCGGGTATACTACGCGCCCTAATAAGGCAACCATTTGAAACTATGAAAACCATTGATGTAATCGGCATTGGCAACGCGCTGGTGGATCAGGAATTTGAAGTCACTGACGACTTCCTGCAAAAACACAACCTTAAAAAAGGCATGATGGAGTTAATTGACGAAGACGCTCAAAATACTCTCATAGCCGAACTTTCCGAACTTGGCGAATTAAAAAAGCAGTGCGGTGGTGGCTCAGCCGCTAATTCACTGGTTGCTTTTGCCCAGTTTGGCGGTAACGCCTACTACTGCTGCAAGGTCGCAGACGACGAAGCGGGCCTGTTCTATCGTCAAGACTTAGAAGACGTCGGCATTGAAACCAGCCTTAAAAACCAGCAAAACCCGGGTATTACTGGACGCTGCCTGGTGATGGTCACTCCCGACGCAGAGCGCACCATGCGCACGCATTTAGGGATTACAGCGGACCTGTCGACGACAGAAATCGATGATCACGCGATTGCTGCCGCCAACTACTTGTATATTGAAGGGTATCTGATTACCTCCGATATCGCCCGTGGCGCTATTCAGCATGCGAAAAAAGTCGCCCGTGAAAACAATACCAAACTGGTCATGACCTGCTCAGATCCGGCCATGGTTAAGTTTTTCCGAGACGGCATTGACGAGATTCTGGACGGCGGCGTCGATTTAATGTTCTGTAATCGCGAAGAAGCGGAATTACTGACGGGTAAAGAAGATCCTCAAGCAGCATTGAGCGTATTATTAGAGAAAGCTGACACCGTCGCTATAACACTGGGCAAAGACGGCGCCATTATTGCCAATAAGGAGCGTCAGGTTCATATACCCGGTGTGCCTGTTAAAGCCATTGATACCAATGGTGCCGGCGATATGTTTGCAGGTGCTATGCTGTACGGGTTGACTCAAGGTATGTCATTAGAGAACGCTGGCCGTTTAGCAAGCCATGCGGCGGCCGAGCTGGTCACTGAATTTGGCGCACGCTTAGATAAAGCACGCCAGCAGCAGTTGATTGAACGCGTTATGAACGCTGAAACCGCATAGAATTCACGAAAATTACT
This sequence comes from Idiomarina piscisalsi, assembly GCF_002211765.1. Taxonomy (NCBI): domain Bacteria; kingdom Pseudomonadati; phylum Pseudomonadota; class Gammaproteobacteria; order Alteromonadales; family Idiomarinaceae; genus Idiomarina; species Idiomarina piscisalsi. The sequence continues at coordinate 2,133,352 of NZ_CP022133.1, forward strand.
GAAAAGAGAGTCGTTATGAGTGTAGAAAATTCGCAAGACTATAAAGTCGCTGACATTAGCCTCGCCGAATGGGGCCGCAAAGAAATTGCTATCGCTGAGTCGGAAATGCCGGCATTAATGACTATTCGTCGTAAATATGCAGCCAGCAAACCTTTGGCGGGCGCGCGTATTATCGGCTGTATTCACATGACGATTCAGACGGCGGTGTTAATTGAGACATTGCTTGAGCTGGGCGCAGAAGTGCGTTGGTCTTCGTGCAATATTTTCTCGACTCAGGACCACGCAGCTGCCGCTATGGCTGCCGCTGGCGTTCCGGTTTTCGCCTGGAAAGGTGAAACAGAAGAAGAATACGAGTGGTGTCTGAAGCAAACCTGTCATAAAGACGGCGAACTTTGGGATGCGAACATGATTCTGGACGACGGCGGCGACTTGACGCTGATGATCCACGACGAGTTCCCGCAAATGCTTGAGAAGATTCATGGCATTACCGAAGAAACCACCACGGGTGTTCACCGCCTGCTGGATATGCTGGAAAAAGGCACATTGAAGGTTCCGGCTATTAACGTGAACGACGCCGTCACTAAGTCAAAAAATGACAACAAATACGGTTGCCGCCACTCCCTGAATGACGCCATTAAGCGCTCGACTGACCACTTGTTGTCGGGTAAAAAAGCGCTGGTTGTTGGCTATGGCGATGTGGGTAAAGGTTCTGCCGCCAGCCTCCGTCAGGAAGGCATGATTGTTAAAATCAGTGAGATTGACCCAATCTGTGCTATGCAAGCTTGTATGGACGGATTCGAAGTGGTTTCGCCTTATATTGACGGTAAAAACAAAGGCAACGGCGAAAACATTAATAAAGACTTGCTGGGTAATACCGACCTTATTGTGACCACCACCGGTAATATGGATGTATGCGACCGTTATATGCTGGCAGCGCTTAAGCCTACGGCTCTGGTTTGCAACATTGGTCACTTCGATAACGAAATTGACACAGCCTTTATGCGCAAGAACTGGCGCTGGGAAGAAATTAAGCCGCAGGTACATAAAATTTATCGTTCAGACGATGATAACGACTACCTGATTTTGTTAGCCGAAGGTCGTTTGGTGAATTTAGGTAACGCAACTGGTCACCCAAGTCGCATTATGGATGGCTCATTTGCCAACCAAGTACTGGCTCAAATTCACTTGTTTGAGCAGAAGTTCGCTGACATGGAAATTAAGCAGCAGGAAGAATATCTTCGAGTTGAAGTTCTGCCGAAACAACTGGACGAAGAAGTGGCACGTTATATGGTGCAAGGCTTCGGTGGTGTCATGACTCAGTTGACGCCAGAGCAAGCCAATTACATCCATGTTAATGTTGAAGGTCCATTTAAAACTGACGAGTATCGTTACTAATGAGCGACGTGATATATCGTCAAATAACGGCTGCCGATGAGGCGGCCGTTATTGATCTAGCCAACGAAGTTCATGGTGACAACTACTTAACACCAGAGAGTTTCCAGCATTATTTATCAGCAGGCACTGCCGGTAATGTTCAACTTAACTGGTTGGCAATAAAAGACGGTGAAATGCTCGGTGTTCGACTGACGCTAGCGTCCGGCCAATGGCCCATTGATAGCTTCTGTACGCCATCTGAGTGGCCATTTCCTGCAGACAAGCTGTGCTATTTTAAGTGTGCGGCGGTTTCAGAAAAAGCACGCGGCTTAGGCATTGGCAAAACCTTATTGCAACGCAGTATCGACAGCGCTAAAGAGCTTGGCTGCCAAGGCGGTCTAGCGCATATTTGGATGCAAAGCCCGCAAAACAGCGCGTACGAATATTTCACACGCTGCGGTGGTGAAATGATAAAACAACACGGTAAGCGTTGGTATCAGGCTTCCGTCGAAGACGGCTACTATTGCCCAGTGTGCGACGGCACCTGCTACTGCGACGCCGGCGAAATGCTGCTGAAGTTCGATACGTAAGGCGGCGAATAGCGAGCGCTTTGGTTGCACTGGGGTTGGGACAGGCTACTCACTTGCTTCGCTTGAGCATTGAAGGCCTCTGTGGCGGAGACGGGACGAGCTCATCCATGAGGGCTTGACGAAGGCCATCCATGGCCTTCAATACTCGTAACACTCACAAGTGAACAGTCTGTCCCTTTTGCCTCTTCTTCTATAACGGCTAGATTTGCTTTTTATCTGAGACTGGGATAGTGAGCGCGCTAACGGTTGCATAGGACTATTATGGAGGTGTGCATCGCCATGGAGGGCGCTGCCCAAGCCCTACAAGGATGTATTCACGGGCGTCCTCCATAATAGTCCTTGTAACCTCAGCGCTCACTACCTGTCCTTCTCTGCTTTAATAGGTGGTGATTATGTATGATCCTTTGGTTAATGCACCTCCGGGGCCGCATGATGCTCCTGAGACAAGTTATTGGCAGAAGTCTACTCAAGCTGAGTTTCCGGAGTGTGTCGACGACGTGCCGGAGGACGTCGAGTTTGCCGTTATTGGTGCGGGTTATACTGGCTTAAACGCGGCTCGGACGTTGGCTGAACACGGTCACTCCATCGCTGTCTTTGAAGCAAACAACCTGGCTTGGGGCTGCTCATCTCGTAATGCCGGGTTTGTCATGAAAAGTACGGGGCGTTTAGGTCTGTCTGCCTGGGCAGAGCGTTTTGGTGAAACGGTGGCAAAAGGAATAGCCGGCGAGCATCTGACGGCACTGCAGCTTATAACAGAAACCACTCAACACTGTCCTGAGCAATGCCAACGCCAAAGTGGTGGCTATTTGAAAGTTGCCCATAAACCTGAGGCTATTAAAGCATTACACGAGCAATACCAAAGCCTTAAGCAGTTTGAACAACCCGTTGAATGGCTGGAGAAAGACGCATTAAGCCAGATGATCAATAGCCCACAAGCGCACTCAGCGCTGCGCTTCACTGACTGCTTTGCCGTTAATCCACTGCTATTGGCCGCCGCAACCGCTCGCAGAGCGGCCAGCGCTGGAGTGCAACTCGTTGAGCATTGCCCGGTAACATCTGCTGTTTCACTGGGCGACAAAGGTGTGTATTTAAAAACAGCTAAAGGCAACGTGCGGGCTCGTAAGCTATTAATTTGCTCCAATGGCTATACGTCCCAGCAGTTGCTCCCTGAGCTGGCCAGCCGCTCTTTACCGGTTCTCTCGAGCATTATTACGACACCACCGTTGTCACCAGAGCAAGTCGACAGCATTCGTTTGTCGCCTGAGTACGCGGTAATGGATACACGGGTGCTGAAGTACTACTTTCGCTTACTACCGGACAACCGCCTGCTATTCGGCGGTCGCGGCGCGATTCAGGGAAAAAATGCTGAAAACCCGACGTTCGCCAAGCGCTTATTAAAGGCATTACATCAGACCTTCCCGCAACTCAAAGACATCACGCGGTGGGACAGCTTCTGGAGTGGCTGGGTGAGCGTATCACTTGATGACTATCCGCGCGTCGGCAAATTCAATGACAATATATACGCCAGCATGGGCTACTGCGGGGCAGGCGTTAGTTTTAGCGCACTAGCCGGGCAGCGTTTAGCCGAAAGCGCCATGGGAGAGACGCTACCGGAGCTTCCATACTACCAGTCTCAATTAAAACCATTTCCCCTTCCCCAATTCCGACGCCTCGGACAATGGCTCTACTACCACTACGGTCGCCTGCTTGATTAGCTGTAACTAAAGAGCGCTGAGGTTGTAAGAGGCACTATGAAGGACGCCCGTGAATACATCCCTGTAGGGCTTGGGCAGCGCCATCCTTGGCGCTGCACACCTCCATAGTGCCTCTTACAACCTTTGTGCGCGCTCTCTAGTTACCTACTTATTACAGGCGCAGTGGACAGACCAGTCGCTGGCAAGCGTTATGAGAGTTAAGGCCTCTGTGACGGAGTGTCGAAGGCCATGGATGGCCTTCGTCAAGCCCTCACGGATGAGCTCGTCGCGTCTCCGACACAGAGGCCTTAACTCTCAAGCGACGCCTGCGGCTTGACTGTCCCCTCCCTATAGGCCGAAGACTATTTTCTCACTTTTGAGGAGACGGGCTATGTATTTGATGAGCAGCAATGCGGCAGCCAGGGTTGCAATGGCGCTTACCACGGTGCCCATGACGTTAATTGACTCACCGCGAATCAACGACAAGAACGCTTGGTGCTGTCCGGTAAGCGGCAGGTAATAGAGTATCGGATTTTTAAGCCTTGCAAACTCGACTCCGAAAGAAGCGGCCATGGGAATGATCAGCAAAAAGCTGATATAGGTTTGTGCTTCCTTGAAGTTTTTGGCCCGGAACGAGACAAACAATTGCAGTGCAGTTGCGAACACGGCCAGCGGTACGAGCAGCAGGAACATAAGCAGCATCATGCCCACACTAAAATTCACATTCATGCCTATTTCGTGAAGTGGCACATAAGCAAAAATAATAGGGATGATTATCAGCGACAGAGCCGCACCAAACAGCGAAAAAGTAGAAGCCGTCAACGTCTTACCCGCCACAATGTCCCAAGTACTTAAAGGCTGGCTTAATAAGAACTCGAGAGAATTCCGCTCGCGCTCGCCGGCACTAATATCGATGGCGACATTCATACCGGACCAAAACACCGACAAAATGATAAACACTAAAACGGAGCCCATGATTAATGCAGCCTTAGAGCCTTTAGTTGCCGCGTCCTGTTTTTGTAGCTGAATGGGCTGTACAACGCGAGGGTCGATTCCCCGAAGAATAAGCCGGTAGCTGGCTATTTGGCTACTGTAGGCCTGTACCGCTTTTTCGACTCGTTTAATGTCGGTTTGCTGTTTTTGTGAAGACCAGTCCGCTTTCAGCTCTATTTCAACCGGTTCAGCGGCGGCGATTTTATCCGCCCAGTTAGCTGGCAAGCTCAACACGATAGGCGTTTCATTTTCTGACCATTCGCCTTGCTTTTCGACAATACCATTTTCATTTAAGAAGTTGACCAACTGCGGTGCGTGCTCTTTACCTTCGATGTTGATACCAACATCCGCCTGGTCGGTTAACTGTGAAATTAAAAAGAAAAACGCAACGGCCATAAGCATTGGCCCAAAGAAAGCGTAAGACATTGCCGCGAACACGGATCGTTTATCACGTATTGCGTCGCGAAACTCTTTTTTCCATACGGTTGTTAAAGCACTCATTACGCCGCAATTCCTTCGTCCGTTCCTATAATTTTTACGAAAGCGTCCTCGAGTTGTTCCTCTCCTGTCATCCGGCAGAGCTCTTCCGGAGTACCCTCAGCAGCCACTTTCCCAGATGCCATAACCACAACTCGGTCACACAACGCAGCCACTTCCTGCATAACGTGGCTGGAAAACAAAATGCAAGTTCCCTGGGCTCTTTGTTCACGCAGCACGTCGCGTAAAATACGTGTGCTCATGACGTCTAAGCCACGGCTTGGTTCATCCAAAATAAGGTGTTTGGGGTTATGCACCAAGGCTTGGGCAAGCGCCACTTTCATGCGTTGTCCCTGAGAAAAGCCCCCGGTGCGACGGTCTGCGAGTTCTTCAATATCAAGTTTCTTAATCACTCGCTCAACCGCGTCTCTTCGAACATTGCCAGTTAAACCATGCAACTCCGCGAAGTAAGCGACCTGCTCACGTACAGTCAAGCGTTCATAAAGACCGAATTTATCCGGGAAGATCCCCAAATTCTTACGGGCCCCCATAGGGTTAACGTTAGCATCCACGCCTTCTATCTCCGCCTTCCCTTGGTCTGCCTGAAGCAGGCCATAAATAATACGGAGGCACGTTGTCTTACCAGCACCGTTTGGCCCCAATAGACCCGTGATTTCACCATCGTTAGCCTGAAAGCTGAGGGAATTTAACGCCTGTACACTTTTAAAAGTCTTACTCAGTTTATCGACATTAATCATCCTACAGCCCCGCTCCATTTTGGTTAAGCACAAACGGTTTCAAGCGTTGTTTTTGTAAGCAACTGCCATCAATGGCGGTCACATCAGCCTTTTCGATAAACTCAGCAATGAGCCTATTGGCACAGGTATGACTGGCAATAGTATGACTGGCGTTGGGTGCAGTCAGGTGCTTACTATTCGGTAACGTTTTTGCTGCCAAGTCACCCCAGGCTGGAGGTGTCACCGGATCCAGTTCACCCGACAACAATAAAACCGGCTTATCACTAACGACGGGCTCCGACCAGTAAGAAGGCACGGGAGCCGACTTCCAACCGCTGCACATATCAATAAAGGCGTCACCGGTGCGCCCTCCAATAAAGTCATTGTCGCCGTCTTTTGCTAACAACTGATCCGTTGCGCGAGGCAAATCTTCACTACAAACCACCGAGAGCATTAAACCCAGGTAAATACTACTTTGTGACATAGTGCCCCCCATTAAGCCCAATACGGCTTTGTAATTGCTTTGAGCGGCCGAGTGAATAGCATAAGGTAAAAGCTGACGCGTATTTGGATGATACAGTGCCATGCGAACAATTGAGCTGAAGCGTCCCGGTGTTAAATTGATCGTTATCGGTTCAAAGGAAAGCGGGTCGTGTGCATCCAGCAGAACATCCTGTCCTTCTAAAGCATTCATCACGTCGTGATAATCTTGTTCTAACGTCGGGAATTTTTCGTGACACGCTACTTGCTCTTCGCAATTACGTAACATCGCATCAAAAGCTTGGGCACCATGCTGCCCGAACGGGCCAATGACCACCTGCGGCGGCGCTACGGCGTCTAACGTTGCGGTCCGCACAGACTCGGGAGCTTCCCGTAAATAAGTCAACCCGACTCTTGTTCCATAAGAGCCTCCATATAAATTTACTTGCTGAACGCCCAGATGCTCACGAACTTTCTCGAAGTCTTTAACGGCGTTGACCGTATGGTATTGCGTGGTGTCTGTGTCTGGGTATTGCTTAAGGCAGTCGCTGGTGAGCTGCGCCAGCTCTTGCTCGTCGTCACTTCTTATGAGTTCATCAGGACGGCTTATGTCGCATTCAAGAGGATGGCTCTTTCCCGTACCGCGCTGATCAATGAGCAGAATGTCACGCTTTTGACGAACGGTATCGAACATGCGGGATATCATCGGCGCCAGCTCAGTGGCTGCCTGGCCTGGTCCACCCGCTAAGATAAGCATTGGATCCGGCTTTGCACCTTCCTGAATAGCCGGTAGTACCGCGTAATGTATGCCAATTTGCCTGCCTTGCGGCTTTTCATAATTTTCAGGCACCTGAACAATACCGCATTCAAGTCGTTCCTGTATTCCCGGCAAATAGCATTCGCTGTCGGTTGAGTCCGTCACTTCGTGTTGCTGTTGAGCGTATGCGCTACCACTTATGGCAGCCAATACCAGCAGCGGTAGGGAAACTAGCATCCACTGTTTCATAATCAGTCCAATTGAATTGAATCACAGTGAGTTATTGTCGTTGAGAAGTGAAAAAAATAAAAGGTAAGTAACTGAAAGAATTGTTAGTAGATGTAAAAAAGCCCGCAAACTTAGCTTGCGGGCTTTTAAATACTCAAATTAACTGGCTATTAAAGGCCTGCGCGCTCTTTAATTGCTGCAGCAATAGGCGACCCTGCATGACCATTAGACTGAGCCCACTCATAATCGCCTGAGCTTTTTAACTCGTCTACTGATAAGCGTCCAACAATGAACTCGCCAATGTCTTGTGAGCCATTTGACATTGCGAATTGCAATAGACTTTGACCGTTACACTGGATACCTGAGTAGATGTCACGGACACGCACACGTGAGTCACGTAACTTTTTACGCATACGCATAGTGTCATCACCTTGTACGTATGTACAAAGGCTTAACGCTAGCTCATTCGCTTCTGCGCTTTTTGAAAAAGTTGCGCCAGTTGCTGCAACCGCAGCCATCAAGGTGCCTAATACAATCGCTTTCATCTAAAACCCCATCACAAGATTGTTCAAAAATTCATCAAGATGATACTACGATATGAACCGCTCTGCAATGGGCAACAAGTGATGTAAGTAACTGAAATTATAACGTCTTATTAACGTTTCCTATCGAAAATAAGGGTAGTAAAGTCATTGGAATTACGACCATCTGCGGCAAAGTTTTGCCGCTCTACCTCTTGCCAGTCAGCGACTTTCTCATAGTCAGGAAAGAAAGTATCACCGTCAACATTTAGGTCTATTTTAGTAACATATAAGCGGTCTGCCAGCGGTAAAAAATTTTCATAAATTTTTCCACCACCAATGATCATGACTTCTTCTACCGGACCAGCTGCAGCTATCGCTTGTTGCGGTCCATTAACCCAAAGTACTTGACCATCATGGGTTTCTCGAGCTTCTGACGTTCTACTCAGGACAATATTTTTACGCCCGGGTAATGGCCGACCAATTGATTCGAAGGTATTTCGCCCCATAACAATTGGCTTACCCAAGGTAATTTTTTTGAAATATTGGAGCTCGTCAGGCAAATGCCACGGCATTTTATTGTCCTTTCCTATGACCCGATTATCTGCCATTGCAACTACAAGCGATATTTTCATCCAAAATTACCTTCGTATAGCCTAATGCTATTGCATGAGGCGCGATTTAAGTTTCAATATCGGACCTGACGTAACAACGTCAGGCTACTTCTGATAAATGACTTCGACGCCATGATCGTCGTCGTCGTCGTCTTCATCATCATCAAAGTGTTCATCCATAACATCTTCGTGGTAACTGTCCCACTTAAATTCAACCGGATCGGCCTCTTCTTGCTCTTCCATATGCGGTACGGGCAACGTTTCAATATAGTTCATGACTTCGCGACAAAGTTCTTGCGAGCCCCTGCCTTCCAACGCCGCAATCTGGAACACAGGACCGTCCCAGTTCAACTCTTTCACCAATGCATCGACTTGCTCCTGGACTTCTTCATCTAAGACCAAGTCAACTTTATTAATAACCAGCCAGCGTGGCTTTTCTGCCAGCTTCGGGCTGTATTTTTCTAACTCATCAATAATGATACGAGCCTGTTCAGCCGGATCCGTTTCATCAAACGGTGCTAAATCAACTAAGTGCAATAGCAGCCGGCAGCGCTCAAGGTGTTTTAAGAAACGAATGCCTAACCCAGCACCTTCTGCAGCCCCTTCGATAAGTCCGGGAATATCAGCTATCACAAAACTCTGTCCCGGCGCCGGCGTTACAACACCCAGGTTAGGAACCAAGGTGGTAAACGGATAGTCGGCGACTTTCGGTTTTGCCGCAGATACCGAACGAATAAATGTCGACTTACCCGCATTTGGCATACCTAGCAGACCAACGTCGGCTAGCAGCATCAACTCCAGTTTCAGGTTACGCACTTCTCCGGGCGTGCCGTCTGTTTTTTGGCGTGGCGCGCGGTTCACACTGCTTTTAAAACGGGTGTTTCCCAAGCCATGAAAGCCGCCTTTAGCAACCCGCAGTTTTTGTCCATGTTTGGTCAAATCGCCAATGACTTCGCCGGTATCAATATCAGTCGCACGAGTTCCCGGAGGAACCGTCAACGTAATGTCACTGCCTCGTTTACCGGTGCAATTCTTACCCATACCGTTTTGACCACGTTCCGCTTTATGGAAACGTTCAAAACGATAGTCGATAAGCGTATTCAGGTTTTCATCGGCTTGCAGGTAGACATCACCACCATCACCGCCGTCGCCTCCGTCTGGACCACCTTTCGGTATATATTTTTCGCGGCGAAAACTGATACAGCCATTACCGCCGTCGCCGGCGTCGACACGAATTTCTACTTCATCAACGAATTTCATCGCAATCTGCTACTTATCACTCATTAAATATTGTGCAAAATTCTAGCACATAAGAAAAAGCCCCGCCGTAATGGCAGGGCTTTCGAACCGAAACTTTTCAGTTTATGTCGAGGTTACTAGTCAGTAATAACGCTCACATATTTACGGTTGTTCTTACCTTTCGTTTCGAAAGATACCTTGCCTTCAGAAGTCGCGAACAACGTGTGATCTTTACCGATGCCAACGTTGCTACCAGCGTGGAAACGTGTACCGCGCTGACGAACCAGGATGTTACCTGCAAGAACCGATTCACCACCGAAGCGCTTAACACCTAAGCGTTTACTCTCTGAATCGCGACCGTTTTTAGTAGAACCACCAGCCTTTTTATGTGCCATGTCGTTACTCCTTAATTAGCTATTGATACCAGTGATTTTCACTTCAGTGAACCACTGACGATGGCCTTGTTGGCGACGAGAGTGCTTACGACGACGGAACTTAACGATTTTAACTTTATCGCCACGACCGTGATCAACCACTTCTGCTTTCACTTTGCCACCGGATACGAACGGAGCACCGATTTTTACATCGCTGCCGTCAGAAACCATCAAAACCTGGTCGAATTCAACTACATCACCGGTAGCTGCTTCCAGTTTTTCCAGGCGGACGATTTGGCCTTCAGACACACGGTGCTGCTTACCGCCACTTTGGAATACTGCGTACATATTATTCTCCACAACCCTATTGGGTATCCAAATTCAAATCAGGGCGCGAATTGTACGTAATCCCGCCAACGATCGCAAGTCCTAATTTGCCGCCTTTAGAGTTTCCGAGCTCGTCGAATTAGTGTACCATCTGGTTTCCGTTAAATTTTGTAAATTTCAGATATCTATGATGGATATGCAGTCCATTAACGCATTAGCCAAAGACGACATGTTAGGTGTTAATGCGCTTATTGGTGAACAACTAAAATCCGACGTTGCCTTAATTAACCAGCTGGGTATTTATATCGTCAATAGCGGCGGTAAACGCCTGCGCCCTTTGCTGACCGTATTAACCGCCCGTGCACTGAACTATGACGGCAACGATCACCAAAAACTCGCCACCATTATAGAATTTATTCATACTGCAACACTCCTGCATGACGATGTCGTCGATGAGTCTGATTTACGTCGCGGACGCAAAACTGCAAACGCTGTATTCGGTAACGAAGCCGCCGTACTAGTGGGTGACTTTCTCTATACCCGCGCCTTCCAGCTAATGGTCGACTTAGACTCTCTGCGTATATTGCGTATTTTAGCGGACGCCACCAACATTATTTCCGAAGGCGAAGTCTTACAGTTAATGAACTGCAACGATCCCGACACCTCAGAAGCAAGCTACTTCGACGTTATTTACGGCAAAACAGCCAAGCTGTTTGAAGCTGCAACAGAGCTGGCGGGCGTACTTACGGGTCAGAATGAAAAGCTCACCGCTCAATTAGCGGACTACGGTCGCTATTTAGGCACGGCTTTCCAACTGGTCGATGACCTATTAGATTACACTGCCGATAGTGATTCAATGGGCAAAAATGCCGGGGATGACTTAGCCGAAGGTAAACCAACGCTGCCGTTGCTATACGCCATGTGGCACGGCAACGAAACCGAGCAAAAGCTGATTCGTGAAGCGATTGAGCAAGGTGACGGACGTGAGCACTTACAAACCGTACTAACCGCTATGGAGCGAACGGGTGCTTTACAGTACACCCGCGACAAAGCATTAAAAGCCGCCGAACAAGCGCGCGAATCCCTAAGCGAACTCCCCGACTCCGACTATAAACAAGCTTTACTCGCTCTAACCCATCTGGCAGTCGACCGAGTGGCGTAAGAAATGCTTTGGGGGGATCGGGTTCTGTTTCGGACGACGCCCGTGAATACATCCCTGTAGAGCTTGGGTAGCGCCATCCATGGCGCTACACACCTCCGAAACAGAACCCTTCCCGCTTTGGGCATTTCTAATAAGTATCCATGGCCTTCGACACTCCGCCATGAAAACCTTCAACACTCGTAACGCTCGCAATCCAGCAGCCTGCCCCATCAACTATTTCCGTAGCCTGATAACTCACAACCAACACTCTGTTTCAGTTGAAATATTTAAACATTGAGCCTGAGAAGCACTCTTCAGCATGTAGTTTGGAAATATTGGGGTGGGTCAGTCTTGGCGTGAAGCCGTTGCAGGATTATCTGGAGAAAGTGCTGAGATAACTTTCAGCTAATAGCTTGGAAATATTAGGGTGGGTCAGTATTGGCGATACGCCATTGCAGGTTTATCTGGAGAAAGTGTGCAGCGCCAAGGATGGCGCTGCTCAAGCCTTACAGGGACGTACTTGCAGGCGTCTTTCGGAAGATAACCTGCAATGGCCAGCCAATGCTGGCCTGCCCCAATATTTTCAGAAGCGGATAGCTGAAAGCTTAGCTGGCGAAGTCGATGCCTTTTTGGATATCGCCTTTCAGGCCGTCGAGCATGTCGTCCATGCATTTTTGTTCGAAAGCACTTAGCTTACCGTAAGACAGAATTTCTTCAGCGCCGTTTTTGCCTAAGCGTACTGGCTGTGCGAAGAACTTAGCGTTATCGCCTGGGCCTTCTACGTAAGTGCATTCAATAGTATCCTGACCTTGCAGGCCTTTCAGCAATGACAGAGCAAAGCGCGCTGCAGCCTGGCCCATAGACAGGGTTGCTGAACCGCCGCCGGCTTTTGCTTCAACAACTTCCGTGCCTGCGTTCTGGATACGGTGAGTTAAGTCTTTGATTTCTTGCTCGGTAAACTCAACGCCTTCAACCTGAGACAGCAATGGCAGAATCGTTGTACCGCTGTGACCACCAATAACCGGTACGTTTACGTTTTCCGGATTCAGACCACGCAGCTCACCAACAAACGCTTCTGAACGGATAACATCCAGAGTAGTGACACCGAACAGCTTACGCTTGTCGTAGCAGCCTGCTTTTTTCAGGACTTCAGCAGCAATAGGAACCGTGGTGTTTACCGGGTTGGTAATGATACCAACACAAGCGTCAGGACAGTTGTCGGCAACACCTTGTACTAAGTTTTTAACGATGCCTGCGTTCATGTTGAACAGGTCAGAACGATCCATACCTGGCTTACGTGGTACGCCGGCAGGAATTAATACGATGTCGCTGCCAACCAGCGCTGATGCTAAGTCGTCTTTACCGAAGCCTGTGACTTTCACGTCGGTAGGGATATGACTTAAGTCAACCGCTACACCCGGAACTACTGGCGCAACGTCATACAAAGATAACTCTGAACCTGCTGGAAGTTGTGTTTTCAAAAGTAATGACAATGCCTGGCCGATACCACCGGCCGCACCTAATACGGCTACTTTCATCTCAGACTCCGTTTTGTTTGTCGATTAGAACTGCATAAACATGCAGAATTTGGTGCAAAACTGTACTTGAATACGCTGTTAAATACAACTGACCCGCCTTTTATAACAAAGCTCGAATAGCGTCACAGAATGCAGTAAACTGGTCGCATTATAGCATAAAATGACAGTCAGGAAGCGGCACGATAATGGTGAAAGATCAATTAATTGACGCCTTCAAAACGTTACTGCGTGAAGAACGTTACGGCTCACAAGGCGAGATAGTTAACGTACTGAAAGAGCAAGGCTTTGAGAGTATTAGCCAGTCGAAAGTGTCGCGCATGCTGAGCAAGTACGGCGCCGTCCGAACCCGTAACGCCAAGCAGGAAATGGTTTACTGTCTGCCGCCCGATTTAGCAGTGCCCTCTACTAAAGCACCATTAAGCCAACTTGTACTGGATATTCAGCATAATGATGTGATGGTCATTATTCGCACCAGTCCCGGCGCCGCTCAACTCATTGCTCGTTTACTCGACTCGGTTGGTAAAAAAGAAGGCGTACTGGGAACCATTGCCGGCGACGACACTATTTTTATCGCACCGGTGAAAGTACAGGATATTGACTTCACGCTGCAAAAAGTCAAAGAACTGTTTGCGAATCAGTCTGTACTGCCGTCTTCTTGAGTGCTCGGTAACTCACGGTTTTCAGATAAAAACCGTATCGACGGCACAAAGAAACTTGAATTTAACACCGCCTGAGAGTAATCCAGCACCGGATCATACTGCCCTTGTTCATCGGCGTAGTAACGAGTCTTCAGCCACTCGACCACACTCTTTGGCGCGTGAGAAAAATACATACCCAATAACCCTTGTTCACGTAAGTCTCCCCAGGGCATGTTCTGCCGCAACAAAGGTATTGGCTGCTCTTTCTTGTCCATCAACTTCGCTTTAGCGGCGTGGGTAACGCCATCAATCATTGCCTCCGGCAACCGTTCACCGGAGACTTTTTCCCGCCCCATGATCTGCTCTTGTTTTTCAGGGCCTAAATAATCCCATCGGCGCAGGTCATAACGAATTTTCTGGACAAACAAATAACTGCCATCAACAAAGTCGCTATCGTCGTTTGTATTAATAAGCGCGGCCTGACGTTTACGCATACCCCTTGGGTTATCCGGCGCATCAATAAAGCCCAGCAGGTCACGCCCGTCTAAATAACGAAAAGAGCGGATTTGCTCTGCCACCTCAATGTCATAACCAAACCATTCCATAATGGTTCTGCCAGCGAGATAATTGGCGTCAAAGCGGTCACATCGAATATGGATAATAAGATCGAATGGTTGCCGCGGTGCTTCACGGTCGGCATCACTGAGCTCAGGAAACGTCTGTAAGTGTAACGGTCGTTTATGCGGATACAGTATGTCCCAATATTCCGCCCCTATACCGACAAATCCCGTCAGCATGGCTTCCGAGAAACGGGCATCGAGGTCCTGGACAATAGAAGGAAACCGCGACAACTTGCGGCGTAAGCTCTCAACATCGTCACTCATGACATGACAAAACAAGGTTAAGCCGTGCAAATTTGGCTCGGCGTATATCCCTGATTGCGCTTTATCCACCCTTTTCTCCCGTTTAACTATTATTATTGTGAGTTCACTGCATTGTTTTTTACATTAACTCATGCAAAAGGCATTATAGAATGCCTGTATTCGTTATGACACCGCAAGGAAAAATCATGCGTAATCTGATTCTTATTGGAAGTTTATTAGGGTTAACCGCCTGCGCGACAACAACGTCACAGCAACCGACCCAACAAAACGTTGCACAACAGAGCGTTGCTGAGCAATTTCATCAGTTGGCAGACAGCATCTGGGAAGGTATGAATGAATCCAGCGATACCGAACTGACCGATATGTCTCCGGAAGCGCTTAAGGCTCGATACGAGAAACAATCAAAGTGGCTGGAACAACTGGACGCCATTAACGTGAGTCAGTTAAGCGACGAAGATAAAATTAACCACGCGATGATTCGCTATTCGCTAAAAAACCGTGTCGACGAATACCGCTTTAATGCGCATTACATGCCGCTAACCGCCGAAGGCAGCTTCCATAGTTCACTGGCGTTTATGCCGTCATACACGCCTTTTAACTCAGTTGAGGATTATCAACACTATATTTCAAAGTTACGCAGCATTCCGCGCTACATGGCGCAACAAACCCATTGGCTAAGAAAAGCGATTGAGGAAGGCTACACACAACCAGCTGCGGCTATGGCCGGTTTCGAAGAGAGTATTTTGGCTTATATTGTTCAGGACGCCAAAGAAAGCGTTTACTTTTCGCCATTCGCACAGCAGCCCGGCTTTGTCGACGACGCTGAGTGGGAAGCATTAAAAGCCGACGCCGTGACCGCCATTGACGAGCAGGTTATGCCAGCATACGACGACTATTTTACGTTTATGGTCACCGAATACTTACCCAATGCACGCGAAAGCGTTGGTGCCAGTGAACTGCCTAATGGTGAAGCGTTTTACCAAAACCGTATTAAACATTACACCACACTGGATATGACCGCTGACGAGATTCATGAAATAGGCCTGCAGGAAGTAGCGCGTATTCGCGGTGAAATGCTGGAGGCTATTGAAGCCAGTGGTTTCGACGGAGACTTTGACGAGTTTGTCGAGTTTTTACGTACGGACGACCAGTTTTATCCTGAAACTGCAGAAGAATTATTGCACTATGCGGCTTGGATAGCGAAGAAGATGGATGGACAGTTACCTAAGCTGTTCAAAACCTTACCGCGTAAACCGTATGGCATTGCGCCGGTTCCGGAAGAGATTGCGCCGAAGTACACCACAGGCCGTTACTCAGGCAGTAACCGCGATGACCGCGCTGGCTTTTATTGGGTAAACACTTATGCATTAGACCGTCGTCCGCTATACCAGATGGAAGCGCTGACGTTGCACGAAGCAGTACCGGGTCACCATTTGCAAAACGCCATTGCAGGAGAGTTAGAAGACTTACCTGAGTACCGTCAGCAGACTTATATTTCCGCGTTTGGTGAAGGCTGGGGTTTGTACTCTGAATACTTAGGCCTGGAAGCCGGTTTCTATGAAGACCCTTACAGTAACTTTGGTCGTTTAAGCTATGAAATGTGGCGTGCCGCACGCTTAGTTGTTGATACGGGCATGCATGCTAAAGGCTGGAGCCGTGAGCGGGCAATGGACTTTATGGCCAACAACACAGCGTTGTCGTTGCATAACGTCAAAACCGAAATTGACCGTTACATTACCTGGCCTGCGCAAGCGCTTTCATACAAATTGGGTGAGTTAACCATTAAGCGTTTGCGCGCTGAGGCAGAGCAGCAGTTAGGTGATAAGTTCGACATTCGTGAGTTCCACGATGCAGTACTGGAAAACGGCAGCGTGCCACTGAAAGTACTCGAGCAACACATCAACAACTGGATTGCTGAGCAGAAATAGAACAGAACCCCCGCTATCAGGTAGGGCCAGGTTATTCACTTATTTCGCTTGCGCATTGAGTACTTCTGTGACGGAGACGCTACGAGCTCATCCATGAGGGCTTGACGAAGGCCTTCCATGGCCTTCGACACTCCGCCACAGAAGTACTCAACACTCATAACGCTCACAAGTGAAGAACCTGCCCCTTTCTTACGCACGCGCTAACCTTTCTTTTGCCTCACTAAGAGACAGCAAGTTCTGGTTTCGGATATCCCGCTCAGCTAGGTTCATTAACTTAAGTGTGCCGATAGCTTCTTCGACATTTAGTGATGCTGTGTTTTGCTTAATATGATGGATAGTTTTTATCTGCATAATTAACTCCTGCCTGAACAACCAACCTAACTATAGCCCATTAAGAAACCACCTAAAACTGGGCACAAAAAAACCGCCGAAGCGGTTTTGGAGACTTTAAGCAGGGAATGGAA
Source organism: Idiomarina piscisalsi (assembly GCF_002211765.1). Lineage (NCBI taxonomy): Bacteria > Pseudomonadati > Pseudomonadota > Gammaproteobacteria > Alteromonadales > Idiomarinaceae > Idiomarina > Idiomarina piscisalsi. The sequence continues at coordinate 2,150,350 of NZ_CP022133.1, forward strand.
ACAACATTATGGTCGGTAACCGGAAGTGTCTGGCGCCATGGATGGCGCCAGCCAAGCCTTACAGGGATGTACTCGCAGGCGTCTTCCGGTTACTGGCCATTATGTTTTCATTCCCAAGCATTAAGCCACGTTGATGGTTGGGATGATGTTTTCCTTGGCCGCTTTTTCTGCGTCGCGGAAAGCATCCATTTGGTCAAAGTTCAGGTATTTATAAACTTCGCCAGCCATCGAATTAATGTCCTGTGCGTACTCGAGGTACTCTTCAGGCGTTGGCAGGCGGCCTACAATAGCACCAACAGCGGCCAGCTCTGCAGACGTCAGATAAACGTTCGCGCCGTCACCTAAGCGGTTCGGGAAGTTACGAGTCGACGTTGACAGTACGGTTGCCCCCGCTTCTACACGAGCCTGGTTACCCATACACAGTGAACAGCCCGGCATTTCGGTGCGAACGCCGTTACGCGAATAAATATCGTAATAGCCTTCAGTTTCCAGCTGTGCTTTGTCCATCTTCGTTGGTGGTGCAATCCACAAACGCGTGTTCAGCGGATCAGAGTTCTTCTCTAACAGTTTACCTGCCGCACGGAAGTGACCAATGTTGGTCATGCACGAACCAATGAATACTTCGTCCACTTTGTCGCCGGCAACTTCGCTTAAGAACTTAGCGTCGTCAGGATCGTTCGGGCAACAAACGATTGGCTCTTTGATTTCGTCCAAGTCAATTTCGATAACTTCTGCGTATTCTGCATCTTTATCGGCACGCGTCAGTGATGGGTTCTCTAACCACTCCTCCATCTTACGAGCACGACGCTCAAGCGTACGCGCATCGCCGTAGCCTTCGTTGATCATCCAACGCAGCATAGTGATGTTAGAGCGCAGGTATTCACTGACTGAATCTTCTGACAAGTTGATGGTACAACCCGCTGCAGAACGTTCTGCCGAGGCGTCAGACAATTCGAACGCTTGCTCTACGGTTAAGTGCTCAAGACCTTCGATTTCCAGGATGCGACCTGAGAACGCGTTTTTCTTGCCACGTTTCTCGACAGTCAACAGACCGTCTTTAATGGCAAACGCAGGAATTGCGTGAACCAGGTCACGTAGGGTAATACCTGGCTGCATTTTACCTTTAAAACGCACCAATACTGACTCTGGCATATCCAGCGGCATAACACCGGTCGCCGCTGCGAAGGCAACCAAACCAGAGCCTGCCGGGAACGAAATACCCAGCGGGAAACGTGTATGCGAGTCACCACCAGTACCGACGGTATCCGGCAACAACATACGGTTCAGCCAGCTGTGGATGATACCGTCGTTCGGGCGCAACGAAACGCCGCCACGGTTCATGATGAAGTCTGGCAGTGTATGCTGAGTTTCAACATCGACTGGCTTCGGATAGGCTGACGTGTGACAGAAAGACTGCATCACCAAGTCAGCGTTAAAGCCAAGACAAGCCAGGTCTTTCAACTCGTCACGAGTCATTGGACCGGTGGTATCCTGCGAGCCTACGGTCGTCATCTTCGGCTCAACGTATGTGCCCGGGCGAACACCGTCCATGCCACACGCTTTGCCAACCAATTTTTGTGCCAGGCTGAAGCCTTTGTCGCTTGAAGCCGGCTGTTCCGGGGTCAGGAATAAGTCGCTGTGACCAAGGCCCAGTGATTCGCGCGCCTTAGCGGTTAAGCCACGACCAATGATCAGGTTGATACGGCCACCAGCACGCACTTCGTCAAGAATAACGCGTGACGCATAGTCGTACTCAGCGATAACGTCGCCCGCTTCGTTTTCAATTTTGCCTTCGTATGGGTAAATAGTAATGACATCACCCATATTCATTTTTTCGACGTCGGCTTCAAATACCAACGCACCGGCGTCTTTCATGGTGTTGAAGAAGATAGGAGCGACTTTGCCGCCAATACAGATACCGCCCGCACGCTTGTTCGGCGTACCCGGCATGTCTTCACCGATGTTCCAAAGAACCGAGTTGGTTGCTGATTTACGTGAAGAACCGGTACCTACGACGTCACCGACGAAAGCAACCGGGTGACCTTTTTCTTTCAGCTCTTCAATTTGCTTGCCGGCATCTGTAATGCCTTCGCGCGGCATTTTGTACATGGCTTTAGCGTGCAGCGGGATATCAGGACGTGACCACGCATCTGGCGCTGGAGACAAGTCGTCAGTATTGGTTTCGCCAGTCACTTTAAAGACGGTCGCTTTAATCTGGCCTGCCATTTTATCACGGCTGGTGAACCACTCACCTTCAGCCCATGACTCAACCACTTCTTTGGCCAGTTCGTTGCCGGCTTTCATTTTTTCTTCGACGTCATGGAAAGCGTCGAACATCAAAATGGTGTGTTTTAATTCTTCGGCGGCTAAGCGACCCAGTTCAGCGTCGTCTAACAGAGCAACCAACGTTTCGATGTTGTAACCACCGTGCATATTGCCCAGCAATTTAACAGCGTCTTCTTTGCTGATAACCGGGCTTTGTATTTCGCCTTTTACCAGTGCACTTAAAAAGCCAGCTTTTACATAAGCCGCTTCATCAACACCTGGTGGTACACGCTCAGACAATAGCTCGACTAAGAAGTCTTCTTCACCTGCGGGTGGATTCTTCAGTAGTTCAACAAGATCGGCTACTTGTTCGGCGTTTAATGGCTTCGGAGGGATGCCCTCTGCGGCACGCTCTTCCACGTGCTGACGATACTCTTTAAGCACTCGTATTACCTCTCATTTGCTTGCATGAATTCAAGACGGTTCACTAGTGCGGCGTATTATACGGATTTTACGCTGAAATTCCCATGCGAGAGGACTATAAATCAGATAATTCAGGGTATAAACAAGGTGAATGGATGCCGTGGTTGCGCCCTCATTGAGGACGCTCCACTTTTTGAACAATCGCGTACATAACGGGCACGACGAACAGCGTCAGTACTGTCGCAAACCCGAGACCAAACATGATGACCGTCGCCATGCTGGCAAAGAAGTCATCAAACAGCAGTGGCAGCATGCCCAGTATGGTGGTTGCCGCCGCCATGCCGACCGGCCTTACACGGCTTACAGCGGCCTCAACTAGCGCTTCGACTCGCGACTTACCGGTTTCGAGCTCAACGTTGACCTGCTCAAGTAACACCACGCCATTTTTAATCAGCATACCAGACAAGCTTAAAAAGCCTAACAGCGCCATAAACCCAAAGGACTTATTCAGCAGCAACAGACCAACCGTCACACCAATTATCGACAGCGGTACTGTCGTCCATAGAACAGCGGCGTGTCGAATGCTGTTAAACAGCAGCACGGTAATAATAAACATGACCAGAAAGCCTAACGGTAACGCCCCGAACAAGGCCTTTTGTGCTTTGCTTGAGGCTTCGTGCTCACCACCCCAGCTCAATTCGTAACCCAAAGGTAATTCAATCGCTGCTATTTTGGGCCGAACTCGTTCGAACACCTGAGCCGCGGTTTCATTACTCAAAATGTCGTGATCGGCCATCACCGTCAGTGTTCGTTTACGGTCACGTCTCATTATGAGGGGATCTTCCCATGTCGTTTCAATACTTCGAACGACTTGCGCCAACGGTATAAAGCGATCCAACACGGGGCTGTATATTTGCAGCTCCTGCCAGTTATTCAAGTCAACGCGTTCAGCCGCCGGGGCCCGTTTTACAATCGGCAGCAGGTCCGTACCATCACGATAAATACCTATTTGCTGACCAACGAAATTACCGAGCAATACGTTGTTCACATCTTCTTTAGTGACACCTGCTCGTCGTCCTGCCGCTTCGTCATACTGAGGCTGTAATAACTTGGTTCGCTGCCGCCAATCAGAGCGAATATTGACCGCACCTGCATCGTCCCTCATTACCGCTTGTGCTTTCTCGCTCAACTGACGTAACACCTGAATGTCTGGTCCTGAAAAACGTGCCTCAATTTTAGCTGGCGTTGCCGGACCTATCTCGACCCGAATTAATTTGTCTTCAACGTCCGGGTGAGCGTTTTTAATGCGTTGCCGAATATCCGCCATGAGCGCTGACATAGACTCCTTGTCTTTCACGCGAATCAGCAATTGCGCATAGCTTTCGTAGCTTTTTTCAACCAAATAAGTCAACGTAAAACGCGGGGCGCCCTGACCGACGGTCGTTGCCACGGAAACCACCTCTTGCTTATCCAGCAGATAATCTTCCAGACGTTTTGAGTCCTGCTCGGTGTGGCGAATGTCAGTCCCTTGTGGATACCATAAGTCCACATAAAACAGTGGCGTTGTGGAAGGTGGAAAAAAGGCTTGTTTTACCTGCCCGAAACCCACCACCGCCAGTACCAGCATAATGACCATTGCCGACATGCTGGCTGCGCGATGCGTTAAACAAAAACGCAACGCACTTCGATACTTTACATAGAGTGGGTGCTTAAAGGCATCGTCGTTCTCATCGCCAATGTCTTTTTCGGAATAGAGTCGGTCGGCTAAAAACGGGATCAGCGTTAATGCCGTTACCCAACTGAGCAATAAAGAAATAAGCAAGACCCAAAACAAGCTGCCCGCAAACTCACCCGTGGCGTCAGAAGAGAGGCCAATTGGTGCAAAGGCGATAATACCAATGACGGTCGCTCCTAACAGCGGCCATTGGTTTTGCTTAACTACCTGCGTAGCGGCTTGAAGTTTGCTCTGCCCCCGACGCATGCCCACCATGATGCCGTCGGCAATCACAATGGCATTGTCGACCAGCATACCTAATGCAATAATCAACGCACCTAACGACACCCGCTGCAGGTTAATATCGCCAAGCCTCATGAAAATGAACGTGCCGAGTACCGTCAGCAGCAACACCGAACCAATCAGCAAACCGCTTCTGAAGCCCATGGACAGCAGCAGCGCCACAACCACAATGGCGACCGCCTCGACTAAGTTCAGCAAAAAGTTATTAACGGAGTTTTCAACTTCGTGGGGTTGGTCATAAATGCGCTCAACGCTCATGCCAATTGGCTGAGCATAGGAAAGTTCATTCAAACGCTGCTCAAGGCGCTCACCAACTTCCACAACGTTCACATCATCGGCGAAAGACAGCGCTAGCCAGAGCGACGGCTTTCCGTTATAACGCACCACGTGATCCGGAATATCTTTTGTCTCACGATAGATGTCAGCAACGTCGCGCAAATAAATACGCTCACTGGCCCCTGGATTACTAATGACCAACTTTTCCATGTCTTCGACAGAGGAAAACTCTCCGTTCGTGGCGATGCGCATGGACTCTTCATTAATCGTCACACGGCCTGCATTTGCCACGGCGTTTTGTGTTTGCAGTAAATTGGCCACTTGCTTAGGCGGGATACCAAAATTTCCCAGCTGGGCTCGGGACACTTCGACAATCACCTGCTCCTGGCGCTCACCTGACAGCATAACTTTGCCGACACCGTCGACTAAGACCAGTTCACGCCGGAGAAAGTCCGCATAGTGCTCAATGTCTTTGTACGAATAGTCAGGTCCGGTAATCGCCAACATGACACCATACACGTCGGAGAAGTCGTCACGAACAATAGGCTCGCCGGTGCCCGGCGGTAAGCGTCGTTTCGTATCATTGACCTTGCGCCGAAGTTCATCCCAAATTTGTTCGAGATCATCCGCCCGGTAAATGCTTTTCATCTCGACCGTAATTTGCGATAGTCCTGGCTTAGATATGGAGCGAATATTGTCTACGTAGCTCAATTCCTGAATCGCATTTTCAAGACGATACGTTACTTCCTCTTCCACTTGTCGAGCCGAAGCGCCGGAATACGGCGTTATGACCATTGCTTGCTTTATCGTAAACTCGGGATCTTCCAGACGACCCAGCTGAGTTAAAGCGACGATTCCTCCGACCAACAACAACAGCAAAAACATCCAGCTGGTGGTTTTTCGGGTCATGCTATAGCGTGCAATATCCATTACAGCCCCCGTTCGCGTTGCCATTCACGAACTTCTTGACCTTCCCGAAGCTGATGAACGCCGGCAACTACTATGGTTTCACCTTCTTCTAAGCCGCTGACGATAGTCAGTCCGTCATTAGTCGCCGTACCAACCACTACCTTGCGCTTTTCAACGGTCATGTCATCGCCCACGACCCACACATAAGAAGGGCGCTGTTCGGTATCGCTGCCATTAGTAAATACGGCTTTTGTAGGTACCAAAATACCGGTGATGGTCGAGCGCAGCACTTGTGACATATCGACGACGACAGTCGCGGTCATACCCGGAAGAACATTCAGGTTGTCGGGTTTCGGTAAAGTGAACACGACTTCATACGTGTTGGTTGCAGGACCCGCTTGCGAATCCCACTCTTTAAGATGCGCCCGGAATTGAAATTCTGGCGCAGCATCAAACCGAATCATTGGCTCATAGTCTGTCTGCTTCTTAACTCTCGCAAAAAGCTGCTCCGGCACCTGAATACTCACATCCACCGCGTTATTAATTTGCAAGGTAACAATGGGCTGTTTCGGTTGGATATTTTCATAAGCTTCTACAGCCAGGCTCGCAATAACTCCGTCAAAAGGCGCTCTCAGCTCGGTATACTCTAAATTCGCTTTTGCCGTTTCATAGTTCGATTTCGCTACCGCTCGCTGCGACTCAATTTGGTCAAACTGAGCCTCTGACATAACGCCCTCGCTTACCAGCACCTTGTTTCTTTGGTATTGAGACTGAGCTAACTCGTATTGCGCTTTTGCCTGGTCGACAGCCAGTTGATAGTCGGTCGGATCCAGCCTTGCAATAAGCTCACCTTGCTTAACTTCCGCACCAGGCCTTACCGGAAGTTCGGTAATTTCACCCGCAACACGAAACGTCAGCTGTGCCACTTTAGCGGCTTCCACCACGCCCGGGAACTCACGAAGTTGCGCGCCACTATTTTCGGTCACCGTCAGCAATTTAACCGGACGGGCATCCTGTGTTTTTTCGCTTTGTGCAGGTGCTTCACCGCAAGCAGCAATGAGTAAGATAAGAGATGTAACGACTAACCAACGCATACCAAGTTCCTAATAACGGAGTATTCAATTGATAAATAGTTTACTGCACGTACAGTTACAATTATATTGAATTAAAATTAAAAACTTAATCAGCATAACTTAATGAATTTATCACACTTAAAAATGCTGATTGCGGTCGCAGAGCTTGGCAGCCTACAAAAGTCAGCAGAGCATTTAAACCGAACGCAATCGGCCGTCAGCATGGCCTTAAAAAAGCTCGAACAAAGCGCGGGTTTTGAACTGTTTAACCGGCAAGGCTACCGACTGCAATTAACCGAACAAGGTCAGCATTTTTTACGACAGGCCGAAGAGGTCGTGCGCCAGCAAGAGCGTCTACAGTCTCTGACTGAAAAACTAAAATACGGGGCCGAACCCTTGCTGACGCTTTGCTATGACCATACCTGCGACAGTAAGTTGTGGCTGCCCAGTATTGAGCATATACAACAGTATTACCCCGCCACCGAAATTCACATTGACGGCGAATCACAAATGCGGGCGCTCAAACGAATAGATAACGGCTCCGCTGATTTAGCGCTGTGTCCGTGGCTGCCCTTATTTCGTCAGTATGGAGACTTTGAAACGTTACCCGTGGCACCTTTCGAGCTCACTGTGGCCATTGCCTCCTCTTTAGTGGATGACTTCGGACGCATACCATCAAGCCGACAGGATTTGCTCGAACTCCCGATGCTAATCCCACAAAACTTAGAAATTGGTATAAATTTAGATGCAGTGCTGCGCTTGCCCAGCCAACAGCGCATACGAGTCAATGAAGTGAATACTCAATATGAACTGTTAAAAGCCGGCTTTGGGTGGGGGATTATTCCCCGACATATTGCCGAAAGCGCACTGGAGTCCGGTGAACTGGTTGAAATAAGCATTCCCGGTTTCATCCAACAGGTACGCCTGGAGATTCACCTGGTGCGCTCGGCGAACAGAACATTAGGCCCCGCTGCAAACACTATTTGGCAAGAGTTTTCTTAGTTCAGAACGACGTTAATAACAACCGGCCGCTGAGGGGAGGTAAGCGTTACGAGTGATGAAGGGCTTTATGACAGAGTGTCGAAGGCCATGGATGGCCTTCGTCAAGCGTTCATGGATGAACTTGCAGAGTCTCTGGCATAAAGCCCTTCATTGCTCAGGCGAAACATCCTCTCAGCGGCCGGTATTCCCTAAGCTACTTCCTCCCAAGATAAAACACAGCAGGAATGAGCAACATAGAGACCAATGGCGCCAAAATCATGCCGCCGACCATTGGCGCGGCAATGCGCTGCATGACCTCGTTGCCAATGCCACTACCCAGCATAATCGGCAGGAGCCCAATCACTATGGTTGCTACGGTCATCGCTTTGGGCCGCACTCGCAGCACAGCCCCTTCAACAATAGCGGACTCCAGCTGTTCGCGCTTTTCACCAACGCCTTTCCAGGCATTATTTAGGTAAAGCAGCATCACCACACCAAATTCTGCAGCAACACCCGCAAGGGCTATCATGCCGACCACAACCGCCAGCGACAGGTTATAGTCAAGCCAGTAGAGCAACCATAAGCTCCCAGTTAACGCCAGTGGTAAAGTAGCGATAACCAACAATGCCTGGTTCATGGAGCGAAACGTCAAATACAACAGTATAAGAATCAGCGCTAATGTCAGCGGAATAATCTCTTTCAGATCGGCTTCGACTTGTTGCATGGCCTGGTACTGTCCCGTCCAGCTCCAGTTATAACCGGTTGGCATTTCCAGTTGGCTAAGTTCATCATTCACCGCTGCGATGTACTCACTCACCGTCACACCAGCGGCAGGTTCAATAAACACCCAGCTGCTTAAACGCGCATTTTCGCTTTTTAACACAGCAGGTCCTGAGCTCAGCTCAACGGTTGCCACATCCGATAAGGTTAACCAGCGCCCATCGGCCCTAATCGGCAGCTCTCGCAACTTATCAATATGGTCACGTGCATTACGCGGATAGCGCAAGTTAATCGGGAAACGCTCATTGCCTTGCACTGAGGTGGCTATCTTCGCTCCTCCAATAGCCTGAGTCAGATGCTTTTGAATATCCGCTTGCGTTAAACCAAAGCGAGCTGCCTCACGCAGCTTTGGAGTCACTTCAATATAGCGTCCGTCGGCGGCCCGTTCCGCAATAACCGATGCCGTTTCTTGTCGCTCCGCTAGACGCTTTTCAATAGTGGTTGCCAACGTTTGTATTTCACCGAACTCGGCTCCGCTCACCTTTATCGCCAACGGTGTTTTAACTCCCGTTGCCAACATTTCTATGCGAGTTCTTATGGGCATAACCCAGGCGTTTGTCAGCCCCGGAATCTGAACGGCGTCATCCAGCTCCGCAATGATGTCATCCACCGTTTTACCCTCAGGCCATTCCGACTCCGGTGTCAGAGTAATACTGGTCTCAATCATGGTTAACGGTGCCGGATCCGTCGCGGTATCTGCCCGTCCGATTTTGCCAAAGACACGTTCAACTTGCGGATGCTGTGCTATCAGCTCATCGGTTTGTTGAAGCAGCTCTCCGGCTTCGTTGACGCTGATACCCGGTAATGTCGTCGGCATATACATTAAGTCGCCCTCATACAACGGCGGCATAAGTTCATAATCAAGCTTTTGCCACGGATACCAAGCGGTTGCCGTCACAGCGACACACAAAATGATAAGCACTTTCGGCCAGCGCAGCGTGAGATTTAAAAACGGCCGATAGAGCCAAATGAGTCCCCGAGTTAACGGGTTGGCATTTTCCGATGGAATTTTTCCTCTGACGAGTAGCGCAATGAGCACGGGAATGAGTGTTACCGCCAGAATAGAGGCCGCCCCCATCGCCAGCGTTTTTGTATACGCTAACGGTTCAAATAACCTACCCTGCTGACCTTGCAGCGCAAAGACCGGAATAAAGCTCACGGTTATGACCAGCAAAGAGAAAAACAGAGATGGGCCTACTTCGCTGCACGCATCGGTAATGAGGCGCCAACGATGAGCACCTTTTGCTGGCTCTTTGTGCTGTTCCTGATACGCATACAAATGCTTATGCGCATTTTCTATCATTACAATAGCGGCATCGACCAGAGCACCAATAGCTATGGCAATGCCACCTAGACTCATAATATTGGCGCTGATACCCAGCCCGTTCATTATCCAAATAGCGAGTAACACTGACAGCGGCAGACTAATAACCGCCACTAACGCTGAGCGCGCGTGCCATAAGAACAAGACACAGACAATCGCGACCAATGCCATTTCTTCAATGAGCTTCGAGGTAAGATTATCAACCGATGCCTGAATCAGCTGCGATCGATCGTAAGTAGTGACAAGCTCAACGCCTTCGGGTAAACCTTGTTTTAACTCATCGAGTTTTGCTTTGACGTTATCAATGGTCTGCAATGCATTAGCGCCGTAACGCATCACCACAATACCGCCAACCACTTCACCTTCGCCATCTAAATCAGCAACGCCCCGACGTACCTGTGGGCCTAGACGAACGTGAGCGACATCTTCCAGTAACAGCACTCCATCGTTCTCTGAACGCTTCACTAATGGCAGTTGGCGCAAGTCTTCGATAGATTGAATGTAACCAAGCCCTCTCACCATATACTCGGCTTCGGCCATTTCCACCACAGAACCACCGACTTCGGCATTGGCCTGTTGAATAGCGCGCTCAATGTCTGTCAGTGTTAATTCATACTGATGCAATTTGCTGGGCTCAACAACAACTTGGTAAGTCTCCACCATGCCGCCAACGCGGGCGACTTCGGCAACCCCCTCAACACTTTGCAACTCTTGCTGAAGGTACCAGTTTTGTAACCGTGTGAGCTCTCCTAGATTATGTTCACCACTGTTATCAACCAGGGCGTATTGGTAAATCCAACCAACACCGGTGGCGTCAGGACCGAGGCTGGGCTGCACGTCAGCCGGCAACTGACTCTTAGCCTGATCCAAATACTCTATTACCCGGCTTCTAGCCCAGTAAGGGTCCGTTCCCTCTTCAAAAATAACGTAGACGTAAGAATCGCCAAAAAAAGAAAAGCCACGCACCGACTTTGTATTGGGTACTGACAACATCACGCTGGAAAGCGGATAAGTGACTTGTTCTTCAACCACCGCAGGTGCCTGCCCCGGATAGTTGGTTTTGACAATGACCTGCACGTCAGACAAGTCAGGAATCGCATCCAATTTGGTTTGCTGCAGCGACTGCCACGCTAAATAGCTTAACGCAGCGAACAACAGCAATACCAGCAATGGGTTACGCAGCGAAGCTTGTATAATTCGGGTAAGCATTAGTGGCCTCCATGTTCATGAGACATGGCAGGTGCTTTCTCACCGTCTGGCTGCATCCCTCGCAGTGACGCTTCAGAATCTAAAAGGAACTGACCGTTAGTAACCACTCGCTCACCCTCAGAAAGACCGTCTGTTATCACCACTTCATCGTCAACGCGCAGGCCGGTCTTAACTTCCCTTACAGCAAACGCCTGTTCACCCACTTGTACCAGGACCCGATTATTTTTAGCCGTCGTAATTAAACTTTTAACCGGAACAGCCAAGGCGTTTTTTACGGGCGACAGCTCAACATGGCCGGTTGCCCATAGTCCCTCTCGAAGGCTATCTATGGAACTATCAATAGGCACACGAGCGGTGAGTGTTTGAGTCTGTGGGTCTACTTGCGGGTAAACGTAGTCAATTTTGTTCATCCAGTGGCCACTTACCTGATCCGAACTTAAGTGGACCATTTGACCGGTACTGAGTTGGTCAGCATAGCGCACTGGAATATCGAGCATAAACCAGAGCTGTTGGTCGTCAGTAATGGTCATTAATTCTAACCCCGGACTCACATACATGCCTTGCTGAATATTAAGTTCAGTGACATAGCCCGACTGCGGCGCATAATAGTCCACTTCGTAGGACGCTTGCCTTGTTTTTTCCAGCTCGCTAATTTGTTGCTCATTCATCCCCAGCAGCAGTAAGCGTTGTTTCCCCCGACGTTTGAATTGCCGCTGACTTTCGGCGTTGCCTACTTCGTTTAGTGAGTTAAGAAGTTGAAGATAGTCGTCTTGAGCAACGACTAAATCAGGCGCATACACTCGGTAAAGTTTTTCGGCCTGCTCTACCCACTGACCTTCAACATCGGCATATAATTCTTCAACCCAACCCTCGGCGCGAGAATGCACATGATACTTTGCCGACTGTTGCCAGCGTACCTGCGCCTGAGCCTTTAGCATGGGCTGCAGATCTTTACGAGTGGCTTTCGCCGTGGTGACACGTATCGCCTGTTGCTGCGCCTTGGGGACATGAAAGCTCTTTTGTGAAGACATAGCGCTCATGTCATGTCCGCTATGACCATCCTCAGCCATTTGAGGTTCCTGCTTTTTCTCTCGCTCCACCAAGTCCATACCGCATATCGGGCAAGTGCCTGGCTCGTCTTTTACGATCTGACTATGCATAGGGCACACGTATTCGGTTCCAGCATCAAAGGGGCTCTTATCACTGTCGTGCTGACTCTGATGCTGATGCTCACTATGGTCTTGCAACGCTGCGGCGAATGAGCTGAATGTTGGCGTACTGAAAATAAGCGCAATTAGCGCCAGTAATAAAATTCGCATGGTTTACCACCTAAAATAATGACAACAAACTTTACTAAGAAAGCGGATTTCTTTTTATTAAGCTGTGGTCAATTTTGGCGGCCGAATAAGACGTTCTGTGCGCTGCCACAAGGAGAGTTCACTCATTGTGTAGCTTTGTGAAAGAGAGGTATTTTCAATAACATTGAATACATTGGTCAAGCCAATTTGGCCAGCACAGTGTTGTTCACAATGCTGGCAAAATGAGCTTTCTTCGTCACAGCTGCTCTGTTGCATAGCCGCGTTCGTTTCATCGCAACAATCATGCCCGGACATGTCATGAGTAGAAGCGCTAACGGCATCTGACATTGGCATAGCGTGCGCTATTGGTGAGGAGAAACTCCCCACCAACAACACCGTTATTAATGTCAAAATTACCGTTAGCGTTTTCATCATTACCAAATAGTAACACGATTTTCTGGTGCTACGTACAGCTCGTCACCTTCTTTCACGTCGAACGCTTCGTAAAACGCTGGTACGTTAACAACCGTGCCGTTAACACGATATTCAGCTGGTGAATGAGGGTCGCTCATGACCTGTTGACGAATCGCGTCTTCACGGTACTTACCGCGCCATACTTGTGCCCAGCCAATGAACACGCGCTGGCTACCGGTAAAGCCATCCAATACGGGGGCTTGTTCACCCTCCAGTGACATTTTGTACGCTTCATAAGCGATAGTCAGACCGGCTAAGTCACCAATGTTTTCGCCCAGTGTCAGGTCGCCATTCACGTTCAAGCCTTCGATAGGTTCATATTGGCTAAACTGTTCAGACAGCTTTTGACCACGCTCATCGAACGCTTCACGATCGGCGTCAGTCCACCAGCTTTGCAGGTTGCCGTCACCATCGTATTTAGAACCCTGGTCATCAAAACCATGACCCATTTCGTGACCGATAACCGCACCAATGCCACCGTAGTTCACTGCCATTTCTGCGTCCATATCAAAGAACGGAGGCTGTAAAATACCCGCAGGGAATACGATTTCATTACGCACAGGACTGTAATAAGCATTGACCGTTTGCGGTGTCATGCCCCAGTCTTCTTCATCTACCGGACCACCAATTTTGGCAATCTCTTCCTGGTAGTTAAACTCGGCGTATGCTTTGTAATTGCTCACTAAGTCCGTTGCTGAAATTTCCAGCTCGCTGTAGTCACGCCATTCATTCGGGTAACCAACTTTCGGATCAAATTTGGCAAGCTTCTCTAGCGCTTTCTCTTTCGTTTCTTCCGTCATCCACTCAAGGTTTTTGATGGACTCACCATAAGCCTCGCGAAGGTTCTCAATAAGACCTTCCATTTTCTCTTTCGCTTCTGGCGGGAAGTATTCTTTAACGTAGACCTGACCCAGCACTTCGCCCAGCACGCTGTTTGTTGCGTCCACTGCGCGCTTCCAACGAGGCTCTTGTTCCGGGGTGCCACGTAAAACAGTGCCATAGAAATCAAAACGGCGCTGACCAATTTCTTCGCTCAGAGCCGATGCATATTCATTGACGACACGCAGGCTCAAATAGTCCTGCCAGGTTTGTAAGTCAACGTCAGCAAATAGGTTACCGAAATCTTCGAAGAACGACGGCTGGCGAATGACCATTTCTTCAACGTGTGACAGTTCAGACGTTTCTATGAAACGTTTGAAGTCAAAGTTTGAGAACATACCAGCGACTTCATCAGCGGTTTTCTTGTTGTAGGTTTTATCCGCATTACGGCTTTCTACACGGCTCCACTGTACCTCAGCAAGCTTGGTTTCCAAGTCCAGAATGCGCTCGGCAGCCTCATCGGTATTTTCCAAACCAACCATTCCCAGAATGTCAGTAATGTAACTAACGTACTCTGCGCGAATCTCTTCAAATTTCTCTTCGTCTTTTAGGTAGTAGTCACGGTCGGGCAAGCCAAGACCCGCTTGGTACATATACATGGCGTTAGTTTGTGGATCTTTCGCATCAGGGTAGACGTAGAAACCGAACGGAATGGAAACGCCGCTACGGAACATACGCGCCATGTGCTCAGCAACCGCTTCATGACTGTCTAACGCCTGAATGGCTTCAAGGTCATTAGCGATTGGCTTAGCGCCTAGTTCATTCAGGGTTTCAGTGTCCATGTATGCATTGAAAAAGTCCCCAATTTTACGCTCAGGAGTACCCGGCTCCGGGTTTGCCGCTGCGGCGCCTTCTATAATGTCACGCAAGCGTTTCTGATTCAGTTCACGCAAATCGTAGAATGCACCAATAGAAGAACGGTCCGACGGTATTTCTGTTTTCTCAATCCAGCTACCGTTGACGTAGCGGAACAAATCATTCTGAGGCTTCACGCTGTGGTCGAAATTCTCAAGAATAACGCCCGACGTCAGTTGCTGTTGGGTTTCTTCTACTTGCTGGGACTGCTGGTTATTTTGCTCTTGCTGCGGTGAGCAAGCGCCCAGAGTCAATGCCATAGATACGCCTAGCGCTACAGCGGTCAATTTTTTCATTGGTCGTCACCTTTTTATAGTGTTCGTTATTTTAGCCCCATTAAACTAGCGCATTGTGAAATTCAGCGCAAAAAAAACGGCCACATTCGCGCTGAATGTAGCCGTTTTGCCGATAGTTTATCGTAACAAAATGTTACTTCTTCTTTTTCGCCTTAGGATTCGGCATATCGGTAATTGACCCTTCCTGAATTTCTGCGGCTAAACCAACAGACTCATGTAAGGTTGGGTGCGCATGAACCGTCAACGCGATGTCTTCCGCGTCGCAGCCCATTTCAATGGCTAAGCAAACTTCGCCCAACAGCTCGCCGGCATTGCTACCACACATAGCACCACCAATAATACGATTATTCTTATCAAAGATAAGTTTCGTCATACCCTGCTGTGCATTTGACGCAATTGCACGGCCTGATGCAGACCATGGGAAAGTCACTGCGTCGTACTCAATGCCTTGTTCTTTCGCTTCTTTTTCGGTTACACCAGCCCAGGCAACTTCCGGGTTGGTATACATGATAGAAGGAATGACTTTAGGTTCGAAGAAATGCTTTTTACCAGCAATAACTTCAGCCGCAACATGCGATTCGTGTACCGCTTTATGCGCCAGCATTGGTTGCCCAACAATGTCGCCGATAGCGAAAATGTGGTCAACGTTAGTACGCATTTGACTGTCGACTTTAATGAAACCACGGTCGTCAACGTTAACACCCGCTTTGTCGGCATCAATTTTGTTACCATTTGGCGCGCGGCCAACGGCGACCAGAACCGCATCGTACTTGACCGGATCTTTTGGCGCTTTATCACCTTCAAAGGTAACGTAAACACCATCTTTCTTCGCTTCTACGTTGGTCGCTTTGGTGTTTAACATCACATTTTCAAAACGGCCTTTAATTTGCTTGTTAAAGCTCTTGATAATATCCGCATCCGCCGGCGGCACAAGTTGGTCCGTCATTTCAACCACATCGACTTTAGAGCCTAATGATGCGTAAACCTGACCCATTTCCAGAGCGATAATACCGCCGCCAAGCAACAGCATTTTCTTTGGAATTTCTTTCAGTTCAAGGGCATCAGTAGAGTCCCAGATACGATCGTCATCATGAGGAATGAACGGCAATTTAATCGCCTGAGAACCCGCAGCGATAATCGCATTATCAAATTTAACTTCGGTTTCGCCGTCGTCACCTTCAACTTTAATGGTGTTGCTGCCGGTAAATTTTCCGTAACCGTTAACGACTTTCACCTTGCGCATTTTTGACATTTGACCAAGGCCGCCAGTCAATTGCCCAACCACTTTCTCTTTATGCTTACGCAGCTTGTCCAGGTCAATCTTCGGCTCGCCAAACTCAATACCTTCTGCGGCTAAATGCTGTGCTTCTTCAATGTGTTTGGTCATGTGCAGCAGTGCTTTTGACGGGATACAGCCAACGTTCAGGCAAACGCCGCCTAAGGTGCTGTAACGCTCAATCAAAACAACATCCAGACCCAAATCAGCCGCACGGAAAGCCGCTGAATATCCACCCGGGCCCGACCCTAACACTACTACCTGTGTTGTAATTTTGTCGCTCATGTTAACCCCTTTTTTGTCACGACCAGTTGAGCCACTGGCCGCGGTCAGTCAACGCTAAATGTGGCGCTATTGTAGCGCGAATTAATTCGTATTTCCCGTGCAAATTGGTGCTTAAAGCACCAATTTTCGGATATCTCCCAATACACCGCTTAAGTAGGCTGTAAAGCGAGCAGCCTCAGCACCATCAATAACACGGTGATCGTAAGACAATGACAACGGTAAGGTTAAGCGAGGCTCAAACTCTTTACCATTCCACTTAGGTTTCATTTCGTTTCTTGAAACCCCAAGGATAGCCACATCGGGTGCGTTCACAATTGGCGTAAACGCTGTGCCACCAATGCCACCAAGACTGGAAATTGAGAAGCAGCCACCTTGCATATCTGCAGCTTTCAACTTACCGTCACGGGCTTTCGAGCTAATTTCTACCAATTCCTCAGACAGCTCGTAAATACCTTTCTTGTCAACGTCACGAATAACCGGAACCACCAACCCGTTTGGTGTATCTACCGCAATACCAATGTGTACATATTTCTTCATGTACAACGACTCACCAGACTCAGAAAGTGATGAGTTAAAGGTTGGGAATTCACGCAGCGCTTTCGCACAAGCTTTCATGATGAACACCAGCGGCGTTATCTTGAAGCCTAAATCCTGCTTCTTCGCCACTTCATTTTCGGCTTTACGGAATTTTTCCAGCTCGGTGATATCCGCTTCGTCAAATTGCGTGACATGCGGAATCGTCACCCAGTTGCGGTGTAGGTTTGGCCCAGACTTACGCTGAATGCGTGACAGTTGCACCTCTTCCACTTCACCAAACTTGCTGAAGTCGACCTTCGGTGGGTCGATAACCTGCAGTCCACCGCCACCTTGTCCGGTTGCACCAGCAACGGCTTTCGGACGAGACAGTTCGTATTTAACGAAGTCCTGTACATCTTCTTTCAGGATACGATTTTTCGGGCCTGAGCCTTTGACTTGTGACAAGTCAACGCCAAATTCGCGAGCCACACGACGTACTGCTGGTGATGCATGCAATACGCCTTCTTTACGATCGCTACGTTGGCTTGGGTGATCAGGCACGGGCGGCTGACGTTCGCCACTTGGCTTAGCACTTTTGCCGCTGTCGCCTTTTGACTCCTGCTTATCAGCATCGTCAGACTTGCTTTCTTCTTTCGGTGCCGCTTCTTTGTCTGACTCGTCACTTGAGTCATCACTATCGTCAGCCCCTTCTGATACCTTCAGTTTAGCGATCACTGAGCCCTGTGACACCTTGTCGCCAACACTAACCAGCATTTCTTCGATTTCGCCGTCTTGTGGACAAGGCACATCCATTGTCGCTTTGTCGGTTTCTAAGGTAATTAAGCCATCTTCTTCGGCTACGGAATCGCCTTTAGACACCAAGACTTCAATGATTTCAACGTCTTCCTCGTCACCGATATCCGGTACCTCTACATCAATGACTTTGCTACCGCCAGAAGACTTTTTCTTCGGCTCAGAAGATTCTTCTTTCTCTTCTTCTGTGTCCTCATCTTTCGATTCAGACGCTTTTTCCTCGTCTTTATCGTCAGACTTGTCTTCTTTTTCCTCGGACTTTTCGTCTTCTTTCTCTTCTTCATCATCAGAAGAGTCAGAATCGCCGGCAGCTTCAACAATAGCGAGTACATCGCCTTCGCTGATGGTGTCGCCTTCTTTGACTTTCAGCTCAACAATTTTGCCACCTGAAGACGCCGGAATATCCATTGACGCTTTGTCACTTTCAACCGTCACGATACCGTCTTCTTGTTCAACGGTATCGCCTTCACTGACGAGAATTTCAATGACTTCTACTTCTTCACCGCCCACGTCGGGGACTTTGAGTTCGATTTGATCGGCCATCTCAGTACCTCCTTACGCCAAACGTGGGTTCAGTTTGTCAGTGTCGATACCGTAGTCTTTGATAGCTTTTGCCACCACTTTCTTATCGATATCACCTTGGTCTGCCAGCTCTTTTAACGCCGCAACCACAATGTACTGCGGGTCAATTTCAAAGTGCTTACGCAAGTTCGCACGGCTGTCAGAACGACCATAACCATCGGTGCCCAGCACGCGGTATGGTGTTGGTACCCAGGCACGAACCTGATCGGCATACAGCTTCACGTAGTCAGTTGCCGCAACCGCAGGACCTTTGGCTTTCTTCATCACTTGTGTAATGTAAGCTTCTTTTTCTTTCTTCTCAGGATGCAGCATGTTCCAACGGTCGGTGTCTAAACCGTCACGCGCCAGCTCGTTAAACGAGGTTACGCTGTATACCGTTGAGTTAATGTCGTAGTCCTCAGCAAGAATATCAGCTGCTTTGCGTACCTGCTGTAAAATGGTGCCGCTACCTAAGAGCTGCACATCACCTTTGGCTTTCTTCTTGGCTTTTACCTTATCTAGCTCGTAAATACCTTTCAGAATGCCTTCTTCAACGCCTTCTGGCATTTCCGGCTGATGGTAGTTTTCGTTCATGACGGTAATGTAGTAGAACACATTTTCCTGATCGCCAAACATGCGCTTCAGGCCGTCCTGAACAATGACAGCAATTTCATAACCGTAGGTTGGGTCGTAGCTGATGCAGTTTGGCACCGTACCAAAGTGCACTAAGCTGTGCCCGTCCTGGTGCTGCAGGCCTTCACCGTTCAGCGTTGTACGACCGGCTGTACCGCCGACCAGGAAGCCGCGAGTTTGGCTGTCGCCGGCTGCCCAGACTAAGTCGCCGACACGCTGGAAGCCGAACATCGAGTAATAAATGTAGAACGGAATCATCGGTTCGTTGTTCAACGAGTAACTGGTACCCGCTGCCACCCATGACGCCATTGCGCCCAATTCGTTAATACCTTCCTGAATCACCTGGCCTTTTTTATCTTCACGATAATAGGCAACCTGGTCTTTATCCTGCGGCGTGTACTTCTGGCCATGGTGGGCATAAATACCAACCTGACGGAATAAGCCCTCCATACCGAAGGTACGAGCCTCATCCGGGATAATAGGAACAATACGCTTACCAATTTTCTTGTCTTTCAGCAATGCGGTAAGAACACGCACAAACGCCATGGTCGACGAAATCTCACGGTCGCCAGAGCCTTTCAAGACTGCATCAAACGCCTTCAGCGATGGCAGCTCAAGTTCAACGTCCGATTCAGGACGACGTACTGGCATGTAGCCATTCAGACTTTCACGACGTTCGTTCATATACTTCATTTCGTCGCTGTCGTCTTCAAACTTGTAATACGGTAAGTCTTCTAACTCTTCGTCTTTAAACGGAATGTTGAAGCGGTCGCGCAGATGCTTAATGGCATCCATGTCCATTTTCTTCACCTGGTGGGCAATGTTTTTCCCTTCACCGGCGGCGCCCATGCCATAACCTTTCACGGTTTTCGCCAAAATAACCTGCGGACGACCTTTAGTGTTCGCGGCTTTATGGTAGGCCGAGTACACTTTGACCGGATCGTGACCACCACGGTTCAGGCGCCAGATGTCTTCGTCTGACAAGTTGGCAACCATTTCTTCGGTTTCAGGATACTTACCAAAGAAGTTTTCACGGGTAAATTTACCGCCTTTGGCTTTAAAGTTCTGGTAGTCACCGTCAACGGTTTCTTCCATCAGCTGCTGCAACTTACCTTCGGTGTCACGATACAACAGTGGATCCCAATAACGACCCCAGATAACCTTAATCACTTCCCAGCCTGCGCCGTGGAACGTGCCTTCCAGTTCCTGAATGATTTTACCGTTACCACGCACCGGACCATCTAAGCGCTGCAGGTTACAGTTAATGACAAAGGTTAGGTTGTCTAACTCTTCACGTGCGGCCAGGCCAATAGCACCCAAGCTTTCTGGCTCATCGGTCTCACCATCACCCATAAAGCAGTAAACACGCTGATTTGAGCAATCTTTAATGCCACGGTCTGTCAGGTATTTCAGGAAACGGGCTAAGTAAATTGCCTGAATTGGTCCTAAGCCCATTGATACGGTCGGGAATTGCCAGAAATCAGGCATTAAGTTTGGGTGAGGATACGAAGGTAGACCTTTACCTTCCACTTCCTGACGGAAATTGTTCAGCTGCTCTTCGGTCAAACGGCCTTCTAAGAACGCTCGACCATAAATACCTGGCGACGCGTGACCCTGAATGAATAGGAAGTCACCACCGTCTTTGTCGTTTGGCGCACGGAAGAAGTGGTTAAAGCCCACATCGTAAAGCATTGCTGATGAGGCGAAGCTGGCGATATGCCCGCCCAATTCTTCGCCTTTTTGTGAGGCGCGCAAGACCATCATAACCGCATTCCAGCGAATTGCTGAACGAATGCGCGCTTCCATCGTTTGATTACCCGGCATGGTCGGTTCCTGGCTGGCAGGAATCGTGTTCAAATAGGCCGTGGTTGGCTTATAAGGCAGGTAGGCTCCATTTCGGCGAGCCTTATCGACTAACTGCTCTAACAGGAAGTGAGCGCGCTCCGGACCTTCTGCATCCAGCACACCCTCAAGAGCATCTAACCACTCCTGAGTTTCCTGTGTGTCGACATCTTGTGTTAATTGATCACTCATAGCAATTCCTTACCTTCTTATCAATTCAGGAACGTCGCAGCGAACGCTGAATACGAGACTGTTCTTTGCCTAACTCTAACAATATCTGTTCAATATAGGTCAAATGTTGGTGACACGCATCCCGCGCTTGCTCCGGTTGTCCATCAACAATGGCGCTAACCAATTGCTGACGGTGTTGATTCAGTTTTTCCAGTAATTCTTTACGACCGCCAATAATGTCTAAGTTTTGGCGAATATTTTCCGCTAATAATTCCTGCATGCCCTGCACAACGTGCATTAGAATCACATTGTGAGAGGCTTCAGCTATACGGTGGTAGAACTCAACCAAAGCGTCCACCTGCTCGTTAATTGGGTCGCTCTGGCTTTGCATTATTCCTTTAATACTCTCTTCGATGCGTTCTAGATCGGCTTTGGTACCTCTCAGTGCCGCATAAAATGACGAAATGCCTTCCAGTGCATGACGAAATTCCAGCAAATCAAACTGCGATTCAGGGTGTTTTGCCAATAACTCAAATAAAGGCTGGGTCAGTTGCTCGTTAACCGTATTCACCACATAAGTGCCACCGCCTTGCCGGCGCTCAACAACGCCTTTCGCTTCAAGCTTCTGAATGGCTTCACGTAAAGAGGGTCTGGACACATTAAACTGTTGCGCCAGCTGTCTTTCTGACGGCAGTTTCTGACCTGCGCGCAAACGACCATCCACAATCATTTGCTCTAAATGAGCAACGATTGTATCGGATAGTTTCGTTTGTTTAATAGGCAATTCAGACATTTCGGTAAATTGGTCAGACCAAAAGATGCTGTTATTCTAAATCATTTAGAGCAGTAGCCCAAATTTTTCTGCGCTGGTACAACCAGCTACAAAATGGTGCCGAAAAGCGTTAATACCGCAATCACTGTCACCCAGAAGATTTGTTGCCTGCGCATCAGTTTAAGTTGGCAGGTCGCGTGCTCTGTCTTGTCATCCGGATGCTGTGGCGTATCCTCTGCATTTTCTGCCACTTCAAATAACAGGTTTTTAGGCTCGCTGTAAGGCATGGTTGTTAACCGAATCCAGACCGGCAGTGCGCGTGAGAAATGACCGACGATCAGCAAACCAAACCCCGCTAGTCTAACGGGAATCCAGTCAGCGAACCACAGCAGACGTGTCCAGTAACTCGTTGAGTTATCGGGTGATTCTTGCCTCTTTTCTGCATCAGAAGCGATCCGGAAAGTGGCATAAACTAACGCGCCAAAGCTACCAAACAGCACGAAATAAAATAGGACGGCTAAATACTGTCGGTAGTTGATCCATATCAGAGATTGATTAATTAACGCGCTCTTATTCAAACCGGAGTCGTCTGCAAGCGCTTGACGGTGGCGCTCACTATCCGCGTCATCGCCACGGTTTGCGGCGTTTAAATACGCTTTATAATGAATGCGGGCGGGCTCACAGTTAATGGCCAGAAGCAGCGCGCCAATACTGACAAGAAACGTCACCAACAAGTTATCAAGTAGCAATACGAGCACACCAACAAAGAACGCAGGCACCATCATTCGTAAAAAGCTTGCCGGAGCACTTTGCCATTTTTCATCGTTGAGCTTTGCGGCACTCCAGCGTTGCCAGCGGTTTAAGTAAAACTGCCAATGTAACGCATCCGGACTATGGTAAAGCCGCTCGATACTCAATGCGATTAGCAACGCGATGAGAACCATCTAGTGCTCCTTTTACAATTGATTCAGGTATTTTGACCAGTCAAAACCAATGCCTGGATCCGTCTTTCGACCCGGCGCGATATCCTCATGGCCAACAATGCGGTGCCGATTCAGTTTTGGATAGTGCTTCAACAACAACTTTGTGACCCCCACCAAGCATTCATACTGCTTGTCAGTATAGGCAGTCTTGTCCGTGCCTTCTAGCTCAATACCAATACTAAAGTCATTACAACGTTTGCGCCCACAGTACCGGGACTGACCCGCGTGCCAAGCTCGCTTATCAAAGGGCACATATTGTTCCAGCGTGCCGTCACGGCGAATAACACAATGCGCGGATACGCGCAGCCCTTGCAGTGGTGCTAAGTCGGGGTGTGCGCTGCTATCGAGCTCCCCCATAAATAAGTCTTTGACGTAAGGCGTACCATAGTCGCCTTCAGGCAAGCTAATACAGTGAATAACTAACAGGTTAATATCAACATCACTGGGCCGCTCGTCAAAGTGCGGCGACGCGTGTTGCATAGCGTGAGTTATTTTATGGTTTTTCAGTTGTTCGCTTTTCACAGGCTCAACAAAACGGTAAAGTTTGCCCCCTAGTATCCGTATTGTCTGTAAAAAGGTAAAGCCAATATGAGTCAGCATGAATTGCAACTCGCCATTCAGGAAGGTGTTCGTAACGCGTTGGTGGAAGATTTGTCCGAAAAAGATGCCAGTCTGGACATTACCGCGCAGCTAATTAGCCCTACCAGTCATTCTAAAGCGACCATTATCACTCGCGACAAGGCGGTTGTCTGTGGTGTTGAGTGGGTTAATGAAGTGTTTAAACAACTTGGTCAGGACGTCGCGTTAAACTGGCACGTCAAGGATGGCGATATGGTAGAAGCCAATACCACACTGTGTGACTTAGAAGGCCCAAGCCGCGTATTATTAACCGGCGAGCGCACCGCTCTGAATTTTTTACAGACACTGTCAGCCACAGCAACGTTGACACACCAGTACAGTCGTTTACTGGAAGGCACCAATACGACACTGCTGGATACCCGTAAAACCCTACCCGGCATGCGACTGGCGCAAAAATTTGCGGTTCGCTGCGGTGGTGGTGCAAACCACCGAATTGGTTTGTACGACGCCTACTTAATTAAAGAGAACCATATCATGGCCTGTGGCGGCATCGAGCAAGCCATTAACAAAGCTAAGCAGCTTAACCCAGGAAAAACAGTTGAGGTGGAAGTTGAAAACTTAGACGAGTTTGAACAGGCACTGAAAGCGAAAGCTGACATTATTATGCTGGATAACTTCAGTTTGACCGATATAGAAACAGCTGTCGCAACGAATAATAACGCGGAGCATCAAGCCAAACTGGAAGTGTCAGGCAACATTACCGATGAGCGCTTGGCTGAGTTAGCGGCCACCGGCGTTGATTTTATCTCTTCAGGTGCTTTAACGAAAAACATTCAAGCCATTGACTTATCAATGAGAATTTCCTGAATCCGCCAATAGCTTACAAATAAATACATTCGACAAAATCTGCTTAATAGACGACAGTTTCCTGACTTTTTATCAGGAGCTGTCTTATGCAGGATGCAAACACTCATTACAACGGTTTTAGTCTTATAGAAATGATGGTGGTGGTCGCTATCATCGCGATATTGTCGGCCATTGCTGTGCCGTCCTATACCTATTACACCCAGCAAGCAAAAGTCACGAAGGCGATGGCGCACGCTCAACCCTTTCAATTAGCAATAGCGCTATGTTGGCAAACGGAAGGGCAGTTATCTGACTGCGCACAGGCCGGTCAGAATGGGCTACCGAATGTCCCATCGCCATTACCAGCGGAATTGACTAGCCTCAGTATTGGCAACGACTCTCGTATTAGCCTCCAGTTAGCTTCAGTGACCATTGATGAACAGCCGTTGTCTGTTGAGCTAACATCAGTGCCTTCAAGCACCCATCTGAAATGGCGCATCAGCTGCTCTGATTACCAGCAAAGCCGAAGTGTGGTCAGTGACTGTCAACGAGGTATTGCTCAATAATGTCTTATATTGGATCTTGCCTCACCACAGAGCTCGACTTGGCGTTGCTTGCAAACGAAAATCTAACAGAAGCAACACAAAACAAGCGATTCCTAAAGCAGCACGGATTGACACTACTCACCGAGGGTAGCTCGTGGGTGCTGCTGTCACAGGATCCAGGCCATGACCCCGTTGACTCGGTTTTATTAAGTTTGTTTAGCCACAAACACGCGCTGATTGTCAGAGGTTCCGGTTCATTTTCAGCCCATAAGCCTCTTCAAGAGTCAGCTGTTGAATACGTTGATAGTCTTTTATCCTCATGCGCCGTTGACGGTGGTTCCGACATTCACATAGAGCCATATCAAGGCAATTACCGGGTTAGAATGCGCAGCGGGGGACGATTAGACATAAATTATACAATCATTGTAAGACTTACTTTTATGTAAGTCATTGAAATATTTGACTTCTGATTAAAGTAAGACTTTACTTGTTTTTTCATGACTTTAAGAACCTCTATTTTTTTGCTTCTTCATTAACTTAATTTCCGCTCGACTGAGTCGCCACCGACTTGCTAGATATCGTGTTGTAAGAGTTCAGTTGGAACCGAGGATTACAGATCAAATGTACGCATCTAATGAAAGTCGAAAGCCTGCTATGTGCCAAAAGAGGACATTGGATTTTCTGACCTTACAAGGTAATGTAGCTTGCAAGGGAGCTGATCTCACACGATCGGTACAATACACTCTTAGGAACCGAAATGATTGATGTGCGCGAATCATACAAAGAAATGACATTGCGTATTCTCAGTAATTTCCAGTTACTGGAGCTGACGCTTAAGCTCTATATAGGGCGAGCCTATGAGTTTATCGACTTATCTCTGAATGGTCGTATGCACTTTGATTATTCGATATCAGACGTTGAGAACTTTCCCCTCGAAAGGCTGTTAAATGTTTTCGGCAAGCTAAACGGCAACAAAGAACTCCTGAAGCGCTTGAACAAGCTCAGAGCGCAAAGGAACCATGTGGCGCATGAGTCTCTCATCATCGTAACAGGCTCTGAATACAACAAAGAAGTCGTTCAGGAGAAGCATGGCGAGTTTTTCTACCTTGAAGATGAACTATCCGAATGTCTACAGCTTGTTGTTGAGGAAACAAAAGCCCTACACTTGGGCTTCGTGAAAAAGTAAGGCCTAACCATTCAATGAAGTCTTCTTCAACGGTAAGGTCCCTGTTTTCAGGGAGTACCGTTCAATGTGGGCGCAGTCTGTGAATGTATAAATTGAATCATCCGGTATTCACAAAGTGTCTCAAGACATTTCAGTGTTAGAGGATTTCATTGAGTATGTATTGTCTGGGATTCAGCCCAAAATTCGGGAACAGGTAGAGATTTTCATGCCGCAACGCGACTTAGGCAGGAACAAAGCTAACAATAGCCTCAGGGTTCTTTTTCCTGGCACAGTCGTTGATTTTTTTTGGGGGGTGTAGTGCCCGAAGGTAGGGACGCGAATAGTGATAGTTAAGCAAGATAAGTGGGCGTCGCCAACAAGCTGCTGCAGCGGAGAAATTTCGCTGCGCCCCATTTGCTGGCTGAGCGTTGGCTCTCTACTGTAGATAGCGTTAAGGGAAATTATGAAAACTGTATATGTCTTAGGTGCGGGGTTTTCGATTGATGCAGGCGGTCCTACTCAAGCTGAAATTATCCGTGAAGCCTTTAAGCTGCGTCAGGAACATCGAAATTACTATGATGATGCTAAATTCTCGGAATTTACCGGCTTCCTCAAGGAGCAGCTTAATATATCCGAAGATAAATTCGCTAGCGTAGATTTGGAAGATATTTTTACCCCTTTAGATAGGTGCTTAGGTGAAAGCTCTCAATTCAGAGGAATTGGTTTAGATAAAATAATGAAAGTCCGTGAATCGGTTTTCTATGTTGTTGGAAAGACGATTCAAATATTATTGAATAAAACTGATAAATCGAAAGATTATATAAATGAATTTGCCGAATTCTTAACCAAGAAATCTTCAGTGCGCGCAGACGTTAACTATAGAAGAAAAGATCCAGTAAGTGTGATAAGTACTAATTGGGACATTCTTCTTGATAATTCAATTTATAAGACTCTTCAGAGTAACCCGGAATATGACGGCGTAGTCGATTACTGTTGTTACATAAGCTCGAAAGATGAGAATGATGGTACGGTAAAGCCAGGGTTAGAAAAACTGGGGCAAGGAGGATTTAATGTTAAATTGCTAAAGCTGCATGGTTCACTGAATTGGTTGCAATGTCCTCGATGCTCTAGGCTTTATTCAAAGTTCTCAAGCAAGGAGGCAATGATAAATTATGATAACCCAACTTCATGCCGACATTGCGATAGAAACTTTCCAGAAGAAGGAGGCAACCATACCCTAGCTGCCAACTTGATAATGCCTACATATTTAAAGGATTTATCTAATCCTCAATATCGAATTATTTGGCAAAATGCTGGTATAGAGCTTTCTGAAGCTGATGAGATAGTTTTTATCGGTTATTCACTGCCTTACGCGGACTTTGAAATGCGACAGCTTCTGTCAAGGATGACAAGGAAAAACGCAAAGATTCACATTGTTGACTACCGTGAATCAGAAGAAAGAGAGGAATTAGAGAGTCATTGGAAAAAGTTTTTCGGTAATAGAAACATTACCTTCAGTTTTGGTGGCGCAAAGTCTTTCGTAAAAACATTAATGAATGAAGCTAACAACCCAATGCAGTTAAACGATACCGTGTCGGATGATTGAGAGGTTATGCAATGAAACTTAGAACCATTGAGGCTGGAAAATGAGAGAGTCAGGTTTATCATTTAGATTGGCGACTGAACATGATTTGGAAGCAATATATTCATGGCTTTTAGAGCACGCCCACCGGGATGTGCATGGCTCATTTTTATGCAATTGGGAATTAACGCAGCAAGTTCATGACGACCATCAGCTCTTCGTCGCCACTATCGAGGATGAGCCGGTTGCCTATATATGGGGAAATTTTGGCATACTCGAGGTTCGTGAAGACTTTAGAAAGAAGGGGATTGGAAAAGGGCTTGTAGAATATGCAATGCAATGTGCTATCAGCAATGGCAAAGTGGCTGTTTCCATCGAGTGTAACCCCGAATCGTCTATTCCTTTTTGGGAAAAAATGGGCTTCGAATTCCACAATGAAAACAAGGCGTCATTTGTTTTTGAAAAATCCTTGGATGTTCCTGCCGACGGTTCACCCGTAGACGTAGAGATAATGTTTTATCCAGAACAAGTAAAATGGATTACAGAAACGTTACCGATAAAGTTATATTCCCGAACCGCTGTGCTAGATCACCAGGGCACTATACACCTTCGAAATCGCGTGGCAGCCTATGTGGGGAGTGGAAACTATAACGGCGATGCGGTGATTAAAATATGCGTAGATAGTGAGCCTCTTTATTTTGATAAAGCCAAGTACTCCGAAGCAAGGGCAGTAGGGATTACCTATAACTCAGGCGCCTTTTACATAGACAAGGTGCATTACAAATCATTGCAGCGGAAAAGCCGCTGAATGCTGTGCTAACGTCCCTTCTTGGCACAAAGCCGAAGGTCAGCAATGAGCGAACAGCAGAGACCCGAAAACCTAAGCTAAGCGCCTTGTTAGAAATCACTCGGCCAACTCCATTAGTTCACTAACTGAGTAGTTCTTCGCTTCAGCATTAACATTAATCATCAAATTCAACTTTTCAGGAATTTCAAGATCATCAGAATATATAGTTACACTTGCTGATATTTGGCATGACCGCGAGATCTTAAGGCATAGATGTTCAGAGCATACTAGAGAATCTTTAGACTGCAGCTTCCCAAAGTCAAAATTGGCACGATAACCTTCAGGGATAGTCTTTATGCTTAAATAATAAATGGCAGGCGACATATTTAAATTATGTAAATATGGAATGTCAGTTTCTGCTTTTGGGCGATCCGGTAATTGACGCTCATGAAAAACAGCACTGCCTTCTGGTAATCCTTGGAAGTCCACTACTACTCTTACATCTCGAGCAACCAAATTCCCGTCATTTTTCACCCCGATTTTTAGGGCAAAAAACGATTGCATCTGCCTGAAGTACTCTGCGAATTCAGAGTAATACCCTTTGTTTTTACCTCCTAAAAGAGAAGACGTTATCGCAAGTGGGCGAAATTGGGTTGGATAAGCGGGCTCTCCATATTTCGGAAACTCGTCTTTTCCTGGAATGTTTGCAAGTATTACTGACTGTTCGATACTATCTAGTTGTATTTCATCATGCTCACCACTAACAATAAAAGCCTCTAGTTTCGGTGATTTTTTTACCTCACTATTGTCGCTTGAGCCCATACTTGCTATTTCGTCTGGAAGTGCAATCGAAGTGGATGATCCCCTCCTGACATAAACAGTGTTAGCCTTGAGACTAGAAAAATCCTTTTTAAGAAAAATTGGCCTGCCTTGAACGGGTATCGTAATGAGGGCTACTTTCTTACCTTCCACTTCTGTGGTTAGGTAGGAAAAATGTACTGGCTTATTGATTTTTGACTGAACAAACTGCTGCAATTGAGCATCATCAAGATCATCAGAAATCCCCTCAACTAAAGATTTTCCTCCTTTTATCTCTTTGACTCCGATAAGTATATACGCATCTGAACGCCTCCAGGCATTTGCGAACGCAACAATATCTTTTAGGAATTCAGCCTTTTCCGAGTCCTGAGCCTTCACAAACTTATATTGCTCAGACTTGAAATCAAGAGTGGTGCTTTCTTCTTCATATAGAAGGCTGTCAATAAGTTCTTCAGTGTTCATATACTTCTAACGCCCGCCATAAACGGCCGAGCGAAACGAGGTCCGGTGACCGAAGGGAATGAATGTAATGACTTTGTTAGGCATGCTCACAAGACATACCCTAGGTCACCTGCAAGGGCTCCATATTGTGAATCTCTATACCCAATTGGGTAAGTACTTTTCCCTGCTGGAGTGCGCTTAGCTTCCCCAATTATTTTAAATTCATCCTGTATGGCTTTAGCGTCTTCATTTGTAGAAACGCTTAATAAAAACCCACCACTAACCTTCGTTGCTGCCCACTCTCCGGTCAGATAGGCTTTGCACCACTCAACAAATAGGGCGTATGGTGTAGGAAGCTTTCTACCATTTTTATCAAGCTCTTGACCTTTCGGGAGGCTAGCCGAAACCCTAGCTATGAAAGTAATTCTCTTTGAGTGTTTTCCGACAAAATCGTTCCAACCAACTTTTGCCATCTATGATTCCCTCGTTTGATATGCCTAACGTCTGAAACAGAGGTACAGCTTGCTGTGTTCCAGTGCCTTGATTTGTTATGAATTACCCGGCTCGCTAACCAACTGAGCTAACTTTTGTTTTCGTTATGTCATTGACAGTAAACTACTTAAATACACAGCTCAATAACAAAACGTACAATAACGCAGGGATAGGATAATTGTTTCGTGGTTGATTCGCGCCCGCACTTACTAATGACAGGAAGGCGAGTAGCCAGTTCAGTTAGTCAAAAATCCTACGGTCCGATCCTCGCTCATAGCAGACTGCCCACTTCATGCTAAATGTTATTTGATACATCAGCTTAAGAGTAATCAAAGTTTAGTTTTATACCTTATTATTTTTCATGTCATTTGGACATCAAAAGTACATTTCTAAAATATCTGCTTACACTAATGAATTCGTTTGTTGCTAGTAAAGGATCTACCTTTCCCTTCTTACGCCAGTAGTCAGAGCTGTATTTCCAAACTGATTTTAGGTCTTCATATGTAAAATCAAACGACTCTTGTACTTGTTCGCTACCTATCGGCGAGGGATTTTCTAGTTCCAGTACTTGCCCAAACTCACTGATATACTGCCTCATATCGAATAAAAACTGCTCAGCCTCACGCTCTTTGCAAAAATCTAAAAAGTCGAAAATTGTCTTTTGACTGTTTTGCAACAATTTCATGAGACCTTCAAACTCTGCTATAGCAATATAGAACACATTCTCTAATTCAAATTCATCGCCGATCGCTTCATCAATTGTCGGTCCATAATCATTTCCAAGTAAGTTGCGAAGACGTAGACCGCTTCCAACAAAAAAGTCTTGATGGCTGATAACTAGTATGTAGCGACGTGACCTTGAAACTATGTTTTCGTAGCCTGACTGCTCTAGAGTAGAGGCACAAACTTGAGCTTGAACTAAAGCCCCTATCAGGTGATCTCTTAGCCTCTCCTTTATGCGCCTAGGCTCTTGTGTCGATAAAACTTCTTGTTTGGGTTCAACGGACTTTGCGTCGACGAATAGATTTTTATCATCAGTACTGTAAAAAAAATCAACGACTTTATTGTTTTTCATATCCTCGTCATACTTACCTTTCAATACGTGCTCTGGAACTACGTTAAGGTCGTATTCAATAAACAGTTGGTTGATGTACTTTTCAAACGCCATACTAAACGGTTTTCTAAAGACATTACCGCTGTTATCACAACTCTTTAAAGTTCGCAGGACAAACTCACATAAACCAATACATGCAATGTAGGAATGAGTTGTTGATATTCCTGACGGAAGTAGTAAAAGCGGCTTATCAAAAAGTAATGACTCCGAGAAATACCTTTCGGGGCGCGCAGGCCCAGCATGTGCTTTTCTAGACCTCACTATTTTTGACAATGTCTCAAAATCACCTCCCACCATACTTAGAAATCTAGCAAGGGTATCCAAGCTATAGCTTGGGTAAAGCTTAGTTAAAATGAACTCATACGTAATTTTGCTTTGTTTTTTTTCTAAAATGTTGCTGAAAATTACAGCGAAAAATAGGGAGAGCGTGAAGAAATCCTTAAGCTTTATACCTGTATTTTTTTCGAAAGCCTGAATCGGTTTCGGACTTGTGTTGTAATCCATTAAGATAAGTCGCATTCGAGATAGAAAATAGAGGTGAGTAACCTGACCTGATTGAAACCGCAATTGCTGAATCATGAAAGGACGCATTGTGAGCAGTATGTTTTTATCATCTTGAAATTGGAGAGCCTCATTTTGAAGCTCCCATAAGTCGTTTAGCAACTCTGATACCTTCCTGGAGTCTGCGTTTCGGGCGCCTCGCGCTTCATCTACTTCTAATATGAACTCCAGCATGATACAGCTTAACCAAGGGAGGCTCGCTTCCTCTACAAATGATGAATCTGGCGAGTGCAACCTCTTCATTAAATTTTCGATGAGAGAGGACCTAGTAAATTTTGATAGCCTACGCTTTATCGCATTGACTTTATTCGTGAAGCTCATGGGTGCCGTCTAAGTCCTAACTGATTTTTATGACTTCTAGATTGCTATAAAACCCAGAGCCAAGCAAACAAACTTCAGTCAGGAAACGTTTTAAAGTCTGTCCGCTTTGAGCGAGGAGCAGAAGTTCGATTTACTAAATCGCATACTAGGTTAAAGATTGCTATGGTAGGTCTGACGCAGGGAAAGTGTTGACGAATATCACGTTTTACCATCGAGGAGTATTCATGAGTAATGATTCTACTTGTCCGGAATGTGGACGCTCAAACTTGTACCTCAGCAAGGATATCTCGTCTGGAGGCGGCTATGCCCCCAACTATCTGCCAGGACTGGGCTCTTTTCTTTCGAGCGCCAAGTTCAGAGTGGTTGTGTGTGTCGACTGCGGACTTACTCGTTTCTTCGCCAGTAAAAAAGCGCTTGATAAACTTCCTGAGTCAAACGAATGGAATAAGCTCTGATGCATGGTTCAAACGTTAACGTCCGCTGTTGGCACGAAACCGAAGTTCAGCAACGCCCGAAAGCGGCTGTTGGATTTGTTGGCATTACACGGTAATCTAGTTTTCATAGCTCAAAGCCTGACGAGGTCCAGCTAAAACATTGTTAAATTACCTTGGAAGCGACATGGAGCACCTTCACTTAGACATTTACGACTCTAACCATGAAGAGCTATGCAGACTTTACTGGGAGGTTACCGACGAGGGTAAATTTTTGCTCAAAGTTTCTGAAGTAGCCAAAATGTTCGGAGTCAAACAATCAGATATAACAAAGATAGTCAAAAGTTCCTGTGTAACGTACTCACCCAAAACTCTATGCTGCGTATGCAAAAAACCAAGGAAGTTTGCATCCCGAAGTGAGTATCAAGCAAGTAAACCTAATCTCAGTTGGGAATGCAGTTACTGTAGTGTGGAAAGAGAACTTTCATTAGATGAAAAGAAACGTGAACTGCTTGGGAGATCTCTTAAAACAGCCTTATTAAATCCGCTAAATACTGATGAAATCGGATTTATGAGTGCTACTTTTTTCTTGGCTTTAGTCAGATATTCAGCAAATGAAAACTTAACAGAGATTAGTCCCCTCAGCGTTCGTCAAAAGGGCTTACTTAGTCCTCAATTTGATTTCGACATCAAAATAGTCAAGCACCTGTATCGAGAAGGAGTTATAGCTATTAGCCCTCTTTCGCCTTTAGATGCATTAGAGCTAAATGAAGATGGAGGGCTCGAATTTTACCTCGATCAAGTCGCATGGGAAGTACCGCTCAAAGATGATGATTCACTCTCAAAGGTTATAACTAGGATTGAGAAAAAGTTTGAGGAAATGGAATACATAGACAGCGAGTACGAGTCAGTAAAAGAAATCTGCCAAGAGCTTTGTCTACTAGAATGCTTGGAATATCTAGACCACGTTATAGAAGAGCATTATCTAAGCTTTAAAGTGGGGGAGAAGACGAAGTTAGTTTTGAATAGTGCTCTCGAAAAATTTTCAGTCGCTCAAGTCTATAATTTCATATGGCGCGCGGCAAAGGATGCTGCTGCATTCTATCTGCGATCTGGTGTAACCCGAATTCATGCTGCAAATACAATTGTTGGGAATATCCAAAAACAATACGAACGAGCGCTTGCAAACGGTTGGGATGTAAAAGCGTTTAGTCGCAATTATAATATGCCACAATCAATCATCAGTCAGGTCGTATTTAACTTGGCGCTTAAAACAGATGACGGCGGCTTTAATCAGCAAATAGACAAAATAATTTAACTTACTCCGTTGCCAATTTTTACAACGTTACCGCTTCTCAATTCAGCTTTTAACTGAGCATTTTCATTATTCAGCGTGGCGTTAATAGAAGTCAATTTACATATGTCTGATTCAAGCTGCTCTATGTATTCTCTAAGCTCTCTGTTCTTCGTTTTCTCAGACTTTAGCTTTTCATTTTTTTCATCCCGTTGAACCTTATGCGCTTTACCGGTGATTTCGCGTACCTTTGCTGCTATTTCTGGATAACGGTTATGAATAGCAGAGTCCGAGACGCCTGCTTCTTCTGCAAGCGCAGAGATGCTAATTTTGCGTTTTTTATCGACCACCTTAGGTCTGCCATGTTTGAGGCGCTTTAGAGCGTTCTGGAGTTCTTTTTCGGTTGAACTAACCATTAGACAATACCTTTTTCACTTCATCCCACAGACCAATATCCTTTAACACACGTTCACAACGCTCAATGTCTCGCTCTACACGTTGTTTTCCTGCCTCACCTATATCATCTATCTGCCTTAGCTCTATTTGTTGCATGTAGACACCTTTGAAATACGCACCATGGCGATTTTTCTCAATAATGGACTCCGAACAATCGACACAGGCAGTTCCCTCTATTAACGACCGGCCACCGCATCCTGCGTTATCAGATGTACACCACGAATGTCCCGTTGAACGTAAATGAACGGTATCTGAAATATGCTCTGCCATTTTTGCACGGCTATCAAAGGTTTTCACCGCTTCATTGCTTGAACGATATGAAATGAGCTTATTAGCAAGCCCGCCTGTAATGATCGTATCCTCATCTAAAAATTCTTCAACGCGAGCGACTTTGTAATTTTTTATCTGTATCGCAATCTCATCATAGAGCTCTTCGTCTTGGCTATTATTTGCAGAATAGAGTAAGGTCATATCCATTCCCCAATGCTTAAAATGTTGCTTAAGGTAGCGTAAGTCCCCATAAGCCGATCGGGCCACATAGACAGCAAAGGTGCGTCTAAAGCGGTGAGCGGTCAATCCCTTCACTTTTAATACATTACCAAGAGCTTTTAAACGCTTATAAAGAGCACTGCCAGTAATCACATTCACCTGGTTGCCCTGGCTCGGTGAACTAGTTAAAAAAAGATGATGTTTGAACCGTTCAATTTTTAATCCACGTGGGTCATGCGGGTCTTCTTTTAATAATGTCGATTGCTCGTGTAATAACCGCTCCTGAAATGGTTTGACATAGGCCTTTTGTACTTCAATCGCTTTGATCACAATCTCCGGCACCAGCCACTCGGTATAGCCTTCACCGGTTTTTCTGGAGTGGGACTTCAACCAATAATAGATATCCTCGTCATTATCTTCAATTCGATACGCATCGGTTTCAATAGCGCATAGTTCGTGAGCGCGAATACCACTGAATGTCAGAATAATGATGGCTGTTGCATCGGGAATACTTTCGTGTGAGCTGTTAAATTCTCTCAGCCCGGTGTAGCCTTTGGGTTTGAGAAAACGATTGCTGATGGCATTCATTATACTCGTTTCCGAATTAATGGTCTTAACCAACACACCTCTTTCGCGCGCTATTTCTGCTTGAAGCTTTATCAGGTCACTCGCCTGATTTAAAACCTTATTGCAATGGTTAATTAAAACCTTTAGCTCACCATCAGGTATGATTTTGGTTTTGGCAATTCGCTTACCTTGCCCCATTGTGCCGGCGAGGTAACCTGCTGAACTATCAACCCAGGGGTGCTCAAATGCCCATTGCGTGCCATTGAGATTGTGATAAAGACGTTCAACCGCTGAAAACCTCTGCATTAGTGCACTTTTAGACAGAGGCTTTTGGGTCTTTTTAGAGATGGTTTGCTTGCATTGATGAACATAGTTTGCACAATGCAGAGCGGTTATCGCTGCGGTGCTTTTCACATTAATGATGGATAAATAATTCAGAAAGGGTTCTAAAAATATGAAAGCATTACACAAAGTAAACCCTGATGGGCTGTGCTTAATATCATAGTGCTTTAGGGCGAATTTTACTGCATCGACAAACTGACTCGGTAGGGTATAGAAACGGAGTTTTTTTCGGCAATCTTTTACATTCGATGGAAAGCGCCCATCTTCTAACCGCCAGGTATTATCTCGATATTGACTGATAACCTGATACGTCCCATCGGGAAGCTGGTAAGACGATACAGGCAAGGCCAGAAGCTGGGCATTATCCATTTCATGCAATTTTTTAGGTCGACAATAATCGATAGCACTGATAGCCAGGACTTGGCTCATGCGACCTCCTCTAACTGACTGCGATGCTTCCATGCCGAATGAGGATTGACGTGTGCTTCAGCTTTGATGGTTTGCACATACACTTCATCAAACTGGGAGGCAATGTCTCTGTCAATGATACGAATTATATGCGCAAAATATCGACTCCAACGCTTCGCTCCAACTTGGTCACGCTCATGCACAATTAACCAGTAGAACGAGAACAGGCGATATAAGTCTTCTTTTGTTACCACCATATTTCGACAGCGAACACAGCTGAGAAAGTTGGTGCAGTAGATTTTTTTTCCATGCTCGTCTAAACGCTTTGAGGAGTCTGAGCATTTGGACACGGGCGTGTTGTTTTCAACAACCTCAACATTAATAAGTAACTCTTCGGTACGCACCTTGCCCATATAGTTGAAGTTTTTTTCTGCTTCTTTTGGGGCTTTGAGATAGTGGGTTTGCGACACTTTAACTGTATGGTTAGACAGTGCGGCGGTCACAAAAGGGTCACCACCGGAGAGCTCCCATATTCGGTTTTCAAAGGTCTTTCTAAAGCGTGAAACATTGACTTTCAGTGGGTCTCCATTGTCGTTTTTAAGTCCCTTTTTTTTGACCCACTTTAGGATATTATGAGATAGTCTAGTAGCTTCTAAAGTGGTGATTTCAACATAATTACTGTTCGCGTCTGGACGATAAGTAAACACTAAATCCGTACCGCTTTGCACTCGCACCGATTGGTTCATTTCAATAATATGCTGAACCATAACCGCAACATCTGCCAGAACCGTTTGCACGTTCTCTACACTAGATGAGCGACGAATACTCTGGATGTGAGTCGCATTTCCACGACGCTTATAAAGAACCAGTAGTTTGCGGTTATCCTTGAGTGGATGTGCTTGGATTGAGTCGGTGGTCATCTCCAAAAGCGGGGTGGTGTTCATTCCGCTGCGAAGCGCAATTGCCATTATAAAAATGGTTAGCTCATAACTCGTCAGTGGCTGACTTTTTTCAAGGATATGGTTCACATCGACGCGAAGCGCGTGAACCAAACGTTTACGCTCAGCTTTAGAAAAAGCAGGTTGTCCCTTTTTCTTTCGATTGGAGTTCGGAAAGGGGTTTTTGGGGAAATCGAAACGTTCAAGCCACCCTATTTGCTGCATTTTGACTAAAATAGATTTTATGTGGGTGTATTGGGTTCTAGCACTCACACTGTTAGGGGTATGCAACTTCATATGTTGAATGTAACACTCAAT
The DNA here is from genome assembly GCF_002211765.1 of Idiomarina piscisalsi. NCBI lineage: Bacteria > Pseudomonadati > Pseudomonadota > Gammaproteobacteria > Alteromonadales > Idiomarinaceae > Idiomarina > Idiomarina piscisalsi. Next base: position 2,187,756 of record NZ_CP022133.1, read on the forward strand.
CAACTCAACGTTCACATCTGACAGTGTTAAATCCCGACCTAGTGCCTGAGTATAAATCTTTAAATAGTCGGCAAAGTATTTGAATCCACTTCTGCAATAACCTGATATCGTGCTCGGCTCTACGACTGACTCAGACAACATGATGTCAATGGTTTGCTGCATGGCGTTGGTAATGGCGTCAAAGCCTCGCCCATAGTACTTGGTAAAGTCGTAACTTCTAAGAGAACTATAATTTTTCGGCAAGGATAGGACTTTATTTTCAGGGATACCGGACTTTAAAATAGGCATCGTCATCAATACACCATCTTGGTCTTTGACCGGTGCTGATAGGGCTTGTTTAAAGTTTTTGCGCTTTTTCATGCTAAAGCCTTCGCTTCTTCACAGATTAGGTCAATATCCTGCTCATATTCAGTCATCAAGTCACCTTCTAGATCTTCAAGGTAATGCAGATAAACTTGGGTGGTGATAATACTTGAGTGCCCTAAGCGGTCTTGAACATAAACCAGCGGGTCTCCACGATAATTCGGGTTGTTTCCTAATCCATACAGCTTAAACGTAGCGTAGGTGTGACGTAGCTTGTGCAAGCTAACCTCTTTCCGCCCAACAATCTTTTTCAATTCGTTATTAAGTATTGTGCCTTTAACCGAATACGGTTGACCAAACCGGTTCAATAGTAAAGCCTTCTGGTCGCTGACTTCATTTATCATAAGCAGATGATTTCGCTCATGAAGCTTGTATTGCCAAAGTTGCTCATACAAACCTATCGGGATATGTATGGTGCGCTCTTTATTGCCTTTTGTACCGCCTTGGCCACTTTTAACTACCATGTCTTTAGAGCGCAGAACCACGGGCACTATCGCCTTGCCACGCTTTGCCTTTGGGTCTTGAATATAGCTATCCGGAAAAGTGAGCAGCTCTTCTTTACGCATTCCGGTTTGAAGGGCTAACCTATAAATTAAATGCTGAGAGATAAAACAAGGGTGATTCATTAAAGTCTTGACTTCTTGTTTCGTCAAAATCTGCAAAGCAGCTACTTTCTCTTTCAGCATCACATTGGCAGTGCTCTTCTGATTACCTGACTTATCGGTATGAGCCCAAAAACCTTTTTGCTTATTAATAACAACCGTTTCAATGTCATAAGGCACACACTCAACCCAGTGCTTTCTATAAGCAAACTGATAAAATTGAATAATAGTTCTTAAACGTCCATTGATAGTTTTAGACGATAGTCCGAGGCTTACCGACCAGTCTCGATAAGCAGCAATTACCGAGTGCTGAGAAGTAGCTAATCGTGAACGCCAATCTAAGCCGCTTCCTTCCAGGTAACCAAAGTAGTCATAGAGATCCTGTCCGTACCGCCACCATGTATTTTTACTTTCGACCCTTCCTCTCGTAATGCAAAAGTAGATTAAAAACTGATGAGCTTCTCTCACCAGATTCATTTCAGAGTCAACAATCAAAGGGAAGTCTTCGTAGGAGTGCCCGTGTAGTCGGAAGTCTGTTGTTGCCTTAATTAATCTCATAAAGAACGTATAGTTAAGTATATAATTCAACTATACATTGATAGTAAGGAATTAACAGCTACATATCACAAAAGATGTCCTCAGTGTCTCGTTCGCCAAACAAGTGGTAGCCCGTATTAAGGTGATGGCTGATCTCGACTTGACGGAACAGCCGTTACCACAGGACGGACGCCTTACCGTCACTCAATCATCGACTCGACAATACCTGGAATTTCGTTTGAATTGCTGCTGCGTATTGAACGGAGAAAAACTGGTTTTACGTTGCCTTAAGTCCTCTGAACACATTTTACCCTTAGCAGATACCGGATTAATGGCCTGTCAGTACCAGAGCTTTCAGCACGCATTGTCACAATCTCAAGGGCTTATCATTGTGACCGGGCCTACCGGCAGTGGGAAAACATCAACTTTATATAGCGCATTGAAGTCTATCAATGTTCAGACGCTCAATGTCTGTACCGTAGAGGACCCCGTCGAGACACCTTTAAACGGATGCACGCAGCTTATGGTAAATGAGCGCAAAGGGCTTTCGTTTGCGTCACTGTTACGAGCATTACTGAGACAAGATCCAGACGTGATTATGGTTGGTGAAATTCGGGACGCGGAAACCGCCCAAATTGCGCTTCAGGCCGCACAAACCGGACACCTTGTTTTAACAACAATGCATACCAACGGTACTCTGGAAACATTGGCACGTTTGAAGTCACTTGGTGTCAATCCATTAGACATTGCCAGTGCTTTAAACCTCATTGTCAGTCAGCGCTTGCTTTCATTTGAACGGGGACACAATAACATTAGGCGACACGCTATTTTTGAAATTCTTCCCTGGCAACCGCAAGCCCATGCACTACTTAAGCCCGGATCCTCCGATACTGACAAGGCCAACTATTTACAAGATTTAGGCTTGCCCAGTTTCGAACAGGCTAAAACCTACTGGGAAAATCAGGTGAACCTTAATGACTAAAACGACCGTGATGCGTTGGCGCTGGAAAAGCTCAGACAATAGCGGCCTGATACACGCGGCCAGTCAATTGCAGGCGGTAAAGCGACTCTCAGACAGAGGCCTGCGACATATCACTGTTTATCATGAACATTTCATAAAAACACCGGCGCCAAGCCGCAAAGAATGGCTGCAAACAATGAGTCAGTGGCTGGAATTGCTCAATTGCGGCCTACCGTTGCCTGAAGCATTAAAGCATAGCATTCATCGTCATTCCTCTCGCTCGATGAAATGGCTGGTTAATGACTGTCAGGAAGCTATTGAGCAAGGCCATCGATTGTCCAGTGCCCTGCACCACTACTCAGACTGGCTACCGTCTTCCGATTTGCAAACCATTGAGTGGGCTGAGTCCAGTGGACAATTGACGCAAGGGATACAAAATATACTCACGCTAAAGCAGCAACAAATGGCAATGAAGGAACAGCTGACAAAAGCGCTTCGCTATCCACTTATTATTGCTGCAGTAGCCTGTGCTGTCGCCCTATTGATGATGACCTGGGTACTGCCACAATTTGAAAAGCTATTCGGTAGCACAGGATTACCGGCACTCACTAAAAACGTATTAGCGATATCGGCGTTTTTTGGTCAACATGCGCTTGTGTTTATCGGAGCTCTTTGTTTGATGTACGTAATGACAAAATTGGTTCGACATTATTGTCCCGCATTCTGGCGACGGATGACGCTCAAGTTGCCAATTTATCGCCAGCTCCTCACTGGTGCTCGCGAACAACAAGTATTTTATCAGTTAGGCTTGTCCCTCGACGCCGGGATTGACGCTGTAAATACGCTACGGCTTACCACGAACAACCTCAATTGTCCGGTTTACAAAGCGCAACTCGAGCTTATTGGTTACCATCTGCAACGTGGTCTGGGATGGTCACAGGCGTTCAACCTGTCGACCTTAAACTCGGCGAAGACCATGAGTTTGATTCAGGCGGCAGAGAAGTCCGGGCGGATAGCTCAAGCATTTAAGCAGCTGGGATCTTATCAACAAAAACAACTCGAGATTTATACTGAGCGACTATCAACCTACGCACAGCCCTTGCTGATGCTTATTTTAGGCGGCATTATAGGCACTCTTTTAGTGGCAATGTACTTGCCGTTATTTTCACTGGGTGAACAATTTTAATGAAGCAGGACGCTATCAAATGACCGAATTATTCGCCGCTCACACAACGGCTATGTTGCTCTTGTCCGTCGTATTAGGAGCTGTTATTGGCAGTTTTTTAAACGTTGTTATTCACCGTTTGCCTATTCAATTGCAGCGGCAATGGCAACAGGAGTGCGCTGAAGCAAATGGCACGCCTCATGCACAGATGGAGCCCTTTAATTTAGCTTTTCCTGCTTCACATTGTCCAACGTGCCAATCCGCTATTGCTTGGTATGACAACATTCCTCTTTTAAGTTTTCTGTTTTTAAAAGCCCGTTGCCGTCATTGTAAGACGCCCATTTCAATCAGCTACTGGTTGGTGGAAATAGTTACTGCAGTTAGTTTTGGTTTTATCGGTTGGCAATACGGTATCAGTCTACCGGCACTGTTTTACAGCGCCGTTGCCGGACTGTTGATTTGTCTTTTTGTTATCGATTTACATCACAAGTTACTGCCTGACGTACTCAATTATTCGTTGCTTTGGCTCGGGCTACTCTGGTCTCTTAGCGACCAGAGTCCTGTAACACCTGAACAGTCAATAGTTGGCGCAGTTATCGGCTACCTTGCCTTATGGTCGGTTTACTGGATCTTTAAGCTGCTCACTAAAAAAGAAGGTATGGGCTATGGCGACTTCAAGTTACTGGCTGCCTTAACCGCATTTACCGGTGCGACAGTGTTACCGGTTACCGTATTAGCCGCTTCTTTATGCGGCGCGGTAATAGGGGTTATTTATATAAAACTCAGTGGCCGTGCTCAGCCGATTCCCTTTGGTCCTTTCTTAATTGGTGGTGGGCTCATTAGTTATTTCTGGGGGCACCAGCTGTTATACGCGTATTGGTCCTGGCTGGGGGGAACATCGTAATGACGTACGTTGTTGGTGTTACCGGCGGTATTGGCAGCGGAAAAACAGCGGCGACTAACGAGTTCGAGCGTCTTGGCATTGTTGTCGTCGATGCCGATAAAGTTGCTCGTGAGGTTGTCGAACCCGGCTCTGATTGCCTTGAAAAAATTCGTGAGCACTTTGGCGAAGCAATGATTCAACCTGACGGAAATTTGAATCGCAAAGCACTCCGTGAAAAAGTCTTTAGTAATCACACCGAAAAGGAGTGGTTGAACAAACTGCTTCACCCGAAAATTCGACAGAAAATTCTCCACCAATTGAATCACGCAAACTCTGACTACGTCATATTGTCGGCCCCTCTCCTGCTGGAAAATGGTTTAGACAAGTACTGCGACCGTGTGCTGGTTATCGATGTGCCAGAGTCGCTGCAAGTTGAGCGAACTATTGCTCGTGACGACACCTCTGCGGAGCAGGTTGAGGCCATTTTGAGCGCTCAAATGACCCGTGACCAACGCCGCCAAACAGCAGATGACATTATTCTCAACGATACAACGTTGGCAGCACTTCACTCGCAGGTTCAGGCTTTACATAAGCAGTATCTGGAAGCAGCCATTGCACACGGAGGCTAATGCGCTATTATAGGCGCATTACCCTTTACTTACTGACACTATGGCGTTCACGGATAACCAGCACATTATTTATGAATATCCGCTTCAGGAGCGTGTGCGCACTTACCTAAGACTCGAACATGGCTTTGAGCAGCTCAGCGTCAGTAAAGGCTTATTCCAACAGCAGCCGGATGCATTTTTTCAGTCGCTCTTTTCTCTCAGTGACTTACTGGAGCGCGTCGACATTCGAACGGAATTATCGAAAGATCTCGAGGCACAGCAGCAGCGACTTAAACAATGGGAACAACACCCGGAAGTTGACAGACAAGCACTGCGAGCCACCATTCAGGAAATTGATGACTGCCAGCAGTTTTTACCCGATATCCCAAAAGTGTTACGCGAAATTAAAGATGACGCGCTACTTGCCAGTATAAGACAGCGCTTCAGCCAACCGGGTATCAGTGGTCTTTTCGAGCTACCACAACTGCAGCTTTGGTTAAATCAAAACCGTAATGCTCAACAACAAGCATGTGATAGTTGGTGTAACGCCTTTAAACCTATCGAAAAAGCAGTGCAGCTAAAGCTGACGTTAATGCGTGAACAAGCCGCTTTTTCTACCCTGACACTCACCAGCGGCTTTATGCAGGAGAGCTCAGAACAGCCTCTTGCGATGCTAAGAATTAAAGTACCTAAAGAGGCTTCTATTTATCCGGTTATTAGTGGGCATCGGCAACGCTTTACGGTAAGATTCATGCCCTTGCCGGGTGCCGGTTCCAGTCAATCAATTCAATCTGTTCAATTTGAAATAGCCAGGTGTGCGCAATGAGTTTAACGGTCAACTGCCCAACATGTGAAACCGAAGTCGAGTGGAAAGAGACCTCAGAATTTCGTCCGTTTTGCAGCGAACGCTGTAAGCTGATTGACTTAGGCGAATGGGCTAACGAAGAAAAGAGTATTCCGGGAGAGCCTGCCCCTGTCGCCAACGATGACTACATTAACGAAGGCGACGGCTTCTGAAGCCGTCTATTTAATACGCATTCATCGACTGCATGATACAGTCCACAATGGGTTGGTTTGCATCAGGGAACTGAAAGGCATCTAACTGGTTTTTATCAACCCAGCACCACTTTTGCCCCTCCAGTTGAGTGGCTTCGCCATCGTAAGACAGTATCCACCAAACATCTAATAATACCCGCTTATCGGAATATTGATGTTCGATAACCGTCAACGGAGCCATATCGGTCACATCAATACCGCATTCTTCTTTAAGCTCTCTGACTAACGCTTCCTGAACGCTTTCGTCTGACTCCACTTTACCGCCGGGAAATTCCCACTTACCGCCCTGGTGCTGCTCCGGTAGACGTTGTGCAATAAAGATTTCGCCATTCGAATTTTCTATAACTCCCACCGCGACATGCACAGCGGGAGATTTTTGGGTGGTCATATTAACCTACAGTTTACCGTGACAATGTTTGTACTTTTTACCTGATCCACAAGGACAAGGCTCGTTTCGCCCCACCTTTTGTTCATTGCGGGCCGGTTGCTGAGACTGTCCTTGTTGGCGGGGTTGCTCACCTTGAGTTGCAGGCTTTGTCTGCTCATGTTTAAACTCTCGCGGAGCACTATCAGCGGCTTTACGCTGTTCATCAACCGCATCAACATCTTCCTGAGCACGCACTTTCACACGACTTAGAATAGTCACCACATCCAGCTTCAAGTTCTCAAGCATTTCACTGAATAACTCGAACGCTTCACGCTTATATTCCTGCTTAGGGTTTTTCTGTGCATAACCACGCAAGTGGATGCCCTGGCGTAAATGATCCATCGCGGCCAAGTGCTCTTTCCAGTGCTGATCAAGGCTTTGCAACATAATCGATTTTTCAAAGCGACGCAGAACTTCAGGACCGACCAAGTCTTCTTTTTCCTGATACGTCTTAACAAGCTCTTCCAATACCCGCTCACGCAACACTTCTTCGTGGAAGTGCTCTTCTTCTTCCAACCACTGCTGTAGCGGTAACTCTACTTGGAAATCAGCACGTAAGCGTTCTTCCAGCGACTTCAAGTCCCATAACTCAGCCAATGACTGTGGTGGCACGTATTCATCAATAACCGCATTGACCACATCTTCACGGATGACGGTAATGGTTTCTGAAATATCGCCTTCATCAAGCAGTTCGTTGCGCTGCTCATAAACAACTGAACGCTGGTCGTTGGCAACATCATCATACTCAAGTAATTGCTTACGAATATCGAAGTTGCGACCTTCCACTTTGCGTTGTGCGTTTTCAATAGCACGAGTCACCCAAGGATGCTCAATCGCTTCCCCTTCTTTCATACCCAAGCGTTTCATCATGGTACCAATACGATCAGAGGCAAAGATACGCATCAGCGGGTCTTCTAATGACAGATAAAAGCGTGAGGAGCCAGGGTCACCTTGACGACCAGCACGACCACGCAGCTGATTATCAATACGACGGGATTCATGGCGCTCGGTACCAATAATATGTAAGCCACCCGCTTCGATAACGTCGTCGTGGACTTTCTGCCATTCTGCTTTAATGGAGTCAATTTTATCGTTCGATGGCTCTTCAAGCTTCTCAACGTCAACCATCCAGTTACCGCCCAAGACGATATCGGTACCACGACCGGCCATGTTAGTGGCTATCGTTACGGCACCAGGGCGACCCGCCTGAGCAATAATGTCGGCTTCTTGTGCGTGGAATTTCGCATTCAGTACCGCATGTGGAATTTTCTTTTTCTTCAAAAGGCGTGACAACAGCTCGGAGTTCTCAATAGATACCGTACCGACCAGCACGGGCCGTTTCTGTTTACGACATTCTTCAATGTCTTCCGCAATCGCTTCGTACTTTTCTTGAGCAGTCAGATAGATAAGATCCGCTCGGTCATCACGTACCATTGGCTTGTTTGTTGGAATAACAACGGTTTCAAGTCCGTATATCGACTGAAACTCAAAGGCTTCCGTATCTGCGGTACCTGTCATACCCGCCAATTTGTCATACAGACGGAAATAATTCTGGAAAGTAATGGAGGCAAGTGTTTGGTTTTCGTTCTGGATGGGTACGCCTTCTTTGGCTTCTACGGCTTGGTGCAGACCTTCAGACCAACGACGCCCTTCCATTGTACGACCAGTATGTTCATCAACGATAATAATCTGGTCGTCTTTAACAATGTAGTCGACATCTTTTTGAAATAAATGATGCGCTCTTAACGCCGCATTAATATGATGTAACAGGCTGATATTAGCAGCTGAATACAAAGAGTCATCTTCAGCCAACATGCCTTTTTCTTTTAGCAATGACTCTATATGTTCTTGGCCATTTTCGGTCAAATGAAGCTGCTTAGCCTTTTCATCAATAGTGAAGTGACCGTCGCCCTTCTCTTCTTCCGTATCTTCTTTTTCCTGACGCACTAAGTGTGGTACCAGTTCATTCATCTTGCGGTACATTTCAGAACTGTCTTCCGCAGGTCCCGAAATAATCAGCGGTGTTCTGGCTTCATCAATGAGAATTGAGTCAACCTCATCGACCAACGCGTAGTAAAGCTCACGTTGCACACGATCCTGCGGCGAAAACGCCATGTTGTCGCGCAAATAGTCAAAGCCAAATTCGTTATTCGTACCGTAGGTAATATCCGCCTGATACGCCGCTTTTTTGTCTTCCGGGTTCATACCTGGAATATTGAAAGCAACACTCAGACCTAAAAATTCAAATAAAGGACGGTTGAATTCGGCATCACGCTTAGCCAGATAATCGTTCACCGTAATAATGTGTACGCCTTTGCCCGGTAGCGCATTCAAATAGGCGGTTAGTGTGGCGGTTAAGGTTTTACCCTCACCAGTTTTCATTTCCGCAATACGGTTTTCGTTCAAAACCATACCGCCAATCAGCTGCACGTCGAAGTGACGCATTTTAAAGACGCGCTTACTGGCTTCGCGAACCGTTGCAAACGCTTCAGTTAGTAATTTATCGAGTTTTTCGCCTTCGTTAAGGCGCTTACGAAACTCAGCGGTCTTTTCTTTTAATTCGGCATCACTCAATGCTTCAAATTCGGGTTCTAACGCATTTATCCGATCAACATCTTTTTGCATGGTTTTGAGGATGCGATCGTTGCGACTTCCAAAAACTTTTCGAAACAGACTGCCTAGCATGAGTTTGATATATCCTGTGTTACTTTTAACAACAAAAGCGGTACCCAGTACCGCTTGCGTGTATTCTCTTAATGTTCAAATGTATTAATCGGCTTCCCGGTACACAAATTGGTTTGGATCAATCTGCTTACCATTACGTAAAACTTCGTAATGCACATGAGGCCCAGTTGAACGACCACTGCTCCCCATTTCCGCTATTTGCTGACCGCGTGTAACAACGTCGCCGACGTTCACTAATATCTCGTGGTTGTGACCGTAACGGGTTTTCAAACCACCACCATGGTCAATTTCAACCAGCTGACCATAACCGTACCTATCTCCCGCCCAAGTGACGACACCGGCTCCGGTAGCAACCACTTGCACGTCTTCGTTGTAACTCGCAAAGTCCAGCCCCTTATGCATGGCTGGCGTACCGTTGAAGGGATCTTTACGAATACCGTATTGCGAAGACAACCAACCATCAGAGATTGGACGTCCGGCAATGTAAGCATCATTATTAAGTTGGTGATTCATCATCACAGATTCAAGGAGAGATAACTGTTTTTGTTTGTCCGATATCTTTGACAACATGTCTTCGATATCAGTGAGTACGTCAGTCCCGGAAGCCTGCGGTAATTCAGCCACTTCTATTTCAGGTCCGCCAATCGGCATTTCCTGCTGGAAATTGAACTCGCCATTATCAAGGTTAGCAACGCCTGCTAAGCGTTCACCTAGGGCATCTAAACGGCGCATTTGAGCACGTAACTCGCCTAAATATACCTTCATTGCCCCCAATTGCTTTTGGGTATCTTCTCTTAAGGCTTTTACGGCTTTTTGCTGAAGAATAAGGTTCTTTTGCTCTTTGGTAATTTGCGCTTGCGCAAACTCGGGATCAACCCCGCGGTATTCCCATGGCTGCCACGTGACAAGCCCAATAAACGCAGCAACACCGGCGAAAGACAACATCCGTCTACGACTTAATTTAACGCGAAAACGAATTTTGGAGCCTCGATAAAAGACTGATAAACTCATCTGAACTCTCTTATTATTTGTTGACTACACCACTTATGTCACGACAACCCAAAACGCCATCAGAATTGCTACGTACGGGTCAGCAACCTATGGCTGAAACGTTGCGACATTATGCACAGTTTGCCGCTCAACTCTCAGAATGGCAACAGTTGTTTAAAAACTGCGTGGACAAAGCGACAGCACAGCATTGTCAGCTCGTGAACATTCGCGACGGAGCGCTCATCATAAAAGCTGGCAGCGGCAGCTGGTCAACAAAACTTAAATTCCAACAAGCGGCCATTATAACGTATTTTCAAAACAATGCGACGGTGCCGGTCAACAAGCTCTCAGTGAAAGTGTCACCGAATGTAAACACAACAAATGACAGCGCGCAAAGGCTAAGAAATATGGCGGAGGGGTGCAGCGAACCACTGCGTCTTCAGTTAGAAGCGTTGGCGGCGAAGTTTGATAACGACGCCGCCGACAATAAGAGCTAACTAAGCGGTTGTATTAGCCGGTGACCAAAAGGCAATAGGCTCTTTTGCCTGTTCATCTTCAAAGGTCACAAACTCCCAGGCAGATTCATGCTCCAGGACAGCCTGAAGCAATTGGTTGTTCAGCGCGTGGCCTGATTTATAAGCACGCAAGTGACCCAGAATACTGTGACCGCCCATGTATAAGTCGCCCACAGCATCCAGCATCTTGTGTTTCACAAATTCATCATCGTAGCGCAAGCCGTCGTTGTTCAATACACGGAAGTCATCAAGCACCACAGCGTTATCAAAGCTGCCACCGAGTGCCAGATTGTTTTTACGCAAGTACTCAATGTCTTTCATGAAGCCAAACGTCCGCGCACGGCTAATATCCTTAATGAACGCGTTAGCACTGAAATCCATGCTGACGGTTTGCCCAGTGTCTGCGATAGCCGGGTGGTCAAAGTCGATAGCAAAGTCGATACGGAAACCATCGTGGGGTAGCAGTTCCGCCCACTTGTCACCGTCTTCAACACGCACCGGCTCTTTGATTCGGATAAACTTCTTCGCTGCTGACTGCTCTTCAATGCCCGCACTTTGTAGCAGGTAAACAAACGGGTGAGAGCTACCGTCCATAATTGGAATTTCATGCGAGTCGACTTCGATAATAGCATTATCAATGCCAACCCCGGCAAGCGCAGCGAGTAAATGTTCGACTGTCGATATGCGAATGTTTTCCTCATTAATTAAACACGTACAAAGCTGCGTATCACGAACCCAGTCAGCACGCGCAGGAATATCTACTGCCGGCTCTAAGTCAGTACGGCGAAAGATCAACCCAGTATTAGCCGCCGCCGGACGCAAAGTTAAATTCACTTTGTTGCCCTTGTGCAAGCCAATCCCTGTCGCTGATATCGCTTGTTGCAATGTACGTTGCTTAATCATGAGCTTTATTCACCTACCTTAATAAAATCGGTTCGCTTTATACGGTGACTGGTCAAAAAACGACCATTCAAACCAAAGCGGCCGCATATTATACGACATTTGTCATGTTCCGATCAAATTTTACGCATAATTACACTGGCTTAGCAGTTATTTAGTCCGCTTGTTTACGCAAAAATGCCGGAATATCTAAATAATCCAACTCTTTCTCTTGCTTTGGCTTCGTCGCCGCTTGGCGCTTAGCTTCCGGCTTAGGTTCAGCTTGCGCTTCTTCTTGCTCTTCATAACGAGGAGCCGCCGCACCGCGGTCAAGATCAGCACGATACGTTGGCTGAGGCTCACGTTTTGGTGCGCTTTGTGCGTTGTTAACCAACGAAATGTCCGGTTTGCGCTCAGCACCAATACCCGTTGCCACAACAGTGACTCTTAATTCATCAGACATCTCAGTGTCGATAACGGTTCCCACAATAACGGTGGCATTATCTGACGCAAACGCCTTGACGGTGTTACCTACCGTTTCGAACTCGTCAATGCTCATGTCCATGCCGGCGGTTACATTAACCAACACGCCACGCGCGCCAGACAGATCGATATCTTCCAGAAGCGGACTGTTGATAGCCATTTCCGCCGCTTCCTGCGCACGATCTTCACCGCTTGCGGCGCCAGTCCCCATCATTGCCGTACCCATTTCTTTCATTACGGCACGAACGTCAGCAAAGTCGACGTTGATAAGACCCGGACGGGTAATCAGCTCAGCAATACCCTGTACCGCACCTAAAAGAACGTTATTGGCGGCGCTAAAGGCGTCTAACAGCGACGTGCCTTTACCCATCACCTTCAGCAGTTTCTCGTTAGGAATGGTAATGAGTGAATCAACACTTTGTTCAAGTGCGTGGATGCCTTCGTCGGCAACGGCCATGCGCTTCTTACCTTCGAACGGGAAGGGTTTAGTAACAACCGCAACCGTAAGAATTCCCAGCTCCTTGGCGACTTCAGCAACCACAGGTGCTGCACCGGTGCCAGTGCCACCGCCCATTCCGGCTGCAATAAAGACCATATCCGCGCCTTCTAATTGAATACGGATATTTTCGCGGTCTTCTTCCGCCGATTGGCGACCCACTTCCGGGTTAGCGCCCGCGCCAAGCCCCTTAGTGATGTCCTGACCTAATTGAATGGTCACGTCTGCGGTGTGATTACGCAGTGCCTGCGCATCGGTGTTCGCCGCGATAAACTGCACACCTTCAATTGACTCTTTAACCATGTGCTGGACAGCGTTACCGCCACCACCACCGACGCCAATCACTTTAATGACGGCTTCGCTTTCGTAATTATCCATCAGTTCGAACATAATAATTCTCCCTACCTGCTTTTTTTGCTACCCCAAGTTAAAACTCACCTTTGAACCAACTCTGCACTTTCTGCCAGAGTCCGATCACGTCAGTTTTAGAGCTTTCTTTTTGTGATACAGCGGCGTCTTCCTGTCCATACCGTAACAGTCCAACCGCTGTCGCATAAACCGGGTCTTCTACGTAGTCCCGTAAACCTTTCATACCAAGCGGTACGCCTACGCGCACCGGCATTTGGAATATCTCTTCTGCAAAATCAACGCAGCCTTCCATTTTTGCGCTACCACCAGTGATAACCACACCCGCTGCAATCTGCTCGTCTAAACCACTTTGCTGAATTTCATCTCTGACTAATTCAAACAGCTCCTGATAGCGTGGCTCTACCACTTCCGCCAGCGTATGGCGCGACATCACTCGTGACGGCCGGCCACCGACAGAAGGCACTTCAATGGTGTCCTCCATACTGACCATTTGACGCAACGCACAAGCATGCTTGGTCTTAATTTCTTCCGCATGATTGGTCGGCGTACGGAATATTTTGGCAATATCGCTGGTCACCTGATTACCGGCGGCCGGAATCACTGCGGTATGACGTAACACGCCGCCCGCGTAGATGCAGATATCGATAGTGCCGCCACCTAAATCGACCAACGCTACGCCTAAGTCTTTTTCGTCATCGGTCAATACCGAGATACTCGATGCCAACGCAGAAAAAATCAGTTTGTCGACTGACAAACCACAGCGCTCCACCGCTTTGGTAATATTCTTGGCCATGTCATTGGCGCAGGTAATGATGTGGACTTTTGACTCCATACGCACGCCCGACATGCCAATGGGGCTGCGAATACTTTCCTGCGAGTCAATCACGTATTCCTGCGGCAGCACATGCAGAATGCGACGCTCTTTCGCAATCGGCACGGACTGCGCGGCGTGAATAACACTGTCCACGTCGTCTTGTGTCACTTCCGCTTCATTAATCGGCACCATGCCACTTTCGTTTTGGCATGAAATATGGCGCCCTGAGATATTCAGGTAAACAGACGCGACACGGCAGTCGGCCATCAGCTCGGCTTCATCGACAGCTCTTTGCACAGACTGTACAACCAGGTTCAGATCGTTAACGCCGCCTTTATCCATGCCACGCGCAACGGCGGTACCAACGCCAACAACGCTGATTTCATTGTCTGGCAAAAGCTCACCGATAAGCGCGGTGACTTTACTTGTGCCTATGTCCAGACCTACTACCATATTGCGTTCCGATGTTTTCGACATATCTGCCTAACTCTCACTTTTTGCTTCACGCCAGGCCACTGCAGCCCCGGTATCGTATCGTAAATCCACTGTATCTATTTTCTTATTTTCACTGTTTTCGTGGTTCATCATGCTTGGAAACAAATCAATAAAACGTTTAATTCGCTCCAACGTCGCTTCCCTACCCAGCTTTATCTCTATGCCTTGCGTCAACACTAAACTGACAGCAAAGCGGTCGGTTAAACGTAAGGCTCTTATCGAAAAACCATTCACCGACAACATCTTTTGCAAACGGTAAAATTCACTCAGTGTCTCTTCCACCGCATGCTCAGGCCCAAACAATTGGGGCAACTGAGTACTCACTTTAGTGACATCCGCCCGAAACACCTCATCGTGCTCGTTAATTAGCCGGTCGGCATTCCATAGCGCTTGTGGCTGATGTTCCGACACAAACACCGACAACCGATCCGGCCATACTTTGCGTATTGACACCTTTTTTACCCATGGCAGTGCTTCAACACGCTGCCTTAAACCGTTCACGTCCGCCGTAAAAAAACTGCCCAGCGGCTTTGACAAAAGCGCCTGTCTTATCTCGCTTTTGTCGGTATAAACCAATTCGCCTTGTACACTCAGGCTCGCTATGGGCACTTGTTGTTCATCTGTCAGCACGTCATTTAACTGATAAATACCAACGCCGAGACCGACTAACGTCAGGCAAAACACGATGACACCAGACCAAAAGTTAACCAACTTAAGGCGCTGCTCAGCGGCCATGTCTACTGCTCCAGTGTCTGCGCCAATATGCGCTGCACCAGCTCACCAAAATCAATACCCGATGCTTTTGCTGCCATAGGCACCAAGCTTTTTTCTGTCATACCGGGCACAGTATTCGCTTCTAACAAGTACCAGTTACCCTCTTTTGCACGCATCACATCGATACGTCCCCAACCTTTCGCATCTATCGCTTTAAACGCTTCCTCGGCCAGAGTTTTCAAGTACGTTTCATCCTGCTCGTTTAAGCCAGACGGACAGTGATACAAGGTATCGTTTGCCTGATACTTGGCTTCAAAGTCGTAAAACTCATGTGGTGTTTCCAAGCGAATAACCGGCAGCGCGTTATTATCCAACAAAGCGACGGTGTATTCCTTACCTTCTATCCATTTTTCAACTAAAACGTGCTCATCAAACTGGACCGCGTGTTTTAATGCTGACTCTAAATGTTGACCGGTGTCCGCTATGCTCATGCCTATAGAGGAGCCCTCTCGCGCCGGCTTCACAATGACACGCCCACCAAGCTCGGCTATTAATTCCTCGCTATTAACGCTATCAAGCTCCGCCGCTCTAACCACACGCCACGGCGCTGTCGGCAATTCAAGTGCGTGCCAGATTTGCTTACAACGCACTTTATCCATGGCTAAAGCGCAACCTAAAACGCCACTGCCGGTGTAAGGCATTTCCAATACATCCAAAGCGCCTTGCATACTGCCGTCTTCACCGCCCCGACCATGCAACGCAATGAATACCCGCTCGTAACCCTCATCGATCAGTTCATGCAGGTCATGTGCGGCCGGGTCAAACGCATGCGCATCAATGCCTCTCGCCACTAACGCTTTTAACACCGCCATGCCTGACTTTAATGACACTTCCCGCTCGGCCGAGTAGCCGCCAAGCATGACCGCAACTTTTCCAAAAGCTTCAGGCGTCATTGTTCAATACCTCTGAAGCAATACGCTTCGCTAAAGCACCAACGTTACCGGCCCCCTGCGTCAGTAGTAAATCGTCGTTTGCCAGTACCGACTTAAGCACTTGTGGTACTTCCTCGGGGGTTGCCACAAAAACCGGATCAATTTGTCCTCGCTGACGAATGGAGCGACACAACGACCGGCCGTCTGCGCCAGGCACAGCTGCTTCACCGGCACTATAGACTTCCAACATAATAAGCACGTCGACCTGCGATAACACATTCACAAAGTCTTCATACAAATCGCGCGTTCTCGAGTAACGATGTGGCTGAAAGACCATCACTAAGCGTTTCTCAGGCCAACCTTCACGCGCCGCTTTAATTGTCGCAGCCACTTCTGATGGGTGGTGCCCATAGTCGTCGACTAACATCACCTCGCCATTATCGCCAGAGTCAGAAGGTACTGGGAAATTGCCGTAGTGCTGAAAGCGGCGACCAATGCCCTCAAATTTCGTCAAGGCGCGCTTAATGGAGTCGTCATCGATGCCCTCATCCGTGGCAACGGCCACCGCCGCCAATGCATTTAACGCATTGTGTTTACCCGGCATATTAAGGCATACACGGAAAGGTTCGCGGTCCTTACGTAAAATCGTAAAACAGCTTTGGCTTGCGGTTTGTTCATAGTCAACGGCTCGAACATCCGCGGACTCGCTAAAACCGTAAGTGATTGCCTGACGTCCCACGCGCGGAATCAGCTCAGACACAACCTCGTCATCGGCGCACATAACCGCTAAGCCATAAAACGGGAGGTTGTGCAAAAACTCTACGTAGGTGTCCAACAATTTGTTGAAGTCACCTTCATAAGTGTCCATGTGATCGGCTTCAATGTTGGTCACTATCGCAACCATGGGTTGCAGATGCAGGAAAGACGCATCGCTCTCATCGGCTTCTGCAATTAAATATTTGCTACTCCCTAAACGGGCATTTGAACCGGCACTATTCAACAAACCACCAATAACAAAAGTCGGGTCCCGTTCGGCCTCCGCAAAAATACTCGCCACTAACGATGTCGTGGTTGTTTTTCCGTGCGTACCGGCCACGGCAATACCATGTCGGAAGCGCATTAATTCAGCCAGCATTTCGGCACGGCGGACCACTGGCACTCGTAACTGATGAGCAGCCAAT
Organism: Idiomarina piscisalsi; assembly: GCF_002211765.1. NCBI lineage: Bacteria > Pseudomonadati > Pseudomonadota > Gammaproteobacteria > Alteromonadales > Idiomarinaceae > Idiomarina > Idiomarina piscisalsi. The sequence goes on from NZ_CP022133.1 coordinate 2,204,911, forward strand.
AACTCTGCATTGTCCTGTTTTATGGCGCTGGAAACGACAACCACACTGGCGCCTTCCACATTATTCGCCATATGGCCCAACACGATGGTCGCACCCAGTTCCCGTAAGCGCTCAGTATTGGTGTTCTCTGCAATATCAGAGCCCGATATTTGATAGCCTTGATTCAGCAATACCTCAGCAATACCCGCCATACCGGCACCACCAATACCCACAAAGTGAATACGCTGCACCCGGCGCATTTCAGGTACATTCACTATGGTAAAAGGCTGTGCTTTGGTCGTGGTCATGCTAGTCATCGCTCTTCTCAAATCTTTTACATTCATTCGCTAAGCGTTGGGTTGCTTCCGGCATACCACGCTCGCGGGCGAAACGCGCCATTGTCCACAGTTGTTGCCTGTCATGCAATAAACGTTTTAAGTGGATGGCTAATGCCCCATTTTCTAACTCTTTTTGCGGCATTAACAGAGCCGCACCACAACTTTCCAAAACCTTTGCATTCGCCGTTTGATGATCATCCACCGCATGCGGTAACGGCACTAAAATTGACGCCACACCAACGGCGGCTAATTCGGACACGGTAAGCGCCCCGGCGCGGCAAATAACCAAGTCGGCTCGGGTAAACTCAGTTGCCATGTCATCGATAAATTCTCGTACTTGTAAAGACTTAACCGTACCGGCGTCCGCATACGCCTGTTTTGTTGAGGCCTGGTTCGCCTGACCACATTGATGAACCACATTTAACTCAGCGTCTGATAACGTCTTAATGGCTTGCGGCACCTGCTCGTTGAGCACCTTTGCGCCCAAACTGCCACCAACAATCAGTATGGTTAGCGGACCAGCAATACTTTTATCTTCCTGATGCGTTTTCACAACGTCGGTAAAGGCGTGTCGCAGCGGGTTGCCTATCACTGGATATTGCTGCCACTGAGGCATGGCGACCGGCAAGCCAAGAAAAACTTTTGTGGCTCTGGAAGCTAACAATCGAGTCGTCATACCGGGTATTGCGTTTTGTTCATGCACAAGAAGCGGAATACCCATCATTTTTGCGGCAATGCCCATCGGCGCACATACATAGCCACCAAAAGTGACCACCACATTGGGCTGCAATTGTTTCAGTAACTGTCGGCATTGCATAACAGCTTTGGCCAGTGTGAGTGGCATCATCAACTTGCGCATAAGTCCATGCCCACGCACGCCGGTCATACTAATACTATGGAGGCTAAACCCGGCTTCCGGAATGACTCTGGATTCAAGTCGACCTTCACGGGTACCCAGCCAGTCAACTTGCCAGCCGCTGTCTCGTAAGTTTTCTGCCACGGCCAGTGCCGGGAAAATATGACCGCCGGTACCGGCTGCCGCAATGAGTACTCGGTTCATTCGGCACCTCCGCGCGGCGCCACTTTACGCCCACTCATGCGACGCTCGTGGTCAATTCGCAATAATAGACCGACGGCCAGCGCCGATACCACTAAGCTCGTGCCACCGTAACTCACTAATGGCAAGGTTAACCCTTTGGTAGGCAATGCGCCTGACGCCACACCAATATTGACGAACGCCTGAATACTAAACCACACGCCAATGCCATACGCTAAGTAACCGCCGTAACGCTGGTCAACCATCAGGCAGCGACGGCCGATGATGAGTGCTCGCCAAACCAGCATTAACACCACAGCAATGACAGCAATGACGCCAATAAAGCCCAGTTCTTCAGCAACAACGGCCATGATAAAGTCGGTGTGAGCTTCCGGAAGGTATTGTAATTTTTGAATGCTGTTACCTAAGCCTGCGCCACTGAACTGCCCCTGACCGAAGGCAATAAGTGACTGCATAAGCTGATAACCGGCGCCAAATGGGTCTTTCTCCGGTTCAAGGAAGGTTAAAAAGCGCTGCATACGGTAAGGTTCAACAATAATCAGCAGTATCATTGCCAGCACACAGGTAATAAATACGGCGAAAAACTGCCATAACTTCGCGCCCGCTAAAAACAGCATGGCGACAGTTGTCGCTGACAATACAACAACCGTACCGAAGTCCGGTTGCATGAGCAGCAGCACCGCCGCAATAAACAACAAGACCAGAGGTTTGATAAAGCCCTTAATCGCTTCCCGAACTTCGTCTTCGCGCCGAGCTAAATAGCTGGCCATATAGACATAGAAAAATAGCTTCGCCATTTCGGCCACTTGCACCGTAATAGGACCGACTTTTATCCATCGTTGCGAACCGTTCACTTCATGGCCAATAACCAGCACCGCCAACAACATAGCGAGTCCGACTAATAGTAATTTGCCACTGTGCTCATTCCACAAATTCGTTGGAATGCGCAACGACACCAACATAACGAATAGGCTTATCGTAATGTAAATGCCATGACGGATCGCAAAATGAAAGGGGTTACCGGTCAAGCGATCAGCGGTCGGTAATGAGGCCGAAGATACCATAATAAATCCAAACGCCAACAACGCCAGCGATACCGTCAGCAACACGCGATCATAAAGGGCCTGGCTCGTTGATGGCTTAAGCCATTCAACCAGCTGCTGCCACCGCGGCATTGCTGCGGCTGGCATATCAAGCGCTAACTGTTCTTCACGCACGGTTGCCATTCGCTGCCTCCACCGCTTGACAGAATACGTCACCACGATGCTCGAAGTTATCGAACTGATCAAAACTTGCACACGCTGGCGATAGCAATACCATGTCTCCGGGCTGTACCAGTGATTTAGCAAGTTCTACCGCCTGCACAAGATCGTTAACCTGCCTCGACCCATTAAACAGCTGACCGATTTTCGGACCATCTTTCCCGATGGTCAGCAGTATGTCGACTTTGTCTAATGTGCCGGCTAATTCTTTAAAGTCCGCCCCTTTACCATCGCCACCGGCAATCAGTAACAGCCGTCCGGTAATTGCGGGACGCAGACCTTCCACAGCCGCAGCCGTTGCACCAATATTGGTAGCTTTTGAATCATTAACCCAAAGCACACCCAATTCCTGGCTTACTAACTGACAACGGTGCGCTAAACCATCAAAGCTTTTCGCCGCTTCTACGGCGTCTTCTATAGAGATACCAAGTGACAATGCCAGACCCAGTGCCGCTTGTACGTTTAATAAATTATGAACGCCTTGTAACTGAAGCTGGTCTGCCCTTAAAACCACTTCTCCTGCATAGGTAATAGCAACAGGACCGCTCGACTTATCGACATTGCCTCCCAGCAAACCAAAATCGTTTGGATGCGCATCTTTGCCAATGCTCAATACGTTCCCCGTGATGGGGTGAGGCCAGGTATCCTGCTGTTGACGATTCAGTACCCAGGTATCAGCGTTGTAAAATATGCGTTGCTTAGCGGCAATATAGTCTTCAAGCGCATTATAGCGATCAAGGTGATCGGCACTAATATTCAGCAACGCCGCCGCTTTTAGTCTTAATTTTTCAGTTAGCTCCAGCTGGAAACTCGATAGCTCAAGTACAACCGCATCAGGTTTACTATCAAGCTGCAGCAGGTCTAACACCGGTAACCCAATGTTGCCCGCTGCAACGATATTTTTCCCAGTTTGCTGACCAATAAACTCAACTAATCGGGTGACGGTCGACTTACCATTTGAGCCGGTCACAGCAACCAACGGGAAATCGACATTTTGAGCAAATATCTCGATATCACCAACGACAGGGATACCCGCGTCTCGAGCTAACGTCAGCGGCTCTTCTCGAGAATCAATGCCCGGACTCGTGATAATTAAGTCGGCGGCTAACGTGTCCTCTATTTCCCAGTGGCGCGTGTTGAATTCAGCGCCTGGCATTATCGCTTTCGCATCTTCCAGACCGGGCGGATTTTCGCGTGAGTCAAACACTCGCACATCCGCAATCAACGATGGCTTACTGGCAAGAAAACGCACAACTGAGACACCCGTCTTACCAAGACCGAGTACCACAATGTGTTTTATTTTCTGCCAGTTTATTGTTGTCATTGTTGTTACCGAAGTTTCAGTGTTGCTAAACCAATTAGCACGAAAATTAAAGACAATATCCAAAAGCGCACGATAACTCGCGGCTCTGGCCAGCCTTTCAGTTCATAATGGTGATGAATTGGCGCCATACGGAAAACTCGCTTTCCTCTGAGCTTGTAGGAGCCAACCTGGAGCATGACCGACACCGTTTCCATGACGAACACGCCACCCATAATAAATAAAACCAGCTCCTGACGTACCAGAATCGCGATAATGCCAAGCGCAGCACCAAGCGCCAGCGAGCCGACATCGCCCATAAAGACCAATGCCGGGTAGGTGTTAAACCATAAAAAGCCAAGCCCGGCGCCAACAATGGCAGCGCACACGACCAATAGCTCTGCGGTTAATGGTAAATAAGGAATTTGCAAATAATCGGCAAAATTCACGTTACCCGAGGCGTAGGCAAATATACCCAAGGCTGCCGCAACCATTACCGTTGGCATAATTGCTAAGCCATCAAGTCCATCGGTTAAGTTTACTGCGTTACTGGTGCCTACCATGACGAAGTACGCCATCAAGATATAAAGCATGCCCAATTGCGGCATCACATCTTTAAAAAACGGAACGAGCAGCGCGGTCTCAGCCCCCATTGTGCTGCTCCAGTACAGGTAAACCGCCGCCGCGCTGGCAATAACGGACTGCCAAAAATACTTCCATTTAGCAATGAGTCCTTTCGGATCTTTACGCACGACTTTGCGATAGTCGTCGATAAATCCAATAATGCCGAAGCCTGTAATGACCAGTAACACAACCCAAACGTAACGGTTTTCTAAGTCAGCCCAAAGCAGCGAAGAGCCAAGCACCGCCGCGAGAATCAGAACCCCGCCCATAGTCGGTGTTCCACTTTTGCTTAAGTGACTTTGCGGACCGTCGTCACGCACTGTTTGGCCGATTTGCAAACGCTGCAGGCGACGAATCAATGTTGGACCTAACCAGAGCGACAGTACCAATGCCGTCAAGATGCTTAAAATGGCTCTCAACGTCAGGTAAGAAAACACGTTAAACGCGCTTTCAAATTGCATTAGGTACTCGGCCAACCAAACTAACATGCGTGTTTATCCCCTATACTGCTGTGGCTCGCTACTGCGCTTTGCAACGCAGCGACGACGCGCTCCATATGCGCCGAACGTGAGCCTTTAACCAGCACTGTGACCGGCTGCGTTCCTTGTTGTTCTGTAAGTCTGTGTAAAATCGCCTGAACTAACGCATCTAATTGACTGAAGTGCTTACCACCATGACCATTGAATACCTCGCTAGCACTCTGACTAAGCACTCCCAGGCTGTATAAATTATCAATGCCGGTGCCTATAGCATGCTCGCCTATTTCTTCATGATAAGCTCGAGCATCAGCGCCGAGTTCGCCCATATCGCCCAACACAAAAATTCGATAGCCGCTGTAGCTACCGAGTAAGTCGAGCGCGGCTTTGGTTGAGGCGACACTCGCATTGTACGTATCGTCAATGATACGTAAGTGTTCACTTACCTTAAGAATAGTTAGGCGCCCTTTCGCTGGCGTCACCTGATTTAAGCCGCGAACAATATCTTTTACCGAGATACCCAACTGATAAGCTGCCGCTGTGGCTGACAGCGCATTGAGCACATTATGATGGCCGCTTAGCTGTAAGGTGACGGTCTCAGCCTCGCCGTTAACATGTAATTTGAAGGTTGGCTGACCCTCTTCATTCAATGTAATATCCGTTGCGTATACATCGGCTTCTTCTAATAAACCAAACGTCTGCCAGCGATAGTTAGCGCATACTGACTCCCAGCTCGAGCTGTATTCAGACTCTAGTGGGGTAATCGCCACTCCCTGGCACCCCAGACCACGGAAAATCTCAGTTTTGGCTCGTGCAACGCCATGCACACTGCCAAAACCTTCGACATGCGCAGCACTGACATTGTTTAATATTGCCACGTCCGGTTTGGTTAAATTGGTGGTATAGCCTATTTCTCCGGGATGATTCGCTCCCAATTCAATGACCGCGTACTGGTGATGCTCTTCCAGGCGCAACAGGGTCAGTGGCACACCAATATCGTTATTAAAGTTGCCCGCGGTCGCCAGGGTGCTGGCTTTCAAAGACAGTATTGACGACAGCATTTCTTTAACGGTGGTTTTCCCGTTGCTGCCCGTAATAGCAACGGTTTTCGGAGCGACTTCTGCTTTCACTGCCGCACCGAGCAACCCCAGTGCATAACGCGTATCTTCAACGACAATTTGGCTTAATTCGGTTTGCTGCGGCTTCTCAACAAGTAAGGCTTCAGCACCACCTTGTCTGGCTTGTTCGGTAAATCGATGCGCATCGAAGTTCAGCCCTTTTAACGCAATAAATAGCGCCCCGGTTAAGTCGTCACGCGTATCCGTTGATACCTTATTAATGGTTTTGTCTTCACCGACAAGACGTCCACCAACTTTTTCCGCTATCCAGGCTAAGGTTACAGAAATCATGCGCAGTCTCCTTGCAGCCACTCGCTGACAACCGCTCGTTCGTTGTAATCAATACGTTGTGTACCAATGACTTGATAATCTTCATGCCCTTTTCCGGCCAGGAGGACAACATCATCCGGCTTCGCCTCATGCATGGCTTTAAGCACCGCTTCACGACGGCCAGGCCATACCTTAACTTTGTCTTTTTCAGCAATACCGGCAAGGATGTCATCAATAATTTGTTCGCTGGGCTCTGTGCGTGGATTATCATCCGTGACAACAACAACATCGGCCGAGTCAGCAGCCACTTTCCCCATCTGAGGTCGTTTGCCTCGGTCTCTGTCACCACCACAACCAAACACACACCAAAGCTGCCCTTTACAATGCAAGCGCAGCGCTTTTAGCACTTGATCGAGCGCATCCGGTGTATGCGCGTAATCCACAACGACAAGTGGCGAATGCTGATTATGGAAAGCTTCCATCCGTCCCGGCACCGGCATTAACTGTTTGCAGGCACCAGCTAATTCGCTCAGCTCATACCCAAGCGAAAGCAACGTTGCCACAGCCGTTAACACGTTATAGACATTGAAACGACCTAATAGCGGTGTCTCAACGGCATACGACAGGCCTTGCCAACTGATATCAAACGTCGAACCTTGTTCATGGAATTGCAGCCCAGATGCTGTTAGCGATGGCGCTAACGATGACGGGTTTAATGTCACCCAAAGCTCTGCACCGTTGTCTTTGTGCCAACGGGTCAGCACAGCGTCATCGGCATTGACAATTCGGTGCTGAACACCAAAATCGGTAAATAAACGCTGCTTCGCGGCAATATAATTGTCCATAGTGCCGTGATAATCCAAATGGTCACGACTGATATTTGTGATGGCCGCAGCGGCAAATTTCAGAGCGTCGACCCGACGCTGCACTAACGCATGCGAAGACACCTCCATGGCCACTAACTCTGCGCCTTCTGCTTTTAACGTGGCTAATCGCTGTTGAATGGTAACGGCGTCAGGCGTCGTGTGCCGTTCCGGCAGCAGTCGACCAATTAAGCCACTGCCGGTTGTTCCGATAACGGCAGATTCTTTTCCAATTCGCTGAGCCAGCTGCGCAATAATATGAGTCACAGAGGTTTTACCGTTAGTACCGGTAACGCCAACAACGGTCATCTCTTTTGAAGGGTGATCAAAAAAGTTGCCGGCAATTTCAGATAAGTGCTCACGAACCCCACTAAAGCCGACAACAACGGCACCTCGCCGCTGCTCTACGGCCAACCCCGGAGATTCAGCAACAACGGCAACTGCACCTTGGTCAATTGCTGCATCAATATAGGCGCGTCCGTCAGTTTCATAACCAGGAACAGCAATAAACAAGTCGCCATTGGCGATTTGACGGCTATCCAGTTTAACACCCGAAACAGTGACCTCCGGAATGTTCAGCGAGGCCGGCAACATGGTTAGAAGTTCAGACAATGCTTTCATTGCTGACCTCCAAAGCCTGCGGCTCTAATTTCAGTATCATTCGGGTTATCAGGCGGGACATTGAGCAAACGCATCGTTTGCGCCACGATACTAGAAAATACGGGTGCCGCTGCTGTACCACCGTAATAGTCATCCGTTCCGGGCTCGTTAATTGTTACCACAACCACCACTTCAGGGTTACTCACCGGCGCAATGCCGGCAAATAACGCTACATATTCGTCACCATAACCACCGGTTGCTTTGGTTTTGCGGGTGGTTCCCGTTTTTCCGGCAATACGATAGCCTGGAACTTGGGCTTGTTTTGCCGTACCGTCACTCACCACTTCTTCCATCATATGCAAGACCGCACGCGTGTTATCCGGATTAAAGACTTGTTCACCCGGGAGGGGCGACTCCTGTCGGAATATGGTCAGTGGTCGTTTGATACCGCCTGAAGCGATAATACTGTACGCTTTAGCCAGCTGTAAGGTTGTAACGGACAAACCATAACCATAAGAAAGTGTGGCCAGTTCAAACTCGGACCAACGGCGACGATCGCTCAAAAGCCCCATACCTTCACCCAATAAAGCCACTCCTGTGTCGCTGCCGAAGCCAGCGTCAGCATAGGTTTGTAGTAGTGGGTCAACGCCTAAATCGAGCGCCATTTTTGTCACCCCAACGTTCGATGAATGCTTAAGCACTTCTGTCAGAGTCAGTTCTCCGCGGTTACGCGGGTCACTGACTCGACGGCCGCCCAGGCGCAGCCACCCGGGGCTGGTGTCGATAACGTCACCCGCTTTGTGACGACCATTTTCCAGCGCACTCAGTACCACTAAGGGTTTGACTGTAGAGCCTGGTTCATAGCTGTCAGTAATCGCCCGATTCCTCATTTTATAAGACTGTAAATCGGCGCGATTGTTAGGATTAAAGGACGGGCTGTTGACCATTGCCAGGATTTCGCCAGTATCAACATCGAGTACAATAGCAGAGCCAGACGTTGCCTGATTGTAGCGCACGGCTTTTTTTAGCTCTGTATAGGCAGTCGCCTGGATCCGCTGATCAATACTCAAGGTCAATTGTTTTGGTTGTTGTGCCTCTGTCTGGCTAATTTCCTCAACAACCCGTCCTTGCGCGTCCTTGCGATAAACTCGTTTACCCGGTTGCCCGGTTAAATGTTCGTCATACAGTAATTCAAGCCCTTCCTGGCCCTCACCATCAATGTTAGTCAAACCCACTACGTGCGCCGCAATTTCGCCGGTTGGATAGTAACGGCGAGACTCTGTTTTTAAATAAACCCCGGGAATGTTCAGTTGCTTGACGTAGTCAGCTTCCGACGGCGTCACTTTTCGCTGTAAGTACACAAAACGCTTACTGGGATCATCCACTTTTTCAACCAACGCTTCACGGTTCATACGGAACGTTTCAGCTAACGCCTGCCAGCGGCGGCTATCTGCCAGTGCATTGTGTTCATCAATTCGTTTCGGATCGGCCCAGACCGTTTCAACAGGAACACTGACCGCAAGTTCGCGGCCGTGACGATCAACAATGCTGCCGCGCTGAACCGGCAAGCTATCAGAACGCAAGCTACGCATATCGCCTTGCAATGAAAACCTATCAGGGCTGATAACTTGAATGTAGGCGGCGCGTGCGACCAGAACGGTAAACACCCCAAATAATACGATAACGGCAGTGTAAAAGCGCCAGCGAGTGCCAGCTGGCTCTGTCCGCTTTTTACGCTTCGCCATTACCATGAGACCATAACCTCCGTGTCAGATGTGACGTCGCGCATACCGAGTTGTTCTTGTGCTATGCGCTCCACACGGCTGTGTTCCGTCAAAGCGTTTTGCTCGATGACCAGGTGTCGCCACTCACGATCCAGCGTGTCACGGTATGACAGCAGATCGTCACGCTCTGCCGTCAACTGGCGATTTAAGTGAGCAACATAGACAATGCTAAGCGCATTCATAACGACCACAGCGCCTAATAAAACAACCCACTTGTGCTGCACTAAATCTTGCAACACCATTTTGGTTAAGCTTGGATAACGTTGTTTAGTCATGATAAACCCTCCGTGCTATGCGCAGCACCGAGCTGCGTGCGCGAGGGTTAGCCGACACTTCCTCTTTACCGGGTTTAATTGCCTTACCGACTTTTTCTAAGGATTTGTCTTTATTCAGTTCTGCGTCTGTGACCGGTAAGCCCGCCGGCACTTGCTTGCCTTCACTGTGTTTGCGAATAAAGCGTTTCACCAAGCGATCTTCCAGGCTATGGAAACTAATGACAACTAAGCGTCCGTCTTGCTTCAAAGCTGACAGAGAAGCTTCTAAAGCTTGCTCTATTTGTTCCAGCTCTTTATTCACATGAATGCGAATGGCCTGAAATGTCCGCGTTGCCGGGTGCTTATGTTTCTCTTTGACAGGGCTAACACGAGCGATCATGTCCGCTAGCTGCTTAGTGCGCACAAACGGCTCTTTTTCACGATCCATCACAATAGCGCTGGCAATTTTACGGGCAAAGCGCTCTTCCCCGTATTCTTTAAGAACCCAGCTTATTTCATCTTTTTCGGCTCGGTTAAGCCATTCGGCAGCGGTTTCACCGCGCGTGGTATCCATTCTCATGTCGAGCGGTCCGTCGCGCATGAAGCTAAAACCTCGTTCGGCGTCATCAAGTTGTGGGGACGACACGCCAAGGTCAAATAAAATACCGGTGACTTTTCCGGTTAGTCGCCGCTGTTCCAGTACCTGTTGCAGGTTTGAGAAAGGGGTGTGAACAATATCAAAACGTGGGTCGCTTTGCAGTGGTTTAGCGGCTTCAATGGCTTGCGGATCTTGGTCTAAGGCAATAACTTTAGCGTCACTGCCTAGCTTTTCTAACAACGCACGCGTGTGACCACCACGTCCAAATGTGGCGTCAATATAGGTGCCTGCTGTATCAGTCACTAAAGCGTTGATGGACTCTTGCAGTAGCACCGAAACGTGTTGCGGTGACGTTGTTATCATTATAAAGAGAAGTCTTCCAGTCTTTCATTCAGGGTGAAGTCGCCCTCGCGCTCAACGTCCATATCCTGAGCCACTTGGTCATGCCAGGCGCCTTCATCCCACAATTCAAATTTGTTCAGCTGACCAACCAACATGAGCTTCTTCTCGAGCCCTGCATGTTGTCTTAACGGTGCTGATATCAGTAAACGGCCGTTTTTATCCATTTCACAGTCGTCTGCATGACCGAGTAACAACCGCTGTAAGCGGCGTTCTGCGGGGTTCATACTCGATAAACGGGTGAGTTTCTGCTCAATGATTTGCCACTCGGGAAGCGGGTACAACAACAGGCACGGTTGTTTAATATCAATCGTGCATACCATTTTCCCTTCACAGTCTAAAGACAAGGACTGGCGATACTTAGCTGGGATTGCTAAGCGCCCCTTACTGTCAAGACTGAGTGTTGTTGCTCCTCGGAACATGATCCCACCTGATCATTAAGATCCACTATTATCCACAAATCCCCACAATGTTACAGTCTAGGTTCCACTGTTTCCCACTGTCAAGAAAAAACCGCTCTATTTGTCAGGGTTTCTGGCCGATAATCACTAAGCTATTGAAGAAGCATATGAAATCTATCTGATAGAGCGTTGAATAAATTTATGTAATACTCGAGCGAGACACTTTGGGGTAAGGTTGCAAATGAAGCGGTTTTGGCTTTTTATAATTTTGAGCTTTGCGTTATCTAGTGCCGGAGTCATTTGGTTTGCAGAAAACCAACATGCCCAGACGGTTGAAGCTCGTAAGCGCACGGCAACAGAGCGATTGGGTAAGTTGCGAGCCGCACTAGAAGGGCAAGTCAATTCCTCTTTGGTGACTGTGCGCGCCTTACGCGCCGAAATTAAACTTTCCCCGAATATTTCCAGCGATCGCTTTGTCGCATTAATGCAGGAGCTCATGACAACGGACCTACCAATCCGCCACGTCGCTCTTGCCCCAAACCTCATCATTCAATATGTGCACCCCCTTAAAGGCAACAAAGATGCACTGGGGTTTAATTACCGGGATTCAGAGGCTCAGTTTGCCGGAGTGCAAAAAGCCATTGAAAATGGTGACGTGGTCATTGATGGGCCGGTTCAGTTGGTCCAGGGGGGATTAGCGCTCATAGCACGTGCTCCGGTGGTTATTGATAACAACTTATGGGGAGTTATCGCTGTTGTCATTCAAATTGACGAATTGATGGAAAACAGCGGCGTTAACGCCAGTAATGGTATTTATACAAGCGCTTTAGCTAAGGTATCAGAGTCCGGCAAACGGGATTTTGAATTTGGTGATCCATCGGTCTGGAATAAAAATCATGTGACCAGTAATGTCGTTCTGACCTCCGGTCGCTGGTTACTCGCAACAGCCCCGATAAGCGGAGGCTGGGTCTCCCGGGGGCCGCTTTACTGGAGTATTGTTAGCATAGGACTGCTATTAGCGTTAATCATGAACGCTTTTATGTACTACTTGCTTCATACACAGGTGAGGCTCCGCGCCGCTCTCAAAACGATAGATGAGCAAGCCAACTTTGATTCGCTAACTCAATTACACAACCGCCGCTCTTTCATTAAACAATTAAACCGTTTAACGAGTAAAGACTCAAAATACAACAGCTTTGCCGTACTATTTATCGACCTCGATCATTTTAAAGAAGTGAATGACAGCTTAGGCCATGACTTTGGAGACGAGTTACTAAAAGTTGCTGGTTCGCGTTTAAAGCAGCAACTTAGGACGGAAGACTTTATCGCTCGGTTGGGTGGTGATGAGTTCGTCGTGGTGATTAATCGCCTTAAATCAAAAGAGGTCATTAACCAATTAGCCCTCAAACTTAATAGTGCGTTAACCAAACCGTTCCTGTTAAAACACAGCCAAACACAAACGTCTTGTAGCATTGGCATTGCCTTGTATCCCGATGATGGCCTTAATACAGAGCAATTACTTAAGAACGCTGACCTGGCAATGTACGCAGCAAAAGCCGCCGGTCGCCGTACCCATTACTTCTTTAATGACGAATTACGCCAACGCACCGAGCATCAAAACTCCATACATAACCGCATGCGTCTTGGGTTAAAAAATAACGAGTTCCGTTTGGTGTACCAACCTATTGTTAATTTGACCAACGGAAAAATAGAAAAATGCGAAGCGCTCTTACGCTGGACAGATGATAACGGCGATACGGTATCTCCTGCTGAATTCATTCCCGTCGCTGAGAGTACGGGGTTAATACACGAGCTTGGTCAATTTGTTCTGGAGCAGGCATGTGCCGATTGGAGTTTATTGCATAAGGGCAACATGCGTATCGGCTTATCTATTAACCGATCCGAACGCGAACTAAACGACCTAAACGCAGCAAAACAATGGCTTGAATGTATTAGCCAGCACCAATTACCAACGGAAAAAGTAACGTTTGAAATTACTGAGTCACTGCTTATGAGCAACAAGCAGCGGCAAATCCAAATTCTTCACTACTTACGCTCCCACGGCGTGAAAATAGCCATCGACGACTTCGGTACAGGTTATTCAAGCATTAATTACTTACAACGTTATCCGGTTGACTATCTTAAAATTGACCGCAGTTTTTTGAATAACGCACCAGAGAATCGGATTCAAGTGGCGTTAACTGAAGCGCTATTGCGTGTCGCCCGAGCTCTGGATATTGATGTCATTGCGGAGGGGGTGGAAAACAAAGCGCAGTGGGAGTTCTTGCAACGCCAGCAATGCGATTTTGCACAAGGCTTTTACATCAGCCATGGCTTGAGCCTCGACGAACTTATTACTTTCCTGAAAAAGTGGCAGTTCTAGTAGAATCAGGCAACGACATAAGAAAAGAAGGGGAGAGTCGGCCGATAAGCCGGGTTCTGTCGTGGACAATCATTCATCTAGTGATCAGGTTGCCCTGACCCTCAAGCAGTCTACCCGGGTTCAACGCGGGCCGCGCCAATGAACCCCTATTTGACCTTGCTCCGGGTGGAGTTTACCGTGCCGCGAACTGTTGCCAGCCGCGCGGTGCGCTCTTACCGCACCCTTTCACCCTTACCTGTGCTGCAAGCAGCCATCGGCGGTTTGCTCTCTGTTGCACTAGTCGTCGACTTACGCCGCCCAGACGTTATCTGGCACCCTGCCCTATGGAGCCCGGACTTTCCTCCCCCTGTAAACAGGCAGCGATTGTCTGGCCAACTCTCCGGCGACGGATTCTACGCTGTGTCGTCCACTAACTCAATCGTTGTTTTTCTGGCTGAGTGCCCACTGATACAACTCGTTTTTACGCTCACCGTGGAGCTTCGCACATAATGCAGCGGCTTTTTTCAACGGCAGCTCTTCAAGCAATATTTGCAACGTTCGTTTCGCATCCTCTCCAGGACCAGAGGTTTCCTTTGGCGCTTCAAAAGGTTCCACTAACAGGACCATTTCACCACGCTGTTGATTTGGGTCGTCAGTTAGGCGCTTGACGAGCTCACTCGCCGAGCCCGTTAAATACGTTTCAAACTGTTTGGTTAGCTCTCGCGCTAACACCACTTTCCGGTCTTCCTGAAAAATTTCTCGCATATCCTCAAGGGTATGGAGAATACGGTGCGGACTTTCATAAAACACCAATGTCCTCACCACAGTCGCTAAACTTTCCAGTGTCGCACGACGCTGCGTTGGCTTCGATGGTAAAAAACCTTCGAACTGAAAGCTATCCGTTGGAAGGCCGGCACCAGACAATGCAACCGTCAGTGCACACGCACCCGGTAAAGACGTGACTTTTACATTCTGCTGTCGACACAAGTTCACCAGCGCATAGCCCGGATCACTGATCAACGGCGTACCCGCATCAGACACCAACGCGATAGAATCGCCTCCTTTCACACGTTCAATAAGCTGTTCAGCTTTTGCTTTTTCATTATGATCGTGAAATGCAAATACGGGAACTTGTATTCCATAGTGCTCAAGTAATTTACGGGTATGACGTGTGTCTTCCGCGGCAATTGCATCAACTTCCCTGAACACCGATAGTGCCCGTTCAGTAATATCAGAGAGGTTTCCAATTGGTGTGGGTACAATATAGAGTGTGCCCGTATCCGACATAAGAGTGCCTTCGTTTGTGTCCATGTGCAATGCGGTTTATAGTATCACCGAATAGTCGTCAATGCGGAATCTTACTGTGTTTAAAGCGTATCGTTTTGTTTATATCGCCATTATTGCCTGCTTTGCTCTGACACAATGCACGTCAGCGCCTAAACGCACCCAGGCGCCGCAAGAGCGTCCGGACGTTCAACAGCAAACTCTTGATTTAGAAGACGCTAAACGTTCCGCCGATTGGCTCGATGACGCTTGGCAGGCTTCCAATGACATCGCTAAAAACTCGGCTCTTGTGCAGGCAGCATTAACCCTACAAGATGAAAAGCAATGGCAAAAGTCAGCAGCAATACTGTCCCGCTTAGATAAAAGCCAACTCACTAACGATGCAAACCGCTATTATCGTTTGGCTAAGGGTCGTTGGTACGCGCACAATGAGCAATGGTCTTTGGTTTACGACGTTCTGAACGGGCTTCCCGAACGTTTCACTCAAAAAGAATACAAACGTTTAACCCTTGAATTGCTTGCGTTTGCCGCCAGCGAGAGGAAGCAGTACTGGCAAGCGCTGATATGGCAAGTGGAAGCCCAACGCTATTCCGACGACCCCTCACCGCAATTGTTATGGCAGACAGCTCGCTGGGTTACCCAATCGCAACTGCCGGAAGCGCGCCCCAGAGACCTGATTTTAGCGGGTTGGTGGCGGCTCATTGATAATCACCACCAGGCAATGACATCGCCGGAGTCTTTCGCAAGGTTACTGGATAACTGGCAAAACAGTTTTCCGAATCATCCTGCACAAGAACTGGTTCGCTCATGGAAACAGGCGAATAGTGAACAGGCTGAACCGGAAATGAACACAGCTAAAACCATTGCGGTATTGCTGCCACTGTCCGGTCAATATGAAGCTCAAGGTTTGGCCGTGCGCGACGGTATCATTGCAAAGGTCAGTGAAAGCACCTCGTCTGAACTGGTCTTTATTGATACAAATGCATTAAGCTTCGAACAACAGCAGTCAAAAGTACAAGAGCTAAAGCCGGCCGGCATTATTGGGCCCCTTTTAAAAGAGTCTGTTACTCATTGGGTCAACCAGACAAATTCAGCGATTCCTCAAGTATTCCTTAATCAACTTGACAACAATACACCTCAATCGGCTGAAGGCGACACAGCCCTTTTCTTTGCACTAAACCCTGAAACAGAAGCAGAGCAAGCGTCGGAATTTATGAGTTCGGCATCGAGCCAAACTAAGCGTCCGCTGGTCCTGGCCGCAGACACGCCAAGTTCAAAGCGAATGGTTGAACGATACAAGGCAAGCTGGTCAGGTATTAATGAGCCTTCAGTCAGCTTATTTAGTCAGCGCGATGACATGAAGTCGGCGGTTGAAACGTCGCTGGGGCTTATTGGCAGTAAAGAACGTATTCGCGCAGTAAAAATTGCGGCAGGTAAAATCATCGTTGACGAGCAAGAGCGGAGTCGCCGTGATATAAGTGGTATTTACTTGCCGGGTAATCTCCAACAAGTTCGTCTGTTAAAACCCTTTATTGATGTAAGTATATCACCGTTTGCTCAGCGTATTCTGGTTTACGGAACCTCATCTGCGCATGAGCTCAGCAATCAACTGGGCGACAACGATTTGAACGGTCTCATATTTTCCGAGACTCCTTGGCTAGTTCAAAATAATGGGAAAAATGTGCTACTTAATCAATGGCTTGAGGCTCGCCCTGGGTGGGGTCTGTCGCAAGCCAGATTAGCGGCTATGGGCTACGACAGTGTCGACTTAGTACAGCGTCTGACTATCATGCAACGCATGCCGGGGACGCAATTGAACGGTCTAAGCGGTACCCTGAATGTGGAGCAACAAATTGTGCAGAGGCAGTTACAATGGGCTGCATTTAGAAATGGACGTCTGACCGTATTAGAGGAACAGCCCAGTGCAGGAAAAAGTCGCAGGCAATAAAGCCGAAGCGTTGGCGAAAACGTTTCTGTCTCAACATGACATCGATACCATACAGGAAAATTATCGAATTGACGGCGGTGAGGTTGACCTCATCGCGAGAGACAAAAACTACTGGGTATTTGTTGAAGTGAAGTATCGGACGAATGAAAAGTTTGCGTCAATTCTGGAACAAATCACTCCCCAACAATGTCGTAGAATTCGCTATACTGCGCGCCATTATTTAATGACTCATAATATCGATGAACACACCTCTGCCATTCGGTTTGATGTGATTGGTATTAGCGGAAGCTCTACTGAAATAGAATGGATTAAGGACGCATTTTAACAATGATGACTGACGAGTCTGTAAAAGCGCTTTTTACACAGAGCATTCAAACCCAAATATCAGCAGTTGAAAGTCTTTCTGAAGACATGCGGGGAACTGTTGAATTGCTTGTTGGGCATTTGCTTAATGGCCAACGTGTTTTTATCTCAGGAACCGATACAAGCAGCTCGTTAGCCGATCATTTTGTACACTTAATGACAGAAGGAATGAAGTTGGAGCGTCCTCCTTTTCCTGTCATGAGCTTGTCTGCCAATCCCAAAAAGCAACTGGCGGCACTTGGTCAGTCGGGGGATATACTACTGGTTATTGCGGATAAAGATTCAGAACAACTGACCGGCGTCATGGAAAGTGCGATTAGCCGGGAGATGATCATTATTGCACTAACTGGCGAAGGAAACGAGTTAGTATCAGGGTTACTCGGGCCTAACGATGTTGAGCTGCGCGTCCCAAGTTTAAACGCAGCCAGAGTGCTAGAAACACAGTTATTCATACTGCACAGCCTGTGCGAGCAAATTGAGTCGACTATTTTTCCTGAGGAGCATTAAGATGGTGAGTCAAAGTCGTCATAGTTTAATTATTGCAGCACTTTGTTTAGGTCTCCTTCAAGGCTGCGCCGCAGTAGCTGTTGGTGCCGCTGCCGTAGGAGTTAGCTCTGCCAGCGATCCTCGCACTATTGGCACACAAATCGATGATCAAACCATTGAAATGAAAGCCAACGCTAAATTAGGTAATGAAGAAAGACTCAATAAAGCGCGAGTGGTTGCAGTGAGTTATAACAACAATGTCCTTCTTATTGGGCAGGCACCGACAGAAGCGTTGAAGCGCCTTGCTGAAGAGACCATTCGCGATACCAACGGCATTAATCAGATATTTAATCAAATTCGCATTGGCTCTAAAGCAAGCGCAGGGGTGTTAGCCGGCGATAGCTGGATAACCAGTAAAATTAAGCTAAAGTTCGCCAGTAACGACGCCGTACCAGCCACTAGTATTAAGGTAGTGACTGAGAACGCGGAAGTTTTCTTATTAGGTAATGTCACTCAGCAACAGGCAAATGCGGCTATAGAAATAGCCAGAAATGTTGATGGTGTAGAAAGGGTCATTAAGGCATTAACAATAAAGGGTTAATACCTTAACACTTTATTTTACAACTTTCAGATGACTGCGCTTTTTAGGCTTATCTGAGCTGCCGTCACTGCTCTCCTTTGACGAAGACGTTGACGCTTCAGCTTCTTCGTCAAGTTCAGGCATATTGTCAAGCTCAGGCTCTGCTTCGAACATGGCGCCAGCGCCATTTTCACGCGCATAAATCGCTAACGCCGCGGTCATAGGAACAACAACCTGCATCGGCTTTCCACCAAAGCGGGCGTTAAACCTAACTTCAGCATCACCCAACTGCAATCCTTGTACTGCAGATGACGATATATTGAGAACTATTTGTCCGTCGCTAACGAAGTTTTGAGGCACGACCGTCCCCACAATAGTAGCGTCAACCACCAAATGGGGAGTGAGCTCATTGTCAACGATCCACTCATACAGTGCCCGCAATAAGTAAGGACGTTTCGGTGTCATCGTTACTTCCTCCACCTTTGAAGCAAATGGTCGCGTTTATTAAGCGCGCGCAAGCTCTCTTTCAGCTTCAGTCAAAGAGTCCTGGAACGTCTTACGCTCAAACAGGCGCACCATATATTGTTTGATTTCTTTCGCTCCCTGACCTTCCAGCTCAATGCCATATGCCGGCAAGCGCCAAAGTAGCGGTGCAAGGTAGCAATCGACTAAGCTGAACTCTTCACTCATGAAGTAAGGTGCGTCAGCGAAAACAGGCGCCAACGACAGAATGCCTTCTTTCAACTCTTGCTTAGCTTGTGCATCACCATCCGCTATTTTGTCCGCTAACGAGTACCAATCTCTCTCGATACGGTACATCATTAAACGGCTAGTGCCTCGTGCGACAGGGTAAACCGGCATAAGCGGCGGGTGTGGGAAACGCTCATCCAAATACTCCATAATGATTTGTGCGTTATAAAGCACTAAATCACGGTCAACAAGCGTGGGCGCCGCCTCGGGATATGGATTAAGCTGCAATAGATCTTCCGGTGTATAGTCTTCCGTCACAAACGTGATTTCAACACCAACACCTTTTTCAGCCAAAACCAAACGCACCTGATGACTTTTTAAATCATCTTTTCCTGAATATAACGTCATTACTGAGCGTTTATTTGCTGTTACAGCCATTCCTTTCTCCAGATAATATCAACGGCAAAAGGGTGGCAAGCCACCCTTTTAAACTCCGCTTTTGCGGACAAACAGACCCAATTACTTAAGATCTTTCCAAAACTCTTTTTTCAAGAACCAGGCTAAAAGCGTAAATATAAGTAGGAATCCGAATACAAACCATCCAATACGACGTTGCTCTAATAGCATTGGCTCGCCCATGTAAACCAGGAACGAGGTCAAATCAAGCGCCGCCTGATCATATTCGCTCTCTGATAAGCGACCGCTACCATCGGTTTTAATTCCTACATAAACGTCCTTCATCTTCCCGTCGATCATACGTTCTTCGTATGTTTTCTCCGGTACACCTTGAAGCTCTTGCAATACGTGCGGCATGCCCACATTCGGGAACACGGCATTATTCACACCAAACGGACGGCTGTCGTCTGTATAGAACGAACGCAGATACGTATATATCCAATCCGCTCCACGTACACGAGCCACGTTGGTTAAATCCGGTGCTGCAGTGCCGAACCAGTTAGATGCTGCTTCGGTGCTCATATTATTGGTAATACGATCACCCGCTTTTTGACCAGTAAACTGCAGGTTTTCTTCACCCAGCTCCTGTGGAATGCCAAGATCTTCAAAGGTTCGGTTATAACGATGATACTGCAATTGGTGACAACCCAAGCAGTAATTCATGTATAACTGTGCGCCACGTTGCAGTGATGCTTTATCGTGCAGGTCAACCTCAGCTTCGTCCAAAGGTACGGTTGGACCCGCCGCGAAAACCAGCGACGGGACCAAAGTCATAAGAGCGATTAACAATTTTTTCATTTCGACGTCACCCTTTCTGGAACCGGTTTCGTCTTCTCACGTTTACTGTAAAACCACAGTAACCCGAAGAAAGCGAAGTATAGGAACGTAAATATTTGCGCAAAAATAGTCGCTACAGGCGTCGCTGGCTGAGTACCTAAATAGCCAAGCACAATGAAGCTAATCGCAAATACGGTTAAGTTCAGTTTGTGCAATACGCTACGGAAGCGAATTGAGCGAACTTTACCACGATCTATCCATGGCAACAGCGCCAGGAAAACAATCGCTGCGAACATTAAAATAACGCCGAATAACTTGTCGGGTACCGCACGCAAAATTGCGTAGAACGGAGTGAAATACCAAACAGGCGCAATATGCTCTGGTGTCTTCAGAGGGTTCGCTGGCTCAAAGTTTGGTGGCTCCAGGAAAAATCCGCCCATTTCCGGATTAAAGAAAATGACGTAGCAGAAAACAAACAGAAACACACCGAAACCGAACATATCTTTAATAATGTAATAAGGAAAGAACGGTATTGAGTCGACAATGTCTTTCTTACTTGTAAAGCGCTCGTGGAATTTGAATTTTGGTTTTTCTTCGTCAGGCACAGAACCTTTTGGCTTTTTAGTATCAATCCCATCAGGGTTGTTTGAGCCAACTTCGTGCAACGCGACAATGTGTAAAAACACCAAAATAACCAGCACTAATGGCAATGCAATAACATGCAATGCGAAGAATCGGTTCAGGGTTGCGCCGGAAATAACGTAGTCACCACGAATCCATAATGTCAGGTCGTCACCGATAACCGGGATGGCGCCAAACAATGAAATGATGACCTGTGCACCCCAGTAGGACATTTGTCCCCAAGGCAATAAGTAACCCATGAAGGCTTCTGCCATAAGTACCAGGAAGATGAACATACCGAACAACCAGATAAGCTCTCTGGGCTTCTGGTACGAACCGTACATCATGCCGCGGAACATATGCAGATAGACAACGACGAAGAACGCGGAAGCACCGGTTGAGTGCATGTAACGCAATAACCAGCCGTATTCAACGTCACGCATAATGTATTCAACTGACGCAAACGCACCTTCGGCACTTGGTACATAATTCATTGTCAGCCAAACACCGGTCAGTATTTGGTTAATAAGAACTATTGTTGCCAAAAAACCAAAAACATACCACATATTGAAGTTTTTTGGAGCTGGGTACTGCGCCAGGTGGATGTTCCAGGTTTTTGTCATTGGGATGCGAGCATCCATCCACTCTACAAATCGCTTAAACATTATGCTTGCCCCTTATCTTCACCCACCAAAATGGTGTTCTCGTCGACAAAGTAATGCGGCGGTACAACCAAGTTTAATGGTGCAGGGACGCTTTGGAATACACGTCCGGCGATATCAAACTTAGAGCCATGGCATGGACAGAAAAAGCCTGATTCCACACCCTCTACGTGTTCGCCCATTCCGCTCGGCAAATAAGATGGAGAACAGCCCAGGTGAGTACAAATACCAACCGCAACGAAGAACTCTTCTTTAATTGAACGGTATTGATTCTGTGCGTAAGGGGGCTGTTGTGGTTCTTCTGAATTAGGATCACGAAGTCTGTCTTCTATTTTCGACAGCCCATCGAGCATATCCTGTGTACGACGCACAACCCATACAGGTTTGCCACGCCACTTCACACGGATTAACTGACCCGGCTCAGCTTTACGAATATTCACTTCTACAGGTGCGCCCGCGTTTTTCGCTTTCGCACTCGGGTTCCACGACGCTATAAAAGGAACGGCGACACCCACCGCACCAGCGCCGCCAACCACTGAGGTTGCGACAGTCAAAAAACGACGGCGACCTTTATCTACAGGCGCATTGCTCATCCATCTATTCTCCAGTTTTGGACGCTTCACGATTCATTGCCGCGAAGTCGGAATTAGCTGCTGCTTTTGTCCGCTTTAGCGGATCACAGAAAATGCTTTGAGATAATAAAGAAAAGACACACTTTTTACAAGAGTAATGCGTCGACAACTGAGGTGTAACCCTGTTGGAGTACGCATAAAAAAACCCAGCCGAAGCTGGGTTTTTGACACCACACAAAAAGCAGATTAACGCTTCGAGAATTGTGGGCGTTTACGTGCTTTATGCAAGCCGATTTTCTTACGTTCAACCTGACGTGCGTCACGAGTAACGTAACCTTCTTTACGCAGCGTTGAACGCAGCGCTTCGTCGTATTGCATTAATGCACGAGTGATACCGTGACGAATCGCA
Source organism: Idiomarina piscisalsi (assembly GCF_002211765.1). Classification (NCBI taxonomy): domain Bacteria; kingdom Pseudomonadati; phylum Pseudomonadota; class Gammaproteobacteria; order Alteromonadales; family Idiomarinaceae; genus Idiomarina; species Idiomarina piscisalsi. The sequence continues at coordinate 2,227,444 of NZ_CP022133.1, forward strand.
CCAGCCTGACCAGTAGTACCACCACCACTTACCGTGATGTAAAGGTCAAACTTCTCAGTCATTTCTACCGCTTCTAAAGGCTGACGAACAACCATTTGTGCGGTTTCACGACCAAAGTACTCATTCAGTTCACGTTGATTAATTTTAATGTTGCCGCTACCAGGACGCAAAAATACGCGAGCCGTGGAATTTTTGCGACGACCAGTACCGTAGTATTGATTATCTGCCATAGTGTTCTTGCTCCGTATTATATATCCAGTTGTTTCGGCTGTTGAGCATTATGGTTATGCTCAGCACCTGCGTACACTTTCAGTTTACGGAACATGGCACGACCCAATGGACCACGGGGTAACATACCTTTAACCGCTTTCTGAATGACCATTTCTGGTTTCTTAGCAATCAGCTTTTCAAAACTGATTGATTTGATACCACCCGGAAATCCAGTGTGCGAGTAGTACATCTTGTCCTGAGCTTTGTTACCAGTTACAGCAACTTTCTCAGCGTTAACAACAACGATGTAATCGCCAGTGTCAACGTGAGGTGTGTACTCAGGCTTGTGCTTGCCGCGCAGGCGACGAGCGATTTCAGTAGCTAAACGACCCAAAGTTTTGCCTTCAGCGTCTACTACGTACCAGTCGCGTTTTACCGTTTCTGGCTTGGCTACAAATGTTTTCATTGTATAAAACCTACATTTTAAAAGTTCACGGACAGTAATTCCGGGCTTCCCCGCGAATCACAACAATAAAATAATGAATAAAATCATTAATTTACTTGCTGCAACCATTACTTAACCGAAGTTAACGTAATGGACTGTAACGTGGGCTGCGCGGATTATAGGAAAAATGCGCTCAAAGATCACGCATTTTTTGAAATTTATGCTTTGTGTGCCATGGCTAAATATTCACGGCTCTGCATTTCCTGTAGGCGACTCACACAGCGGCGAAATTCAAAGCTCAGTTGGCCTTCAGTATAAAGTGACTCAATGGGTACTTCTGCTGACAAAATCAGCTTAACTTTACGCTCATAAAACTCATCAACTAATGCAATAAAGCGGCGAGCAATATCATCTTTACCAGCGCCCATTTGTTCAACATTGCTGACTAATACGGCGTGGTACAGCTGCGCTATTTCCATATAATCATTCTGACTACGGGCTGTTTTACAAATATCCTCAAAGTCAAAGAACACGACATCATCGCACTCGGCTCTTATTCCAATCCTCCGACCTTCGATATCAATACTGTCTGACTCATAGTCATCGCGGCATTCAGGCGCAAGATCCTTAAAATATTGCCAAAGATTATCATCCGCCTGGGGGTCTAACGGTGAATGAAAAATCTCGGCCTGAGTCAGTGTACGCAACCGGTAGTCGATTCCGCTATCGACATTCACTACTTCACAGTTTGCTTTTATCAGTTTAATTGCCGGAATAAAGCGTGCTCGCTGCAGGCCATTTTTATAGAGGTCATCCGGGACAATATTTGATGTTGCCACCAAAATGACACCGCGCTCGAACAAGTATTCAAACAGCTTTCCAAGCAACATTGCATCAGTAATGTCCTGCACGAAAAACTCATCAAAACAAACAAGTTGAGTTTCATCCGCAATTTTGTCCGCAATAATTTCTAACGGATCGCTTTTCTGCTCTAACTGCTTTAATTCATTGTGGACACGATGCATAAAGCGATGAAAGTGAATACGCCACTTTTCATCAAATGGCAGGCTTTCAAAAAAAGTGTCCACCAAATACGTTTTACCGCGACCTACCCCACCCCAAAAATAAAGCCCTTTTGGTTTCGGTGGCGCTTTTGAAAACCAACGCTTCAACGCTGAGCCCTGCTGGTAGTCATTCCAGGCGCAGAGCTCCTCGTAAAGTCTTTGTAAATGCTCGACAGCGTTAAGCTGTGCCGCATCCTCTGAAAAACCATTGTGCTCAATGTCATAACGGTAACGATCAATTGGCGACATTTGCTGTTGTGGCACTACCACTTCACCCCAGTTGCGATTATCCTAATAAATATTATGTTACCATGAAGGTGTTATGCAGCAATCAAGAAAACGCTGTTGTTATTTGCTGAGGAGTCAATTATGAGCTGGATTATTGGAGTTTTATTAGTGATAGCTGGAGCCATTATTGGCTTTTTCATTGCACGCTACACGCAAACAAATGGTCAGTCCGGTAATCTTGAAGAGCAGGTAGAGAAAAGCCAACAACAACTTGGTGAATATCAGCGCGAAGTCGCAGAACACTTCGCTACCGCTAACGCTATGATGGAACAACTGTCTGACACTCAGCAGAAGTTACAAAGCTACCTGAACCAAAGTGCCGAGCTTCTCCAGCAGCCAGGTTCTCAAGGAGACTTGCCGTTCTTCTCGGAAGACACAATTAAACAGTTGCGGGTTGCGAATTCATTAAATCAAGATCATCGTTCGGGTCGCGATGGTCGTGAAGCCGAGCAAATCCCACGCGACTATACGGAAGGACCTAGCGGTCTTTTCTCTGACGACCGACGTGAGTCAGACAAAAAAGATCCGTCTAACATATCTTGAAACATTTTTAGAGTGAACTCATATCACTGACAAGCGGTCATAAAGTGGAACCGTTTGTCAGTGATTATTTAAGGAGTTACTCTAATCATGAAGCGAGTCTTAGCCTTATTCAGTGCTCTTGTTATTGTTGCATCAACAGCCTTGAGCTCTCCAGCCAACGCCGGCATTCCATTTTTTGATAAAGACGACGAGCAACCAACACTTGCTCCAATGCTTGAAGAAGTCACACCAGCCGTTGTCAACATCTCAGTTAAAGGAAAGCGGGAAGTCCGACAGCGTCTACCCGATGCATTGCGCTTCTTCTTTGGCCCAAACGCCCCTCATGAACAAGTCCGTGAACGTCCATTCCAGGGCTTAGGTTCGGGCGTCATTATTGATGCTGAAAATGGGTATGTTGTTACTAATAATCACGTCATTGATGATGCAAGCGAAATTTTAGTCACGTTAAAAGACGGACGCGAGTTCGATGCCAAAGTGATAGGCACAGACGAGCGCTCCGATGTTGCGCTACTGAAAATTGAAAACGGAAAAAACCTTACCGAAATTCAACTGGGTAAATCATCGGAGCTACGAGTTGGTGATTTTGTTGTTGCTATCGGCAACCCATTTGGATTAGGGCAAACCGTCACGTCAGGTATTGTCAGCGCATTAGGTCGTGCCGGCCTTGGTATTGAAGAGCTGGAAAACTTCATTCAAACCGATGCGGCTATTAACAGTGGTAACTCCGGCGGCGCCCTGGTTACGCTAGATGGCAAGCTCATAGGCATCAACACCGCAATTTTAGGTCCTAACGGCGGCAACATCGGTATTGGTTTCGCTATTCCTTCTGACATGATGAACAACTTAGTTCAGCAATTGATTGAATTCGGCGAAGTCCGTCGAGGTGTTCTTGGCGTGCGCGGTAACGACCTCACTCACGATGTTGCACAAGCGCTGAATATTCCAGTTAACCGGGGTGCTTTTGTGTCTCAGGTTATTCCAGGAAGTGCAGCCTCGGACGCAGGTATTGAGTCGGGCGATGTGATTGTTGAAATTAACGGCCAATCCATTCGCTCATTCTCTGAACTGGGTGCATTAGTCGGTTCGATTGGCTCTGGTCAGGCGATTGAGTTGGGCATTATTCGCGAAGGCGAAGAGATGACCATTGATGTCACTTTAGGCTCTCAGGATACTTCAGTAACTGCAGCTGCAATTCACCCGGCGCTTGAAGGGGCAACCTTAGCGGTGGCCAGCGGTCAACAAGGTATAGAAGTGACAGAGCTTGAGGAACGCTCTCCTGCAGCGCGTATTGGTCTTGAGGAGGGTGATATTATTCAAGGCGTGAACCGCAAGCGTGTTACGAGTGTCTCTGATTTAAGAGAGGCTATTGAAGACAAACAGGGCGTCATCGCTTTGAATGTCAAACGTGACGACAGCTCACTCTTCATTGTGCTGCGTAACGCTAACTGAGGTTGTGACATTGTAGTGGCATCAGTGCTATGCTGATGCCACCTAATAATAAATAAAAGGCGAGTAACGCGTGTCTCCAATACTACGGTTTTTGTTTCAATCGGTTGGTTTAGGCCTTGTCGTTGCCGCCATTGTGTTACTGACTCAACCTTTATGGAGTCAGAATAATTCTTTCCGACAGTCTCAGGACGACGTCATCTCGTTTAGTCAGGCGGTAAAAAAAGCTGCGCCAGCTGTTGTTAACATCTACAGCATGGGTGAAATTCAGGGCTCATACTACCAGCCTCAGTCATCTCGCGTTTGGCGGCTTGGCTCTGGCGTTATTATGGACTCAAATGGCTATATTCTGACGGCACATCACGTCGTCGACAACGTCGATAAAATTGAAGTGGCTCTTCAGGATGGGCGACGATACGCAGCGCAACTCATCGGCAGTGACCGCTACACCGACCTTGCCGTGTTGAAAATAGACGCCAATAATTTACCCGTTATTCCGGTTCAGTCAAATCGTCGCGTACAAGTTGGCGATATCGTGTTAGCTATTGGTAATCCCTACAATATTGGCCAAACCATTACTCAGGGCATTATTAGTGCAACCGGCGGCCGCGTTGGCGTGAGTAACTCCTATTCCGATCTGATACAAATGGATGCCGTCATCAACCAAGGTGCGTCTGGCGGTGCATTAGTCAATACAGCCGGGGAGCTCATCGGTATTAATAACGCTCGCTATAACTCATCATTCGACGATGGCGGAGAAGGCATTTATTTTGCCGTGCCCTACGCCACCGCTCAATCCGTTATGGATACATTAATTCGTGAAGGCGAAGTAGTGAGAGGTTACATCGGCATCACGGTTAACCCCAATTTTAGTGAGCAACAGTCATTATCCGGAATTTACGTGACTGGGGTGGAAAGAGGCAGCCCTGCTGCGTTAGCGGGCTTAAGACGTAATGACTTCATTGTTTCTATTGGAGGACAGCCGGTTCATTCAGCACCAGAGGGGCTCGATAAAGTCGCGAATGCTGAGCCCGGCGAAGCGTTAGAAGTTGAGTTTTACCGGGGAGAACAGAAAATGGTTACCACTGTCACCGTTGCTGCACTCCCCAAATAACTTACTTTTCGCTGACGCGAACAATATCAGCACCGAGCGCTTGTAGCTTTTTCTCAATAGACTCATAGCCACGGTCAATATGATAAATACGTTCAACCGTGGTTTCTCCGGTCGCTACCAGTCCGGCAATTACCAGAGACGCTGACGCTCGCAAGTCAGTACACATGACTTCAGCGCCCGTCAATTTATCAATGCCATGACAAATGGCTGTATTACCTTCAGAGTCGACGTTGGCACCCATGCGTCTCAGTTCGGGAATATGCATAAACCGGTTTTCAAAAATCGTTTCACGAATATTAGCCGTTCCGTCAGCAATCGTATTGAGTGTACAAAATTGCGCTTGCATGTCCGTCGGGAAGCCTGGGTGGGGTGCGGTAATAATATTGACCGCTTTTGGCCGTTTTGGGCTTTTTAACGATATCCAGTCATCACCTTTTTCAATGGTCGCCCCGGCTTCTTCAAGCTTCTTGATAACCGCATCCAAGGCGGATGGATCCGTTTTCTCGCAGCGAACTGAACTGCCCGTTGCCAACGCCGCCACCAAAAACGTCCCCGTTTCGATACGGTCAGGCATGACGCTGTACTCGCCACCTGAAAGCGTTTCAACACCGTTAATATAAATGGTGTCGTTACCAGCGCCCTGGACATCGGCTCCCAGCGCATTCAGGAAATTCGCCAAATCCACAATTTCCGGCTCGCGAGCAGCGTTCTCTATGACCGTTTGGCCTTCTGCTAATACCGCCGCCATCATTAAGTTTTCAGTGCCTGTCACACTGACCGTATCAAGCAGTATCTCAGCGCCTTTAAGACGCCCATCCACCGAAGCTTTTATGTAGCCATTTTCCACATCAATATGAGCACCCATTTTGCGCAGGCCCTCAATGTGCAAGTTGACCGGTCGAGCGCCTATTGCGCATCCACCGGGTAAAGAGACTTCGGCCTTACCTGTTTTAGCCAACAATGGACCGAGCACCAAAATGGATGCGCGCATCGTCTTCACCAGCTCATATGGCGCTTTAAAGTGATTGAGTGTGGTTGGATCAATGCACACTGCTGTTTCACCCACCCGAGAGTGAGTGACACCAAGGCAATCCAAGAGCTCTAATGAGGTATCCACATCGTGCAAGTTAGGCACATTTGAAAGTGTTACTTTATCGGAGGGCAATACGGTTGCCATAAGAATAGGTAACGCAGCGTTTTTGGCACCAGAAATAGTAACGGTGCCGGACAACGTCTGCCCACCTCTGATTTTAAACTTATCCATCAACAGTCAAGCCTTAAGGCATCATCAGTTTTTTATCACGCGCCCAGTCATCCGGCGTGTACGCTTTTATGGATACCGCGTGGATTTCACCACTGGCAATATGAGGGTTCAGTGGTGCGTAAATAGCTTGCTGACGCTTCACTTTGTTCATGCTTTCGAACGCTTCACTGACGGCAATAATCTCAACATTGGCGCCGTCAACTTTAACGTAGAGTTCACTGAGATCGAGTGCGTCGTTGAGTAATGTTTTTAACTGTTCTTCATTCATTTGTAATTTGACCGCTTATGTTCTGTTCAAAAGGCGACTAGCTTAACGAAAGCAGAGACTCAACGCCACTGACTGACGCAATTTGCTTCAATTGTTCAGAGGCACCGATGCATTTTAGTGGCGCATTAGTGCCTTGCGTTGCTTTCATTACTTCCAGCAGAAACGCAACACCGGCAGTATCAATAACCTCAACCTGGCTGACATCAACAGACACTAACTCATCGCCAAGCCACTGTCCGCGGGTCTTCCATAAAGCCGGGACGCTGTTACGCGTCAGCGAGCCTTTAAAAGCAATAACACTATCTTCTGTTCGACTCACCGATGCCTGTGCCGTGCTCATTATATTCCCTCAGCTGGATTATCAACTTCTTCGTCAGCTTTGATAGGTTCTTGCGCCTTTTGTTCAATAAGTTCAATTGTTTTATCAATGCCATTGGAGCGAATCACCGCAGAAATTTCACTTTGTTTGCTATTTAACAAACTAATACCTTCAACAACTAAGTCATAAGCCTTCCAGATATCTTCATCACGATCATAACGAATACGAAAATCGAGGCGTATCTCAGGGCGCCCAGTTTCCTTAACCCGCGTTTTTACAACCGCCGTCCGTGCATCATCCGGAAGCTCTGCTGCGGGTTCAAAAGATACCGTGTGTTTGCTCTCATCGTACTGAGTAAAGGCTCTCGCATACGTCGCCACTAAATAGTCGTAAAAAGCACGATAAAAGGCTTCCCGCTGCTCTTGGGTAGTATCTCTTAAGTAGCGGCCCAGTACTTTTTTAGAGGCATACAAGCTATCCACATAAGGCATGAGCTCTTCTTTCACAATGACCTTTAAGTAATTTGGATCTTCATCAATTTTGGCTCGCTCGTTTTCAATCCGTTCAAACGTGACTTCAGCCACTTCTTTTAAGAGTTCATGCGGGTCGTCATTACGAATAAGTTCCGCATTTGCTGCTGAGCTCACAACCACCATGGCGACAAGCGCTAACAGCCACTTTTTAAATGACATGATTGACTCCTTAATACTAATCATTGCCCTGACTAAATAAGAATTGACCAATTAAGTTCTCTAACACTAATGCTGACTTGGTATCCGTAATTGAATCGCCGTCTTCCAGCATGCTGACACTGTCATCAATAAAACCCGGTTGTAAGCCTAAATACTGTTCACCCAGCAAGCCCGAAGTCAGAACAGAGACAGAGCTGGTCTCGGAAAATTCGTCGTATTCTTTGCTGATAGACATTTCAACTAACGGCTCGTAATAGTCTCCGGTCAATGAAATATTGGTCACTCGGCCAACAACAACGCCCCCCACTTTCACCGGCGAACGTACTTTCAAGCTACCAATATTGTCGAATTTTGCATAAAGCGTGTAGGTTTCACCCGATGTGGTCATGGTGCCACTGGCCGCTCGCAACGCAATAAAAGACAGCGCCAACACGCCCAGTACAACAAAAATACCTACCCATAACTGTGTTTTTCTTGATTCCATGGTTACCCACCAAACATGATAGCTGTAAGAATAAAGTCTAGACCTAAAACGGCTAAGGACGCAGTCACAACGGTTGAGGTTGTCGCTGCACTAATACCTGCGGATGTCGGCACGGCCCGATACCCCTTGTAGAGGGCTATCCAGGTAACAACAAAAGCAAAAACAATGGACTTGATGACACCGTTTAATAAATCATCCTGCCAGTCGACAGCTGATTGCATGACAGACCAAAACGCACCTTCGTCAACGCCGAGCCAACCCGACCCAACTAAGTAGCCGCCATAAATGCCGACGGCTGAGAACATAAGTGCCAGCAATGGCATACTAATTAAACCGGCCCAGAACCGCGGTGCGATAACTCGGCGTAATGGATCAACAGCCATCATTTCTAAGCTCGATAACTGCTCCGTCGCCTTCATTAACCCTATTTCTGCGGTCAACGCTGAGCCGGCCCGGCCGGCAAACAATAGACCAGTAACAACCGGCCCTAATTCACGCAACAATGAGAGCGCCACCATTGGCCCTAGACTCTGTTCGGCACCGTAATCGACTAATATCGTGTAGCCCTGGAGTCCTAAAACCATGCCAATAAACAAGCCACTGACAATAATAATGACCATTGACAATACGCCAACGACATACATTTGCTTAATGAACAACGGCCAGGATTTGCGCGGTTGAGGCTTACCAATGATAGCGCTGACAAACATAGCTAAAGCAAAACCAATACCCGCCACGCTATCTAATACACGACGACCGACATTCTCTAAAAACTGGATCATTTATCGCCCCCCAGTAAGTCCGTCGTAAAGTCGTCATTGGAATAATGAAACGCCACAGGACCATCTGCATTGCCTTGTAAAAACTGCTGAATAATATCGGTGTTGTTATTTCTCAGCTCGTCCGGCGTACCTTCACCAACAATTTTTTTGTTCGCAATGACGTACGCATAATCAGCGATAGACAGCACTTCTTTGACGTCGTGAGAGACCACGATGGAGGTTAAACCTAAGGATTCATTCAGTGACTTAATCAGTTTCACGATCACGCCCATTGAAATGGGATCCTGCCCGGCGAAGGGCTCGTCGTACATAATTAATTCAGGATCGAGAGCGATAGCCCGGGCCAGTGCCGCGCGTCGTGCCATCCCCCCGGATAACTCAGAGGGCATTAAATCTCTTGCTCCGCGCAACCCAACCGCTTCCAGTTTCATCAAAACAACGCTGCGAATAATGTCTTCTGAAAGCTCAGTGTGCTCACGCAAAGGGAAAGCAACATTGTCAAACACCGACATATCGGTAAACAACGCACCGCTTTGAAACAGCATGCTCATGCGTTTTCTAAGCTCATAAAGCTTGTCCCGGCTTAACTGAGGCACCTCTTCACCAGCCACTTTAATACTGCCTTTACTTGGCTTGAGCTGGCCGCCAATAAGTTTCAGCAGTGTGGTTTTGCCGATACCGCTGGGGCCCATCACCGCTATCACTTTTCCTTTTGGCACACTTAACGACAAACCTTTGTATAGCGGTCTGTTACCATGGCCAAAATGAACGTCTTTTAACTCAACTAACTGTGTCACACGCTTTCCTGTTTCTCTCGACCGCTAAGCTTCATTAAAGCTGAAGAGTATAACGGTTTCCGGTTACATCCTGCACCGTAATAATTGTTGCAAAGTTTATCAGTTACCGGTGTGGGTTTCCGTTAATTTATCGATTTGATTCAGTAAATATTCCGCAAATTGCTCTCTTTCAGTTACACACTGCTCGCATAAGTTCAATTGCTCGAACAATCGGGCGCCATGCACCGAATAAAAAAGCATTCGTCCGACTTGCTCACCCAAATGCTGTTCCATCTGCTTTATGGTATCGTTAACATGGCGCTTTAACGGTTCCAGCAATTCAGGGTTGCTCGCTGCAGCTGCCAGCATTCCACTTCCTAAACGGGCGCACTCAGCATCCGTATCCAAAGCGGCCAATAATATACTCTTGGGGGCTTTATTTGGGTCACTATCAAGACGCTTGAGATGCTCTTTTCTCAACGACTCAAAACGCTCAACACGACGCTGCAACATGGCTTGAAGCAAAGCGTCTTTATTGGCGAAGTGGTAAAGCAAACCGCCTTTACTGATACCGGTTTTCTGACTCAACGCATCAAACGTCAGGTGTGAAGCTCCCTCACTAGCAACTAAGCTATCCGCAGCATCCAAAATCAGCGCTTTGTTACTGGGGCGACCGACTTTGTTCTGAGAATCATTTGGGGTTTGCATACACAACACCTTTTCTAAACCGTCTGGTTGGTATAGTAATTAATTTTAGGCAAAATCGCAAGATTTCCGCCTTGGCGGTAGGCATAACCCAAACGAATAACGTATTATAGCCCCAGTAGACTTAAGATTGGGAAAAAGCAATGAAGCAAGTGACCCAGAACTTTCGCCAACTAGGGCAACAAGTCCTGGATATTGAGAAGCAAGCCATTGAAGGGCTTTATGAGTACCTCGATGATAACTTCGATGCGGCCTGTCAGACATTATTTAACTGCAAAGGCCGGGTTATTGTGACCGGTATGGGTAAATCAGGGCACATTGGCGGGAAAATAGCCGCCACATTGGCATCAACGGGGACACCATCGTTCTTCGTGCACCCAGGCGAAGCCAGTCACGGCGACTTAGGCATGGTTGCGGCTCAAGATGTGGTTATTGCTATTTCAAACAGTGGTGAAACGTCAGAGGTTCTGAACATTTTACCGGTGATTAAACGCCTTGGTGTGCCACTGATTGCCATGACAGGCAAGCCTGAATCCACTCTGGCTCGGCTTGCAGATACCCACGTGTGCATTGCGGTCGCTCAGGAAGCCTGTCCATTAGGTTTGGCGCCAACAGCGTCCACTACCGCAACATTGGTCATGGGAGACGCGTTAGCCGTCGCACTCCTAAATGCGCGAGGTTTTACCGCCGACGACTTTGCTTTGTCGCATCCAGGTGGCTCACTAGGAAAGCGCTTATTACTGCGCCTGCACGATATTATGCACACTGGCGAACGTATTCCACTGGTGTCAGAAACCGATATTATTCGTGACGCCTTATTGGAGATGTCTCGTAAAGGTCTGGGCATGACCGCAATTACAGATACCCAGGGCCGATTAGCCGGCATTTTTACCGATGGTGATTTACGCCGTATTCTGGATAATCAAGTCGATGTGCACAGCACCTCTATTGCTGATGTGATGACGCGTTCATGCACAACCGCGAATGCGGATATGCTGGCTGCCGAAGCATTAAAACTAATGCAAGATCGCAAAATAAACGGACTGATTATTACCGACCATGAAGGTCGTCCTTGCGGCGCAATGAATATGCATGACTTACTGCAAGCGGGGGTTCTGTAACATGGAGTGTATTAATACCTGGTATGGGGACATTGAAAAGCAATTGTTTGAGCGCTTCTCAAAGGTTCGGCTGTTAATTCTCGACGTCGATGGTGTTTTTTCGGACGGTCGAATATACCTTGGCAACGATGGTGAAGAGCTGAAAGCTTTCCACACTCGGGACGGCTTTGGTATGAAAGCACTTAAGAATGCGGGCATACAGACAGCTGTCATCACCGGTCGCCAATCGAACATCGTTGAGCGTCGAATGCAGCATTTAGACGTGTCTGACATCTATCAGGGACAAGCCGACAAAACCCAGGCATATAATGAGCTTCTGACTCATCACGGCGTGAATGCTGAACAGACTGCCTATGTCGGAGACGACACACCCGATCTTCCGCTGATACAGCAAGCCGGCATTGGTGTTGCTGTAAAAGATGCACACCCTTCCATTCAGCAGCAGGCTCAATACATTACCCGCTGTGCCGGTGGCTTTGGCGCGGTTCGTGAGGTGTGTGACTTGATTATGTTAAGTCAGGGGCTTTTGCATGATGCCAAAGGAGCCAGTGTGTGAATTGGCGCATCGTCGGTATTATCGTTCTTCTGTTTGGTGCCGGGCTATTGCTCGTTCTGCGTCCCTTTAGTGACGATGGCAGAGAAAGCGCTGCCACGGCGACAAAACTGATGCAGCCAGATTTTACCGCCTACGGACTTGAAACCAAAATATTTGAAAGTGATGGCGTCCTGGCGCATAAGATTCGCTCAGAAGAAATGGCTCATTACAACCAAATAGGTTTAACCGAGCTCAAGCAGCCTCAATACTCAATATTTTCGGAAGACGGCACAGAGACCTGGCAAGTCACCGCCGAGCAGGGTACCTTTTACGATGATAAAACGCTGATTCTGGAGCGTAGCGTTGAAATATTAGCATTGCAGGAAAGTTCTCCCATACAGCGCGTTATGACAGAATATCTGGTTATCGACTTAGCCAATGAATCAATGAGCACTGAATACCCGGTATTAATGCGAGGTCCGCAAGTGGAAGTTCGCGGAGATGGTTTAAGCGCCGACATGAGCGCAGAAATGATGGAGTTAAAACGACATGTTAAAACGGTTTTCCAGCCTAAGTCTTAGCTTTTTTGTGCTTATCGCATTGCCTTTGACGGCGATGGCGCAAGGAAAGGCTGACTTTAAAAAGCCGATGGAAGTCGAGTCAAGCCACGAGCAATTCGACATAAAGAACAATAAGTTAGTACTTACTGACAATGTTGTTATCCGTCAGGGCACACTACTTATTAAGGCGGATCGACTCGAAGCCTCTGCCAGCGAAAGCGGCGAGCAGGCGGACACCTTTATTGCTGAAGGTTCACCGGCAACCTACACGCAGACCCTGGAAAACGGCAACGATATTAGCGCTCAGGCAAATAAAATAACCTATTTCCAAGTCGAACAGCGTCTCGAGCTCAGCGGGGACGCGAGAATCTCTCAGGGCACAAGCAGTTCAAGCGGAGATACGATCGTCTACGACTTAGCCGCACAGACGATCTCTGCAAGCAGCTCTGATGCCGATAACGGGCGCGTAATTACGATATTTACGCCGAAAACAAAAGACGACAAAACCGACAACGAGAACCGTTAATTATGGCCACCTTACGAGTCAAACATCTTGCCAAAAGCTTTAAGCGTCGTCAGGTTGTAAAGGACGTTAGCCTGGAGGTCAGTCAGGGCCAGATTATTGGGCTCTTAGGACCCAATGGTGCGGGAAAAACAACGACGTTTTATATGATTGTCGGCTTAATCAACAGCGACAAAGGCCAGATTTCACTAGACAAAGACGACCTAACGTCTCTGCCAATGCATGAGCGCGCTCGCCGCGGAATTGGTTATCTACCGCAAGAAGCATCGATTTTCAGAAAGCTGACCGTGCGCGATAACCTCATGGCGATATTAGAAACCCGTAAAGAGCTTTCAGCGGACGCTCGCGAAGAACAGCTCGACTCGCTTCTTGAAGAGTTCAATATTGGTCATATCGCGAACAGTCTGGGGATGAGCTTATCCGGCGGTGAGAGACGTCGTGTCGAAATTGCCCGCGCCCTTGCCGCAGAGCCCACGTTTATTCTTCTGGATGAGCCCTTTGCAGGCGTCGACCCAATTTCGGTTATCGACATTAAGAAAATTGTTGAACATTTAAAGCAGCGTGGTATTGGTGTACTTATTACAGACCACAATGTCAGAGAAACCTTGTCCGTTTGTGAGCATGCGTACATTGTTAGTCACGGAGAACTTATTGCCAGCGGAGATGCAGAAAGTATATTATCGAATCAACAGGTTAAAGATGTTTACCTCGGTGAGCAGTTCACCCTTTAACGTGATACCGGGACGATAACCATGAGACAAAGTCTGCAGCTAAAAATTGGTCAGCAACTGACCATGACGCCTCAGTTACAACAAGCGATACGCTTGCTGCAGCTTTCTTCGCTCGACTTACAGGCTGAAATTCAGGACGCGCTGGACAATAACCCGTTACTGGAAGTTGAAAGCGAACAACCTCATGACGGTGACAGCACCGATTCCCTTCACTCGTCAAATAAAGACGACAGTCAGCGTGAAACCTCCGATGTTATAAAAACTCAGGAAATGCCAGAAGATCTCCCTGTGGACAGCACATGGGATGATACCTATTCATCGCCGACTCCTGCTACCGGAGCGGCCTCAAACGGCAAATCCTACGACGGTGACTATGAGGTGTACCAAGGCTCAACGAGCGAGTCTTTGCAAGACCATCTGATTTGGCAAATGCAACTGTCGCACTTTTCTGAAGAAGACACTGCGATTGGCGAAGCCATTATCGAAGCCATTGACGACAATGGTTATTTAACAACGGATATTGAAGACATTATTGAGTCTGTGCACTTGCCCGAGGTTGGTGAAGAAGAAGTCTGCATGGTACTCAAGCGCATCCAACACTTTGACCCAGTCGGTGTCGGCGCACGTACCGTCAGCGAGTGCCTGGCGATTCAATTACGACAACTGGACGACAGCACGCCGTTTAAGCTCGCTGCTATCACTCTGGTTAGCGAGCATATGGACTTGCTGGGCAACCGAGACTTCCGCAATATCCAGAAAAAGCTCAAATTAACCGAAAATGACTTACGTGAAGTCATGCGGCTGATTCAGCAAATGCACCCGCACCCGGGCGAACAAGTTGCTCAACAAGAAGTTGAGTACGTGATTCCTGACGTTGCGGTCATGAAAAAGAATGGTCGCTGGGTGGTCGAATTAAACCCGGATAGCGTACCTAAATTAAAGGTCAATGAAGAATACGCGGCACTGAGTAAAGCGGCGAAGTCCTCGGCAGACAGTCAGTACATTAAAAACCATACACAGGAAGCGCGTTGGTTTATTAAAAGTCTGGAGAGTCGCAATGAAACGCTGTTGAAAGTTGCCAACTGTATTGTTCAGCGCCAGCAGGGCTTTTTTGAGTACGGTGAAGAGGCCATGAAACCGATGGTACTCAATGATGTCGCTGAAGCCGTGGAAATGCATGAAAGCACCATTTCACGGGTAACAACGCAGAAGTTTCTGCACTGCCCACGAGGCATTTTTGAATTAAAATACTTTTTCTCTAGCCATGTCAGTACAGAAGGTGGAGGTGAGTGTTCAAGTACCGCAATACGTGCTTTAATTAAGAAGTTAGTCGCTGCAGAAAACCGTAGCAAACCATTAAGCGACAGCAAAATCGCTGAACTGATAGCCGAGCAAGGCATCAAAGTAGCGAGGAGGACAATTGCGAAGTACCGGGAATCACTGAATATTCCCTCATCGAGTCAACGCAAGAGTCTTTTATAACTTGTAAACTGCAGAAGGAAGACGTTATGCAAATTAATCTTACTGGTCATCATATCGATATCACTGAGTCTCTGCGTGAGTATGTGGACACAAAATTTGCTAAGTTAGAGCGCCATTTTGACCATATCACCAACGTTCACGTCATCCTTAATGTTGAAAAAACGAATCAAAAAGCGGAAGCTACAGTGCACCTGAACGGCGGCGAGATTTTCGCTGACTCTGTTCACGATGATATGTACGCAGCCATTGATGGTTTAATCGATAAGCTTGACCGTCAGGTTATTAAACACAAAGAAAAAATGAAAAAGCATTAGTCCATGCAAATAAGTGAGTTGTTAAGCCCCGACTGCACCAAGTGTGCAGTCGAGGGTGCAAGTAAAAAGCGATTATTAGAAACCATTAGCCAAATTGTTGCGCCAAAACTGTCAGGCATTACTCGTCATGACATTTTTGAAAGCCTTATAAACCGCGAGCGCTTGGGAAGTACCGGCATTGGTTTAGGTATTGCGATACCCCATGGACGACTCGCTAAAGCCAGCCATCCGGTTGCCGTATTATTGACGTTAGACGAACCAATCGAGTTTGACGCGATTGATAACCAACCTGTGGACATTATTTTTGCGCTGTTAGTGCCAGAATCAGAGCATGAAAATCATTTGCAGACATTAGCAGCCGTTGCCCGTCGCATGAATGACAAAGACTGCACCCGCGCACTTCGGAACGCTGACAGTGACAACGCACTCTATCAATTATTTATTGGGGAAGGTGAAGATAAGCCATGCAACTGATTATTGTCAGTGGTCGCTCGGGATCGGGTAAAACAATCGCCCTTCGAGTACTCGAGGATCTTGGCTTTTACTGCGTCGACAACTTACCCATTAGCCTACTCCCCACGCTGGTTCATGCGGTCATGGAGCAATATTCAAAAATTGCCATCAGCATTGACGTTAGAAACCTGCCTGAACATTCGGAAGAGCTGCTCGACTCGCTGAATTTTTTACCCAAAGGGGTCGAACCAGAAGTACTGTTCATTGATGCCGACGACAACACCTTACTGAAGCGCTTTGGTGAAACACGCCGTTTGCACCCGCTCTCACAAAAAGAGTTACCTTTAGTTGATGCGCTTCAGGCAGAACGAAAGTTGCTCGAACCAATTATGGAGCGCGCCACATGGCGCCTGGACAGCAGTGACTTATCGTTACACCAGTTAAGTGAAGAAGTGCGCGAGCGTGTGCTCGGCCGGGCAGACAAAAAACTGATTATCGTTTTTCAGTCTTTTGGTTTTAAGTATGGACTGCCGAAAGACGCTGATTTTGTATTTGATGCACGCATATTACCAAACCCGCACTGGCAACCTGAACTGAAGTTGCTAACCGGCTTAGATGCGGACGTACAGCATTATTTTCGCCAACAGCCGTTGGTCACGAAGTTTGTCTATCAGCTCGAAAACTTTTTAGGCACTTGGCTGCCTCACTTTCAACGCAGTAACCGCAGCTATTTAACGATTGCGACAGGCTGTACTGGTGGGCAGCATCGCTCCGTTTATATTTCACAGCAGTTAGCGGAGCGCTTTGAACAAAAATCAGTGAAGGTTCAGGTTCGTCACCGGGAGTTAAAGCAGCATGAGTAAAGCTTGCAAGACGCTTGTTATACGCAATAAACTGGGCCTTCATGCTAGGGCTGCGACCAAACTTGCGCAGCTCACGCAGTCATTCAAGTCAGAAATTACCGTTCAGCAGGGTGAACAATGCGTTAACGCTGCCAGTGTGATGTGCTTAATGCTGCTCGCCAGTCAACAAGGTAAGTCGGTCGAAGTTTGTGCCGAAGGCGATGACGCAGAAGACGCATTAATAGCGGTGAGCGAATTGTTCGAAGATCGCTTTGAGGAAAACGAGTAACCAATGATAGCCGAGCTGTCCGATAAAGAATACGCCATGCAACGAATTCAGGAGGTTAACTCTGCGTTAGCCGACGGAATGTTCGTGGCAGCTCGACGCATGCTACACAACATGCCGGCCTGCGATGTCGCTTTACTGTTAGAGTCTTCTCCACCGAAAAGCCGTTCTAAAATCTGGAAGCTGGTCGATATTGACGAGCACGGTGAAATTCTTGAAGAGCTGAACGAAGAAGTTCAGAAAGACATTATTCGTCAGATGGCTCCGGAAAATCTGGCGGCAGCGACCGAAGGCATGGACACCGATGACCTCGCCTACGTTCTGCGTGGTTTGCCGGAGCCGGTGTATCAGGAAGTCTTAAAGTCCATGGACGAAGGCGACCGGGAGCGGGCAGAAACCGCTCTTTCCTACGCCGAAGACAGCGCTGGTGGTATCATGAATACCGATACCATTACAGTACGCTCAGACGTCACTATCGACGTTGTATTGCGTTATCTGCGCCTTAAAGGAGAGTTACCCGAAGCAACCGATAAACTCTATGTCGTTGATCGTAATGAAAAAGTCACTGGCGAGATTTCGTTGACTCAGTTACTAACAATCGACCCCAGCCGCCGCATCGATGAAATTATGTCATCGGATATTACGACCATACCCGTCGATATGGAAGAAACCGAAGTGGCTAAGCTTTTTGAGCGACATGACTGGGTTTCTGCACCGGTTGTCGATAGTGATCAACAACTTGTGGGTCGTATTACGATCGATGATGTGGTTGATATTATTCGTGAAGAAGCCCAGCACTCGATGCTCAGTATGGCGGGTTTGGAAGATGACGAGGATACCTTTGCGCCGGTATTGAAAAGTACCCGCCGCCGTACCGTATGGCTTGCAGTTAACTTGGTGACAGCCTTATTAGCCGCCATGGTCAGTTCACTGTTTGAAGACATACTGGCGCAAATGGCCATACTGGCGATTTTGAACACCATAGTTCCTAGTATGGGCGGCATTGCCGGTAGTCAAACTTTAACACTGGTTATTCGAGGTATGGCGCTCGGTCATATCGGCTCCAGTAACTCCCGATGGTTAATCGGTAAAGAGCTCGCGATAGGCTTCTTAAACGGCGTAATATGGTCGGTGCTTATTGCTGCAGTCGTTGCGCTTTGGAAGCAAGACTTACTGGTTGGCGGTATTATCGCATTTGCTATGATGATGAACCTATTAGCCGCAGGGCTGGCGGGGGCAACCGTTCCGCTTATGTTGAAGCGTTTTAACATTGACCCTGCACTTGCCGGTGGCGTAATTTTAACCACGGTGACCGATGTTGTCGGTATTTTCGCCTTCCTTGGCTCAGCGACTCTCCTGCTTTCTTAAGCGCCTTTTTGTTGTAAAGGCAGGCTAATGACCTGCCACACTCATTTGTTCTAACAGTACAGAGCCAGTGTGCAATGCATGTCGTTCATCGGTATCGTTGCCAATAGCAACGATGTTCGCCAGCATGTCTTTTAAGTTGCCAGCTATTGTGACTTCTTCAACGGGGTACTGGATCTCGCCATTTTCAACCCAAAAACCGGCAGCGCCACGAGAGTAGTCGCCATTAACGAGGTTAACCCCTTGCCCCATAACTTCAGTCACCAAAAGCCCGGTTCCCATTTGCCGGCACAGCTGCTGTAGAGACTTATCCTGTTGACTAACCCGCCAATTATGAATACCGCCTGCATGACCGGTCGGTTGCATATCCATTTTACGAGCCGCATAACTGGTCAATAAGTACGTTTCCAATACACCCTTATCGACAATAGTTCTGTCTTGGGTTTTAAGGCCTTCAGCGTCAAATGGTGTACTGGCTAATCCGCCGACGATATGCGGCCGCTCTTGAATGGTCAGCCATTCCGGGAGTACTGATTTCCCTAAATGATCGAGTAAGAAGCTCGACTTGCGGTACAGGTTTCCACCGCTAATGGCTGAGACGAAATGCCCAAACAAGCTCCCCGCAATATCAGCACGGAAAATGACTGGAACCTTAGCGGTTGGTACCTGTTTGGCTCCCAAGCGAGATAAAGTTTCACTGGCGGCGTCTTCTGCCACTTTTTCCGGCGTCCATAAGTCAGACGTTTTTCTCGCCACGGTATAACTCATATCACGCTGCATTTTATCGCCTTCACGAGCAATAAGCGCACAACCTAAGTTATGGCGAGACTGCAGGAAGCCACCAATAAAGTCGTGTGTGTTGCCATAAACCCGAAAGCCGGTGTGACTACCGTAGTGTGCTCCATCGGAATTCACAATGCGCTCATCAAGGTTCAATGCATGCTTTTCGCATGCCAGCGCCTGTTCAATAGCATACTCTGCACTTTGGTCGCCCGGATGACACAAATCTAAATCCGCAATATCAGTCGCCATAAGATTGGACGGCGCTAAACCATTGTATGGATCTGGCGACGTAAAACGGGCAATATCGCAAGCTTTGTCAACAGCGGCTTCAATAGCAGCCTTTGACAGGTCCGTAGTCGACGCAGAGCCTTTTTGCTGTCCGCGATACACCGTAATGCCTAATGCGCCGTCTTGGTTAAACTCGACGGTTTCGACCTCTCCCAGACGAGTGCCCACAGAAATGCCTGAGGTTTGGCTAATAGAGCATTCCGCATCACTGGCACCTTTTTGTTTCGCCAGCGACAAGGCCTCTTTTACGGCAGCCTCGACTTGCCCCATCTCTTTGTTAAGGTCATCCAGTTGTACTATCAAAAAACTCTCCTCACTGCTAAACTAGCGGCTTTAGCGCTAATCGAGTTGTAATTATGTCGAAACGAAAGTCACAAAATCCATCCTCTGATATCGACGCTCATGACAATGACGATTTCGTCAGTAAGTCACAAAAAAAGCGCGAAATGGCAGAGCGACAAAAAGTCGGTACCGACTTAGTCGAGCTCAGCGATGCTCAATTAAAGAGCATGCCGTTAGACGACGAGCTTCGTGACGCCGTATTATTGGCTCGTAAAATTCGTAATAAACACGAAGGCTACCGACGCCAACTTCAATTCATTGGTAAGCTGATGCGCTCTCGGGATATTGAGCCCATTGAACAAGCGCTGTCAGACCTTCGTAATGCGCACCAGCAGGAAACCACTAAGTTTCACGCTGTCGAAGACGCCCGGGACTCGCTCCTCAACGGCGGAGACGAGGCCTTGCAAAGCTTTATCGAAAACTACCCTCAGGCCGATCGCCAAAAAATTCGACAGCTGATGCGCTTAGCTGAGCAGCAAAAAGCCCAGGACAAACCACCTAAAGCGGCTCGAGAGCTATTTGTTTACCTGCGCAGCGTTATCCTTTAATTACTCCGTGCCACCAACGGTCATTGAGTCTAGTTTCAAGGTTGGTTGCCCAACACCAACAGGAACACTTTGACCGTCCTTGCCACACACGCCAACACCCGCATCCAGTTCTAAATCATTACCAACCATAGACACTTGCGCCATGGCATCCGGTCCGTTTCCAATCAGCGTAGCGCCTTTTATAGGTGCGGTAATTTTACCGTTTTCAATTAAGTAAGCCTCTGACGCCGAGAATACAAATTGGCCTGAAGTAATATCTACCTGACCACCAGCAAACTGAGGCGCATAAATCCCTTTTTTGACACTGCTTATAATCTCTTCCGGCGTACTCTCGCCCGGCAGCATATAGGTATTGGTCATACGCGGCATCGGTAAGTGAGCAAAACTTTCCCGGCGGCCGTTGCCGGTCACGCTTTGTTTCATCAACCGTGCGTTCATCTTGTCCTGCATATAACCACGCAAGCGACCGTTCTCTATCAGAACGTTGTAACCACTCGGTGTTCCTTCATCGTCTATCGTCATCGAGCCACGACAGTCATTCATGGTGCCGTCATCGACAATAGTACAGAGCTCTGATGCCACCTTTTCACCCACACGACCGGAGTAAGCTGACGACCCTTTGCGATTGAAATCACCTTCAAGGCCATGACCAACCGCCTCGTGCAATAACACCCCTGGCCAGCCGGCGCCCAAAACAACAGGCATGTTACCCGCCGGTGCCGGACGCGCCTCTAAGTTCACTAACGCCTGGCGAACCGCTTCTTCAGCAAAATGCTTCCAGCGAGTACTGCCA
The DNA here is from genome assembly GCF_002211765.1 of Idiomarina piscisalsi. Classification (NCBI taxonomy): domain Bacteria; kingdom Pseudomonadati; phylum Pseudomonadota; class Gammaproteobacteria; order Alteromonadales; family Idiomarinaceae; genus Idiomarina; species Idiomarina piscisalsi. The sequence continues at coordinate 2,248,810 of NZ_CP022133.1, forward strand.
TCTGTGTCTTCTATAAAAAATTCGTAACCAACGCGAGCACCACCACCGGCACTACCGCGCTCACGACGACCGTTTTGCTCTGCAATAACAGAGCAGTTCAAGCGAATCAGCGGGCGCTTATCGGTGGCAAAGGTGCCATCGGTAGCGGCTACCAGCACGTCGTCATAACTACCACTTATACTGACAACCACTTGCGTTACCCGGCTGTCCTGCGCTCGTGCATGAGCATCCGTTTGTTTTAACAACTCAATTTTTTCATCTTCCGACAGTGTATTTAACGGATTGATGCCCTCGTACCGTGAAGCGGCCTGCACAGACTGCAACGCCGCTACTGACTTACTTTGTCCTTGCCTTGCAATACCTCTTGCGGCTTCGCTCGTGCGTTTAAGTGCTTCCAGAGTAATTTCATCAGCGTAAGCAAAGCCGGTTTTCTCACCTTGAACGGCCCGGACGCCCATGCCGGTTTCAATATGAAAAGCACCGTTTTTAATAATGCCGTCTTCCAGCACCCAGGATTCATTGACACTGTGTTGCAGATAAATATCTGCAAAATCAATTGTACCGCTGTATAACGTTGCCAGCGCTTTACTAATATCGCTCTGTGACAACGAATAGTCATTTAGTGTCATGTATGTTTACTACCTCAAATTGATTTTGTTTGGCGACCGGCATTTGTTGACGTATCTCGTCCGCTTTATCTAAGTCTACTTCGACTGAAATAATGCCCTCACCTTTTGCCTGCTCCGCAAGTATTTCACCCCACGGGCTGACAATAATGGAATGTCCGTAAGTTTCGCGCCCGTTATCATGCACACCCACTTGGTTAGGGGCCACCACATAAGCCTGCTGCTCTATAGCTCGAGCTCTAACCAACGCATGCCAGTGTGCTTTCCCGGTCACTTGAGTAAATCCAGACGGCAACGCAATGACATTTGCGCCAGCTTCGCGCAAGGCCCTGAACAGCTCAGGAAAACGGAGATCATAACACACCGACATACCGACAACACCACAGTCGGTATCTACTGCAACCACTTCCGTACCCGGCTTCGTCCATTTTGATTCACGATACTGTTTGGTGTTGTCAGCTACATCCACGTCGAACAGGTGAATTTTATCGTACCGCGCAACAAGCTCTCCGGCTGGCGAATACATCAACGATGCGGCCGAAAAGCGTTCACCCGCGTCAATAGGGATAGTGCCACCAATCAAATACACACCGTGTTGCTTCGCGAGCGAAGAGAGCGTTCTTTGCACATCGCCGTCTTTGTAGTTTTCAGCCATATCCAGCTGCGCTCTGTCACCAGCGCCAAAGCAGACAAAGGCTTCAGGAAGAACCACGAGATGCGGATGATTGGCAGACGGGAGATTGTTAAGAAGCTTTTTGACAATGTCGAGGTTGTCTTCAGGTTTAGAACGGCTGCTCATTTGCAGCGCTGTCAGTTGCACCTTCTTCATCGTTTACCTCTGGATTTTTGGGGTCTTCCTCCAATTCTGGCAAATCAACCGGGCGGCTGTCACGCTCTATTTCCTGTACTACCGGATTCTCTATAGTGCCGGTCACTTCATAGCGTAGCTTCGAAATAACTTTCGCGTCATGCAGCACTTTGTCGATAAGTAGCGCAGCCAGTCCGCTGGGCGGATTGACCATCCATGCCAAAATAACGGGGAGACTCGAGGTCACTTTCGGTGCGTATGTTAACGTATAATTCAGTTCACCGCTGGTCATGTCTGTCCAGCCCCGAATATCCATATCGCCTGCTGAACCAAGCAATCTGGCATCATCTGTTTGAGCAACACCATCTTCTATGGCGGCGCTTCCTGACAGTTCAGTAAAGAACATGCCCTGAGAGAATATGTCACGGAAGTCTAACGTCAGCTTACGCAAAATACTGTCCAAACTGAGTATCGAGAATATACGAGCGCCCCCGTCACTCACTTCAGCAAGGTAACCCTTACCCAATGACCAGGAAATATTCCCGTCCAATGAAGACCAGCTGGGTTGGTGCAAATGATCATCCCAGTTCAGAGAGAAATTAATATCCGCGGAGCTATCCCGAATAGCGGTTTCAATACCAAACTGACGCAGCAATTCACCTAAATCGCTGGTATTTAATTGACCATTTAACTCACTATAGGCTTGTTCATTTTCATAGCGCCACACACCGTTAGCCTGTATACGATCGCCATTTCGAGTGACGTTTAGGCGGTCAATCGTAAAACCTTTTGCCTGCGCGGACGCCTCGATTGGAGAAATCGCTAAATCGACTTCTCCTAAGTTGTGCTCGTTAATTCGACAGCTTCGGCAGTTGACATTGACCGGTGGCACTTTCCCCAGCCAATCCCATTTCGCCTCGTCATCGTTGTCAGAACTTGGCAGTTCAATATCGGTGGACAGCTCGAGATAGTCAGCCCTGACATCAATGCCTTTTTTCATAAATTCATTAGGAATACCGACGTTGAGCACAGCTTTGTCTGAGTTAACCTGAACCTGCCACTCGTTTGCCTCAGGCCAGCTTCGTATATTCGCAGCCCCAAAGCTTTGCTCTGCCCATTTCAGCTCATTCGCTGACACACTGATTGAATCGGGCAGCCATGGGTTCTGTGCTTCAGCGCTGGCAACCCCCACTGAAGAACTTCCACTTCCAAGCGCATAAATAAGTGAATACCAACGGCCGATATCGGCGTCTCCAAGCTCAGCCAACACAGTGAATCCACTGCCTGCGTCCTCAATCTGACTGTCTTCACCGACCGCTAACGTCGCTTTTTGCCACCCCGGCATATCCAGTCGCCAGCTACCCTCAAAACGCGCTCTTTCGTCAATGCGCCCAGTCACTGTATAGTTATCGCCTGAGCCGTTTAAGGAGAAATAAAACTGCCAGCCTTCACCAAAACTCTTTTCTAACGGGCTTGGCAAATACGTTTCTAAACCGGTTAGGTCGTATTGTCCTTCAGCATCAACCTTCATCGTGTCACCGATAAACTGTAACGTCACCCGGCTTTCACCGTTAACCGCGCCGTAAAAGAACTCTTCCCACTGGTCGTAAGGAAACTGTTTGAATAACGGTTCCGTCTGCCAGTCTAACTCCGTATTAATGGCTAATTCATAGCCGTCATTTTTGGGGTTCCCCTCAACAGAGGCTGTCACAGGCATACCGTACCAACTCAGTATCAAATCTGAGGTATTAACGCTGCCGTTATTGACAGTCAACTTCCCTTCATTGATGCTGAATCGTTGTTTTATTGCGTCAACCGTTACCTGAACGCCTGCCAATGGCGCTTCAACAAATACACCAACCTCGCGAGACTCATCGAACGGAATATCCAACGCCACCTGCCCGGCCACCTGTCCTTGTGGATTCAGTTGATTAAAGGTTTCTGTTACCGAGTCTAAAGGCGAATTCTTGAATACATTATAGACCTGCTGAGCATCGCCCGATGCTTGTGCGTCTATTTGCAGTCCGATGCTACCGTCAGTGAGATCCGGAATTCGCGCAAAAACATTGTCGACATTAACTGCGCCAATAACCGCTTTGTCTGCGTACATGAGCAAAGTATTCTGATAAAAGTCCAGATGAATGGGCGCCTTTTCAAGAACCGGCCAGTCAGGCTGAAACTTAAAGTCCAACGATTCGAAGCCCGCGCGCGCACTAAACACCGATGCCAAACTGTCATTGGCAAAGCTATCAATATCGCCTCGCCACACTGCTTCAATGCCACTTAATTGCCCTGCGTGCATAGCCTCACTTAAGTAGCTATGCACACCGTCGCCCATCGCTTTGGGCAACAGTTTGCGAGCTGTTGCCACCGAAAACGGTGCCGTCGAGTAAATAAACGACTCAATAGACGGTTTGCCTGACGCATTATCTGAAGATAGCTGAGCACTTCCCTGCAAGGTTAAGTCGTTTACTTGTGCCAGCATTTGCGTTAGCGAAACTGACCAGCCGTTATCATTGGCTATCCAGGTTCCGGATAAATCCAGTTCGTTAATAGCCCAGGCGTGTTCTGAGGACAAATGTCGGCTTGCCACTGAGACACCACTACCATACAAATGCCATTGAGCCTGATTATTCATTTGGCTCACACTCATGCGTAAACCACTTACACTGGGTGTGTTATTGCCACCTTCGATAGACAGCCCAGTGCCATCAACACGCCACTGGCTTCCTGTGATGGGATGTAACCGATATTGACCGTCGACCTGACCATTAATACCCGTTCTCTTAACCCATTTCACCACTTCTTGGGAGGTAAACGGTAACAGCGTTAACAATGATGTGGCATCGTCTAGATTGACGTTTGAAACACTAATATCGTGAATACTGTTTTTATTTTGCCAGGCAACTCTCGGAATTCGAACACTGCCCGAAGAAGACTCCAGGGTCATTGGTAAACTATTCATTAGCCAACCATTTTCCTGCGGTCTCAAGATGACTTTTCCCCCAGGAATATCCAACCAATGTGTTTGCCCAGCGCCCTTATATTGCCAGGTTATGCGGTTCTGACGAAGCTGCAGAAGCCCTTCAAATAGCTCACCACTTTGCATATCCAGCCAAGCGGTAAAGTTGACATCCGACTCCTGTACGTCGATATCACCCAATCTCTCCTCCAGCCAAGGACTAATATCGATGTTTTGTGCATTCACATAGAACTGACCCGTTAATTCCGACCAAGTATCACCATTGAGGTCAACAATGATATCCAGAGCGTTGGTCGCGAAGTCGTCCATTCTTAAGCTACCGACCGCGCGGTGCCGTGATCCTTCGTTGACCCAGGACAAACGTTCGAGCTCAATTCTTCGGGTGATCCCCCTTAAATTAGTCAGAAAGACTTGTCCCTGGTGTATTGAGAACTTCTCTAACTGATGTAGAAACAACTCACTGAGGTTATCAATATCTAATGTGTCATTCCCCGGCACATCGGTTAGCTGCCTGAGATCAACCGCAATATTGGCTTTATCCAAGATAAACTCGTCAGCCACAAATTGCTGCTGAACAATGCTTTGCCAGAAGTTTAAAACCACATACACTTGCGCTACATTAAACTTCACCTTTGCATCGTTTGCCGGTGACAATGAGAGGTCTTCGAGTACGATAGACGGCCCTTGCTGAGTCCATGCCATAGACAGATCGTTAATACTGACAGGTTGCTGGAAGCGTGACTCTAGTTCATTCTCGAGGGGCTGAGTTAAGTCTGGCAGATACGGCAGACTATAGCGAAGCAAACTCAGGGCAACAGCAACCAATACCAGCACAATAGCCAGTAGTAGCCACAGTTTTTTTAATACCCAGGACAGTGCTTGCATTAACCTACATCATTACCACGTCAAATTGCTCTTGATTATACAGAGGTTCGGTCTGTACGGTAATTTGACGTGAAACAAACAGCTCAAGTTCAGCTAACGCGTGAGATTCTTCGTTCACTAATGCCTCACTGACTTTAGCTGACGCATAAACAACGAATTTGTCGGCCTCGTAGGCCTTATGCACGCGCACAATCTCTCGCATAATTTCGTAACAAACGGTTTCAACGGTTTTCATCGTGCCACGCCCCTGACAAACGGGGCACTCAGAACACAGCACGTGTTCGAGGCTTTCGCGGGTTCGCTTACGGGTCATCTCAACCAGTCCGAGCGTCGTAAAGCCGTTAATCGTGGTCTTCGCCCTGTCTTTTGACAAGGCAAGCTCCAGGCTGTGTAAGACACGTCGTTTATGTTCTTCGTCGCGCATATCGATAAAATCGATAATGATAATGCCACCCAAATTCCGCAACCGCAGTTGTCGTGCTATTGCCTGAGTCGCTTCTATATTGGTGTTGAATATGGTCTCTTCGAGGTTTCTGTGACCGACGAAAGCACCGGTATTGATATCGATGGTCGTCATCGCCTCGGTTTGATCAATAATTAACGAGCCGCCCGATTTTAAATCAACGCGGCGGTCAAGAGCACGCTGCATTTCATTTTCAATATCAAACAGGTCAAAAATAGGCCGGTCACCGGTATAGTACTCCAGCACACCTGTTAATTCGGGAATAAAGTCTTTGGTGAAGGTTTTCAGGGTGTCAAAAGTCACTTTCGAGTCTACCCGAATGCGCTCGATTTCCTCACCGACAAAGTCACGCAGTACACGACAGGACAAGTTTAAGTCTTCATACAACATGCCAACTTTGCGCTGACTTTTCTTGCGTGTTTTAATCTTCTCCCAAAGTCGGAAAAGAAAGTCCGCATCGCTTTTCAATGACTGCTCAGAGGCTCCTTCTGCCGCTGTACGAACAATAAATTTCCCATCGTCGGTACTGACTGACTCCGCTATTTCTTTTAAACGATCACGCTCATCGCCTTCTTCAATGCGCTGCGAAACACCCACATGGTCACTTTTCGGCATGAATACCAAATAGCGGGACGGTAGCGTAATGTCAGTAGTCAGTCTGGCGCCCTTCGTGCCTAAAGGGTCTTTGACGACCTGAACCATAATTTGCTGGCCTTGGTGAACCAGTTCAGTAATGTCTCTTTCAGGTCGGTCCGGCTGAGGAAGGTCGTCTCCGTCAACTTGCACCACAATGTCTGACGCATGTAAGAATGCCGCCTTATCCAAACCAATATCGATAAAGGCCGCCTGCATTCCCGGTAAAACACGGGACACTTTTCCCATGTAGATGTTACCCACCAGACCTCGTTTCGCCTGCCGTTCAATATGAACTTCCTGCAAAATGCCATTTTCAACGAGGACCACCCGCGTTTCCGTGGGTGTAACGTTCATGAGAACTTCAACGCTCATCTCAACCACCTGTTACTTCGAACATGCGAAGTAATTGCTCTGTTTCATATAAAGGTAAGCCAACCACTGCAAAGTAGCTACCTTCAATTCGTTTCACGTATTTGCCACCGTACCCCTGAATACCATAGCCACCCGCTTTATCCTGAGGCTCTCCGGTTGCCCAGTAACTTTCGATATCGTCGGTTGTTAGCAAGGCGAACTCAACGCTTGTGGTAACCAATGTTGATTCACTCGCCACTAAACTCTGCCCATTCCAGTGGCAAACGGCGACCGATGTCAGTACCTCATGAGTACGTCCGGACAATTGACGCATCATTTTCTGAAAGTGTTCAAAGTCCAACGGCTTTTCCATGACCTCTTGGTCACACCGAATCAACGTGTCCGAGCCAATAACGAGACACTCATCAGACTGCCGCGTCGCAACGGCTAATGCCTTTTCGTTCGCCAGCCGCAGCACGTAACCCTCAGCACTCTCATTGCTCTGTCGAATTTCATCGATATCGGGCACATAGCAATCAAACGGGCGATGCAAGAAGTTCAATAATTCGCGCCGACGAGGCGACGAGGAAGCTAAGACAATACGCATTATGACACCCCAAACTGGCGGCGAACTTTACGCAACAACGGAAATACCCAAAGCCAGAAAACAGCCGAGGTTAATACAGGCCAAAAATACGATAACGTAAATTCGGCGTCGTGCAGAAAGACGTTTGCCTCGAAGATAATGAAGCGTTTCAGGAGTATCAGAACGGCAATAACAACGGCCTGCTGTATCAGGGCAAAATTACGAATGCGCTGAAAGTTTCTAGCCGCTAAATAGGCAACAACGACCATGCCTAATGCATGCACGCCGACGATAGAGCCCAGAAGAACGTCACTTAGCACGCCCAGAATGAGTGCAGTTCCAATGCTTACCCGATGAGGCAAAGCAATCACCCAGTACAACATGACCAGCGTTACCCAATCCGGACGAAATACGTCGAAGGTGGCCGGCATTGGCATGACCATTAACGTTAACGCGATGACATAGGTAACGAGCAGAGTCACTATTCCCGGCTTCAAGAGCTTCATTCCTCGTCCTCATAAATCGGTTGTTGCTTACTTTCGCTTGGCCACAATAATAAGACATTTCGCACTCTGTCTAAGGCGCTTACTGGATCGGCGAACACTGTAGCGAACGGCAGTGACTCATCCCTCACTATGCTGGCAATACGTGCGACAGGGTACCCTTCCGGAAACACGTCTCCCAGACCGGACGACATCAGCAGGTCGCCTTCTCGCAACTCTGTGCTGTGCGGAATGAACATAAGCTCTAAACGACCAATATCCCCTGTACCCTGGGCTAACACTCGAATGTCGTTTCTTTCTGAGCGCAGAGAAATAGCATGACTTTGGTCGGAAATAAGTAGCACTCGCGCGGTACTCCCTCCAACGTCCTGGACTTGTCCAATAATCCCGCTGCTATCTAATACCGGTTGACCTTCGTACACACCGCTTAAGGTTCCCTTATTAATCACCAACTGTTGCGAAAATGGCTCAGACGCAACGGCTATCACCTCGGCAACCATTCTTCGGGCAGACTCACGTGCGTCCGAACCGAGTAACTCTCTAAGGCGGCGGTTTTCGTTTTTCAGGAATTGTAATTGCTGCTGCTGCCCCTGAAGCATGAGTATTCGTTGTTTTAACGCTTGGTTTTCCTCACTTAACTGCTCCGTGGTTTTTACCGACTCCGAAAAGTTATCCAGTAACTGCTCGGGTAATATGGCTAAATACTGAACAGGCGCAACGAGTGAGTTAAGAAACACGCGAACAGGCTGCATGGCTTGCAACCGGTGATCAATAAATATGAGCAGAAACGAACAGGCTAGTGCGAGCACTAGCCTGGAGAGTAAAGACGGGCCGCGGACAAACAGCGTTTTCATGATTTACTCATAACTGAATAAATCACCGCCGTGCATGTCGATCATTTCTAATGCTTTACCACCACCACGCGCTACACAGGTAAGCGGGTCATCAGCAATAATTACCGGAATGCCTGTTTCTTCGACAAGCAGGCGATCTAAATCTTTTAATAGCGCGCCACCACCGGTTAACACCATACCGCGCTCTGAAATATCAGACGCGAGCTCTGGCGGTGACTGCTCTAGCGCAACCATAACCGCACTCACAATACCCATGAGCGGCTCTTGTAACGCTTCTAGAATTTCATTGCTGTTCAGTGTAAAGGAGCGTGGTACACCTTCAGCTAGGTTACGACCCCTCACTTCAATTTCCTTCAGCTCTTCGCCCGGGAACGCTGAGCCAATTTCATGTTTAATGCGCTCTGCGGTAGCATCACCAATCAGTGCACCAAAGTTACGACGGACATAACTGATAATAGCTTCGTCGAACTTATCACCACCAATACGAACAGATGACGAATAAACCACACCGTTCAGTGAAATAATAGCGACTTCGGTTGTACCGCCACCAATATCAACCACCATGGAACCGGTTGCCTCGGATACAGGCAAACCAGCACCAATCGCTGCCGCCATTGGTTCATCAATTAAGTACACTTCACGTGCGCCCGCGCCCAACGCTGATTCACGAATCGCACGGCGCTCTACCTGGGTTGAACCACAAGGAACACACACTAAAACTCGCGGGCTTGGACGGAAGTAATGGCTGTCGTGGACCTGCTTAATAAAGAACTGAAGCATTTTTTCGCACACATAAAAGTCTGCGATAACACCGTCTTTCATTGGGCGAATAGCACGAATATTGCCTGGAGTACGACCTAACATTTGCTTAGCGGCTGAACCAACGGCCGCAATAGACTTAGGTCCGCCTGAGCGTTCTTGTCGTATTGCTACAACTGAAGGCTCATTTAAAACAATGCCTTCGTCTTTAACGTAAATGAGGGTGTTGGCGGTACCAAGGTCAATAGATAAATCGTTTGAAAAAAGGCCGCGAATTTTTTTAAACATGAAGCGGTATATCCCTACTTATAAAGCTAACAGAGTGACAGCAAAGAGCACAGTAAGTACTTACTGCGCCCTTACAACACGGAATCCAATGTAGTTAGAGTTAAAATCTGCCGGAAGTTCCATTTTTGTCGAAACTCGGGCAAGACTTGGTGTAAAGTTCCACGCACCGCCTTTAACGACAACACCGTTGTCAGTTTGCGCCCATTCCCAGACGTTACCAACGGTATCAAAGAGTCCCCAAGGGTTACGGTGGAAACTTGCCACTGGCGCAGGACGTTGATTCGACCAGTCTGAGCCACAGTTACGACAGTTTGCCTTGCCAAAACCAACATCGTTCCCCCACCAGAAGTCGGTTTCAGTTCCGGCACGAGCAGCATATTCCCATTCTGCCTCAGTCGGTACGCTGTACTTAAATCCACTTTTCGTTGTCAACCAATCAGCATAAGCCTTCGCATCGTTATAACTTACGCATACAACCGGCGAATTATCAGATTGTTTATAGCCGGGGTTCTTCCAGCTAAGTTTTTCGTTGAACTCCGGACGGCCATTCTTAAGTATTGCACAGGTTCCACGTTTCTCTGCGTCGGTTACATAGGCAGTGTCTTCAACGAAGTCTCTAAAATGCTTAACCGTGATTTCAGTATCAGTAATGCCGAGTGCGTTCGGTATTTCGCGAGTTTCAGCCGGTCGTTCATTCGGCAGGCCATTACCAACCAAGTCGCCCATTTTGAACTTTCCCGCCGGAACGACAACAAGCTCCGGGCCTCTAACATCACGATATAAGATATCCTGAATTTTCTCGCCGCGAGTAAATGAATACTCAGATTTTTCCAGATCCGCTCGAATCGACATGGCATCCTTCAAGCGAATTTTTTCTGCATAGGCTGAATAGCCATATTTCAGGACTTCGACTTCGTGCTCGCCACCTGGCAACATCACTTCGATAGGTGTCGAACCGTAGCTAACACCATCAATGATAACTTCATCGTCGTAAACGTTTGAACGTATTGTTAACGGGTGCATGACGGAGCTATCAACCGTTTCTTCATCACCCGCCTGCAACTCCCCCGGCCGTTGTTCCGTTGCGCAATAACGCATATCTACGTCAAGTAATGTACAGGCTTGGCTTTGTGGTAACTGTCCACGAAGTTCTACTGCCAGTTTAACGCCGTAGTTGCCTGCACCGCTAAAGCCGTTGCTGATTGTCTTAGAACCTAAGATTTGAACGTTCGGGCTGGCTTTTTCCAGGTTTTCACGCGCCAGCGACGATTCGCTTAAGCTTGTCAGAATCTCGTCAAGATATTGCTTAGACGCTTTCTGTTTTGCCATCAACTTGCCGCGATTTTCACACTGACCTAACGTTTCATTTCGGTCACAGCTAATTGATTGGCTCACTTCGAGTTCACCTGAGCGGTTAAACTCATTTTCAAGACGGTCAACACGAGCAATGTTGCGCTGCTCTTTCAACGTTTCAATTTCGTTAATCAAGCTGTGCTTGCTGACTCGAGCCTCTTCAACTTCTTTAGACTTTTGGTTCACCAAGCTGACTTGTTGTTTGATGTCTTCTTTATTTTGCTGGTGAGCCATAACCGCTTGCTTGTAGGCTTCCTGAGCGCCAGCAATATCAATGGTAGGATCTTCCACTAAACGTTGATAGCGGTCATTCATTTCCGCCAGTGCAGACTCTCTTTTCTCTTCTAATTCCTGGTTACGTTCACGTAAGGACTGAAGCTTTTCTCTAAGCTCTCGCTCCTCCTGCTGTAACGTGTTAACCGTCGTAGAAAAGTTATCAAACTCACTCTCTAAGTTTGTAATTTGGTTTGTAATTTCTTCGACGGTCATCTCTTGCTGAGCAAGAGCCGTCGAGGCGAGAGTCAATGTAGAGGCCATAATTAAGGCCAGTCGAGCCAATCGCATCATGTTTCCATTCCAAGCTTGAAAAAATAACAAAGCGGCGTAAAAGCCAAAGCCGTCATCGCGCTATCGTTATTGTAATAATAATGAACGTTCGTCAACGTCGCGCATTTTTTGTTTAAACTCTGCTTTATGCTATTTGCTTGTTAACAAAAGAGCAAGAGGCATTGTCACCGAATTGTCGATTATTCGTTAAATGAATACTACCATCCTAACTCACGCCAGTAAATCTGGCGATCTCGCCCACGGTAAATACCAAAGGTGCCTTCGGCTTGAGGGTTGTCATCGTAGGCGCTATTTCCCGCCCAGTCATATTGCAAGTAAGCAGGTACTTCTACCTCAAAACCGAACGAATAAGGTTCGTCAGTCCCCGAGGATACCCATCGGAATAACTCATTAATATCTTTATCCGGCGAGCTTAACAAACCGTTAGCCAGTTGCACGTTAATCGGTTCAGGCTCCAGGCTTGCCATTGACTCATCAAGCAGATTGACCGCATTTCTCTCAATAACCGTACAGTTATCGCTGTCATTTACAAAAAACTCACCGCTTTCCCAATATTCCACCGTGCCAGCAATTGGCATGACATCATCCATTGCCGCATAGGTGTCCTGAAGGCTGAAGCGACCGTAGTACAGGTTTGCCGTATCTAACTTCGTTGCTCCGGGAGAAGCCGGTAGAACACTATTTTGAAGCGTTGAGTAAAAATTATTATCTTCCTGGTCATCGAGTTGCCAGCCCAGAATGTAGTCTCTGAACGGACCATCGGGTTGCCCCGAACTTAAGCGGGAAACCGTTACTGAAGCGCTTCCGGTAAACTGGCCGACGCCATCAGTCCACTCCCAAACCCCATCGTAATTGACGTTATGATCGACGAGTTGATTTTCAGATGAGTCATAGGCGTAAAATAGCGGCGTCGCTTTTGCTAATGATCCGGTGTAATTTAGAGTCAGCTCTCCGGAGGCATTAACCGCTTGCGCTGACAGAACGATAGGTTGAGCCTGCCCCATGTAGTAAAAATCAGTGCAGGCTCCATCGAATTCAGCGGTTAAAGGCTCAAACTCGTAGGGAATAAATCGCCCGAGAGTATGCTCGGTTGTAACAGAACCAGCGCCTAAATAGTTGGCGTCCGCTACCTTCGCGGTGACTTTTGCACTGCCCACTTCAGAGTATGAAATGGAATCATTTTCAAAACGTACATTTACAACACTCTGAGCACTGAAACTAGCGCTGTTATCGAGTTCGCCATTCACTTCAGCAGGAGCGACAGCGTCAACCGCCACCGCCAGATCCAGTGACTCCTGCGGTGTTTCACGCCCAAAGTTTGGCGTAACCTGCTCACCAGAATTTAATGCCTGCAATGCCATGAAGAATGGCTCTCCGGCTTTCGCTAGAATATCCCCGCTATAAGTACTCACCGTTTCCATGCCGATGCTTGCCGGCTTGTAAACAAACTCATTGGACACGCCTTCAATCACTTTGCCGTTCGGTAGCTGCGCTTTTGCCCGTAAGCTCACTTTACCCGCGTCACCGTACTGAACTTCTAACGCTTGCTGGCCCGCCTGAAAATTGGCGGTTACTGGAGTCCAACCGGTAAAGCTACCTGAACCATCGTCCTGAAGCTCATTAATAAGCGCCTGATCAATAGACATTTGCGCATAGGGAAACTCACTAAAATCACTGCAACTGCCTGGATTAACGCAATGCATGCCCATGTCTACCTGGCTAATTTGTTCTGAAATCACCTCACACGCCCGCGTGTTGTCGTTCGTCCGTACAACCGATAAGTTAGTGAGAAAGCTATCACCCGATGTTTGCGTGCCGATAGAATCAAATTTGAGGCCGGTATCATTAAAGGTAATCGAGCAGTCGGAATTGAAGTTTCCATTCATATAGCACTGAGTCGGGTTCAGCGCTCCCGGTGTGGTTTCTATGTCATCTATGGCAAGCGTGTACGTGCCCGCTTCGGTTTGGCTTAACTGCGTAGTTGCAACTGGGGACGCAGCGACTGGGTTTTGGCCCCAGTCACCAGCATTTTCCGATAAAAACACGGAACTGGAAACGGAAGCGTAACTTGAGCAGGACGCGTCAGCACACGCTTCAACGGTTACGTCTGCCGCTTCGCAGGTCAGTACTGGACTCGCGTACGATAAACGATAGTGATGAGGCGCCGTTACCGGTGGATCAACATCTCCCGCATTACAAAAGCTGCCGCCGTCGAGTGGCTCTGCTGGTGAACGATACTCAATGCTAGGCGCAAAAAAACCAAAGAAACCATAAGCGGATGCTTGCCCATCAAGACTCAGACCACCTTCGATACGACTTCTATTCCACCACCAAAAGCTTCGCTCAAAAAACAGATTTCCGCTTACGTATATGAACCCGTTAATCTCGACATCTCGTTCTAAATATAAGTCCCCAGTAACTATCAATATGAGCTCATTCGCCTCACCCGCCATATTAATTCGACGTCCGGACTGAATGGTTAAGTCACCATCAATATAAACTCTGGAGGTTTGTCCGTTTGTCGAGTAGTTAGCGCCAACGTCCCCAAAGTCACCGGCTCGTAAATAGTCGGTTGGCTGCAAAGCCTCTGGCAATTGCGAATTCAGCGCCCGGTCCGGTAAATCAAAGGGAAGCGGCACATCGTTTAACGGACTAAACGCTTGCGGCCAAACGTCAGAGCACTGCGGACGAGCGTAAGCACAGGGTCGTGTTTTATAGTACAAAATTGCAGCGGTTGTTGTAGTAAATACGCCGTTACTGACATAAACCTCATCAATTTCACCCCGAAAACTGTTCTGAGGACCGCTTTGACCACCAATATAGAGAGTAGGCTGTGCACTATCATTCAGTTTTGTGTCACCGCCATAAGAGTTCGTATCAATCAATTCTCCATCGATATAGATATACAGAACGTTGTTATCGGAATTATAACTGGCCGCTAAATGATGCCACTCATCGTCAAATAGGTTCTCGCTGCCATTATTGGTGTTACCGGCTTCAATGGTCAGAAGGTCGCCGTTATTTTTACGGACTTCAAAATACAAGCCACCGCCATCGGAGTCATCTTGCCGGTAGACTTCAAATCGTCCCGCAGAGGTTTCCGTTGTTCCTTCACCCAGTAGTAACATCGTTTGATAACTGTCATTAGGGTTTTGTAGCTCAGCAGCACCTTTAAACCAAAACGCAACCGACACCGTGTTTGAGTTCATCGCTTCGTTTACATTAGGTACCCGAACTCGGTTATTACCGTCAAAGCGACCATAACGGCAAGTACTGTCACCATTGAATTCAAAGGCTGGGTTAAAGCCGGACGTGAATGCGTAACTGATTGCAGTACCGTTGTAACCGTAGCTGGATGAATCAACAACTTCTCCGGCAGCACCACTCCAGCTCAACTCATCGAAATGCCAGTAACCAATAGCCTCAGGGAGTGTTTGCGAACAGTCACCCACGTTACCGGGCGTATTACAGGTTTCGCCATTAATAGATCCACCGTTGTTGTTGATTACCGGCGCGTTGACATCTCCGTTTACCGTACTGTCGGCACCGATAGTCACCGTTCCAGATGCGCTGAGATCACCATCCACAGTAACGTTATCACCTAAGGTAATATTACCGTCGGAACGAATATCCCCGGTCACCGTTGTTCCATCACTGATAATGACATCACCATCGCTGTCAAACGACGCATTAACCGAACTGTTCGGTCCGATAGTGGTCTGCCCCCCTGACAGAAACTGCATATCGAGTGAAGGGCCTTTACTGTTTATGGTGACGCCTTCACCAAAATCGACCGCTTCAACAATAATGACCACGCCCTCGTTACCGGTCACTTCGATTTCGTCGCCGCTGTTAAGGGTTAAGGTGCCACAGGTGTATGTTGTTCCACTTTGTGTGCAGCCTGGTAGGCTTTGGTTTGGTAAGTTATATTTTTTAGCTTCAACCACAAACGTCGTTAATAAGCTAAGTAAAAAGACAAACAATAGGGCGTAGCGCTTCATATCAGTTCTCCACCCGCGTCTCTATTTGCAGCTCTCGCGATGCTCGCTGTTCACCCGCTTCGCATAATGCGCTCGAGGTGATGACAATGTGAGTATATGTTGTATTCGACTCATCGGTGTATTCAGCGCTGCTACAGCTAACGTCCGCGCTACACTGCTCAAGACTCTGATTGCCGGCAAAGGTGTACTCAACCGCATCAACACCGCAACTGGTATCAGGTGCACTGCCTAAAGGATAAACCGTCATCATCGCTTGTTCCAAACCTGACTGCGCAGCTAAATAACTGCGTGCACCGAGCACTTCGATGACCACGCTCTCAGAAGAGGTTCTCAGCAAACTGGCCAGTGCCGTAACCAGTCCTCCAAGCACGACAATCACAAACACCGCAATAACCAAGGTGTTGCCTCGTTGTTTATTTATTGGCTTGAAAGGGCTGTTATGGCGCATTGGGAATGTGCACCTCGCGATAATAGAAAACTTGCTCTTCCGCATTATCACCGAACTGAAGCTGTATGGTGACTATATTATTACTTTGCTGATTATTAGCAGTTACGTCAAAGGGTTCGTCAGAGCTCACCCCTGTCGCCATCAAGTCTCCAGCGGTCCACTCCGTTTGCGCCTGGCTCCATCCATAGTCACTAATTCTAAACAGACTTCCCGCGCTTAGGCAAAAACTTACTGGCGGGCTGCCAATGTAAGCTCTTTTTAACGGGGACTCTTTTGCAAACTGACTCCCTTCTTCTAATGGCAAGTTATTATCGACACTGGTAGCAGAGTAAGCACCGTCAATATTAGCGTAACGCTGTGGGGTATCCGCGTAGATGTAATTAGGCCGTGTCGCATATATAAAGACGCGTTCGGTACCGTCGAGCGCCCAGCCAATATTGGACGCGTCTGGGCTGCCTGCAAAAGTAACCAACGTCATTTCATTCGATGAATCGGGCCGAATCGGTGTGGCGTAGTAGGCCCCCACCACTTTCGCGGGAACAAACTCAATACAGTCACCGCTCACACGGACACTATTTGGAACCGCGCCTCTAATTTCCCGAGTCAGTCGCTCGATAGCAAAGCGGCTTTTCTCAATAGTCTGCAAGCGCTCAGAGCCGGAGCTAAACATTTGTGCACCAATGCCCACAAACTGGAAGCTAAAACCTGCAACGATTGCCAGCAAAACAATGACAATAATAAGTTCGATTAAGGTAAAACCTCGTTGCGTGTTCATCACCAGTTCCCCTTAACGGAGCTGAACTCAATACTTTCGTCTTGCGGTGTCGTTACGGTGACGGTAATTCTTTTCAACTTATTCGCTTCTTTTTCAGCAACACAAACCAGGGCTTCAAAACCGTTATAGCGGTTAGGTGATGAGCCACTGAGCTGGGCGCCGTTAAGCTTCAAACCATTGTAATCGTCGACATCATCAAATTGAGAGCGCTGAGCTTCTTCTGCATTGGGCGTGCTTCCGTCACTGGGACATGGCGCTGGTGTTGTGCAGCTACCCGAGCCTTCAGAGCAACGGACATACTGGTTTCCAACATTAGAGTTTTCATCGAACCGGCGCGCCATTATTTCATTCATTAAGCTTTGCCCAACTTCAGTCGCTCTAATCTGCTGCCAGGGGTCAACACTTTGCCGAAACAGCTGCCCCAACCCTGCGGTAACGACTAACGTCACAATAGCAATAACCACAATGCCCGCAATGAGCTCTATAAGCGTAAAACCGTCGTCTTGTTTATAGCGCATCAATAAAGCCCTCTTTATTAATGCTAATAGTGCGACTAATACCTGAGCTTTCAGTAATAATTACCGCACAGCCACTAACACAATCATCCGTTGGCTGCCCCAACGCATTAAAACCTATCGTTAGATCTGCAGGAGAAAACGTGATGTCATCTAAGTTACTCAGCTGAAGGCTATTGTCATCGTCGTACGGAGGATTGCCGAAAGTGCTTTCTGTCACAGACACGCTATAGTCGTTCACCGTATCTTGCATCGCCTGCTGTTGAACGGCTCGCAAAATACTCATCACCTGTAGACGTGTGGTTTGGCTTTTCGTACCGGAATCACTAATAAAAATAGGGCTGGCAGATACGGCTAGGATACCGATAATAACCAGTGTGATAATGAGTTCAATGAGGGTGAAGCCTTGGGACTTCATAGTTGGCCTTAATTTGAAAGCCCGCAGAGTAAACTGCGGGCTCCAGTCTATTTAACAACCACTGTCGTCTGTAACCACAATAGTCGCTTCAGCTGTAGCACTTGTCGCAGCACTATAAGTCAAGTAACACTGAGATGTCGCTATATCACCTGAAGAATACGCGCCACTAGTTCCAGAACCAGTAACAGAAGATGATTGAGCCATTAAAACAGTGTCCGGCGTCCCTGTGACTACCTCGTAGACCCAGTCACTAGTTAAGTCCGCAGCAAACCCAGCATCTACAGCCTCAATGATACCTGTAGCAGAAGCATCTGGGTAACCAAATACCAAATCAACATCAGTGCCTTTCACAGAAACCGTAGCAGTCGAGTCAGTCTCGACACCTTCTACAGCCGCCTTAGAATAAGTCAACTGCATAGCTCCCTTAATAGAGCCTTCCATGCCTTTTAAGGCACTAGTACGAGCGTCACTCGAAAAATTAATAAACTGAGGTGCGGCGGTTACGGCCAAAATCCCCAAAACTACAATGACAATGATCAGTTCGATCAGAGTAAAACCTTTTTGATTGCGCATAATTAAAGCTCTCAGTTGTGATTTAAAAAATTATTGGTTATTGCTGTGAATACTCACGCCGCCATTACGTGGATTATAAACGAAAGCGTTGCCCAGTGTCAGATAATCATCACCAGATGGCGCATTCGTTTCATTTTTTATGGTGTTCGCCAAGTAGTAAACACACATATCATTGCCAGTTGTCGAATCTTGCGTCACGTACGTGTAGTAACGCGTCTCCTCCAGGTTAGCAAAGTCTTCTGACACTGTCGGGGCGCCCTGCAATATTGATTGCATGATGCTTGCACAGTCAGATGCCTGAATATTTTCATCGTGCGCAGCGTTATTATTGCCACTCACTGGATAGCCGGTGTTACCATCGACATAAAGCAACACTTGATCCATCGACACTTCAGCGCCAGCACCGGTAGACGCAACCCCTTTAGGACGTCCACTCAGCTCCCACTCGCCACGAACAATACCAACAGCGCTGGCAAAGCCTCCGGCAACGCCTTCAAGCGCCGCATCCTCGGCATCAGAAGAAACGTCCGTAAAGCGCGGAATCGCCGCAGCGGCAAGCAAGCCGAGAATCACCACGACAATTATCAGTTCAATAATGGTGAAACCCTGTTGTCTCTTCTGTCTATTGCCCATGTTCCCACTCATAATTAGCCTCTATAAATCCATTTTATAACAAGTTCTCAACAATGCCTACCGGCGTTTTTCTCGCTGTATCCGACCTTGATCGGCATCAAACCAGAACCATGGTTTCTCATTAATGGCAAAGTAACAGCGGTTTTCATCTTGTCGTGCACTCAGCGCGCTAGCGGGTATTTCGCCACCTAACTTGCTCCACAGAGCCAAACAGTCATTACTAGCCGACGGCCATCCTTTTTCATTCACCTTAATAAAACCTGCCGGTGAATCAGCACGTCCAAATAACGCAACAACGCCGGGTTTTCCCTGCCTCAACCACTCTGCCCGAACTAAGCTCACCGCTTCTGAAAACGTCGACAATGCAACGTCTTTCTCCGTTTCCCGCCAGTGCTGCGGCTCATCAATAAGCAACATTCTCACGGCCACTGCTGACAACAGCAAAAATACTGCAACGACGAGCACATTTTGCAATCGCCGAATGCCTCTACGTTCTTGAACGTCATTTTCCGTCATTATTAACGTCCCTGGTAAGCGCTCATCATGTCCCACATTGGCGTGAAAATACCCAATGCTAATATGAGCACCATAACCGCCACAACAGCAATCATCAGCGGCTCGATACGCGCTGTTAATGTCTTCAGATCATAGTCGGTTTCGCGCTCATAATATTCAGCCACTTCCAGCAATAAAGTATCCACACGCCCTGTTTCTTCACCAACTGAAATCATCTGCAAAATCAACGGTGTGAACAGGTTTGACTGCTTTGCTACGCGAGATAAGTTCTCACCTCGCTCAATGCCACGACGCATTTCAATGACTCGGTTTTCCATCCAGGCATTATCCACGGCTTCCGCCACCAGTGACAGTGCCTGCGTTAGTGGCACACCGGCTCCCAGCATGACTGAAAAACTGCGCGCAAAGCGCCCCAACATAGCTCGGCGTAAAATAGAGCCAATAACGGGGACTTTCAGTTTCAAGGTGTCCCACATCAGTCGCCCCGGCGGAGTCTCTTTGTAGTATCGAATACCAAAGAAAGCGCCCACCATAAGCGCCAATAGCAGCGGCCAGTACGAAACAAAAAACTGCGATGACCCTAACAATGCTCTTGTCGCCCATGGCAGCTCCACATTAAAACGCTCAAACATGGAAGCGAACGTGGGAATCACAAATATATTCAGTACAAACATCGCAACGACTAAGGCTATCATGACGAAACTCGGGTATCGTGTCGCTGCTTTTATCCGCTTACGGGTATCTTGCTCATTTTCCAAATAAACCGCTAACTGCTGAAACGATTCTTCCAGTTGCCCGGTATTTTCACCCACATGGACAATGGCAATAATCAGCCGGGGAAAAATGCCTTTATGCTTGGCCATAGCTGCTGATAAATTCCGACCCCGCTCGAGCTGCTCGTGAATATCCTTTAACGCGTTTCGTAGACGCTTATTCTGCGTTGTATCGCCCAGCCCTTCGATAGCACGAAGCATGGGAATCCCCGCCTGAGTCAACGAATACATTTGTCGACAGAATATAATCAACTCGTCGAGAGAGACTTTCGGCTGTAAGCCATCAGCAACCTTCGTTTTTAACGTATCCCAGCCCGGTATCGCGGTGCTCGCAGCGACATCTTCCTCTATTGCCACCGGTGTCAGACCACGTTTCAGTAATGCGTCTGCCGCACTTCGCTCGTCACCAGCTTCCACGGCGCCAGTCTGTAACTGACCTTGTTTGTCGCGGGCGCGGTAACGAAACTGCATCAGATATTGTCCTCAACACTTTCTGCCAGGAATAACACTTCTTCGACGGTCGTCACGCCCTGACGCGCATACTCTAATGCAACAGATGCCATCGACTGATAGCCCGGGTGTCTTTTCGCGGCATGTGCAAAAGCTCGGGTGTCGTTGTCGCGCAGCGCATCCATCATTTCACCGTTCATTTCAAGTAGCTCAAACACACCGATACGCCCGTGATACCCGGTGTGGTTACAGTTCTGACAGCCAATGCCATGTTTAAACTCAAACTCGCTGCTGCCTTCTAGTAAATGCTCCAGCCACTGCTGTTCTGCGTCATCGGGCTGATAGTTTTGGGTGCACTTTTCGCAGACCCTGCGAACCAATCGTTGCGCTAATATTCCGCGCAGTGCCGCAGCAACCAAATAAGAAGGGGCGCCCATATCAATTAAGCGCATAGCACTGGTTATCGCGTCATTGGTGTGCAGTGTCGACAACACCAAGTGGCCGGTAATAGAGCCTCTCAGCCCTATTTCTACGGTTTCATGGTCACGCATCTCACCGACCATGATAATGTCCGGGTCCTGACGCAAAGTGGTTCGTAGCACTCGGGCAAAATCGAGGCCTATTTTATTATTGACCTGAACCTGAGAAATACGTGGTAAGCGATACTCGACCGGGTCTTCCACGGTAATGACTTTCTTGGCTTCGGTATTCAATTCACTCAGCGCGCCATAAAGCGTTGTTGTCTTACCGGAGCCCGTTGGACCGGTTACCAAGAGCATGCCGTGTGGTCGCTTAATAAGGGAGCGGACCCGCTTCAGAATATTGTCGGGCATACCCGTTTGCGCCAGCGACAACAATCCCGCGGACTGATCCAACAAACGCATGACGCATGACTCGCCATATTGAGTCGGCATGGTTGACACACGCACATCAATATTGTGCTTGCGAATTTTCATGTTGAAGCGACCGTCCTGAGGCAAGCGACGTTCGGAAATATCCAGCCCCGCCATTAGCTTCAAGCGTAACACCAACGCATTGGCTATATTCGTTTCATCCAGTACGTTTTCCTGCAGCACGCCGTCAATACGCTGGCGGATACGCAGTTTGTTTTCATCGGGTTCTATATGAATATCCGATGCACGAACCTGAACCGCATCTTCAAAAACCGACTGCAGCAACTTGGCAACGGTGGCTTCATCGCCCTCTTCGTCCAGACTCAGCTGACCGAGTTCAAACTCTGAGGTTTCTTCGTACTCGTCCTGCAGCTGGCTGGCGAAGGTTTCTATTTCTTTCGTGCGGCGGTAGAGATTATCAAACGCACTTAACAACTCGCCCTCTGGAACCACCGCTAACTCGACCTGTCGCGGTGCCAGTAGTTGGTTTATTGCATCGATAGAAGACAAATCGGCGGGGTCGCTCATGCCGACTAACGCTTCATTCTCGTCCGCTTCGATGACTAATGCCCGATGACGCCGAGCCTGAACTTCCGGCAACAATTTAAAAACTTCAGGCGGTATTCGCCGCTCGGAGATGCTTAACAGCGGTAACTTGAGTTGCTGTGATAAAAACTCCAGCAATTGATGCTCAGTAATATAGCCAAGGTCGATAAGCGTCGCACCAAGCTTACGCCCGGTTTCGCGTTGTTTTTCCAGTGCTGTTTCCAGCTCTTTTTCGCTGATGATTTGCTCATGAACCAACAAATCACCCAACCGCATTTTGAGGCGAGGACGTTTCATGACTTACCTGCTGAATTTGCTTGTGCTGACAAAGTAGCGATTTTTTGTTCGATAAATTGCCGGGTTGGCTCATGAGTCACGCGTTGAAGCGCCTTCTGGTATGTACTTAAAGCGGCGTTACTGCCCTGTTGCTCTTGTGCGAGCGCCTTACCTACATACCAACGGCCTTCAGTAGGCTGCGCTTCTATCAACCGCGTATAGGCGGTTTCCGCCACTTCATAGTGACCAGTGTCTTGCGCCAGCAGCGCCACTTTGTGTGAGTATCCAGGCTTATCCTGGGCGCTGGGCCAGTTTTTTAACAACACATTTAATGCCGCACCGGGTCTTGCTTCTCGCTCTAGAATACGCGCACTCAACATCCGAAAGTCGGTGTCCGTCCGGTCTCTCTGAAAGCCCACCTCTAATGTCGCTAACGCATCCGTTACTTTGTTGCGACCATATTGCAAGGCAGCCAACTGCTTACGCACTCGTTTATTATCAGGGGTGACGGCTAACGCCTGTCGCCAGTATTCTTCGGCCTGAGTTAAGCGCCCCTGTTGCTGAGCCTTCTCCGCTTTTTCAATGTTCTGTTGTGCAATTTGTTCAGGCGTCAGCTCAACTGACTTTTTTACAAAGACCGAATCATTCTCTGTACTCTTTTCTTCTGCTCTTTCCTGTGTTCTTTCCGGTACTTGTTCCGGCGGCTTTTCTGATTGCGCTCCGGCTAATTGTTCAGTTTGCTTAAGCTCTGGCTCCTGAGACTCGCTTGGTTTATTGTCTGTGCGTGCTTCTAATTGTCTGACTGTCGCTCGCTTATCGGTATTAGCGATTTCAGGCTCATCAAGATTACTATTAAGCTCGCCATCATTAGACCTGGCTTCAGCCCGCGGACTTTCTGTCTGCGCCGGCTTCTGTTGAACTTTCTCAGGCTGCGGTGATTGTTCCGCTTCATACACCGTCATCGTTTGGCTGTCGTTTGCCGGCCAAAGTACAATACCAGCAGAGATACCAACCACCGCCAGACCCAGTACTACCCAAGGAAGTTTCGTGCGAGGCTCTGAGCGCTCGACAGCACTACCGCCGGCTTCGCGGTCAAAGGGCTCTTGACCACGCTTGTCGAGGTCTTTCAGGACTTTATTAATCAAGCTCATAGTCCGCCCTCCGTGATTTGCCAATAGCCCATAGCCGCTATTAACAAACACATTGCGGCGATACCAATGGTTAACGGCAGCCAACGCCCTGACTCCAGCCGAGTATCTTCGGTATCTTTCACCGCGAACCTAAGGTCATGATTCGTCAATTTATGACGCCCTTCACCGTAAGCAAGCAACATCATTTTATGGCACAACATATTCACTAACCGTGGTACGCCGCGACTGCACCGATGAATGTGTTTAATTAATTTCCAATTAAAAATAGGCGTACCTTTGTAGCCGGCAACCTGCATTCGATGCGCTATATAATCCGCCGTTTCTTCTGCGTTCATTGCCGTTAATTTGTGAGAAAAACTGATGCGTTGGCGTAGCTGCCGAAACGCTTTTTGTGACAGTCGCTCGTCAAGCTCTGGCTGACCCAGCAACACGATATGCACCAACTTACGGCGTTCCGTTTCCAAATTAGAGAGCAGCCGCAACGCTTCAAGACTCTCTTCAGGCAACGCTTGCGCCTCATCGATAATAATAACGACCGACTGATCACTTTTGCTGATGTCTAAAAGTCGTTGCTGAAGGGCTCTGGCTAACTGCTGCTGATTAACGAGCTTGTCGGTCTCCACATCTAGCTCTTGTGCAATCGCCAGTCTGAGTTCGGCCGGGTCCAGGTAGGAGTCTGGCACATAGGCCGCTTTGAAAAAGTCGGGCATTTCATTGAGTAAACGCCGACATAATAAGGTTTTTCCGGTACCCACTTCGCCGGTGATTTTGATAAAACCCTCACCCGTTTTCAACGCAGTCAACACCACCTCAAAAGCCTCATGATGGCTTTTAAGATCGTAGTAGAACTGCGTGTTCGGCGTTATGGTAAAAGGCAGTTCGCGTAAGCCGTAGTGGTACAGGTACATACTCGCTATTGCTCAATATCCGGAAACCATTCATTCAACAGCTCACGAGAGCGTTTAAGCTCATCGCGCCAGGTATCAACTCCAACCACGGTTGGTTTCAACAGGATCACCAACTCCTTTTTCTCCTGACGATTACGACGGTTCGTAAAAAGCTCACCTAGCAGTGGAATATCACCCAAAAGCGGCACTTTACCCACTTCTTCTGAATTCACAGTTTGCATGAGGCCGCCCAGTACAACAATTTCACCATTGCGCGCTTTAACAATAGTGTCTGATTCGCGGATATTGCTGCGCGCCAGCGGCAATACGAGCTCACCATCGGTTAAGGTAATGACTTTTTGTTGCTCTTCTGTTTCAACAACTGACGGGTGTACGTGAAGGATGACCTCACCGTCGTCGCTAATTTGCGGGGTAACATCTAACGATATCCCGGAGAAGAACGGCGTTAAGTCGACATTTGAGTTGGATACAGCGGCGCCGCTGCCACCGGCAAGGTTCGTCGTAGAGTCGACGTTCGTTACGTAGTATTCATCTTCGCCAATTTTGATAACGGCTTTTTGGTTATTTGAGGCACTAACACGTGGGTTAGACAGAACCTGCACGGTGCCTTGGGTTTGCAGCATTTCTATCATGCCGTTAAAGCCATTCGCTTCATCACTGTAGCTAAGGCCAAACAAACCACCGATAGCTGCGGAGGTCGCATTACTTGGCGTAACGCCGTTAAATTCGACATCAAAACCCGCACTACCCGATGCCAAATCACTCCAGTTAATCCCCTGCTGATAACCGTCATTCAGAGTCACCTCTATGATCCGGGCTTCCAGTATCACCTGACGTTGCAAACGACTTTCAAGAGTGTCAATAAAGTCACCCACCGCTCGTAACTTATCTGGTGAAGCCGTAACGCTGACAATACCCGCCTGCGGTGACAAAACGACATTGCCGCCACCAATAATGCCCTCAATCACTTCTTTTAGATCGCCCCACAAGTCTGTTTCAGACTGAGTGTTGATGCTGGAGCCGTTGCCTTGAAGCTGCTGACTTGTACGATTGTAATTACCGTTCTCGTCACCGAATAGTGGCGTTCCATTAGAGTTTACGGCACTTGAGTTATTGCGGTTGTTTCCCCCAAAGCGATTATTATCGCGCTCTTCGCTCACGCCACCGCCGGATATTTCCGTTTGCGACATGCCAAAGCGTTTTAACGACAAGTAATCGAGCGAGAACGTTTTTGTACGCACACCCGCGGGGTAAACCTGAATGGTTCTCCCCTGACGGCGAATCTCAAAACCATAAATGTCCTGAACCGCACTCAAGGTTTCATTGAGCGTCACGTCTTTAAGGCTCAGTGAAATAGAGCCTGAAACGTCCGGATGTACCAGCATGTTATAAGGCGTATCAGCGGCCAAACCATAGAAGAATTGTTTCGCATCAATATCCTCCGCCTGCAGCACAAAACGGTCTTCTTCGAGAAGCTCAATACCCTGTTGCTGCTGCGCACTAACGTCTTGACGTAAGTACTCACTGACCGCCGTTGGCATGCCTTCCTGCCGCGCCGGCGCCACTGCGTTAGCTTGACTGTCGGGCGTCATGGCTTCCTTTTGTTTATTTGGAGTATACCCCGGTTGATACGCGCATCCCGCTAAGGCGACACCCATTGCCAGCAATAGTATTCTCATTGTTCAGCTCCCGACTTCAACTCCGTTAGCGGCTGAAAAACATTCAACGTAATACGCTCACCACTTCGGTTTAAATTCACTTTATTCGGTAATATTTCTGACACCGTAAAACCGGCAATGGTATTGCCCTCTCGCAAAGGCGTACCATTAATAATGGCCAGTTTCTTAACGTCAGAATAGATAATTTGTGTCAGCTGAATATCCGCAACTTCAGCCAATGCTAATGACGGCTCCACATTCACAGGCGGCCGTGTTGGGTCCTTTTTCTGGGCACTGACGCTTGTAACCGACCCTACCAACAATATCAGAACAACACCTAACCATTTAACCACTGATAAACTCCTTGTCGGTACTCAGCAAATGCCACTCCAGAGTTATCTGCCCTTGGGGGTAACGTTTAACCTGATAATCAAAGTGAGCCCAAATGACATTTGGGTGCTGGCTTTGCAGCGCTCTCACAAACGCTAAAACGTCAAAATAGGTACCAGTAAATACAGCTTCTACCGCATGCTCATAAAGTGCAATACTTCCTGTTTCAAAGACTTTACGCGGCTCTTTAGCGGTCAAACTCTGTATTTCTAAAGCGTCCGACGTATTCAAAACGCTGTTCAGAAATTCTCTGCGCTGCGAAACTTCTTGTAAGGTTGCACTATTTTCTACCGACTGCCGCGCATTACTTGCCGACATCTGCAGTTGCTTTATCTCCTGTCTTAGCGGCTCGTTAATGTCCTCATCGAACTCGCCTTCCAGCTCACCCACCGCCGAAAGAACCTGCTCAATTTGCTGATTCAAACGTTTATTTTCAGCGCTAAGAGCTGCAGCTCTCTCCAGATCCGGCATTATGACGTAGCTCAGCATTGGCAACACTGTCAGCAAAACAGCGGCAGCCGCTATCATGACTCGCTGTCGTGCCGGGAGCGTGCCAAAACTTTCTTCTAAATACTGCCAACGGTTCATTCTTCTGCTGGCTCCTCACGTCTTTCGGTACGCAGTTGAAAAGACTGGTAGCCTTCTTCGCTACGTGACAGTTCAACAACCGCAAAGCGTTTACTAGCTAATAATTCGGACTCGTCAAACTTATCCATCCATGACACTAGCTTTTCTGTATCCGTTGCGTAACCCTTTAGATATATCTTTTCCCCGTCTAGCCCAAAGCGTTCTAACCAAACGCCTTGTGGAGTAATGTCCGACAGCTCACTCAATAATGAAGCAACCGCCGAGGACTCAGACGCTTCAAAGTCACTGATACTTTGTCGAAACGTTCGTGCATCCTGAATGTAAGCTTGCAACTCAGCTTTCTTAGAGACCAGTTCAGGGCTCTGTTTACGGTTACTTAAACGGTCACGTAAAGACGTCAGTTGATTATTGGCGACATTAAGTCGCTCTGTCAGCTCATTATTTGTACCTCGTGTCTGACTGTGTTGCCAACCGGAAAAAATCATTAATGTAAAAACCACGACCACCAAGGCAACCAGCCCTGTCGCTAATTTAGCAAGTGTGAGCCGCTGTTGGACCGGTACCAAGTCGCCCCGATATAAATTAACGCTTTGCTTCATACCCGCAACTCCTCGAATACGGCGAGGCCAGGCAAGTCTGTAAAATCACCTTCTATTAATTCTTGCGTCCACTGCGGATAACGGTAAACGTCGCACTCGACCGCCAGCATTTGCGATACATTTTTTACCACAACCCCTGGCTTTACATGTTCAATGGCAATATGAATGTGCTTTATGGGTGCTTGCCTTAAGTGACTCTCGAAATAATCGACTGATCGTTGCAGTTCCGTCGCCAGCGGCTCCAATGCTCCCGCCTCTATTTCCTCTTCGGTATAAGCGTCTATCGCAGCAACACCACGCAAAAGACGCGTAAACAACAGTCCCTTCGAGGTGTAAATTTGAGTTAGGTAATGCCCTTCCTGGGTTTGATAAATGACCATTTCCGGATGTGCGGGCGGCTTAATTAGGCTAGGCAACGTCAGTTCAGAAACGGTAATGGCGACTAACGACAAGTCGCTTTCAGCAAAAAAGTCCACCCAAGGTCTCAGTAAACTCTTGCTTGCGGCTACCGCTACAATCTTATCCTGACCGGTTGGTTGTTCTGGAAATTCATAATAATCCGCAACAATATCGCTGGCAGATAACGAAACCAGATCATTTAAGCTGTACTTCAAACTTTCAGCGATTTCTTCCGGATCGACCATCGGTCGATCAACCAGCACAGACTCATAACAATCAGAACCTAATACCAATGATACCGAGGCATCTTTTAACGAAAGACGCTTGTATTTTTTAAGAATATGAACTGC
The DNA here is from genome assembly GCF_002211765.1 of Idiomarina piscisalsi. Taxonomy (NCBI): domain Bacteria; kingdom Pseudomonadati; phylum Pseudomonadota; class Gammaproteobacteria; order Alteromonadales; family Idiomarinaceae; genus Idiomarina; species Idiomarina piscisalsi. Next base: position 2,277,332 of record NZ_CP022133.1, read on the forward strand.
TTTTTCAATAAGGCTGCCGGGAGTCGCGTCTTCTTGGTCATTCACAATGAGCTCGCACTTCCCTGCGTGACTTTTTGCGACTAATAAACGCACACTTTTTTGCGTAATTTGGAAGCAAACGTGATGAGCATTTTGTTTCTGTTGCGTAAATCCAAACACCCGGCAACACCTTTTAATTATTTTTACAGCATCTTATCAGAATCGTTGTAAAGCACATTATAAAATGCACTGCACACACACAAACATAACTAATGTCATAACCCGTTTTTCTAAGGTCTGCCGTCACTAACGCTTCACTTGCCAGTTCAGCGGTTCACCGGCCCAATACGGCACCATAGGTCCATTTGCGGTATCCACCGTTGCCGGCACCTGCCAAGGCTCTTTAATCAGAGTCAATTCGCTGGTATTTCTTGGCATACGGTAAAAGTCTGCACCAAAGCCACTGGCGAAGTCGGCCAGCTTATCCAGCGCACCATGCGCATCGAAAAACTCAGCGTAGAGTTCAATAGCGGCTGGCGCCGAGTAACAGCCCGCGCAACCACAAGCGGTTTCTTTCTTGTCTTGTGTATGTGGTGCAGAGTCGGTTCCCAAAAAGAATTTAGGGTTCCCCGATAAGGCGGCTCGTTGCAGCTCCATTTGGTGAGAGCGGCGTTTTAAAATAGGCAGGCAATAATTATGTGGACGAACACCGCCCACCAACAAGTCATTGCGGTTCATGAGCAAATGCTGTGGCGTCATCGTTGCAGCCACATACTCAGACGACTCTTCAACAAAGGCAACTGCGTCTGCGGTGGTAATATGCTCCAGTACCAAACGCAATTGGGGGAATTTTTCAGTAATAGGCCGTAAATGGCGGTCAATAAAAACTTTCTCACGATCGAAAATATCCACGTCGGCATCCGTTACTTCGCCGTGCACCAACAGCGGTACCTCGTGTTGCTGCATGGCTTCCAACACTGGTGCCAGCGCGTCAACCGACTTAACCCCGGCCGCGGAATTGGTTGTTGCCCCAGACGGGTACAGTTTAAAGCCAATGATATGCTCGTTGACAGCCGCTTCGGCAACCAGACCGGGTGTCGTTTCAGCAGTAAGGTAAAGTGCCATCATAGGCTGAAACGTTTGTCCTTCCGGCAGCTGCTTTAGTATGCGCTCACGATAAGCCATCGCTGCTTCAACGGTTGTTACCGGCGGCACTAGGTTGGGCATAATAACCGCGCGGTTAAACACCGCTGCGGAAGCCGGTACGGTGGTTGCTAACATCGCCTCGTCACGCAGGTGCAAGTGCCAGTCATCGGGGGTTGGAATTGTGAAAGTTTGCATAGTCATACGCCACTGAAAAATGATGCCCTATTGTAGCGTATTATTCCGTCGCTTGTTAGCGCAGCTGCATGGCCTCTTTCCAGTGCTTTCGGCAGCAAGACACGTAACGGTCGTTGCCGCCTATGGCTATTTGTTGCCCCATGCGAACCGCATTCCCCTGCTCGTCAACTCGCAACGACATCGTGGCTTTGCGCCCGCAATGGCAAATGGTTTTCATCTCCACAAGCTTGTCGGCAACGGCCAATAACACCGCACTGCCCGGAAATGCGCTACCAAAGGCATCGGTACGAATGCCGTAACACATAACGGGAATGTCATCGGAATCAGTCAGGGTCGTCAATTGCCAAACTTGTTGCTCGGTTAAAAACTGGGCTTCGTCAATCAAAACGCAGTCAATTGCTTTACGCTGATGCTCCTGTCGAACAAGCTCGGTTAAGTCGCACTTATGGGTAAAAGACAGTGCTTTGCGGTCAATACCTAAACGTGATGCGATTTTGCCGTGCCCGGCTCTATCGTCGACCGCCGGCGTCATTAGCAAGACATGCTGCTCACGCTCTTCATAATTATGCGCTACTTGCAGTAATGACGTGCTTTTACCCGCATTCATGGCGGAGTAGGTGAAATAAAGTGAAGCCATTTCTATTCTTGTTATTTTTAATACGCTGTCGGAATTGATGCAGAGATTAGCACGATTTTATGCCAAAATGTGACAAAGCAACGCAATTCAGGAGCTCTTCCCATGCACTACTCCCCCGAATTTATTAAAGCCATTCCCAAGGCAGACTTGCACCTGCACCTAGACGGTAGCTTACGTGCCAGTAGCCTTGTCGATATGGCAAAGCGCTCGGGTATTGAACTTCCCAGCTATACCGAAGAAGGCTTGTTCGAAAAGGTATTTAAGTCGCACTACAACAATTTGGGTGAATATCTCAATGGCTTTCAGTACACCTGCGCGGTACTGCGTGACCTCGAAAACTTAGAGCAAGCCTCTTATGAATTGGCGGTTGATAATCAGGAAGAAGGCGTTAATTACATAGAGGTTCGGTTCGCGCCGCAGCTACTGATGGATCCGAGTAAGGGCGTTACCTTCGATACCATTATGCACGTGGTTAATGACGGCTTATCGCGGGCGAAGAAAGAGTACAACAATCGTTCGGACGTTAAAAACGGCGATAAGCCTCCGTTTGACTACGGCATTATTAACTGCGCCATGCGCATGTTCGGCAAAAAAGGATTTTCGCCCTATTACACACAAATATTTCAGTTGATGCGCGACTTTGAACCGATGCAAGTGATTAAAACGGCAGCAATGGATTTAGTGCGCGCCAGCGTTCGCATGCGCGACGAAGAAGGTATGCCGATAGTTGGACTGGACATTGCCGGTCAGGAAATTGGTTACCCCGCCGGTGAATTTAAAGAGGTGTATGAATACGCGCACGAGAACTTTTTACTGAAAACCGTGCATGCGGGTGAAGCTTATGGCGCGGAGAGTATCTTTGAAGCGTTAACCAAATGTCATGCTGACCGACTGGGTCACGGATATTCATTGTTCTCGCCAGAAATGACCGAGGATCCGTCCATTGAGGACCCCAAAGCCTACGGTGAGAGTTTGGCTTCTTATATTGCTGACCGCCGCATTGCAGTGGAGGTATGTTTAACCAGTAATTTACAAACAAACCCAGCTATTGGTGACATTAAAAATCATAACTTTAAGCACATGCTGGACAATCGTTTAGCCACTATTATTTGTACCGACAACCGTTTGGTGTCTCGCACAACGGTCAGTAACGAATACCAACTGGCACTGGATAACTTTGATATTTCATTGAAACGCTTAAAGGACATTGTCGCTTACGGCTTTAAAAAGAACTTTTTCCCGGGACGTTATGTTGAGAAGCGTGAATACGCCAAGCAGAACCTGGCGTATTTTGACAAGGTAGTCGAGCAGTTTGGACTCAGCGAATAGCTCATAGAAAGTAGAAAGCCGCATTCAGTGCGGCTTTTATATAGTAAACTTTATACACTTTTAATTTTATTTCTGGTTAGAACGGAATATCGTCGTCAAAATCCGTATCCGGTGAAAACGGTGCTGGTTCAGCAGGCTTCTGCTGAGGCTGTTGGCTCTGTTGAGACGGTTGTGGTGCCGGGCGTTGTTGCTGACCACCGTACCCACCTTGTTGTCCGCCACCATAACCCTGGCCTTGAGGAGGTCCGCCCTGCGGGCCACCTTGAGGACCACCACGAGAGTCAAGCATCTGCATTTCGTTGATAACGATTTCAGTCGTGTAACGCTCTACATTGTCCTGACCGGTCCATTTGCGTGTCTGCAAACGTCCTTCAACATAAACTTTAGAACCTTTCTTAAGGTACTCACCCGCAATTTCTGCCAAACGGCGATACGCCACACAACGGTGCCACTCGGTTTGCTCTCTTGGCTCACCGGTCTGCTTGTCTTTCCAGGTTTCACTGGTCGCAATAGATAGGTTGGCTATCGCTGTGCTGTTCTGGGTATAACGCACTTCCGGGTCCGCACCCAGGTTACCAATTAGAATTACTTTATTCACACCGCGGCTGGCCATTTTACTCTCCTGTTCTTAATGCACCGAGCAGTTCATTCACTGCTTTTTCATCGTACGCTTTTTTATCGACTTTTAAATACGTTGCCTGATCGTCTTCGACCCAGCGCGCCTCTTTCACACCTGCAACGGTTAGTAACTGCTCACTTAGGCTTACAGCTTTGTCTTTCGTAAGGTTTGGTGTTGATACTGACAAGCTGGTGACGCTTTCCGGGTTCTTCATCAGGAAGCTGATAACAAACCAACATAGTAGCAAGATCAAACAGAATACCACAATGCCCGATGTCTGATAGTTTTGTAAGACCCAACCGCCTGCAACACCGCCGACAAATGCGCCTAAAAACTGGCTGGTTGAATAGATGCCACTCGCACTGCCTTTACTCCCGGCAGGCGCTATACGTGTTAGTAGCGACGGCAAACTGGCTTCAATAAAGTTAAAGCCAGTGAAGAAAACCACCAACGCGACCACCAGCCAAACTGCTGAGTTACCGGCATAAAACACCGAAGCCAATGACAAAATTAAAATAGCGATAGACGCCCGCAACCATTGTACTGAGCTGTTATTACGCGAACTGCGAATAATCATTGGCACCATCAATGCAACTGACGCGGCCAGTGTCGGCAAATAAAACCAAGCGTGTGTTTGACTCTCAAACCCCGCACTTTGCAGTTGAGTGGGAATCGTCACAAACCAGGCCGTTAAAATGGCATGAAGTACAAAAATACCGGTATTCAGGCACCAGAGCTGTTTATGCTTCAGTAGTTTTTTCAATTCCGAAGCGACCGGCAAAGACTCTCGCCGTGCGGATGTTGTGACCACATCAGGCACACTCATAACGAGCACCAATATACCTAACACGCCGGTAGCCGCAGTAAACCAGAACAGCCCCGACAAGCCGATTACGCCGCCTAATAGCGGTCCAACAACTAACGAAATAGCAAACGCCAGGCCAATGCACATACCAATAATCGCCATAACCTTCGGGCGCTGTTCGTCACGCGAGAGGTCAGCTGCTAATGCCAGAATGGCGGCGGCTATCGCACCAACGCCCTGAAGCGCGCGACCAACACTCACCATGATCAGGCTGTCTGCCAATGCGGCAACAATACTGCCCAGTATAAACACCACCAGACCACCGATGATAACTGGCTTTCGACCAATACGGTCGGACGCCATACCTAACGGAATTTGCAAAATAGCCTGGGTGAGTCCGTAAGCCCCTAACGCGACACCGACCAGAAGCGGTGAGTAGTCAGGATAGGCTTGTGCGTAAACCGCCAATACCGGCATGATCAAAAACAGCCCTAACATCCGTATACCAAATACAGACGCCAGTGAGAAAGCGGCTTTTCGTTCAGTCTTATTGAGCGAGTGTTGCGTCATGTTACTGCGTTCGCGCTAGTATCAAAATGAATCATGCGGATATTGTACCAGAAGGCACACACTGTGCGATAATGGCGTTTTGTTGTCGACTTCCTACAAGTTGAATATCAACTGCAAAACAGACGGGAATTATGGAAAACATTGAAGTACGCGGTGCGCGCACGCACAACCTGAAAAATTTCAATCTGACGATACCCCGTGACAAACTTATTGTCATTACCGGCTTATCCGGTTCAGGCAAGTCGTCGTTAGCGTTTGACACGCTCTATGCTGAGGGTCAGCGTCGATACGTTGAGTCATTATCGGCCTACGCTCGACAGTTCTTGTCACTGATGGAAAAACCCGACGTTGACAGCATAGAGGGTCTGTCTCCCGCGATTTCAATTGAGCAAAAGTCGACGTCTCACAATCCTCGCTCCACGGTCGGTACCATTACCGAAATTTATGACTACCTGCGCCTAATGTACGCACGTGTTGGTGAGCCTCGCTGTCCAACGCATGACGTGGCACTGGCTGCACAAACCGTATCGCAAATGGTCGACAAAGTGCTGGATGCGCCAGAAGGCGAGAAGCGCATGTTATTGGCTCCCATTATTCAAAACCGCAAGGGCGAGCATTTAAAGGTCTTAGAAAATTTAGCGCTGCAAGGCTTTATCCGCGCACGTATCGACGGTGAAATTTGCGACTTAAGCGACCCGCCTCCGCTAGAACTTCAGAAAAAGCACACCATTGAGGTGGTGGTAGACCGCTTTAAAGTCCGCGAAGGACTGGAACAACGTTTAGCCGAATCGTTTGAAACCGCGTTGGAGCTGAGTGGCGGCACGGCGCTAGTGGCGCCAATGGAAGGCGGCGAAGAAACCTTAGTGTTCTCGGCGAATTTCGCCTGTCCGCATTGTGGATACAGTATGCAGGAGCTAGAACCTCGCCTGTTTTCATTCAACAACCCGGCGGGTGCTTGTACGACGTGTGACGGCTTAGGCGTTGAACAGTTTTTCGATCCACAAAAAGTGATTGTTAATGACGAAATTTCGTTAACTGGTGGCGCCATTCGCGGCTGGGATAAACGTAATTTTTATTACTACCAAATGCTTCAGTCACTGGCTAAGCATTATGGGTTTAAGCTGTCTGAGCCCTTTAAAGACTTACCGGAAGAGATTCGGAATATCATTCTGTTCGGCAGCGGTAAAGAAGAGATAAAATTTACTTATATGAATGACCGCGGCGATAAAGTCGTCCGCGAGCATGCCTTCGAGGGCATTATTCCGAACATGCAACGCCGCTATCGCGAAACTGAGTCTCAAGCGGTTCGCGAAGAGCTGTCGAAGTACGTTGCAACACAACCTTGTAAGAGTTGTCATGGCACACGCCTGCGCACCGAGGCTCGCCACGTATTTATTAACAATGTGACCTTACCGGAAGTGGTCGAGCAGTCCATTGGTGACGCTATGGCCTTCTTCCAGCAATTAGACCTGGAAGGTCAGCGTGCTCAAATAGCTGAGAAAATTCTTAAAGAAATTAACGACCGCCTGCGCTTTTTGGTGAACGTAGGCCTTAACTACTTGAGTCTATCTCGCAGTGCAGAAACCTTATCCGGAGGCGAAGCTCAGCGAATTCGCCTAGCCAGTCAAATTGGTGCCGGCTTAGTCGGTGTTATGTACGTTCTTGATGAACCCAGTATTGGTCTGCATCAGCGCGACAATGAACGCTTGTTAAATACCCTGACGCACCTGCGGGACTTAGGTAATACGGTTATTGTCGTAGAACACGATGAAGACGCAATTCGTCAGTCCGATCACGTCATTGATATAGGCCCGGGCGCTGGTGTTCACGGTGGTGAGATTATCGCTCAGGGCAACGTGGACGATATAATAGCAAGTAAAGACTCACTAACTGGTGACTACTTGTCAGGCCGTAAACTGATTGATGTGCCTGCTGAAAGACATAAACCAGATGATCGCCAACTGGTGATAAAAGGTGCCAGTGGTAATAACTTAAAAGACGTCACCATGACGTTGCCGCTGGGCGTTATGACGTGTGTGACTGGGGTCTCAGGCTCAGGTAAATCAACACTGGTCAATGACACCTTATTTAAAATTGCGCACCGGGAGCTCAATGGCGCAACAGCCGATGTTCCGTCACCTTGTGAAAGCGTCGACGGTTTCCAGTATTTGGATAAGGTTGTTGATATCGACCAAAGCCCGATTGGCCGAACGCCACGGTCAAACCCGGCAACGTATACCGGCATATTCACGCCTATTCGCGAGCTTTTCGCTGGTGTTCCTGAAGCGCGGGCACGTGGCTACAAACCGGGCCGCTTTAGCTTTAATGTACGCGGTGGTCGTTGTGAGGCATGTCAGGGTGATGGCGTCATTAAAGTTGAAATGCACTTCCTGCCAGATGTCTATGTGCCTTGTGATATTTGTAAAGGCAAACGTTACAACCGTGAAACGTTAGAAATTCAGTACAAAGGCAAAAACATTCATGAAGTGCTGGAAATGACCATAGAAGACGCTCGTGAGTTCTTCGACCCAATTCCAGCCATTGCTCGTAAGCTGCAAACGCTCATGGATGTCGGTTTGTCCTACGTTCGCTTAGGCCAATCAGCAACCACGCTCTCAGGCGGTGAGGCACAACGTGTTAAACTGTCGCGCGAGCTGTCTAAGCGCGACACTGGTAAGACACTGTATATTTTGGACGAACCAACGACTGGTTTGCATTTCCACGATATAAAACAGTTACTGGCAGTGATTCATCGACTGCGTGATCATGGCAATACCGTTGTTGTTATCGAGCATAACTTAGATGTTATTAAGACAGCCGACTGGATTATTGATCTTGGTCCCGAAGGCGGTTCAGGTGGCGGGGAGATACTCTGCGAGGGAACACCGGAAGCCATTTGTGAAAACAAACAATCGCATACGGCCCGTTTCTTGAAGCCGATGCTAAAATAAAAGGAAGCAGTATGTTATCGGAAGACTTTAAAGTTCGATTTTATGAAACCGACGCGCTAGGCCACGTAAACAATACGGTCATCCCCGGGTGGATTGAGACCGGCCGGCTGCCAATATTCGAGTTTTTTGGTGAAATGTCGCCAGAAACCCAAAGTTTAATCGTGGCGCGACTGGAGGTGGACTATTTGTTTCCCATTTACTTTGGTAGCCCAGTTACAGTAAATACTTATGTCACCAGAATGGGCGGCAGTTCGTTTGATATTACCACCGAAGTTTGGCAAAAAGACAAACTGTGCGCTAAAGGTAAGTCGGTATTAGTTTATTTCGATTATCAGAAGGAGTGTTCAGTGAAGCTACCTCAGGATATACGAGAAAGACTTGCAACAATAACGCATCCGGAGCACCCTCTTGACGCGTGATATTGTCAGCGGCGGGCAGCACATACATGCGCCTGACGACTTAACCCGCCTGTTACAGGACATTTACGAGCAGGCGATGACAATAAAAACCGGCAAGGTGGCGGATTACATACCCGCCCTTGCTGCGGTTGACCCTGAGCAATGCGCACTGACACTGGCAACACTTGATGGCGAAACTTTCACTGTTGGCGATACCCAAACCCAATTTTCTATTCAATCCGTTTCAAAAATTTTCGGTCTTATGCTGGCCATGGAGCGACTTGGAGATGAATTATGGGATCGTGTGAAAATGGAACCTTCGGGTCAGGCTTTTAATTCAATTGTGCAGCTTGAGTGGGAAAAAGGCATACCGCGTAATCCGATGATTAACGCTGGTGCTATTTTGATCAGCGATGTCCTTGTTAGCCATTACTCGGCAAGTAAAAATGCCGTTTTAAGCTTGGTACGCAGCCTTTGTGGTAATGAAGCCGTGTACGCTGACCATGAAGTGCATGAATCAGAGAAAGACCACGGACACCGCAACGCCGCATTAGCTCACTTAATGAAAAGCTTCGGCAACATTGACTCTGACGTTGAAGAGTTGCTCGATCACTACTTCTGGCAGTGCGCGCTTTCTATGTCCTGTGAAAACTTGGCTCGGTCATTTACGTTTTTGGCAAATGACGGGGTTTGCCCGTTCTCGAAAAAGCAAATTATGTCCAAACGTGACTCACAACGCATTAATGCGCTTCTGTCCACCAGTGGTATGTATGACCAAAGCGGCGAGTTCGCGTTTACCGTTGGCGTACCAGCGAAAAGCGGAGTCGGTGGCGGCATTGTTGCCGTAGTGCCGGATTTCGGCGTAATCTCTGCCTGGAGCCCTCGTTTAAACGAGTTTGGAAACAGTGCTCGCGGCATGTTTATGGTACGGGAAGTTGCCAACAAACTGGGCTTAAGTGTTTATTAGTTGCTAGCGAATTGTCGACGGGCGATATAGCTGGAATCGTTCCATATTAAAGCGTCGAAAAAGCCGATCAATTTCACCCTTTCGGCCTAATTCACTCAACATCCGCTGTAACGTTGATGCTTCAATTTTTTTAGAGGGCCCAACCAGTAAGTGAAGTTCGTACTGAAAGTCGGTGCTCTCGGCCAGCAATAAGTTCTCCACTTTAATTTGCTGAGAACCGTCCAACGCTGCCAATAACTCGTCGTTAACCGTGGTTAGGTCAACTCGACCACCTAAAACCATTCGAATATTCGTTATTCTGGAGTCGGCGAGGTAAACCGTATACTCTTGCTTGAGCTCGTCAGATGCTTTCAGTTCTCCGGCAATTAAATAATGATAACCTTTAACGCCAGCAAACCGTTTGCCTTCATAACTGTTAAAAAATGACTGTGTTCTACCAGCTTTCTTAGCCGCTACCAACCGCTCTTTTCCACGAACTAATGGAAAAGTTTTTTCAATTTCTACATCGTGATTTCGCCAGCCCCAACTTGGCGACTCAAAAAATATGGCATCGCAGCAACCACCGACGCTTAGCGCTTCATAACGCCCAGATGGAGGTATCACCTCGATGATGAATTCATAATTGTCCTGATGCTCATTAAGGCGTTTAACCAGCTCGCGGGTTAAATCGGTTTCCAGAATGTCGGAAAAATAAGGCGGGTAGTCGTAAGCCGCAACATAGACCTTTGTCTGTGCTGCTAAAACCCCACTGTAGAATAATGCTGCGAAAAGCAGTAAAAAACGACTCAAAAGCCCCATACTTTACGGTTATTAATAACGATCATGACATTTCATCTTTCACTTTTGATGCTTCAATGTCAAGAACTGTAAAGATGAGCTGTTAAACAGCTATAAAAAAGCCCGGCATAAAGCCGGGCTCTGTATACGATACTGAAACCGTATTAGTCGATGATCTTAGATACAACACCTGCACCTACAGTACGACCACCTTCACGGATTGCGAAACGCAAACCTTCGTCCATTGCGATTGGAGCAATCAGCTCTACAACGAATTTCAGGTTGTCGCCTGGCATGACCATTTCTACGCCTTCCGGCAATTCTACTGCGCCTGTTACGTCAGTTGTACGGAAGTAGAACTGTGGACGATAGCCTTTGAAGAATGGCGTGTGACGGCCACCTTCGTCTTTGCTCAGTACGTAAACTTCCGCTTCGAACTTAGTATGCGGAGTGATTGTACCTGGCTTCGCCAATACCTGGCCACGCTCAACTTCGTCACGCTTAGTACCACGCAACAACGCGCCGATGTTCTCACCTGCACGACCTTCGTCAAGCAGCTTACGGAACATTTCAACACCTGTAACAGTGGTTTTTTGCGTTTCTTTCATACCAACGATTTCACACTCGTCGCCAGTGTTGACGATACCGCGCTCGACACGACCGGTAACAACTGTACCACGACCTGAAATCGAGAATACGTCTTCGATTGGCATGATGAATGGCTTATCGATGTCACGCTCTGGCTCTGGGATGTAGTTGTCAAGCGCGTCTGCTAGCTCAACAATTTTCTTCGCCCACTCTTCGTCGCCTTCCAGCGCTTTCAGTGCTGAGCCCTGGATTACTGGCAGGTCGTCGCCCGGGAAGTCATACTCTGACAACAACTCACGAACTTCCATTTCTACCAGCTCTAACAGCTCTTCATCGTCAACCATGTCACATTTGTTCATGAAGACAACGATGTAAGGAACGCCAACCTGACGTGACAACAAGATGTGCTCACGAGTCTGTGGCATTGGACCGTCAGTTGCCGCTACAACAAGGATTGCGCCGTCCATCTGTGCAGCACCGGTGATCATGTTTTTAACATAGTCAGCGTGCCCTGGGCAGTCTACGTGCGCGTAGTGGCGAGTTGGTGTGTCATATTCAACGTGTGACGTTGAAATAGTGATACCACGCTCTTTCTCTTCTGGCGCGTTATCGATGGCTGCGAAGTCTTTCGCCGCACCACCATAAACTTTTGCCAAAACAGTTGTGATAGCAGCAGTTAGTGTAGTTTTACCGTGGTCAACGTGACCAATGGTGCCGACGTTTACGTGCGGCTTCGAACGTTCAAATTTTTCTTTAGACATGATATATCCTCAAATTTAAGTTGAAAGCCCGGTCCTGTGTAAGACCGGACCAGACCTTACTTAATCTTTAGCGTTACGCTCAGCCATCACTTTTTCAGCGATGTTGTTTGGTGCTTCACCATACTTCAGGAATTCCATCGAGTAAGATGCACGACCCTGAGTTTGTGAACGCAAGTCAGTTGCGTAACCGAACATTTCAGACAGTGGAACAACCGCGTTGACAGCTTTCAAGCCACCAGGTGCTTCTTCCATACCTTCGATCAGACCACGGCGACGGTTTAAGTCACCAACAACGTCACCCATAGACTCTTCTGGAGTAATAACTTCCACTTTCATTAGTGGTTCCAAAAGAACTGGGTCCGCCTGCATTGCACCTTTTTTGAAGGCCATGCTACCAGCGATTTTAAACGCCATTTCTGACGAGTCAACGTCGTGGTAAGAGCCATCATACAAGGTTGCTTTAACACCCAATACTGGGTAGCCAGCTAATACACCTTGTTCCATCTGCTCTTGAATACCTTTATCAACAGCTGGGATGTACTCTTTCGGTACCACACCACCAACGATTTCGTTAACGAATTCATAAGTGATATCTTCACCGTCATCATCTTCTTCGATGGTCATCGGCTCAAGTTTCAGCCATACGTGACCGAACTGACCACGACCACCGGATTGACGTACGAATTTACCTTCGATTTCAACCGGCTTACGAATGGCTTCACGGTATGCAACCTGAGGCTGACCCACGTTACATTCAACTTTGAACTCACGCTTCATACGGTCAACGATGATATCCAAGTGAAGCTCGCCCATACCTGAGATGATGGTTTGGCCAGATTCTTCGTCCGTTTTAACACGGAACGACGGATCTTCTGCTGCCAACTTACCTAAAGCAATACCCATTTTTTCTTGGTCAGCTTTAGTTTTTGGTTCAACAGCAACCGAGATTACCGGCTCTGGGAATTCCATACGCTCAAGAATGATCTTGTTGTTTGGATCACACAGAGTGTCACCAGTAGTCACGTCTTTAAGACCGATAAGTGCAGCAATGTCACCCGCGCGAACTTCTTTAATTTCTTCACGGCTGTTTGAGTGCATCTGTACCATACGACCAACGCGTTCTTTCTTATTCTTAACAGGGTTGACGACACCGTCACCTTGATTAAGAACACCAGAGTAAACGCGGACGAAGGTTAACGTACCAACGAATGGGTCGGTTGCGATTTTAAATGCCAACGCTGAGAAAGGTTCATCATCAGATGATTTACGCACACCTTCTGATTCATCATCCAAAATACCAGTGATTGGCTTAACTTCCGTCGGAGACGGTAAGTACTCGATAACCGCATCCAGTACTGCTTGAACGCCTTTGTTTTTGAACGCTGAGCCAGCAGCTACCAAGCAGATTTCGTTCGCCAATGTACGCGCACGAAGACCTTCTTTGATTTCAGCTTCTGTTAACTCACCTTCTTCAAGGTATTTGTTCATCAGCTCTTCGTTAGCTTCGGCCGCAGCTTCAACCAACTCTGCGTGATATTCTTCACACTGGTCAACCATATCAGCAGGGATGTCTTCATAAGTGAAAGACGTACCCATGTCTTCTTCGTTCCAGTTGATGAACTTCATTTTGATCAAGTCAACAACACCACGGAAGTTGTCTTCCGCGCCTACTGGCAATTGCATTGGAACCGCAACGGCGTTCAGGCGTGTTTTCATCTGATCAACAACTGACAAGAAGTCGGCACCTGCACGGTCCATTTTGTTGACGAATACCATACGTGGTACTTCATATTTGTTCGCTTGGCGCCAAACAGTTTCTGTTTGAGGCTGAACACCTGAAGACGCACACAATACAACGACAGCACCGTCAAGAACACGCAGAGAACGTTCTACTTCGATTGTGAAGTCAACGTGTCCCGGAGTATCGATGATGTTGACACGATGCTCAGGGAACTGCTTGTCCATGCCCTGCCAGAAACAGGTCGTTGCTGCTGAGGTGATAGTAATACCACGCTCTTGTTCTTGCTCCATCCAGTCCATGGTGGCTGCACCATCGTGCACCTCACCAATTTTGTGAGACAAGCCAGTATAAAACAACACACGCTCTGTTGTGGTTGTCTTACCAGCGTCTACGTGAGCACAGATACCGATATTACGATAGCGCTCAATGGAAGTTTTACGAGCCACAATAAACTCCTTTCTAGGTTAACTGTGAATTTACCAGCGATAGTGAGCAAACGCTTTGTTTGCTTCAGCCATGCGGTGAACGTCTTCACGTTTCTTCACAGCTGACCCTTTGTTTTCTGATGCATCTAGCATTTCAGCTGCCAGACGCTGCGACATTGATTTTTCACCACGGGTGCGCGCTGCATCAACTAACCAGCGCATAGCCAGTGCGTTACGACGTACCGGACGAACTTCAACTGGAACTTGGTAGGTAGAACCACCAACGCGACGAGATTTAACCTCGACGGTAGGACGCACATTTTCTAGTGCATCATCAAAAACGTCCAGATGATCTTTACCTGACTTCTCTGCCAGGATGTCCAGTGCACCGTAGATAATCTTTTCAGCGACTGCTTTTTTGCCGTCAACCATGACGACATTGATAAATTTAGCCAACAACTCTGATCCGAACTTAGGATCCGGCAGGATTTTACGTTGACCTATGACGCGTCTTCTTGGCATCTCAATATTCTCCGATTAATTCAGGGTATTACCCAAAACTTATGAATTACAGTTTGGCCTTACTAACGGAGAACCGTTAAGACTTAGGCCGTTTCGCGCCGTACTTAGAACGGCCTTGTTTACGATCGTTAACACCTGAACAGTCAAGTGCGCCACGAACGGTGTGATAACGAACACCTGGTAAGTCTTTTACACGACCGCCACGGATCAGTACGACTGAGTGTTCTTGTAAATTATGTCCCTCACCGCCGATGTACGAAGATACTTCGTAACCGTTGGTTAAACGAACACGGCAAACTTTACGCATTGCAGAGTTCGGTTTTTTCGGGGTTGTGGTGTAAACACGGGTACATACTCCGCGTTTTTGAGGGCACGCTTCAAGAGCCGGAACGTTGCTCTTCACAACGGGCTTTTGACGGCCTTTACGCACCAGCTGATTAACTGTTGCCATTCATTACTCCTAGTTTAGTTGATGTCGCTTTTTAGCGCGCACAATGTGCGTGAAAAATCGCTTTTTCCCGACCATAAAAAGCCGGATCCCGAAAATCGGGAGCCGAAATTCTAATGGTCATATTTTCACCTGTCAAGGTTATAAAAAAGAAGCCAGCACTATAATCAGTACTGGCTTCTGTACAAATAGGCTAAAACCGTATTTGTTTATTCAGCAGAATCGTCTTTTGGCGACTCATTTCCTGCGTTAAGAGCGTCAGCTAACTGTTGTTCAGCTTGCTCTGCAGTCATTGTCGGAGCTTCTTCAATTTCCAACTCTTCCACACGGCGCTGCATGCGCTCCTTGTGGTACGAGTAACCGGTACCGGCAGGAATTAAGCGACCTACAATAACGTTTTCTTTCAAGCCACGCAGGCTGTCTTTGCGTCCACCAACGGCCGCTTCGGTCAGGACACGCGTTGTTTCCTGGAACGATGCCGCAGAAATGAACGACTCTGTCGACAGTGACGCTTTGGTAATACCCAAGAGCTGACGTTCGAAGGTTGCCGGCATTTTGCCTTCCGCTTCCGCTTTTGCGTTCGCAGCCAGGACTTCCGCCATTTCAACCATTTCGCCTTCCAGCAAGTTGGTATCGTTTGCGCGCAGAATTAACGCTTTACGCAGCATCTGACGAACAATCGTTTCAATGTGCTTATCGTTAATTTTAACGCCCTGTAAGCGATAAACTTCCTGAACTTCGTTCACGATGTAGTTCGCTACAGCGCTTACGCCACGCAGACGCAGGATATCGTGTGGTGCCTCTGGACCATCAGCAATAACCTCACCTTTCTCAACCTGTTCACCTTCGAACACGTTAAGCTGACGCCATTTCGGAATCATTTCTTCGTGCTGATCACCACCGTCGTTAGGTGTGATGATTAAGCGACGCTTACCTTTCGTTTCCTTACCGAACGAGACCGTACCCGTCTTCTCTGCAAGAATCGCAGGTTCTTTCGGGCGACGTGCTTCGAACAAGTCAGCAACACGCGGTAGACCACCGGTAATGTCTCGAGTTTTCGAGCCTTCCTGCGGAATACGGGCCAAGGTATCACCGACTTTTACTTCGGCGTTATCTTCAAGGTTAATGATTGCGTTACCTGGCAAGAAGTATTGCGCAGGAATATCGGTACCGGCGATGTTAACATCGTTACCTTTACCATCAACCAGCTTAACCATTGGACGCATATCTTTACCGGCGCTGGTACGCTGACCTGTTTCCAGCACAACGATGCTTGAAAGACCGGTTAGCTCGTCGGTTTGACGCGTCATAGTAACGCCATCAATTAGGTCGACGAACTTGATGCGACCTTCCACCTCGGTAATGATTGGGTGCGTATGCGGGTCCCAGTTAGCAACGGTTTCGCCGCCTTCAACTGCGTCGCCTTCACCTTTCTTCAAGACCGCACCGTAAGGCACTTTATAACGCTCACGCTCGCGACCGTATTCGTCGATAAGTGTCAACTCAGTCGAGCGAGAAGTAATTACGTGCTCTTTATCGCTGTTTACAACCCATTTAGCGTTGTGCAGCTTGATAGTACCTGAGTTTTTAACCTGTACGCTGTTCTCAGCCGTTGCACGCGACGCCGCACCACCAATGTGGAAGGTACGCATGGTCAGCTGTGTACCCGGCTCACCAATTGACTGTGCTGCGATAACACCAACCGCTTCACCTTGGTTAACCATATGGCCACGAGCCAAGTCACGACCGTAACAGTGCGCACAGACACCAAAGTCCGTGTCACAAGTAATAACCGAGCGGACTTTAACTTCATCGATAGAGTTTTCTTCGAGAATGTCGCAATTCTTCTCGTCAAGCAGCGTATTACGCGGTAACAGCACGTCTTCGCTACCTGGCTTAAGAACGTCGTCACAAAGGACACGGCCGAGCACGCGCTCACGCAACGGCTCTACAACATCACCACCTTCAATCAATGGTTTCATTGTCAGACCGTCGTGCGTACCACAGTCTTCTTCCATGATAACGACGTCTTGAGAAACGTCGACCAGACGACGAGTCAGGTAACCCGAGTTCGCTGTTTTCAATGCGGTATCGGCAAGACCTTTACGAGCACCGTGCGTCGAGATGAAGTACTGGAGTACGTTCAGACCTTCACGGAAGTTCGCAACGATAGGCGTTTCGATGATTGAGCCATCTGGCTTAGCCATCAGACCACGCATACCGGCCAACTGACGAATCTGCGCGGGGCTACCACGAGCACCTGAGTCCGCCATCATGAAGATAGAGTTAAACGATGCCTGCTCTTCTTCTTTACCGTCTTTATTGGTGACAACTTCTTTCGACAAGTTATCCATCATCGCTTTCGAGACTTTCTCGTTAGCCGTGGACCAAATATCGATAACTTTGTTGTATTTCTCACCAGCGGTTACCAAGCCAGACTCAAACTGCTCCTGAATTTCAGCAACTTCTTCTTCTGCCGCTGCAACAATTTCTTTCTTCGCTTCAGGAATAACCATATCGTTGATACCAACCGATGCACCTGAAACCATCGCATAATGGAAACCGGTGTACATGATTTGGTCAGCAAAAATAACCGTGTCTTTCAGACCCAGGTTACGATACGCCTGGTTCAGCATACGGGCGATTGGCTTTTTACCCATAGCCTGATCGATAAGCTCAAACGGCAAGCCTTCTGGCATAATGAGCGACAACAATGCACGACCTACGGTGGTATCACGCACGGCTGTTTTCGTCGTACGGTTACCGTCTTCATCAGCGGTTGTGTCCGTAATACGCACTTTTACGCGTGAATGCAGCTCTACATCACCATTACGGTAAGCTTTTTCAGCTTCAGACGGGCTTTTGAAGATCATGCCTTCGCCTTTACCGTTGATCTTCTCTTTGGTCATGTAATAAAGACCCAGTACAACGTCCTGAGAAGGCACGATGATTGGATCACCACTTGCTGGTGAAAGCACGTTGTTGGTGGACATCATCAACGCACGCGCTTCTAGCTGAGCTTCCAACGTCAGCGGCAAGTGAACCGCCATTTGGTCACCGTCAAAGTCGGCGTTATATGCCGCACAGACCAATGGGTGTAACTGAATCGCTTTACCTTCAATCAGTACCGGTTCGAACGCCTGAATACCTAAACGGTGAAGTGTTGGCGCACGGTTAAGCAATACCGGGTGCTCTTTAATCACTTCATCCAGAACGTCCCAAACTTCTGCGGTTTCGCGCTCAACCATTTTCTTAGCTGCTTTAATGGTTGTTGCTAAGCCCCGGCGCTCCAATTTGCCGTAGATAAACGGCTTGAACAGCTCCAGAGCCATCTTTTTAGGAAGACCACACTGGTGTAAGCGGAGCTTAGGACCAACGGTAATAACCGAACGACCTGAGTAGTCAACGCGCTTACCAAGAAGGTTCTGACGGAAACGACCTTGTTTACCTTTGATCATATCAGCCAAAGACTTCAGAGGACGTTTGTTGGAACCAGTAATAGCACGACCACGACGACCGTTATCTAATAAGGCATCAACCGCCTCCTGCAGCATACGTTTTTCGTTGCGTACAATAATATCCGGAGCAGCCAAGTCTAATAGGCGCTTCAAACGGTTATTACGGTTAATAACGCGGCGATACAAGTCGTTCAAATCAGACGTAGCAAAACGACCACCATCCAATGGTACCAACGGACGTAAGTCTGGTGGTAGAACAGGCAGTACTTTCAGAATCATCCATTCTGGCTTGTTGCCAGACATTTGGAAGGCTTCTAACAGTTTTAAACGTTTGCTGATTTTCTTACGCTTAGTTTCAGAGTTAGTTTCTGGTAACTCTTCGCGCAAGGTTTGAATTTCAGCGTCAATGTCGACAGCTCGCAGTAAATCAAGTACCGCTTCGGCACCCATTTTCGCATCGAACTCGTCGCCGTGCTCTTCCAATGCGTCCAGGTATTCTTCTTCAGTAAGAATCTGACCTTGTTCTAAAGACGTTAAACCGCCCTCTGTAACAACGTAAGATTCAAAGTAAAGCACCCGTTCAATATCACGCAAGGTCATATCCAGCATTAGGCCAATACGAGATGGCAGTGATTTCAAGAACCAGATATGTGCCACTGGGCTTGCTAGCTCAATGTGACCCATACGCTCACGACGCACTTTGGTTAAGGTGACTTCAACGCCACACTTCTCACAAATAACACCGCGGTGTTTCAAACGCTTGTACTTACCACACAAACATTCGTAGTCTTTTACTGGACCAAAAATACGCGCACAGAATAACCCGTCACGCTCTGGTTTGAACGTACGATAGTTAATAGTTTCTGGCTTTTTGACTTCACCATACGACCAACTACGGATCATATCTGGCGAAGACAAAGCAATACGAATTCCGTCAAATTCGTCTGCTTGATTCGTCGGCTTTAAAAGCTTCAACAAGTCTTTCACGATTTATCTCCTGTCGGAGTTCAACCTATGGGGAGTGAACATCACTCCCCCAGTAATTCCAGCAACAGACGCTTAGTTCTGTTCCAGCTCGATATTGATGCCCAGAGAGCGAATTTCTTTCAACAATACGTTGAACGACTCTGGCATACCCGCTTCCATTTGCAGGTTGTTGTCGACGATGTTTTTGTACATCTTCGTACGACCGTTTACGTCATCCGATTTAACCGTCAACATTTCCTGCAAGGTGTATGCAGCACCATATGCTTCTAATGCCCAGACTTCCATTTCACCGAAGCGCTGACCACCAAACTGTGCTTTACCACCTAATGGCTGCTGAGTTACCAAGCTATAAGAGCCGGTAGAACGAGCGTGCATCTTGTCATCGACCAAGTGGTTCAATTTCAGCATGTACATGTAACCGACGGTTACATCACGCTCAAACTTCTCACCCGTACGGCCGTCAAACAGTGGTATCTGACCTGACTCAGGTAAATCCGCCAGTTTCAGAAGTTCTTTAATTTCTTCTTCAACCGCACCGTCGAATACTGGTGTCGCCGTCGGCAGACCAGCTTTCAGGTTTCCTGCTAAGCGCATCACTTCGTCATCAGAGAACTCACTGATGTCTACTTTCTGACGGCACTCACCCAAGTCATAAACTTGCTGTAAGAAGTCACGCAGATCTTTCATTGCGCGCTGCTGCTTCAGCATCTTGTCTATCTTGCTACCAATTCCGCGAGCCGCCATACCCAAGTGTGTTTCCAACACCTGACCGATGTTCATCCGCGACGGTACACCTAGCGGGTTCAATACGATATCGACCGGGTTACCTTCATCATCGTGAGGCATATCCTCAACAGGGATGATAGTAGAGATAACACCTTTGTTACCGTGACGACCTGCTAACTTGTCACCCGGCTGAATACTGCGCTTAACTGCCAAGTAAACTTTTACAATCTTCAGTACGCCAGGCGCTAAGTCATCACCTTGAGTGATTTTACGGCGCTTGTTTTCGTACTTCGTATCGAAATCGTCGCTGATTTGCTGGTATTGCTCTGCAATCTGCTCTAACTGTGCTTGCGCATCTTCAGAACCTAAGTCCTGTGTTAGCCAGTTTTTACGATCAATACTCGCAAGTTTCGCTTCGTCGAAGCCGTTCGCTAGCAACAAGTTGCGTGCACGGTTATAAATACCTTCTTCAAGAATCTTAAATTCTTCGGTCAGGTCTTTCTTAACCTTCGCCAGTTGCATCTCTTCGATAGCAACTGCGCGTTTATCTTTTTCAACGCCATCACGAGTAAAGACTTGTACGTCAATAACGGTACCGTTGACACCGTTAGGAACGCGTAACGAACTGTCTTTAACGTCCGACGCTTTCTCACCAAAGATTGCTCTCAAAAGCTTCTCTTCCGGCGTCAGCTGCGTTTCGCCTTTTGGCGTGACTTTGCCAACGAGGATGTCGCCGCCTTTAACTTCGGCACCAACATAGACAACACCAGCTTCATCAAGCTTACCAAGCGCTGATTCACCGACGTTTGGAATATCTGAAGTGATTTCTTCAGCACCCAATTTGGTATCACGGGCAACACAGTTCAGCTCTTGAATGTGGATAGTGGTTAAACGATCTTCTTGCGCTACGCGCTCAGAAATAAGGATTGAATCCTCAAAATTGTAACCATTCCACGGCATGAACGCGACACGTAGGTTTTGACCCAGTGCCAATTCACCTAAGTCTGTCGATGGACCATCTGCCAATACGTCGCCACGCGTTACCGGCTCACCAGGATTAACCGTTGGTTTTTGGTTAATGCACGTGTTTTGGTTAGAGCGTGTGTACTTAGTTAAGTTGTAAATGTCGATGCCCGCTTCGCCCGGTACCATCTCTTCTTCATTTACCTTAACAACGATACGGCTTGCATCGACATAGTCGACGACACCACCACGTTTCGCGACAACGGTAACGCCCGAGTCAACTGCGATAGTGCGTTCGATACCAGTACCGACTAACGGCTTGTCAGCACGTAACGTTGGTACTGCCTGACGTTGCATGTTTGAGCCCATCAATGCACGGTTCGCATCATCGTGTTCAAGGAATGGGATCATGCTTGCTGCGATTGACACGATTTGCTGAGGAGCAACGTCCATATACTGAACTTGCTCTTTACTCATCAATGTAAATTCGTTTTTATGTCGGCAAGGCACTAAGTCTTCGGTTAACTCACCTTTGTCGTTAAGCGCTACGTTCGCCTGAGCGATAACATAGTTGCCTTCTTCAATCGCTGACAAGTAGTCAACTTCGTCGGTGACTACACCGTCTTCAATACGACGGTAAGGTGTTTCCAGGAAACCGTACTCGTTCGTTCTGGAGAAACTCGACAGTGAGTTAATCAGACCGATGTTCGGACCTTCCGGGGTTTCGATTGGACACAAACGACCGTAGTGAGTCGGGTGTACGTCTCGAACTTCAAAACCTGCTCGCTCACGTGTCAAACCACCCGGACCTAACGCAGAAATACGACGTTTGTGCGTCACTTCTGACAGTGGGTTGTTTTGATCCATGAACTGCGATAATTGACTTGAACCGAAGAACTCTTTCACCGCGGCACTAATAGGCTTCGCATTGATAAGGTCCTGTGGCATGGTGTTGTCCAGGTCGCCTAGCGACAAACGCTCTTTAACAGCGCGTTCAACACGAACAAGGCCAACACGGAATTGGTTTTCTGCCATCTCACCTACAGAACGGATTCGACGGTTACCCAAGTGGTCAATATCATCAACTTCATCAAGACCATTTCGGATCTCGATAAGCTTTTTCATAACATCGATAATGTCTTCTTTAGACAGCGTATTATCTCCACTTAGGTCATCACGACCTAAACGGCGATTAAACTTCATGCGACCAACAGTTGACAAGTCATAGCGCTCGTCACTAAAGAATAGGTTATCGAATAACGCTTCGGCTGCTTCACGCGTCGGTGGTTCACCCGGACGCATCATACGATAGATTTCAACCAACGCTTCCAAACGGTTAGTGGTTGAATCCACGCGCAGCGTTTCGCTCATGTATGGACCGTGGTCCAAGTCATTCACGAATAACGTTTCAATTTTCTTAATTCCGGCTTCGCTTAATTCCGCAATTAACTCAAGCGTTAATACGTCGTTTGCATGGCCGACGACTTCGCCTGTTTTCTTATCGGCGTAGTCTTTTGCTAATACTTTCCCGACCATGTATTCAGTCGGCACGTCCATTTCTTTAATGTCGAGTTTTTCCAACTGACGAATATGACGTGCGGTAATACGACGGCCTTTTTCAACCAATACTTCGCCATCGGTACCTTTAATGTCGAACTTCGCCGTTTCACCACGAAGACGCTCAGGCACCAACTCCATCTTGACTTTGGTTTTCAAGATTTCAAAGTAGGTTGTTTCGAAGAACATATCGAGAATTTCTTCAGTGCTGTATTCAAGCGCACGAAGAATAATAGACGCCGGTAACTTACGGCGACGGTCGATACGAACAAACACGTTGTCTTTAGGATCAAACTCAAAGTCTAACCACGAGCCACGGTATGGGATAACTCGTGCGTTATACAGAACTTTACCTGACGAGTGCGATTTACCTTTATCATGGTCAAAGAAGACACCCGGAGAGCGGTGAAGCTGGGAAACGATCACTCGTTCTGTACCATTGATAACGAAAGTTCCGTTTTCTGTCATTAACGGAATTTCGCCCATGTACACTTCTTGCTCTTTAATGTCTTTAACCGTTCCGGCTGCTGCTTCTTTATCAAACAGGACCAGACGCAGTTTCACACGCAGAGGTGCTGAGTAGGTAATACCACGAATTTGACATTCTTCAACGTCAAATGCCGGCTCACCCATGTGATAACTGACGTACTGCAGTTCCGCATTACCTGAGTAGCTGGCAATAGGAAAAACCGAACGAAAAGCCGCTTCCAAGCCGTTATTGGCGTCTGGATCGACTTCAATAAATTTCTTAAATGAATCAAGCTGCATAGACAGCAAATAAGGCACTTCTAAGACCTGCGGTCGTTTACCAAAGTCCTTACGAATACGTTTTTTCTCAGAGTAGGAGTACGCCATGGGGTTCCTCAGCTAGCTGATTGATGACCCTAACCAACGAGTGGTTCGATGGTTAAGACAGATGAATCTTTTATCTGTCGATCCCGTGTTGTTTTTGCAAAACTTGTATCCCAACCTCGGGCAAAAATGATACAAGCAATACAGCGCAAAAAGGCTGGTGGTTATTTAACCACCAGCCCAAGGCTCTAAAGAGCCATATTTTGTACAAAAGTCGACTTACTTAACTTCAACTTCCGCACCAGCTTCTTCAAGCTGCTTTTTCAGCTCTTCAGCTTCGTCTTTGCTAACACCTTCTTTGACTGCAACTGGTGCAGACTCAACCATAGCTTTAGCTTCTTTCAAGCCAAGGCCGGTTGCGCCGCGAACAGCTTTGATAGCAGCAACTTTGTTGCTACCAGCGCCTTTCAGCATTACGTCAAATTCAGTTTTCTCTTCAGCTGCTGCTTCGCCGCCTGCTGCTGGACCAGCTGCTACTGCAACTGCTGCAGATGCGTCAACGCCGAATTTTTCTTCAGCTGCTTCGATCAGTTCAACCAGTTCCATTACTGGCATTTCAGCGATCGCGTTTAAGATATCGTCTTTAGTCAGAGCCATTACTCTAAACTCCTGGGTTGATAATTACAAAAAATGGTTAAAAAACCAACGTATTATTTAGCGTCTTTAATTGCTGCCAACGTTCTAACGAACTTGCTAGGTACTTCGTTAACTGTTTTAACGAACTTGCTAACAGGTTCTTTGAAGGTGGCGAGCAATTTAGCCAATGCTTCGTCACGAGTCGGAAGTGAAGCAACCGCGTCCAATTTTTCAGGACCCATGATGCCATTACCGATTGACAGAGCCATTACCTGAAGGTTCTTGTTTTCTTTGCCAAAGTCTTTGAACAAGCGAGCTGATGCGCCCGGTGCGTCCATAGAAAAGCCATAAACAAGAGGTCCTTTAAGTACATCACTCATGTCGTCGAACTGAGTACCTTCAAAAGCCCGTTTTGCAAGAGTATTTCGAACAACTTTCAGAAATACGCCTTGCTCACGTGCTTTTTTACGAAGCTCAGTCATATCGGCAACTTCGATGCCTCGATATTCAGCAACGGTGACGGCTAGCGCATTCGAAGCAACGTCGTTAACTTCCTTAACGATGGCTTTCTTTCCGGCTAAACCAATTGCCACTGATATCACCTCGTTTTCAATTTGGAGCCGAAGCTCCGCGTTACAATTAGGTGGAGTTACCTCCACCGCGTTGTCACGGTGATTCTCTACCCAGAGAGCCTGAGTCGGATATCACCATCTGCGTAGGAAATTAAGTGCCGCTATTCGATACTACTGAAATTCTCGCGGTACACCTACGGTCTTGGACGGGAGCCTTGCTTGTCGCTTTTTGAGCATTACAAACGGCAGCTCCAACCCATAAACCTTAATTAACCAGCGCTGACTGTACCCTGGTCAATACTCACACCAGCGCCCATCGTTGTAGACAAGCTGATGCGCTTAAAGTAAACACCCTTTGCAGAAGAAGGCTTAGCTTTCTTAAGCGCTCCTAATAATGCATCAAGGTTTTCTTTCAATTTCGCGTCATCGAAATCGACACGGCCGATTGTTGCGTGAACAATACCGTTTTTGTCGTTGCGATAACGAACCTGACCCGCTTTAGCATTTTTAACGGCTGTTGCAACGTCAGGAGTTACTGTACCTGTTTTCGGGTTAGGCATCAGACCACGTGGGCCTAAGATTTGACCTAATTGACCAACAACACGCATTGCGTCAGGTGATGCTACGACAACGTCGAAGTTCATCTCACCTTTCTTAACTTGCTCAGCTAAATCTTCCATACCAACAATGTCAGCACCTGCTTCTTTCGCTTTGTCTGCATTGTCGCCAGAAGTAAATACCGCAACGCGAACGTCACGACCAGTACCGTTTGGCAATACTGTCGCGCCACGAACGTTTTGGTCAGATTTACGAGCATCGATGCCAAGGTTTACGGCAACATCAACGCTTTCAGTGAATTTTGCTGTTGCTAATTCTTTCAACAGTGCAATTGCTTCATTCACGTCGTAATCGCGGGCTTCAACTTTCTCTGCGATCATGCGAGCGCGTTTTGTTAATTTAGCCATCGATTAGCCCTCCACGTTCAAGCCCATCGCACGAGCAGAGCCGGCGATAGTGCGTACAGCTGCGTCCATGTCGGCAGCAGTCAGATCGGGTTCTTTAGTTTTCGCAATTTCTTCCAATTGCGCGCGAGTTACCGTACCAACTTTCTTGGTATTAGGCTCGCCAGAACCGCTCTTGATACCCGCTGCTTTCTTAAGCAAGAAAGACGCAGGAGGCGTTTTCGTAATGAACGTGAATGAACGATCTTCAAATACTGTAATTTCAACAGGAACAGGCGCGCCTTTTTCCAGGCTGTCTGTTTGCGCGTTGAATGCTTTACAGAATTCCATGATGTTTACACCGTGCTGACCCAAGGCTGGACCAACTGGCGGCGACGGGTTAGCTGAACCAGCAGCTACCTGCAATTTGATAATGGCTGATACTTTCTTCGCCATGATTATTACCTCTGTTGTGGGTTTAACGCCTCGTAACTTTTCAGAGCGAAGTTACTCAATCGGCTTCCCGTTAAAAAAGGACGCGAATTATAAGTTAATTCGCGTCGTTGATCAATGCTAGATTGATGATTTTTTGATCACGACTTCTCGATTTGACCAAACTCTAAATCGACAGGTGTGGCGCGACCGAAAATTGAAACAGAGACGGTCACACGACTTTTCTCGTAATCAACCTCTTCCACTGTACCGTTAAAGTCAGCAAACGGACCATCGGTAACACGAACCACTTCGCCCGGCTCGAACAACGTCTTGGGCTTCGGCTTGTCTGCTGAGTCTTGTAAACGATCAAGAATAGCGTCTGCTTCTTTCTTAGAAATTGGTGTAGGGCGGTCGCTTGTACCACCGATAAAGCCAAGTACACGCGGAACGCTCTTAATTAAGTGCCATGAATCTTCGTCCATGACCATTTCAACCAAGACATAACCTGGAAAAAATTTACGTTCACTTTTACGACGCACGCCGCCACGCATTTCAACGACCTCTTCCTTCGGCACTAAGATTTCGCCGAATTTGTCTTCCATATTATGCAGCTTGATATGTTCTTTCAGAGATTCCGCAACACGAGCTTCGTAACCAGAAAAAGCCTGTACGACGTACCAACGTTTCTTATCGCTCATAGTTTAAATCTCCAGTCCGGTTAAGAAGCCTACGACACGCACAAGTATTCCATCTAAACCCCAGAGGATTAAAGCAACAATAACGGTCGCTACAACAACAATGAGTGTGGTCTGGGTTGCTTCCTGACGCGAAGGCCAAACGACTTTGCGAACCTCAGTACGACTTTCTTTAGCGAAAGACAAAAACTTTCTACCTTTAATCGTTGTGGAGGCAAAAAAACCTGCCAATGCCACCAATACGACAACACCGATAGCGCGGTAAAGTACTGAGATTTCTTCTGCGTAGTAATGATTTCCGCCGATAGCTACAACTAGCAAGGCGATTGTGATGATCCATTTCAAGCTGTTTAATGAACTGCTCTGCGTCTCGTTATTTGCGCTCATTCTTTAATCCTAATTGCGACCGGTCTTCGCTTTTAACTTAAAATCTGGCAGGGGCGGAGGGATTCGAACCCCCAACCGTCGGTTTTGGAGACCGCTGTTCTGCCAATTGGAACTACGCCCCTAAATAATGTCCTTCACGCTTATCTTACTTGGTGTAGGATTGGACGCGGTATTATACCTAAGACAGCGCTTCGCGCAAGCCATAAAAAAGCCCGGCATAAAGCCGGGCTCTGTATACGATACTGAAACCGTATTAGTCGATGATCTTAGATACAACACCTGCACCTACAGTACGACCACCTTCACGGATTGCAAAACGCAAACCTTCATCCATTGCGATTGGAGCAATCAGCTCTACAACGAACTTCAGGTTGTCGCCTGGCATAACCATTTCTACGCCTTCCGGCAATTCTACTGCGCCCGTTACGTCAGTTGTACGGAAGTAGAACTGTGGACGATAGCCTTTGAAGAATGGCGTGTGACGGCCACCTTCGTCTTTGCTCAGTACGTAAACTTCCGCTTCGAACTTAGTATGCGGAGTGATTGTACCTGGCTTCGCCAATACCTGGCCACGCTCAACTTCGTCACGCTTAGTACCACGCAACAACGCGCCGATGTTCTCACCTGCACGACCTTCGTCAAGCAGCTTACGGAACATTTCAACACCTGTAACAGTGGTTTTTTGCGTTTCTTTCATACCAACGATTTCACACTCGTCGCCAGTGTTGACGATACCGCGCTCGACACGACCGGTAACAACTGTACCACGACCTGAAATCGAGAATACGTCTTCGATTGGCATGATGAATGGCTTATCGATGTCACGCTCTGGCTCTGGGATGTAGTTGTCAAGCGCGTCTGCTAGCTCAACAATTTTCTTCGCCCACTCTTCGTCGCCTTCCAGCGCTTTCAGTGCTGAGCCCTGGATTACTGGCAGGTCGTCGCCCGGGAAGTCATACTCTGACAACAACTCACGAACTTCCATTTCTACCAGCTCTAACAGCTCTTCATCGTCAACCATGTCACATTTGTTCATGAAGACAACGATGTAAGGAACGCCAACCTGACGTGACAACAAGATGTGCTCACGAGTCTGTGGCATTGGACCGTCAGTTGCCGCTACAACAAGGATTGCGCCGTCCATCTGTGCAGCACCGGTGATCATGTTTTTAACATAGTCAGCGTGCCCTGGGCAGTCTACGTGCGCGTAGTGGCGAGTTGGTGTGTCATATTCAACGTGTGACGTTGAAATAGTGATACCACGCTCTTTCTCTTCTGGCGCGTTATCGATGGCTGCGAAGTCTTTCGCCGCACCACCATAAACTTTTGCCAAAACAGTTGTGATAGCAGCAGTTAGTGTAGTTTTACCGTGGTCAACGTGACCAATGGTGCCGACGTTTACGTGCGGCTTCGAACGTTCAAATTTTTCTTTAGACATTGCAGCCTCTCTAACAAAATTCTTTTGGTGTTTTACCTAAACTTACGTTTGCCTACCAAGGTTTCGTTAGAATGGCCTGTATAAGGAATGGTGCTGATAGGCGGATTTGAACCGCCGACCTCACCCTTACCAAGGGTGCGCTCTACCAACTGAGCTATATCAGCACGACTTGAATTTGGAGCGGGTGGCGGGAATCGAACCCGCGTCATCAGCTTGGAAGGCTGAGGTAATAGCCACTATACGACACCCGCAAATTCACAATATTGTGAGGCCACCTCAAAACCAAGGAAATTGCGTGGTGGAGGGGGCAGGATTCGAACCTGCGAAGGCGGAGCCGTCAGATTTACAGTCTGATCCCTTTGGCCACTCGGGAACCCCTCCCGCATTTTGCAATTTGAATTGGTGCCGGCAGAGAGAGTCGAACTCCCGACCTACTGATTACAAGTCAGTTGCTCTACCAGCTGAGCTATGCCGGCACCCCGGTTAGGTGGAGCGCATTCTATGGTACTAAATTTGATAGTGCAATAGCTTTGCGCAAAAAATTTATAAAAACACGATCAAGTGGTCAGTTTTTAACTCCTTCGAGCAAAAACTGACCGAGAAATTAGATTATTCGAATGGATGACGCAATACAATCGTTTCGTTACGATCCGGGCCTGTTGAGATGATATCAACTGGCACGCCAGTTAACGCTTCTATTCTTGATATATACGCTAACGCTTGTGGCGGTAACTGGTTATGCTCAGTCAAGCCAACGGTGCTTTCCTGCCACCCTTCTAACGTCTCATAGACCGGCTCTACGACATCATAGTCTTCTGCGGCCATTGGTGGATATTCACTGATTGTTCCATCAGCCAGCTTATAACCGGTGCAGATTTTCAATTCGTCTAAACCATCCAGCACATCCAGTTTGGTTAAACAAAAGCCACTGACTGAGTTAATTTGTACCGCACGTCGCATAGCCACAGCATCTAACCAGCCTGTTCGACGTTTACGCCCCGTTGTTGCCCCAAACTCATGGCCTTTAACACCTAAGTGCTGACCAACATCGCAGTCGAGTTCAGTTGGAAACGGACCACTGCCAACTCGAGTCGTGTAAGCTTTTACGATACCTAATACATATTCAATATAACGCGGACCAAAGCCCGCTCCCGTTGCAACACCGCCAGCGGTTGTGTTGGATGACGTCACATAAGGGTAAGTACCGTGATCGATATCAAGCAATGTCCCTTGAGCACCTTCGAACATGACTTTATCGCCATTCTTACGAGCCTGATCCAACATTGCCGGTACATCAGCAACCATTGGTTTCAGTAATTTCGCAAACTCTTTGCACTGCTTTAATACTGCATCATAGTCGATAGCATCGGTCTTATAGTACTCAGTCAACGCAAAGTTATGGTAATCCACCAACTCTTTTAGCTTACCTTCAAACCGCTCGGCGTTGAATAAGTCACCGACTCGTAAGCCCCGACGCGCCACTTTGTCTTCATACGCAGGACCAATTCCGCGGCCAGTGGTGCCGATAGCTTCTTTACCACGAGCTTTTTCGCGAGCCTGATCAAGGGCGATATGGAACGGCAGAATCAAAGGGCAAGCTTCGCTCACTCGCAAACGCTCTTTAACAGGAACGTCACGCGCTTCGAGCATATCAATTTCTTCAATCAGTGCTTCTGGTGATAGAACAACACCATTACCAATAACGCACTGAACATTTGAACGAAGAATTCCTGAAGGAATAAGGTGTAAAACCGTTTTCTCGCCGTCAATGACTAATGTATGACCTGCGTTATGACCGCCTTGATAACGAACGACTAAGCTCGCCTTGTCGGTCAACAGATCGACGATTTTACCTTTACCTTCATCACCCCATTGGGTGCCTAAAATAACAACGTTCTGACTCATGATTGCCCCGCGTAAAAAAAAAGCGTGGCGATCTTACCTTGTATCGGGGAGTTTGTACATGAAGGAAAAGTGCCCAATGGAGTCATTGGGCACTGGTTGGACTTTTACTCTTGCTTTTCGCCCATCATATTTTGCAGATAGCGGAAGAAGTCACTGTTTGCATCGAGTACGAGCATGTCGTTACCTTTACCAAACGAGTTGGTGTAGGCTTCCATACTGCGAATGAATGCAAAGAATTCAGCGTCTTTTTCGTATGCTTCGGCATAAATACGAGCGGCCTCTGCATCACCTTCACCACGCAATTCGCGTGATTGGCGTTTAGCGTCTGCAAGCATAACGGTCACACGTGCATCAACGTCAGCCCGGATAAACTCAGCTTGCTCTTTACCTTCTGAACGGTGCTCAGTCGCAACCGCCTGACGTTCAGCGCGCATGCGTTGATAAATAGACTGGCTCACCTCATCAGGCAGGTTAATTTGCATGACACGAACGTCTAGCACTTCAATACCTAAGTCTGAGGCACTTTTCGCACCTTGCAGCAATGCTTCGCGCATAAGTTCGTCTCGCTCACCAGACACAATATCTGAAATTGTGCGGTTACCGAACTCACTACGCAAACCACTGTTGATTCGACGGGTAAGTAGTGCTTCAGCTTGTAGAATATTACCGCCATTTGTACTCAGGTAGAACGTCGAGAAATCGTTAATACGCCACATGACATAAGTATCAACAATTAAGTCCTTTTTCTCACTGGTGACAAAGCGGTCTGGGTCCCCGTCCAGAGTTTGTAGACGCGCATCCAGTTTCTTAACTTGCTCGATAAAGGGTATTTTAAAGTGTAAGCCTGGCTCAAATACCATCGCTTCACCCGTTTGGGCGTCACGTTCAACTTTACCGAATTGAATCAAAATGGCTCGCTCGCCCTCTTTCACCACGTAAATGGAGGACAAACCCAGTGCGACCAGGACCACAACGATTATTGCGATTAGGTTTTTCATTAGTTTCGACCTCCGCTACGGTTGCTGTTGCGAGTATTTTGCGGTTCAGAGTTAAAGGACGTTCCCGCGCCTTGCTCTGGAACTCGCGGAGGCGAGAAGGTTTCTGTATTTCTGCCTTGGCGCTCTAACAACTTCTCAAGTGGCAGGTACATCATGTTGTTGCCACCTTCCACGTCAACCAAGACTTTTGGTGTCTTCGCATAAAGATCCTGAAGCGTGTCTAAATAAATACGTTCACGAGTCACTTCCGGAGCACGTTCATACTGAGGTAGTAACTCGTTAAAACGAGCGACCTCACCCTGCGCTTCCAGTATAATTTGTTCACGATACGCCTGCGCTTCTTGCAGCATACGGCGGACTTGACCACGCGCTAACGGTTCAACTTCACGTGCATACGCTTCAGCTTCTCGGATATAGCGTTCTTCATCCTCTTGTGCAGCGATAGCGTCATCAAAAGCATCTTTAACTGCTTCCGGTGGACGTGCTGGCAACAAGTTAAGGTCGACAATTTGCAAGCCAATAGAATATGGATTCATTGTCGACTCAAGCATATCTAAAGTGTCTGCACGAACTTGCTCACGACCACGCGTCAATACTTCATCCATTGTCGTGTGACCAACGACGTAACGTAACGCACTGTCAGTCGCTCGCGACAATACACCGTCTGCGTCCTGAACATTGAACAAGTATGCACGGGGATCGACAACACGGTACTGGACATCAAGCTCGACACGAACCACGTTCTCATCCTGAGTCAGCATGTAACCTTCAGTTTTGTCCGAACGCACATTGTTAACGTCGACATGCTCAACGGTATCGACAAAAACAGGACGCCAATGCAGACCTGACTCAACCATTGTGTGGAACTGACCAAATCGAAGCACAACGCCGCGATCAGCTTCTTTTACGGTGTAAAAGCCTGCAATGAACCAAACAATAATGGCGATAATAGCAATGATGCCAATACCCTTACTTGGAATGCCTGAGCTGCCGCCAGAGCCTCCACCTTTATTGCCGCCAAAGCCAAACTTTGCAAAGAGTTTACGGACCGCTTCATCCAGATCAGGTGGTCCCTGATCTTTGCCGCCCTGATTTTTCCATGGGTCACGGTCGTTGTTGTTACCGCCGTTCCCCGGTTGATTCCAAGCCATGGACTGCTCCAATTTATGGTTTAACTTATATTAATTATGCTTTTGGACAATTAATTCATCCAAGTTTTTATCAAATCGTTTTTTAAGGCGCTGCCAGTCTACCGATGATAAACGTACATGCAACGCCAGTTGCCCATTTTCGTCAACATCTTCAGAGGTAACACTGTTTAGTTCGTACAATGTACCACGTAATTTGCCCATGGACGGCGGTATTTTTATGGTCGCGTCCATCATTTGAGGCCCCAACAACTGGGTTAATGCCTCTAAAATCAATTCGACGCCAATGCCCTCCTGAGCTGAGACCCAAACCCGTACAGGCTTATCATCTTCATAATCAATACGTGGCTTCGCCCCATCTACTTGATCTATTTTATTACAAATAATCAGCTGTGGCACATCTCCGGCGTCAATTTCGTCGAGAACTTCGGTTACCTGATCAATGTTGCTTTGCTGCTGTTCATCAGCAACGTCCACCACATGTAACAGCAAATCAGCTTCTTGCGTTTCTTGCAGCGTCGCCTTAAAAGCAGCGACCAAGTCATGCGGTAAATGTCGAATAAAACCGACCGTATCCGCCAGAATCAAGTCGCCAACATCTTCAATAGTAAGCTTACGAAGAGTGGGGTCCAACGTCGCAAACAATTGGTCAGCGGCATAAACACCGGCTTCTGTTAACTGGTTAAACAGAGTTGATTTACCCGCGTTAGTATAGCCAACCAGTGACACTGTCGGAATTTCCGCTTTTTGCCTCGCGCGGCGCCCTTGCTCGCGTTGCTTCTGAACTTTTTCCAGACGACGCAAAATATTCTTAATGCGTCCGCGGATTAAGCGTCGGTCAGTTTCTAACTGCGTTTCGCCGGGGCCACGCAAGCCGATACCGCCTTTTTGTCTCTCCAGGTGGGTCCAACCTCGAACCAAGCGTGTTGAAATATGCCGCAACTGCGCCAGCTCAACCTGAAGTTTACCTTCATGAGTACGTGCACGCTGGGCAAATATATCGAGAATAAGCCCCGTTCTGTCCAGAACCCGGCACTTACAAATTGCTTCGAGGTTACGCTCTTGCGTTGGAGACAACGCATGGTTAAAGATGACAATGTTGGCATCGAGCGCTTTCACCTGCTCAGCTATTTCTTCCGCTTTACCACTACCAACAAAGTATTTCGGCGTTGGCGAACCGCGGCTTGTTGTAATGACACCGCGCGTCTCAACACCAGAAGAGTTTGCTAAAAGTTTAAGTTCAGAGAGATCTTCTCGGTTTACTTCAGTGGGAAAGTCCACATGAACCA
Organism: Idiomarina piscisalsi; assembly: GCF_002211765.1. Lineage (NCBI taxonomy): Bacteria > Pseudomonadati > Pseudomonadota > Gammaproteobacteria > Alteromonadales > Idiomarinaceae > Idiomarina > Idiomarina piscisalsi. Next base: position 2,311,117 of record NZ_CP022133.1, read on the forward strand.
AAATTGCGTAGTCGCCACCTTCATACCTATCGAACAAGTTGTATCAGACCTCTCTTTTCTTAAAGTTAATCGTCGAACTCAGCCACGCCTTCAGCTGCTTGCTGAGGTAAGTAATTCTGAGGAATTCTGGCCGGGACGACAGTCGAAATAGCGTGTTTATAAACCATTTGGCTAACGGTGTTTTTTAGCAATACGACAAATTGATCAAATGATTCAATTTGACCCTGCAGCTTAATACCATTCACCAAATAAATGGATACCGGAATGCGCTCACGGCGCAATGCATTTAAAAACGGGTCTTGTAGAGTTTGCCCCTTGGCCATCTTGGATTCCTTTTTTATCGTTATTAATTATCCAATGCGAAACACAAAAAGTGATAACACCGCCAATTTGCTACCACCTGTAAACACACTAGACCAGTAAAGAATTTTTGCAACCGGAAAAACGTTAAAAATTACTCATTTATTCGCTAATCGGATCTGTGGGCGGTTGAGAAAATTTCAATCCTGGCCAGGAAATTTTTGCGCAGGCTGAGCTAAAACGACCTCGACTTTATCGTTCATATGCGGGTCGTCTGTTTCCAGCCAAGTCACGCCTGGCCAGCCGTTCAGCCACGTTAGCTGACGTTTCGCAAGTTGTCGGGTGGCAATAATGCCGCGCTCTCTCATTTCGTCGTACGTCAACTCACCTTGTAAGTATTGCCACATTTGGCGATAACCGACACTGCGAATTGAGGGCAAGTCTTTATGTAAATCGCCGCGCTCAAACAGCTTTCTGACTTCGTCCTCAAAAGGTTCTGAGAGCATTTGATCAAAGCGCTGCTCAATACGCTGATGCAATACGGCACGCTCTTTAGGCGCAATTGCGAACTGGTAAACGGGCTTATCCAATTGACCAAAGCGTTCTTTAGTGAGCTCCGTCAGCGTTTTTCCGCTCACTTCATACACCTCCAGTGCGCGCAGGGTTCGCTGAGAATCATTCGGATGAATCCGTTCAGCGCTTACCGGGTCAATATCTTTAAGCCTATTGTGCAAAGCAGCAAGCCCGTCGGCTTCCATTCTTTCAGTAAGGGCTTCACGAACGGTAGCATTGGACTCAGGTAGCTGCGACAACCCTTCGAGTAAAGCTTTGAAGTACAACATAGTGCCACCGACCAGCAACGGAACTTTTCCGCGTGTCTGAATATCATCAATTAGCCGCAGTGCATCGCGCTGAAAATCGGCGGCTGAGTATGTTTCTGACGGGTCGCAGATGTCGATAAGGTGGTGCGTTACTTTAGAACGCTCCTCAGCGGTTGGCTTTGCCGTACCGATATCCATTCCTTGATAAATAAGCGCCGAGTCGACTGAAATAATTTCGCAGTCGAGTTTTTCGCACAGCGCGAGAGACAAAGCTGTCTTTCCTGCGGCTGTTGGTCCGTAAATGGTAATCACCGCATTAGTGGTTTGCATGATATCCCTCTGGTATATCGATAGGCTGGAGGTAGGTAGCAGACGCGTTCAGTTGCTCTTGCCACTGATTTAGCCAATGCTCAGCCTCAGTAGTACTGTATTCATTTTTAGCTACAAGGGCTGTCAGCCACTTTATGACTTGACCGTTTGAGCTCTCTGATACCTGCTCCAGTAGCTGCTTAAATAACAGTGCAACATTGCCTCTACGGAGCATTTCCGGCATTTGCTCTATGACGATTGTGTCTTTTTGGCGGTAGTACATAACACCCAGTTGGTTCAACTGCTGTTCCGGCCATTGACTTACCGGCGTTTTGAATTCCTTTGCCGATACCGTCACAGGCACTAATAACGGCTGTCCGGACAGCCCTCCCTCAACTTGCTGGGTCAGCCTCGTCTGCGCGCAAACGGAATGTACCTGTTGTATGTTCAGCCAGGCCAATGAGTTGGCGTTTTTTATTAATGCCTGATACCCATTAAACAGTGACAGTAAGCGCCAGCTTTTAGCCGAAGAGCTTGTTTTATGAGGGCTTGCGGAACTCGCTACGAAGGAAGGCGATACAGCCTGACTCGAGGCGTTTCCTACCCCACTCTTTACGGCATTAGGCAGCAAGGAACCCATCGCTCTTCGCGGGGCGACAGAATAACGACTGCTTTCGCGCATTGCCGACGTATCGGCCGGCTGGTACTGATGACCGCGCGCACTTTCATAACTGTCGTCGCGAAAAGCAGCAGGCTCTCCCTCGGATGCACTATTCGGTGGCACCTCGGTTAAAGAGCGTAATACACGTTCAATCTGAGTCAGGATAAAGTCGTGCACTTGACGCTGGTAATGAAAACGCACTTCATGTTTAGCCGGATGCACATTCACATCCACTTGTTCGGCTGGCAGTTCGAAATAAAGAATATACGTTGGCACCCGGTCAGCAGGCAGGTACTTTTCGTAAGCCTGACGTACAGCGTGCGCTAAAAGCTTGTCGCGCATCATACGGCCATTAACGAAGAAGTGCTGCACATCGCCCTGATACCGGCAATGTTCAGGCGCCACCATCCAGCCCTTTAACTTGTATTCACCTTCCGGACTTTGTAACTGATACGCCTGCTCAGCAAACTGACCGCCACAAATTTTTGCGACACGCTGCAGCTGTTGCTTTTGAGACTCTGCTTTAGGATACCGCCGCAAGGTTTTGCCGTTATGAGTCAACTGAAATGCCACATCAAATCGACTTAACGCAATACGTTTTATGACTTCGTCAATATGGCTAAACTCGGTTTTTTCTGTGCGCAAAAACTTACGCCGGGCGGGAGTGTTAAAAAACAAATCCTGAATATCGACCGTGGTGCCGTTAGGATGAGCGGCAGGCTCAACATTAACCTGCATGTCGCGGCCTTCTGTCCACGCCTGCCAAGCCTCGCTTTGCTCCGCTGGCTTAGAGGTTAAACGCAGCCGCGACACTGAGCTAATACTTGCCAACGCTTCCCCCCGGAAGCCTAAACTGCCAATGCGCTCTAAGTCTTCTAACGACTGAATCTTACTGGTCGCATGACGACTCAACGCCAGCGTCAACTCGTCACGAACAATTCCCCCACCATTATCGCGAATGCGAATACGCTTACTGCCGCCTTTCTCTATATCTAAAACCAGTTCATCGGCGCCAGCGTCTAACGCATTTTCGACTAATTCTTTCACCACGGATGAAGGACGCTCAACGACCTCACCGGCAGCAATTTGGTTAGCGAGTTCTATGGGTAACTGTTGAATTGGCATTAACGGCTCGGAATTGTCAGTTTTTGCCCAATTTTAAGGACGTTACTTCGTAAGCTATTTTCAGCTTTTATTGCTTTCACTGTCGTGTTGTAGCGCTGAGCCAAAACCGACAACGAATCGCCCGATTTGACGGTGTAAGTAAAGCTGTTTTGATTCGCCAAATAGGTATTGTCTATCGGATTACTCACAAAATACCGGCGAATACCATTGTATAGCGCGCGCGCCATCTTTTGTTGGTGCGCATTACTGGTCAGTAATCGCTCTTCATCCGGGTTAGAAATAAATCCCGTTTCGACCAACAACGACGGCTTATCCGGTGATTTCAGTACAGCAAGACTCGCGGCCTGAGGTCTGGTTTTATGCATCTCCGTGATGGCGGACATTTCGTCAATAATATGTCGAGCCGCGCTGTAAGCCCCTGCAATAGAACTGTCCATCGACATATCCAGAAGTGTTTCGGCCAAGTACGGCTCGTGGCTGTTTTTACTTAAAATGTCCGTCACCCCACCCAGCAGCTCTGACTCTTGCTCTCGGTTCTCAAGCCAACGACCAATTTCTGAGTCAGCCCGACGTTTAGACAATACCCAAACCGAACCACCGCGTGGCTGGGGTGTTCTGAAGGCATCCGCGTGAATCGAGACAAAGAAGTCGGCTTTAGCGTCCCAGGCCTTTTGCGGCCGCTCGTTCAAGCCGATATAGTAATCGCCCGTGCGAACGAGATACGCTTGCATGCCTGGGTCATCATTGATCATTTTTGCCAACGCTCTTGCGATGCGAATCACGACATTCTTTTCGTAAGTGCCTCTAGGACCAATCGAGCCCGGGTCATCACCACCATGACCGGCATCAATCGCGATAGTCACTTTGCGATCTTTCAACTCATCAATCGACTTTGCCGGGCCGCTACGTTCAACTGACTTACCGGGGAGATCAACGACTAAGCGATCTTTGTATGAGTCGTTCGCGGGAAGCACAAAAAGATTAGGCTCTGTTTTCGAATTCAGCTCAATGACTATCCGACTGCTGCGATTATTCTTAGGGCTACTGGTACGCACTTTTCGCACCAATAAAGAATCTTCACCCAGGTTGGTTAACCCGGCTTTCAACCGGGTATTCTCAAAGTCTATGACTAACCGATAGGGTTTCTGCTGACTCAGCATGAAATAGGAGTAATCAGGGGTTTCCGATAAATCGAAAACCACACGAGTTTTGTCCGGCGATGGCCACACCCGGACACTTTCAATACTGTTGTCTGCCCACACACTGAACGAGCATAAGGCGACAAGCACAACCCAAAACTTTTTTATCATAATGATGTAACGATATTTTTTCCGGCGTTAGTTAGCGCATTTATAGTTATTTTTCTGCCTTGCTCATAATAGCTTAAGGCAATTTCAATGTCTGCGTCCGGAAGCCAGCCTGCGCCTTTTTCCGGCCATTCAATAAAGTTGAGCGTGTCGTCGGCAAAGTAGTCACGAATACCCATGTATTCGAGCTCTTCCGGATCGGCCAGGCGGTAAAGGTCGAAATGATGAATGCGCCAACCGCTTAACTGATATGGCTCTACCAGGGTATAGGTTGGACTCTTTACCGCACCCTCATGACCCATCGCCTGAATAACCCCACGGCAAAAAGCTGTTTTACCCGCCCCCAATTCGCCTTCCAGATAAACCACAACGGGCTCTTTTATACTGTTTGCAAAGCGTTTCGCCAATGCCAACGTGGCTTCTTCGTTCGACAATGTTTGCTCGAAAACCTCACTCATTTTACGTTATTTTTCCATTCACTAATTGACGTATATAAGGCAACAAGTCCGACGCTAAGGTTCCGCGCTCACCTTCATTACCCGCTAATTCTCCGGCTCTGGCATGCCATACACCGGCGGCAACAGCCGCATCCGCTTCAGTCATCCCCTGTGCAGCCAGGCCGCTTATCAAGCCAGTCAACAAGTCACCCATACCACCACTGGCCATTGCCGGACTACCAACATCCAGAATAAACTGCCCGCTGTCATTGGTCACTAACGAGCCCGCGCCTTTTAATAAAATTTGCGCTTCGTATGTATCGCGCAAAGCGCTCAATGCTGCAAAGCGGTCAGATTCTACCTTATTTGCATCGGTATTTAATAATCGAGCCGCTTCACCCGGGTGTGGGGTCAGTATGACGTGTTTCCCACGCTTCATTTTGGATTGCTGAGAAGACAAAGTATTCAATCCATCGGCATCAATAACTAATGTCTTATCAGACTGCTGGCAATAATTTGTCACCCACTCAAACATCTTGTGCGACCATTCACTCTGACCAAGACCCGGACCTAAAGCGATGACACTGGCTTGTTCCATTAATGCCTGGAGGTCATTCTGAGAATTGGCCGCGCGTACCATAGCTTCAGGCTGTGCGGCGGCAACAACTGGCTGAACCTCGGGGTGACAAGCGACCGACACTTTACCTGCACCGCAGCGCAGCGCGGCTTTCATTGCCAGCACAACCGCCCCGGACATACCCGGCTGGCCACCAACAATAAGTGCATGACCGTTATTGCCTTTGTGTTCACAGGGGCGTCGCAGAGGTAGCCAATTCATAACATGCTCAGCCGCCATTCTGGTATAGCCAGCGTTGTTTTGCTTCGCAAACGCCTCCCCAATACCCAGGTCTTCCAGCACTAACTGCCCAACATGATTCTTCGCTTTTCCGGTCAACAGCCCTCGTTTATACGCAACTAAGCAAACCGTTTTATAGGCGTGAACAGCGACTCCAGGTACCGAACCTGTATCCGCATTCAATCCCGACGGCACATCCACCGCCAACACTTTTGCAGAAGCGTCATTTAAGTTTTGCACAAGCTCGGCCGCTGTTCCCTCTAAGGCGCGGTTAAGTCCCACACCAAACAGTGCATCAACAATCAGGTCATAATTCTGGGGAGCGCAGTCATGAACGACTTTTTCTTGGCCACCGTTTTCGCGCCAGGCTAAGCGCGCTCGCTCTGCATTATTGTCCGTTTTCGAAGAAAGCGTCTTGTCCGGTGACAGGGCAAACACGTCGACCTGATAGCCGGCTTCCCGCGCCAAGCGGGCGATAATATAGCCGTCACCGCCATTATTGCCCTCACCGCAACATACCGCTATTTTGGCCGGTGCTTTCAGGTCGTTTTGCAGTTGCTTAAACACGGCGGTGCCCGCTGCAGACATCAGCTGCATCATACTAATTGAGCAGGCTTCAGCGGCCGCCTCTTCGCCTTGTTGCACCTGTTCCACGGTGTACACGCGTTGTGCTAAACTGACATTATCAATTGCCGTCATAGCTACTCCTGACCATGTCCAATTCCATTAACTACCAGCAACTGGCCAATGATATTAAGCGTTGGGGCGCAGAGCTGGGTTTTCAAAAAGTGGGTATTACTGACTTAGATCTTAGTCAACATGAAGCCACTTTACAGCAGTGGCTGGACAATGGCTATCACGGCGAAATGGACTTTATGGAGCGCCACGGCATGCTGCGGGCGCGTCCGGCAGAGTTACACCCCGGCTCGGTCAGAGCCATTTCTGTGCGTATGAACTACCTGCCCGTTGAAGCAGGTTTCGCCAAGACGCTAAAAGACGGCAGCAAAGGGTATATTTCCCGCTATGCATTGGGTCGTGATTACCACAAGCTTATGCGCAAACGCTTAAAACAACTCGGCGATCGGATAAAAGCTGAGTTTGACGGTACCGACTTTCGACCTTTTGTCGATTCTGCGCCTATTATGGAAAGGCCTCTTGCCGAAAAAGCCGGTTTAGGCTGGACCGGAAAACACACACTCATTTTAGACAGAGACAGCGGTTCCTGGTTTTTCTTAGGCGAGCTGCTTATCAACCTGCCGCTGCCCGTTGATGAACCCGTTGAAGAAGGTTGCGGCACCTGTACTGCCTGTATGACCATTTGCCCTACTCAAGCCATTGTCGCGCCTTATGAGTTGGATGCGCGACGCTGTATTTCTTATTTAACCATTGAGCTACGCGGCGCCATTCCTGAAGAGTTTCGCCCGCTTATTGGTAACCGCATTTATGGCTGTGACGACTGCCAGCTCATTTGTCCCTGGAACCGCTACGCTCAACTCACCGACGAAGACGACTTTAGTCCTCGTCAGGAGCTGCATTCACCGCAGTTACTCGAGTTATGGGCTTGGACAGAGCAGCAGTTTTTGGACAACTTACAAGGCTCGCCTATTCGCCGCATAGGCTATGAATGTTGGTTGCGAAACTTGGCTGTTGCTTTAGGTAATGCGCCTTCAGACGCCACCATTATAGAAGCTCTCGAGAATAAAACCGAAGGCGTCACCGACATGGTGCAAGAACACATCGACTGGGCGCTGGAGCGTCAGCGCACTGGCGTTGCTGAGGTCACCAAACAGCTGAAACGATTGGTTCGCGCAGTAGAAAAGGGCCTGCCACGAGACGCTTAGTCTGGCTTAAATACGCCAATAACTTGGTCAAACTGACGCTCGCTGCCACCGCCCTGCTCTTTTGGTTCACTAAAGCGGTGTTTGCACTGCACACATTCCACTTGTTCTATGTCGTTTTCAATGAACAACATGAGCGTGTCCATGGCCTCGCATTTCGGGCAAACGGCACCAGCGATAAATCGTTTCTTTTGTCTAGCCACGACAACTCCTGTGTTAGAATTGGCTGCAACGTAGTTAATGATAACGCAGAGTGATTTATGATTCGAGCGCAAAGCATCAGCCTCATGCGTGGTGGTGATGTTTTATTTGAAGACAGCGACTTACAAGTATTTCCGGGACACAAAGTCGGCTTAGTCGGCCGCAATGGCTGTGGGAAGTCATCGCTGTTCTCAATGCTGAAAGGCGAACTCCACGCCGACACCGGCGACTTGCACGTCCCCTCAGAGTGGCGCATTGCCAGCGTGGCACAGGACACACCGGCACTGGAAAAAGCCGCGATTGATTACGTCATGGACGGTGACACCGAATATCGAACCTTAGAATCACAATTAGCCGACGCAGAAGCCGCCAATAACGGCGAGCAAATTGCACACTGCCACGACAAATTAGCCGCCATTGGCGCTTACGATATACAAGCGCGAACCGCGTCACTGATGGCAGGCCTAGGCTTCACTCAATCGCAGTTGCAGCAGCCTGTAAAAGCCTTTTCCGGTGGCTGGCGTATGCGTTTAAACCTGGCTCAAGCACTGATAGCCCGCGCTGATTTAATGCTGCTTGATGAGCCCACTAACCACCTGGACGTCGACGCTATTTTCTGGCTGGAAGGCTGGCTCAAGCAATACGAAGGGACGCTGATTCTTATTTCGCACGACCGCGACTTCCTCGATTCTGTGACCACTGACATAGTCCATATTGAGCATAAGAAGCTGAACACATACAAAGGCAATTACTCGCAATTTGAACGTCAGCGCGCCGAGCATTTGGCCCAGCAGCAAAGTGAATTTGAAAAGGCGCAGGTCATGCGCCAACATCTGCAAAAGTACGTTGACCGCTTTCGCTATAAAGCCAGCAAGGCTAAGCAGGCTCAAAGCCGCCTGAAAGCCATTGAGAAACTACCGACACAAGCACCGCTGCGTGCGGAAAGTGGTATCGACTTTCACTTTTTAGAGCCGGAAAAGCTGCCGAACCCATTACTGACACTGCGGGACGCACAGGCCGGTTACGGCAATACCACCATTCTTGAGCACATCAAACTGAACTTGGTGCCGGGTACCCGCCTGGGGCTTCTTGGCCGCAATGGTGCGGGTAAATCGACGTTAATTAAGCTACTAGCTGGTGAGCTTGAGCCGATGTCCGGTGAGCGCATTGCCAATCCTGGCTTGCGGATTGGTTATTTCGCTCAGCATCAGCTGGAAACACTGGATATGTCCGCGTCCGCGCTGTTGCATTTACAGCGCATGGACAGCCGCGCCAGCGAGCAAGCACTGCGTGACTTTTTAGGTAGCTTTGGGTTTTCCGGTGATCATGCCACACGCCCGGTTGAGCCCATGTCCGGCGGTGAAAAAGCGCGTTTAGCGCTGGCTCTCATTATTTATCAACGGCCTAACTTATTGCTACTTGATGAGCCCACCAACCATTTAGATTTAGGGCTGCGCGACGCTCTGGTTGCGGCCTTGCAAGAGTACGAAGGCGCGTTAATTGTGGTATCGCACGACCGTCACCTATTGCGCACAACGGTCGATGAGTTTTGTCTGGTAGCCGATAAAAAGGCGGAGACCTTCGATGGTGATTTAGATGCATACCATGCCTGGCTGCAGGAGCGAGCCGCTAATGACAAACGAGCAGAGCAAACCGCACCAAGTCGCCAGCGAGACAATCGCAAAGAACAAAAACGCAAAGAAGCGGAAATGCGCCAAAAGACGAAACCGCTGCGTCAGACCATTGAAAAAGCCGAAAAGCGCATACAGGTTTTAGAAAACGAGCTCGCTGAACTGCACGACAAATTGTCTGACAACAGCCTGTATAACGACGATCGAAAAACAGACTTACAAACATTATTAGACAAGCAAACCGCCGCTCAAAAAGAGCTGAGTGAACTGGAAGAAACCTGGATGGAAGCGGAAGAGTCATTGGCAGAGCTGACCGAAACGCTTCAGTCAGAGAGCGACTAAACAGGAGTACTTATGATTATTCCATGGCAAGAAGTGGACACTGAAACCTTGAACAATCTACTTGAGTCCGTGGTGCTGCGTGAAGGTACCGACTATGGTTCGCAGGAGGTGTCATTTGACACCAAAGTTGAGCAACTCAGAGAGCAAGTGAAAAGCGGGGAAGCCGTTATTGTGTTCTCAGAACTACATGAAAGTGTCGACGTAGTGCCCAAAGACCGTGTTACCGGAAACGCGGACGACGAGCAATAAATACCTCTTCCCACGGCACACTTTGATCACCCAACACTAAGAAGTTTGGGTTCAATAAACTGACCGTTCGGTTGTAGGTAATTGGCTCAAAGTTCTCATTCACAATGCGTCCGCCGGCTTCGCCGACAATCACTTGCGAGGCCGCTGTATCCCACTCCCCTGTCGGTCCCAACCGTAAAAAACAGTCCGCTTTGCCCTCAGCGATAAAGCAGGACTTTAAGGAACAACTGCCCGTTGGCAGTGGCTGAAGATCACGTTGGGTTTGCATGCGGCTTAACACCGGCTCCCGCGCCTGACGGCGACTGATGGCAATAATGAGAGGATCAGACTCTGGATTTTGCAGCTTACGGACTGAAATCTTTTGTCGTTCAACGGCGTCTTCCTTAAACGCCCCCTGACCTTTCTCTGCATAATACAACGCTTCACCGACCGGCCAGAAAATAACGCCCATTTCGGGTTCATTATTCGAAACATAGGCGATATTCACCGCGAAATCGCCAGATCGCGCAATAAACTCTTGCGTCCCGTCTATGGGGTCAATAAGAAAGTAAGATTGCCACTTACGGCGTTCATTGTAGTTCTCGTGGTCGCTTTCTTCCGACAATACCGGAATATGAGGGAAGTGCTGCCGCAAGCGATCTTCAATTAATTCACTGGCCACAATGTCAGCCGTCGTCACCGGTGAATCATCACGCTTTTCAGATGTTTTGTAGTCGCGGCGTTCGTACATGGTCATGATGACATCGCCGGCCTCTTTGGCAATCGATTTTAATGTCTCAAGCATCGGCAGACTGACCTCGTTTTCTTAGCAACATCAATAATGCCGCGACACTGCGCGCTTCGGTGAAGTCTGGCTGAGTTAATAAATTATCGGCGTCATCTACCGCCCAGGTGACCTTTTCCAGAGGCTCCGGCTCATCACCGGGCAAGCTCTCAGGATAAAGATCGGTTGCGACAAAGATATGCATTTTTGCGGAGAAGAACTGTGGTGCCATCGACACTTCTGTTAGAAACTCGAGGTTATGACTGCCATAGCCAACTTCTTCTTTTAACTCTCGCTGCGCCGCTTCTTCCGGCGTTTCGCCGGGGTCAATCAAACCTTTCGGGAAACCCAATTGGTAATCGTGAGAGCCCGCCGCGTATTCGCGAATAAGCAGCAATGTTTTGTCGTCCAGACAGGGCACAATCATAACGGCGCCACGACCACTGCCTTTCATGCGTTCAAACTGACGCTGCTCACCGTTGCTAAACTTTAAATCGACCGCTTCAATGCGCAGCAGCCGACTTTGAGCTACCACACGACGGGATAAAATTTGAGGGACTTGCTTCTTTGTCATACAACCATCCAAGTCATTGTCTCTCTTTACTATAACGACTCTGCGTACAGAAAACAGTCTGAATTTACGGTTTTTAGAATGAGTGCTAGTATTCAAGCCATTGTAGCGAATAAAGAAGTGAGCATTATGACAACGCAAAAGCCCGAGACAGAAACCGAATTTGACGTGGTGGTAATTGGTACAGGTCCCGGCGGTGAAGGCGCTGCAATGCAACTTGCCAAAAGTGGTTATAACGTTGCCATTGTTGAACGTCATAAAGCGCTTGGGGGCGGTTGTACGCACTGGGGAACGATTCCATCAAAGGCATTACGGCACTCGGTTAGCCGACTGATTGAATACAACAACAACCCGCTGTTTTCGGGCCCCGGTTGGCAAAGCGGTATGACCTTCAGCCACATTCTGCACTATGCAGAGTCCGTTATTCGCAAGCAGGTTAAGCTGCGCAGCTCATTCTATGAGCGTAATGATGTCACTGTCGTGCACGGCACCGCCTCATTTTTAGACAAGCACCGTATTCGCGTCACGAAGCTGGATGGCTCCGTTGACGACCTGATTACCAAGCACGTCGTGATTGCATCAGGCTCCCGCCCGTACCATCCGGGAGACATCAACTTTGACCACCCGCGTATTTACGACTCCGACAAAGTCTTGTCGCTGTCACACGAGCCAAAAACCATTTTGATTTACGGTGCGGGTGTCATTGGTAGTGAGTACGCCAGTATCTTCCGTGGCATGGGCGTTAAAGTCGACCTGATCAACCAACGCGACCGCTTACTGTCATTTCTGGATGCGGAAATATCGGACGCCCTCAGTTACCACCTACGCAACAGCGGTGTGGTTATTCGCCATAACGAAGAATATGAAAGTATTACTGGCTATGACGACAAAGTGGTACTAAAAACCAAGTCGGGTAAAACCATGGCGGCGGACTGCTTATTATTCGCTAATGGACGCTCGGGTAATATCGAAGACTTGAGCTGCGACGTTGTCGGGCTGGAGCCAAACTATCGTGGTCAGCTGGAGGTCAATGAAAATTACCAAACCTCAGTCGACAACATCTATGCAGTGGGCGACATTATCGGCTATCCCAGCTTAGCCAGCGCAGCGTATGACCAAGGACGTATTTGCGCTTCATCCATTATTAATGGCGAAAGTGACAAAGCCTTAGTCAGCGATATACCGACCGGCATCTATACGATTCCGGAAATCAGCTCCGTTGGTAAAACGGAAGAAGAGTTGACCGAAATGAAGGTGCCTTACGAGGTGGGACGTGCTCAGTTCAAACACTTGGCGCGTGCACAAATTTCCGGCGCTGACGTTGGCTGTTTGAAATTGCTGTTTCACCGTGAAACTCGAGAGCTATTGGGTTTGCACTGCTTTGGCGAACGGGCATCCGAAATTGTTCACATTGGCCAAGCCATTATGGAGCAGAAAAACGGCGGCAACACCATCGACTATTTTGTGAATACCACATTCAACTACCCAACCATGGCCGAAGCTTATCGGGTAGCCGCCTTAAACGGCATTAATCGTCTTGCTTTGTAGGTTTGGAGACGGCCTGAAGCGGTAGCTCTATTCGCACACACAAACCGCCTTCCGGGCGGTTTTTTAATGTGATGCAACCGTCGTGACGGTCAACAATGCGCTTAATAATTGCCAATCCCAGCCCGGAGCCTACGCCACCACGAGCCTTGTCGCCCTGCATAAAGGGCTGGAACAATTTCGCTTGTTGCTCTTCGGGAATACCGGGACCGTCATCGCTGACGCTGAACCACACACTTTTTTGTTTTTTATCGTAGCCGGAGCTGACCAGTACATTTTGCTTACCGTAACGCTCTGCGTTTTCCAGTAAGTTCACAATAACGCGTTTCATGGACAAAGGTCGCAACCAAACTAACGGTAAGTTACCCAACGCCAATTCAAAATGTTTTTCCCAGTTGTCGGGCACGTTGGCAACGGTTTGTTCTATCAGCTCATTGAGTGACTCTCGACTGCTCTTCTCTTGTTGGTCAAGGCGAACATAGTCAATAAACTGATCGATAATGTCATTCATGTCGTCGATGTCTTCAACAATGCCCTGCGCCAGCGTGTCGTCTTCGGGCATCATTTCTGCCGCTAGCCGAATACGCGTCAATGGTGTACGTAAGTCATGTGAAACGCCCGCCATGAGTAAGTTACGGTCGTTTTCCAGCTCGCGAATGCCTTTGGACATGTGGTTAAACGCACGAGTTACCGCCATAACTTCGCTTGCGCCTTTCTCTTCCAACTGCTTAGGAAATTCACCTCGCCCAACTTTTCTCGCTGACTCTTCCAACGCCTTTAACGGACGGTTTAACCAGTTCGCAAACAGCATGCCGCCCAATACACTCGACACGCCAATAAGCAGCAAATACATAATCAGCGGGGAAAATTGTCCTTTTTGCATGCTTTCTAACGGCACCCGTATCCAAAAGTCAGGCGCTTTGGGTGGCTTCACCCAAATAAAAAACTCACTTCCCTGCGACACACGGACAACAGCCTCACCACCTAGCATCGTGCTCATATCGTCAGACAAATAGCCGTAATAAGTAGAGTTAGTCAGGCCATTTTCTCTGGCTTCTGAGTCACTGAATATCTCTATACCTGTTTCTTTCCGGTAGCGCTCGATAAGCTCACGCTCGGTTTCAGGTGAGTGCTGGCGAGGAATAAACATGGTGCGAATATGCTTGGCAATAAGCTCATTAATTTGCTCAATGGAGGGCTTAACCACATAGTTACTCACCATGACGTAAGAAACGACCTGGTTTATCAGCAAAATCAGTGCAAGCAGCGCAACCGTTCTGGCAAACGCTGACTTTGGAAACAGCTTCATTAGCTTTTCAGTTTACCGTCGGGCACAAACACATAGCCGAGTCCCCACACGGTTTGAATATAACGAGGCTTAGTAGGGTCTTCTTCTAACATACGGCGTAAGCGTGACACCTGTACATCGATAGAACGCTCAAGGGCGCTGTAATCACGACCCCGCGCCAAATGCATGAGTTTGTCTCTGGACAATGGCTGGCGGGCATGGGTCACTAAGGCCTTCAGTACCGCAAATTCACCACTGGTTAATGGCATAGGCGTGTCGCCATGGAACATTTCACGGGTACCAAGATTAAGGCGAAACTCGCCAAATTCTATTTCTTGATCTTCCTGTGACGGAGCGCCAGGCGCCTCTGAGCCTCGACGGCGCAGTACCGCTCTAATACGGGCCAATAACTCACGCGGGTTAAACGGCTTAGCCAGGTAGTCATCCGCACCGAGCTCCAGACCAATAATACGATCCACTTCGTCGCCTTTGGCGGTCAGCATAATGACGGGTATGTTATTGCCTTCGTTCCGCAAGCGCTTACAAATCGACAGCCCATCTTCTCCCGGCAGCATGAGATCAAGCACCATCAAATGAAAGTTTTCACGCGTCAGCAAGCGGTCCATCTGCTCAGAGTCCTGCGCCACGCGAACGGTAAAGTTTTGCTCCGTTAAATAGCGCTCCAACAAGCTACGAAGCCGTGCGTCGTCGTCAACTACCAGAACTTTTAATGTTTCCTGCATCATAATTTTAGTATCTCAAGCTGCCATGCCTACCCATAAAGATACACCGCTTTACATACCGAGAGAAGCCAGCTTCTGTTAACAAATGTTTCAGTTATCTTTTCGCTACCGATGCCAGTAGCGTTGCATTTCAACGTATAGGAATGAGGCGGTCCAGGTAATAAGTACAAGCCCCGTTAGACTCTCAATACCCGTTAAAAAACGTAACGCTCCGGTTGGCTCAATATCCCCGAAGCCAACCGTCGTGAATACCGTAAAAGAAAAATACAGCGAGTCCAAAAAACTGCCGTCAAAGTTACCGGTTAAATCACCAAAACCATCTCGATGATGCATCAGGTAATAAGCGACCGCAAAAATAGCAACTTCAATAGTATGTGCAATAAGCGCCAGGAAGACACCAAACATGATGCGAATTTGCGTGAAAACTCGTATATGAGTGATTAGCCAACCAATACGATTTAACGCCTCGTAATGGAACAGTACCGCTAAGCCCACAACTATTGAGTTACATAGAAAAGACACCAACATTATGTCGTTTCCTTTGCATTCCTTAATGCATGCAAGGGCTCGGGGCGAGAAAAATAATATCCCTGGAATTGTGAACAGCCAAGCTTTTCAAGTGTTGCTAACTGCTCGTCGGTTTCAATACCTTCGGCAATAACCTCAATTTCAAGACTCCGACCCAAGGCTAAAATCGTTTGTACTATGGCCGTGGCGTTGCTGTCTTGTGTGAGATCCTGCACAAACGACTGATCGATTTTAAGGCGATTCAACGGCAGCTCTTTTAAGTAACCCAGCGACGCATAGCCCGTTCCAAAGTCATCCAAAGCGAATGTGATACCAGACTCTTTCAGCTCGTGCATGGTTTTAGCCGTTTGCTCAATATCATCAATGAGTAAACTCTCCGTAATTTCCAACTCAATGGCAGACCCTGATACCCCGGCAACTTTCATTTGTTGGTTCATGTCATCAACGAACTTACTGTGCTTAAACTGACTAGCACTTACGTTAATAGCTACTCGTACTGGTTTCTCTGGGTTCAAAGTTTGCAACGTTGGTGTATCCGCTAGTACTTTTTTTACTACGAGCTTATGCACACTGCGCATTAACCCCTCACTTTCCGCCAGCGGAATAAACTCACCCGGCGATATCCAACCTAATTCATCGTCATGCCAGCGCACTAACGCTTCGTAACCCATGCACGTTATTTGATTCGAGCCGCTCACACGTTCGTACTGAGGTTGATAATAGACTTGCAGCGCTTCCTCAGTTATCGCTTTTCTTAACGCAGACAACAATGCCTGCTGGTGCGCAAACCGTCTCTGCAAACCAGCATTAAAGAACTGCAAGTGCGGCCCGCTCGCTTCTTTGGCCTGAGTTAATGCCAAGTCAACGGCTTGTAATATCTCTTTCTCGGAAGCGGCATCTGACAACAACACAACGCCCATACTGACAGACACTTGTTCTTCTTCCCCATCCAGTACATAAGGTGCAGTCAACTTATTCAACAAGGTCGTGAGGCGTTCTCTCAGCTCTTCCACCATGACATAATTGCCATTACGGGGCTGCTGTAAAAACACCATAAACTCATCAGAATTCAGGCGCCCCGCGTCGTCTTGCTGGCGTAATTCTTGTTCCAAACGCTGACCAAACTGAATCAACAGCTCGTCACCCACTCCGTGACCCCGTCTGTCATTCAAGTGCTTGAAGTTATCAATATCGAGCAGAATTAACGCGCCGTCACTGTGCTCTTTCGTATAACGTTTTAACCCCTGACGTAACCTATCGAGCATAAAGCGTCTGTTACCAAGCCCTGTAAGCGGATCAAAGTACGCCAAAGAGTCCAGCTCTTCTTTCATTTGCTTGTATTCGGAGACATCGGTACAAATGCCGCATATGCCGACCAATTCGTCACTAGCATTGTATAAAGGTACTTTGGTAGACCAGTAATGGTGTGGTGTTTTGTCGCCGGGCAGATAATTCACCTCGGCTTGTGCCGAGCGCTCTTGCGTGGAAAGCACTTTTCGGTCTGCCTCAACCAGCTCATCGGCTGTCGTTTTATCAAATAAGTCGTAGTCATCCTTTCCGAGAATATCGCTTTCTTCTCTGTCAAACAGGTCAAGCACTCGCTGGTTCACGTATTCATAGCGTAGTTTCGTATTTTTAATAAAGATATAGGCATCGACACTGCCTAAAATCGTGTCTAACCGTTGTTTATTCTCTTTTAACTCAGACGTTTTCTCACGGACCTTTTTGCGCAATTCGTAGTTAAATAACAGACCAACACATAACCCCAGAGCTAATAATCCGAGTAGCCACCAGAAATAAGTAGGAATTTGAATAGGTTGCTGTTGCGAGCTCCAGTTTTTTATAATTTGGTAGTATTCTGACTGCTTATCGGCTTTTAACTGGCGAATGTCACGATCAATCGTATCCAGCACCTCACTACCGCTACCTTGGCGCATGGCAAAGTACAATTTATTAGGCAAAAACATAATGGGTGTCATTTCAATTTTGCGCGTCGCGACTTGCTGATTTCCGAAAAACTGATTTGTTGCTACCGCATCAGCTTCTTGGTTATTAACGGCTTCAAAGCCTGCCGCAAATGAATTTACAGGGACAAGCTCAGTTGATAGCTCGAAGCTGGCAATAATATTCTGTAGATGTTTTTGCTGCACTGATTCTTTTAATACCGCGACTTTCTTTCCATTAAGGTCAAGAACGTTTGTAATACCCGCTTTTTCACTCGCGTAGATTTGAGACCAACTGAGCAATACGTGCTCACGATGAAAGGACATCCTGTCGCCGCGCGCGGACGTTTTAGCAACGTCCGGCATGATATCAATATCGCCAGCTTCTAACTGACGCAAGCATTGTTCCCACTCACACTCAACCGGAATAAGCTGCCAACCATGACGCTCTGCAATGAGCATTAATAAGTCACCATGAATACCGCTTAGTTCGCCATCTTCATCGAACATGATTTTTGGCGGGTTGTGGTAGACACCGACTTTCAATGCAGTCTCTTGTGCCATTACCGATGCACTGACAACCGCAAACGGTATCAGCAGATATCGGATATAACGCAAAATGAATAGTCGCAAATAATTAACGGTCACGTTTATGCCCTTTACTGTCCGCTAAATAGTCATAAAGTCCATAATACAGCAGCGGAACGACCAGAACGGTTAAGAGCGTCGATGCCGCTAGACCAAACATCAACGAAATGGCTAAACCATTGAATATAGGGTCAGACAAAATGAAGTATGCACCTATCATAGCCGATACTGCCGTTAATACTATTGGTTTTAAACGTACAGCGCCGGAAAGCACCACTGCGTCTTCCAGTGAGTAACCTTCATCGATAAGCTGACGAATAAACACCACCAGCAAAATGGAATTTCGCACAATAATACCGGCTAAGGCGATCATACCTATCATAGAAGTGGCAGTGAATTCTTTCCCCAGTAACCAATGACCCGGCAATATACCCACCAGAGTTAAGGGTATTGGTGACATAATAATTAACGGCATCAAATACGAACGGAATTGAGCAACCAGCAGTACAAATATCATGAAAATACCCACGCTGTACGCAACTCCCATGTCTCGGAAGGTTTCGTAGGTAATTTGCCACTCACCGTCCCACTTAATAGCAACCGGTCCGTTTGCGGAAGGTTGGTTGATAAAAAACTGCTCCGGTGGGTTGTCCATTTCATCAATTAATGAGACCAGCTCAAACATGCCGTATATGGGTGAGTCAGTTTCGCCCGCCATATTTGCCTGCACATAAGTCACCGGCTGCAAGTCTTTGTGGTAACGACTGCCCTGCCACTGCTCTGTTTCCAAAGAGGCAAACGACGATATTGGTACCATAGCACCGTTTTGTGAGCGAACATTAAGCGAGAGTATCTGCTGTTTCTGTGCTTTAGCACCTTCATTTAACTGTACCAGTATAGGGACGGCATACTTCGCTGTGTCTTTATGTAAATAGCCCGCTGGCTGCGCATTAATAAGCAGCATTAATGACTGAGTCACCTGCTGTTGAGAAATGCCCAGTTGTGCGGCACGTTGCCGATCAATCATCAGGAACCAGCGAGCAACGTCATCGGTTACGGTTGAATCTTTGTCGACAAGCCCTCTAACGTCAGACATTTTAGCCAGAATCGTTTCAGCTAAATCAATTTGCTGCTCTGCATTCCCGCCATAAATTTCAGCCACTATTGGTGCTAACACGGGCGGTCCCGGCGGCACTTCAACCACTTTTATTGCCGCTTCAAAAGGCTGAGCTATGTCGGTTAACGACGAGCGTATATCACGGGCAATCTCGTGCGAAGCGCGCTCACGCTCTTCTTTATTTTTTAAATTAATCTGAATATCGCCCTGATTAGGCTGACTCCGCAGATAATACTGACGCACCAAACCATTAAAGTTAATGGGCGATGCCTTCCCCGCATACGCTTGCCAGCTATCCACTTCGTCGACAGTGGTTAAATAATTACCTAGCGCAACCTGCAGTCGCTGCGTTTCTTCCATAGCAGCGTCGTCGGGCATATCAACCACAATTTGCAGCTCTGACTTATTATCAAAGGGCAGCATCTTGAGAATGACACCTTTATACACCGGTAACAGCATCACCAAAATTAATAACGCAAAAACACCGGCACCAAACAGAGCTCGCCTTCCCCTGCGCTTGTCGCCTAACAGCGGTCTTAATAGCTTCTCGAAAACCGCTTTGAGTTTATCTGACGTGCCGGCTGCCGAGTCACTTTCATCTTCACTGTCTTTGCCGCGCTCTTTGTTTAACAGCCGCAGCGCCAGCCAAGGCGCCACAATAAAGGCCATTAACTGAGAAAACACCATGCCGGCAGACGCATTAATCGGAATTGGGCTCATATAAGGGCCCATTAACCCACTGACAAAGGCCATAGGAATTAACGCCGCCATGATGGTCAGCGTTGCCATAATCGTTGGCGACCCCACCTCATCAACGGCTTTGGGAATAGTTTCAGTCAAGGCTTTTTTGGAGTTGCGTACTCGTCGGTGAATGTTCTCAGTAATAACAATGCCGTCATCGACTAAAATGCCAATTGAGAAAATGAGTGCGAACAATGACACCCGGTTTAAGGTAAAGCCCCATGCCCAACTGAACACCAGGGTAAACAGCAGGGTCACCATGACCGCAATGCCGACAATAACGGCCTGGCGCCAGCCCATGCTCAGCAACACCAGCAATATCACCGACACCGTCGCAGAAATAAGATCTGACACTAACTGGTTAAACTTATCGGTCGCTGTTTTACCATAGTCGCGCGTAACAGATACCTCTATATCCGGCGGGAGCAGTTCGTTCTTTAATTCAGCCAGCCGCTGCCGAACCGCATTGGTTATATCAATGGCATTTTCGCCCGGCTTTTTAGACACCGCCAACGTCACCGCCGGATACACCTGAGAGTCGTTATCTACACCACCCATTAAAGCAGACTGCGCCGGTTGGCTACCGCTGTCTTTAACAGCAGCAACATCGGTCAGATAAATGGGGCGCCCCTTCTCGGTGCCGACCACTAAAGACTTCATATCATCGACTGACTGCAGAAAGCCACCGGCCTGAAACGGTACCGACAAGCCATTTTGCGTTACCCGCGTTTCCGGCCCCGCAGTATTTGACGCATCGATGGCTTGTTTTATGTCTAACACCGTTAAGCCGTAACCCGAAAGCTTACTGCTATCCACTTCAACATTGACATGCTGACGTACAGCACCGTGCGTTTTAATGTCACGCGTACCCGGAATTTGTTTTAACGCAATTTCCAGCCGGTGCGCCAACGCCGTTAATTGCTCCGCGCTTTTTACCTGATCTTTGTCGTAAAGTGTGAGCGTCATTATCGGCACGTCATCAATGCTGCGGGGTTTTACCACCGGCTGCATAACACCTAGCCCCGGAGGGAACCAGTCGACGTTCGACTGTGTCTTGTTGTAAAGCGTAACCAGCGCTTCCTGCCTGGGCACGCCCACCTCAAACTGCACCGTCAGTACCGCCTGACCTGCACGAGACACCGAGTAAACGTGCTCTACTTTAGGCATTTCGCTGAGAATTTGCTCACCCGGTATGGCAATAAGCTGCTCAACCTCCTGCATAGAAGCGCCGGGAAAGCCCACCATAATGTCAGCCATGGTGACGTCAATTTGCGGCTCTTCTTCTTTCGGGGTAATGAGCACAGCCACAATCCCCATAACAATGCCAAGCAAGCATATGAGTGGAGTGAGTTCCGAACGCTGGAAAATATCGGCGATAACGCCAGACGGCCCCAGCTTTTTATCGCTGTTACTCATCGAGCATGGCCTCCGCGGACGCGAGAACTTGCTCGCCTTCGGCTAAGCCAGCCAGTATTTCCACCTGACCGTTTGTGCGTTCACCAACGCGCACCTGCCGCAGCTGAGGCGTATCGCTTTCCCCCAAAACATACACTCCCCGAAATTCGCCTTCTATCAATAAAGCGTTTTTGGGTACAAGCAAGGCATTACGTTCACCAACCGCCACTTTCACTTTTACCAACATACCAGGGAATAAGGCGCCTTCGGGATCGTGTAAGTTCAAACGCAGTCGGAATGTGTGTGACTGCTCACTTGCGTAGGGGTAAAAAGTCATAGAGGCAATCGACAATTCTCGACCATCATCAGTAACAACGTCTGCTTTGCGGTTATCGCGCACGTAACTTGCGTATTGCTGAGGTAACTCGGTAACCACTCTTAGCTGTTCCAGTGAAAGCCCTGACATCAGCGGCTGACCCGGTTGAACTGACTCGCCTAATTCAACAAAACGTTCCGTAACAATACCGGCGTATGGCGCTCGCACTTCGGTGTAGCTCAACTGCTTTTGAGCTTCTTCTACCGCGGCTTTTGCGTCAGAGACGCCAGCTTTTCTGGTTTCCAGTTGCGTTTCTGCCTCATCTTTTTCAGCTTCTGAAGCGACATTCTGTTCATACAGTTCACTAATGCGCTTAAAACGTTTTTGCGCATCGCTCAATGTCGCCTGAGCGCTTTCTAAATTCGCTTCCGCTCGATTCAGTCGCGCTTTTTGTTCTGTGGCATCCAGGCGCACAATGAGCTGGTTGGCAGCTACCGCATCGTCGACATCCACCGGTAGCTCAACAATAGTCCCCGAGGTTTGCGCTGACACAGTGCTTTGGTTAATAGCCTCAACCACGCCTTCCAGGCTTAACGCTTCATTGATTGGCTGCTTTATTACGGTGAACGACTCTTGAGCCAAAGCCGGTGATCCTAGTAGACCGGCCAGCAGAAACGCCGTTAGCGCCGACTTAAAAATATCCGTTTTCATGACATTCACCGAAATGTGTTGTTGAGTTTCTTCGATAGTAACACTACTTGCATCAAGTGTAATAGAGGCTTCAGATAGGTCAAATTTGTTGATGGAACAGGAAGTTAGGCAAGTTACCAGAAGGCTCAAATTTCGCGGATACGTTTGTAGTGCAAACGATACAAAGCTGCCAGCATTAAACAGATAAGCCCCGGCACAAGCAGGGCTTGGAACTGCAGCTGTGTGAACAAATAGGCGCCCGACGTTCCGTCACTGATAAAGCCGGCAATAATGAGCCCAAACAATATCGCTTTTCTTTTATCAAAGACTTCGCCACGCATGATGGCGCCAAACATGATACCTAAATCAGTAAATATACCGGTCAGGTGGGTGGTTCGCACAATGGCACCACTATAGGTCGTCGCCAAGGCGTTCTGCATGCCGCAAGCCAATGAAGCAGTGTAATGTCCGTAAATAGACCCTTCGGACAGCAAGTAAAAAGAGGCAAATATCAGCAGTGACTCTAGCGCAAGCGCCGTATCGTAATGCCGGCCAAGCTTTAATCGTGTTCCGTGAAGTAAAAAACCCGAAAGACCTGCGCCAACAAAAAACGAGAACAGCACTCCCGCTAAATGCAAAATATCCCCGAAAGAGCTAGTCAACATACTGGTACCAAATAACGTGGCAGTACCTGAAACATGAGACACCGCTTGGTGCTCAAAGCCAAGCAAACCAATCGCGTTAATGCACCCGGCAACAAAGGCTAGCACAAACGCCCCGTACTCAATCCATTTAGGCAGTTTAGATATCAATGCTTTTTGTCCTTTCTAGGATGACGACACCACCCTATTCCGCCCGTCGCGCTTGCCTTCATACAGTCTGTTGTCGGCGCGGGTAATGAGTGCATCGAGGTCGTCTTCCGGAGTGGCAACAGCAACGCCTATGGTCACGCTCAGTTGCAGGTCTTTAAATTCATTGTCTAAAGAGAGTGCTTCGACATTGTGCTTTAAGCGCTCGGCCACGACAGTGGCATCAGCAGGGCTTGTATGGGGCAAACCGACAACAAATTCCTCACCACCAAAGCGGCCAATAATGTCGGTTGGACGAAGTGACTGCTGACATACTGCGGCTATTTTGGTCAGAATGACGTCGCCACGAGTGTGACCCCAAGTGTCATTAATTTTCTTGAAATGATCGACGTCTATCATGAACAAACAAAACGACGCACCTTCCAACCGAGACCGTTGCAGCAGAGCTTCCGCCCGCTTCATAAAGTGACTTCGGCTGTCCACACCGGTCAGCGTGTCACGTTCTGCCACCATACGGAGCTGCGCCTCCAGCGACTTGCGGTGCTTAATTTCCTGAAGCAAGTTCCGGTTTTGATCACGTTCTTCATTCAGTAACGCATATTGCTTTCGCTGCAGCCGCTCTAAGCGCCGAAGTGACGAATAGCCGACGATATTGGCCATTGCAATTAACAGACCTATCCGAACAGCCCCTTCCGCACTCACTCCGGCATACATCATCGCGGCTGCCAAAAAGGTAATACTCACAAACGCGCTCGCCAGCGCCGCTACCGTCAATAAATTAGGAATCAGCAAATAGAACGCGATTAAAGCAACTACAATGGCAGTAACCTGAGTGCCAATGCTCTCCGGACGCAGTGGCACAATAAGAATAATACCTATCGCAAAAATCCAAAGCGGCAAGGCGTGTAGCCAGGCTTTTTTAGCATAACCGCCGGTTTTGCCAATAATAAACGCTATCGCTAGACACGAGCTCACTACCGTAATACGCATGGTCAGCAGCAAGTAGTATTCTTGAGTAAGCCCGAGAAGGTTGTAGTCGGTAATGCCGAACATGGCAAAAATAGCGGACGCCAGAATTAACGCCAGCCGCGCGTCAGAGCGAACATTGGGGGCAATAAAGTATCGGTAATTTAGCTCTTTTTGCCTATCGCAAAACTGACCCGTTAGCCAATGTATGTCATTTTGTTCTTGTTGTTGTGACAAATGCTTTCCCTGCTAAAGCAGTTTCAATTGAACGAGTAATGGCTAATTTTGACCTTTTTTACGTCGCTTTGCAGTATTTTTTTAACGTTTTACAAACAAAAACATTACCCTTTCAACGCGTGAACCGTCTTTTCCGTATCGCTAATATTCTCGGTCAGTTCATCAAGCAGCCTTTGATATTCCGCAGACTGTTGACCCAGCTGGGTGTTCTTTACAGCGGTTTCCAGCGCTTCATCTTCCTGCAGGCACTTATCCAGAATCGCGTTTTTCGCATCGACCGAGAACAATTTTGTCAGTTCACCTTCAATCACCTGCATCAACGTTTTGTCGGGGTCGGGTTTGGCCGGCAGCTCTCCCAGCTCTTTAACAACCTTTTCAAACGGCTCTATAAAAGACGCTCGTTCGTCAGCAATGGTCTCTAATTTATTCGCCAGCTCACCGTCTTCCAGCACGTTCGCTATTTCTCGGTAGTAGTCCTTGGTCTCAACAATCAGCTTTAGAATTTCGATACTATCGGCCTGATCATCTGTGCGTAAAATCGGCATATTATTCCTTGCTCTTCGTTGGATTCGGCATATCGCCCACAATAACCTCTATTGCTTTCGGTATCACCTCAAATTCAGCGGGCGTATCGGTTTTATGTTCACCATCGGCATGAATTTGCTTGGGTTTTGACGCCTTAACACTCATTTTTTGGACTTTTTTACACACCACACGCTCGGCCACCCGCAAGTTACCATTTCGCAAATTAAAACCCAGTAACAGCAACTGCCACCAGCGCTGAGGCTTCAAACAAAATAAGTTCAGTTGCCCATCTAACAGGGTCGAGTCTTCGCCCACAATATTGCCGCCACCGTAAAAGCGACCATTACCCACCGCTAAGTGAATTGCTCTTAAGCGCTCTTCGTCGCCGTCAGCGCTTATACTGACCCTGAAGCTTTTATTGCGTTTAATGACACGAATAAAGGCACCAAGATACGCGAACACACCAAAGTACTTTTTCATGTCTGAGGTAAGCTCGTGCGTGACCTCTACACCCAGCCCAATATGCGCCACATTCACAAAGTAGTGGTTATTCACCTTTGCAAGGTTAATGCGCTCACGCTTGTCGTTCGCAATAACCCGGGCTGCTTGCACAATATCCTGCGGGACGCCTAACGAACGCGCTAAGTCATTCGCCGTGCCCATCGGCAAAATCGCCAAGGTCTGATTGTATTTATGAGCTGGCTCTAACGCTGCACTAATGGTTCCGTCACCACCGGCGACTATAATGACACCGTTTTCCTTGTCGTAATTTTCAATGCAGGACACCATATCCGAGGGACTTTCCGTCACACACACGTCTACTTCAACGCCAGCGCTCCGAAATAACGCAATAGCGTCGTCAAGCTCGTCAGCGTGACCATCACGACTTTTCGGGTTCACCACTAACAGCGCATGCTGCATTGTTCAGTCCGTTTTTTGTAAGTGTTGATTTCACTATAAGGGCTTTGCAGAGGAGCTTCAAAGCACTGACGGAATTTTTACGCTATTGAGGGTGGTGAGGCTGGCTCAATCTAGTGATAAAGTAGGCATCAAATATCAGCTGCCGAACGAGAAAAAGACACCGACAGCCAGCTCAGCCCAAACATAAATAAAGCCCAGTAAGACGACAATGGCTGCATGCCGGAATTGCTTTTTGGACAGTTTTCGAGCGAGAAGTATTAGCGAAGAGCCAACCACTAACAATAACGCACCCATTATCACGAAACCGGAGAGAGCCCACTGAACATCGTTGCTAAACTGCATGGCAACCAACGGGATAAATAGAAGGCCGCAGGTCGTCAGTAAGACCCAGGCAAAGGCGGTTTTTTGTTGTAATATTTCTCTCATGGCTTTATTCCTTTAGTCGTGGTCCTTACCCAGGTAACGCGTCGTAACTCGGCACATTACTTAAATCAACTGACCAGGCGGCGCAGTCAGCAACAAAGATCTTAGCCGTAGGCTTAACTGATATCGGCGTATCGAGGCTACCGGCAGGCACCACAACACAATTAATGGACTCCGCGAATGTAGGAAGCGCAGAGCCGCAAGACTGACAAAAGCTCTTAATATGCAGCGAGCCTGTGTGTTGGTAATGCGTTACGTTCGTTTCGCCTTTAAGCCAAACCAACCACCCTGCTTTAGCAAACAAATTAGCCGCATGAGCGGAGCCGGTACCTTTTTGGCAGCGGCTACAATGGCATAAATAAAATGCGCCGAAGTCACCACTCACCTCGTAGCCGACACGACCGCAAAGACACGAGCCGTAATATTTTTGAGTCATGACATCACCTGTTAAATAAATCCATCACCCGGCGCCCCTGCTTCGTTATATTTTCTGATGTTTATCATGTTGGTGTTTGCCGCTCACGCTCAATCACTATCATGACCGAGATCTAAATAGGCGATGAGATACCCATATTCTTTATCCGTCAGCATCCCGTTTGAATGATACTGCTTTGCTAGGTCATGGCTCCACGCTCTTCCTTTGGGAGGGAGCGGAACCGACAAATCCTTTTCGAGAAGCGCGGTATCTTCGACCGTGTAGCCTCTGGATACCGCCTCTTGAGCGCAATGCGCCAGAACATATTCAACCGCATATTTATCAACACTCGGCTGCCATGTGTATTCCGTTTCGCATGCAACCTTTCGTTCGCCCTCGGCGGTGAAATATTCCAAACGTCCCGATGTGCAAGCCGATACGAATAACGCCAAGGCCAAAACGTTACAGGTACTTTTAATTTTCACCAGTGTGATTCCTGTCTATATAACGCCCGCTTAAGCGTTTGCTATACGCTTCCTTCGGATTCTACGACCAAAATTCGTGCTTCTCCGCGAGGATGCGCAACATGCTCAGTTCCAATAGACGCATAGAAAATATCTCCTGTTTCTAACATCGCTGATTGCTCAAGCCCATTTTCTTTAAAGAGCATTTCGACAACGCCATCCAAAACAACAAATACTTCTTCGCCATCATTTACATGCCATTTATAGGGCTTATCAGTCCAATGCAAGCGAGTCGTAATTCCGTTCATATTGGCGATGCTTTTTGCACCCCAGGCGCGTTCAGCTTTGAATTCTTTGCTTCTAATTATTTTCACGATACTTCCAAATTATGAATAGTTTATAACGCCTAGGCTCAGGGGCGCTCAGCGTCCCTTGGAGCCCATTGTTAGATGCTTTTTGCCAACATAGCGATAGCACTTGAAAAGCCATCCCCATGACCAACTCTTGATATTTCAATTCGTTCATTTAACCCTGTGTCACTCGTGAAGTTCAGGTCTTCGTATAAGGCAATTGGCAGTTCAAGGTTATCTTTAAAGCGTTTGTCAGGACCGCCCCGTTTGTTAACATACTTCCAAGTTCTATCGACAACCTTTGCATCCCTTGGGACAATTCCATCTTCGATGAACCTTGTGCTTTCCACTGAAATTCTAAGGTTCGGATAGCTCACAGCGCCAACACCATATGGCTCAAAAATAAGCACCTTATCAGGAAAGAAGTATAAGGTTTGCTTGCCAACTGGAATGGATGGCACTGAAACATTGGTTTTTACATACGGTGGATTTCCGATGTCCAGTGATATTGAGGTTCGTTTGATTACACTCGCGGCACCAGCATTACGCTTTCTGTCTTTCACAGCACCTTCTGCCTCTACATGCCATTTACTCGACGACGATGAAAGCTGACCGAAGGAATCATGTAGTTTTTGGTATAGCGCCTCAATTTCAGGCTCAAGCTCAAAAAATAGAACCGTTGTTTTTCTTAAACTGTCCTTGATAGCTGCAATAACAGTGAGGGCGACAGTTAAGACCAACCCAATAAATGCGAGGGTTGGCGTTTCTGAGTTCTGAAAGGCGATAACCGTAATAATAGTACCGAATACTGCTATAGACGGCCAAATTCTCATCTTCTTTCGTTTGCCATTCATTTCAGCGACAAGATCGGTAGATGATGAATCAACCATTTGCGCGACATGGGCACTCTCTATTTCTTTTAAAGGCTCATGTTTAATATTGACGTCACTTTGCTCAAATTCATGGCTATTTGGTGCGTCATTTTTTCCGCTGGAACCCGAGGGTAAAGTTTTTCTGTAATACAAGTCCCCCCTTCCCATATGGACGTAATTGCCACGAGGCCCAGTACCGAATCGAAGCCCTTTGATTCCTGCTGATACGCCAACGCCGGATTTCGATAAATTGAACCTGAAGGGGCCGACGCTAATAGCTTTGCGAATATAAAATCCCATCTATGAAACTCCCTTCTTTTGCACCTAACGCCGCCAGCACGCGCGGCTTTGTAGTGGAGGCGAAGCCGCAACGAAAAAGCCGTCGTTGTGCCTAGCTTGGTTATGCATTTTAGCGTAGCCCTCTGGACCACACTGTTTTAACTACACCAAAAAACCGGCGATCTATCTCTATCGGACCAGAATGAGGAGAGTCCAATATGGCCGAAAAGATTATCTGACACGGGTAATAGTCATATTGAAATGGCACGCTCTTCTTGCTCAGAAAGAATTCTATATAGTTCCGATCATTCTCCACTTCAAACGGTGAATCGCAACTGGTGGTGAACTCAAAGTCATGCCTACCTATCGGTTCGGCCTCTATGCTCCAGCTTATGTCTTTCAAATGACCTACAGGAAAGGGCCAGCTACCCTCGAACAGCACCACGGGATTAAAGTGCAAATTCATCGACTGACGCCTATTTTCATGTGACGTCACCGTTGCTGTACTCAAATGGACTCTCATTTGCTACTCATATTCGACCGTATAGTGCATAACGCCACCATAAGCCGCGCGAGCTTGCGAGCGTCGGGCGACCGAAGGGAGCGTACTTGATGGCTTGGTTATGCATATTATAGGTCTCCTGCGTCCTGAACTACTTCAGACCAAGATTTATCGGAATGCCACTCGTCGTACTTTACCATCATTGGCAAGTAATGCTCTGGAATGTCTGATTCCGGCGCGTTGCTATACACATACGCCATACCTTCTCTAAACCATTCAGGTTTCATCATGGTCGAAACAGGGCCAATTTCATAAAATTGGAACCAATGAACCAATTCGTGCTGAGTGATGTAGCGTTGCCACGATTCAGGAGCTATAACCGTACCGAGAAACGGATAAGAAATCGCTCGCTCATTTACTCCACCAAACGACTGGTAGCACTCTGCAGTAGAGCAATAAACAAACGTGGGGCTAGCCCTAAGTGGAAATTGAGCTGCAGAGATGTTCTTTACCGCAGAGCCATAAAGCTCAATAGCTTGATACATCCCCCTCGTATCCTCCACGCACACTGAGCCGTTGCACGTCACTCCATTTAAATGAGGCAGAAGTAACCTTAACGGCTTTGCATATGACCAAGCGAGCGCTGGAATTGACGCAATTACTAAAACCAGAAATAGTTTTCGTATCACACTGAGTCCTTATGTATAACATTTGTATATTGCGCATGCGCATTTTATGCATTCATCAAATTGCGGCATTTTTTCATAACCCTTTAATAAGCCATTTTATTTTCCAAAAAACACCCAAAACAAGCAATGCAATTCGAGCATGCTCATTCCCCGTCTCAGAAGTGCGCAATATCTAACTTTACGTTTTTATTATGTAATTGACATTAAACGAGCTAAACATGTAATACAACAACAAGCTATGCACTATTGCTTACAAAAGTGAACCGCAAGTTAGGCTAGCTCCATGACCATTTCTTTCACACACATAACCCAGTAAAATCCCCTAATCATTCAACGCAGGCCCAATGAATCAGCGTATGAAAACCAATTTAATTACTAGGCCGGGCTACGAAATGTTGCAGAAGGAGCTCGAGCACCTTTGGCGGGTGGAGCGGCGCGAAACCGTGGAGAAGGTGTCGTGGGCGGCGAGTCTCGGCGACCGGTCTGAAAACGCAGACTATAAATACAATAAACAGAAGCTGCGCAAAATTGATGGTCGCATTCGCTACTTAACCAAGCGTCTGGAGCAAGTGAAGGTGGTGGACTATTCGCCGCAGCAGGACGGTAAGGTGTTTTTTGGTGCTTGGGTGGAAATTGAGGATGAGGACGAGAACGTTCGCGCCTTTCAAATTGTCGGGCCGGATGAAATTTATGATCGCAAAGACGCGGTGTCGATTGACTCGCCCATGGCGCGTGCGCTGCTGAAGAAAGAGGTGGACGACGAGGCCGAGGTACGCACGCCGCAGGGCACCAAGACCTGGTTCATTAATAAGATAAGTTACCAACAGCCCGCGTAGTCAATTCGTGATAGTATTCGTCCCCATTATTTGTCGTAACGTTTTAAAACCAAGAGATGTACTATGAGCCAGATACCGCAATTACTTGCTAATGAACTGAAGGTCGACGAGCGTCAGATTGCCGCTGTTATCCAGTTGCTGGACGAAGGCTCGACGGTGCCTTTTATTGCCCGTTACCGTAAAGAGGTCACCGGCGGTTTAGACGACACACAATTACGCCAGCTGCACCAGCGCCTGAACTACCTGCGCGAGCTGGATGACCGCCGTCAGGTGATACTGAAGTCGATTGACGAGCAAGGCAAGCTGACCGAAGAGCTGGCTCAAAGCATTAAAACCGCTGACTCGAAAACCGAGTTGGAAGATTTATACCTGCCTTACAAACCTAAGCGCCGCACCAAAGGCCAAATTGCGATTGAAGCCGGTATTGAGCCGCTGGCAGACCTACTGTGGAAAGACCCAACACAAAACCCGGAGCAAGCGGCCGCTGACTACGTTGACGCCGACAAAGGCTTTGCTGACGCCAAAGCGGTACTAGACGGTGCACGCGCTATTTTAATGGAGCGCTTTGCCGAGCAGGCGGAATTGCTTAAACGCTTGCGCTCACACTTGTGGCAGAACGCGCACCTAACCAGCACGGTTGCGCCGGGCAAAGAAAAAGAAGGCGCTAAGTTCCGTGACTACTTTGAATTTTCTGAACTGTTTAAGACCATTCCCTCGCACCGCACACTAGCATTGCTGCGCGGCCGTAATGAAGGCTTTTTGCAGCTATCCATGGACGCTGACCCGGGCAGTGAAGACAAAGCCTCCGGCTCGCACTGCGAAGTGATGATCGCCGACTTCCTGAACTTTGAACACAAGGGCCGCGCTGCGGACGACTGGCTGCGTCAGGTCATTCAGTGGACCTGGCGGGTGAAGCTGTCACTGCACATGGAAACCGAACTTATGGCTCGCGTACGTGAACGTGCTGAAGAAGCCGCCATTCAGGTGTTTGCCAGCAACTTAAAAGACTTGCTGATGGCGGCGCCTGCCGGTGCTAAAACCACTATGGGCTTAGACCCAGGCGTTCGTACCGGTGTTAAAGTTGCCGTGGTCGATGAAACCGGTAAAGCCGTTGCGACCAACACGGTGTTCCCGTTCCAGCCGCAAAACCAAATGGACAAAGCCATGCGCACGCTGGCGACCCTGTGCAAGCAGTATAAGGTTGAGCTTATTAGTATTGGTAACGGCACTCACTCGCGCGAGACCGACAAAATGGTCGGTGACATGCTGAAGCAGCACAGCGAAATTAAAGCCACCAAGGTTATCGTGAACGAAGCGGGTGCATCGGTTTACTCGGCGTCGGAATTGGCGGCACAAGAGTTTCCGGATATGGATGTGTCGCTACGTGGCGCGGTGTCTATCGCTCGCCGCTTGCAGGATCCGTTAGCCGAGCTGGTAAAAATAGAGCCGAAATCCATTGGTGTTGGTCAATACCAGCACGACGTTAGCCAGTCGCAACTCGGACAAAGTCTGGATGCCGTTGTAGAAGACTGTGTAAACGCGGTCGGTGTGGATGCGAACATGGCCTCGTCTGCGTTGCTACAGCGCGTGTCGGGCCTGTCAAAAACTCTGGCCAAAAACATTGTCGATTACCGCGACGCCAATGGCGCCTTTGCCGACCGCAAACAGTTATTAGATGTGCCACGCATGGGACCGAAGGCGTTCGAACAGGCTGCGGGTTTCCTCCGCATTAACAACGGCGAACAGCCGCTAGATGCCTCAGCGGTTCACCCGGAAGCTTATTCGGTGGTCGAGCGTATGGCAAAAACGAATGAACTGCCGGTGCAAGAGCTGATTGGCAACCACTCATTGGTAAAAAGCCTTAACGCCGCGGACTACACCGACGAGCGCTTTGGTCTGCCAACGGTAACGGACATTTTGTCTGAGCTAGAAAAACCAGGTCGTGACCCGCGCCCTGAGTTCAAAACGGCGGAATTCAAAGAAGGTGTTGAGAAAGTCAGCGATCTGAAACCCGGCATGCAATTAGAAGGTGTAGTGACCAACGTGGCGAACTTTGGTGCCTTTGTGGATGTTGGCGTCCATCAGGACGGTCTGGTTCATATTTCTGCACTGGCAGACAAGTTTGTCAGCGACCCGCGCGAAGTGGTGAAAGCCGGCGATATTGTGAAAGTAAAAGTGCTGGAAGTGGACATAGAGCGTAACCGCATTGGTTTAACCATGCGTTTAAACGATGAAGTCTCTGCAAAACCGGCTGCTAAGTCTAAACCGCAGGGCAGCAGCTCTAATAAAGGCAAGCCTCAGCGTGAGCGTGGTCAGCAAAACAAGCAGCCGCAAAATGCAGCTATGGGCAATGCCTTAGCCGACGCTTTTGCAAAAGCGAAACAGAAATAAATAAGAGAAAGGATTAAGCGGTAGCGCTGAATGAGTCCACGGATGGACGAACTTTATTGTCGTAGAAAGAAGCCACCATAGCGCCGCGCTCTGGCGCAGATAGGGTTTTCTTGCCTTGCTCAGCCGGTGCTGCAGCGTCAGGTGATTCACTTTTCGAAGCTTCGCCCTCACCTTCTAAGCTTTTCTTAAAGGGTGCGTTAATGCTGATATCAGGCGCTTGCTCGCCCTCTTCACCTTGCACTTGCTGTTTTGCCAACTCTGCACGAGCTTGCGTGGCTTTACTCGTTGCGTCCGCAGCAATTGCACGGTCAGCAGCAGAGGGCTGAGCCGGTGCTAACGCCGCACGACGTACCACCTGCATTTTCTGAATGGTTGCTTGAGGGTCGCCCTGAACCGGACTAACGTCAATTTGAACCTCACCGCCAACAGCATAAGACTTACCATCGGGACCACGTTCGTATTCGTAAGAAGGTGAACCGGCGTACTGCCCGCCCACAGCCGCATGCGCTTGTTCATGCACGCGCACTTCCTGATCACGACTTTTCAGTTCATCAACTTTTTCGAGCTCTTGCTCGTCCAGCTGTTGGCCGTTTGGCTTTTTCTCTTCAGTTGCGTCAGCTTTTTCTTCGCCTTTCGCTTCTTCAGACTCCGCTCCCTT
The DNA here is from genome assembly GCF_002211765.1 of Idiomarina piscisalsi. Taxonomy (NCBI): domain Bacteria; kingdom Pseudomonadati; phylum Pseudomonadota; class Gammaproteobacteria; order Alteromonadales; family Idiomarinaceae; genus Idiomarina; species Idiomarina piscisalsi. Next base: position 2,344,759 of record NZ_CP022133.1, read on the forward strand.
AGCTTCAGCACCTCTCGCCTCACCCTCGGCTGAGTCTTTGCCTTTTTTAGCGACTTTACCGTTAGGAGAATAGGTGGGAGCTGCGCTGTCGGCGCTGTTGTTTTGCTTTTCAGTTGCGGTAGGTTCACTGACCAGCGCTTTTGCGGCATTGTCCATCTGCATCGACTCCATAGGAGGAGCCGATGTCACAGGAATGGCCGGTAGCGCTGTGGTGATATTCATGGCTAGAACATTCGGCTACTTAAGCACTGGTATCAATAAGAGTGCCCAACATTTCGTCAGCGGTTTCTACTGTACGAGTGTTGGCTTCAAAGTTGGTCTGCCCTTCGTTTAATGAAACCAGCGAGTCAGTTGTACTGGCAGCGTTAACACTTTGCGCCGTTTCAGTCGCGGTTTCGGTAGCTGGCTGACCACCATTTGTATTGGCGTTGTCTTGCTGCTGCACGTCATTACGACCCGCCGCAGAGGCAATTTCCTGGCTTGCTTCAGACACTTGCTGGTTTGCACGTTGCATCCCCTGAAGGCCTGAATTCATTGCTGCACCAATTTCCATACTCACCTCACTTGCACAAAACACAATTGTGCTGACTTCGAAGAATTTACCCTCCAGTATTGATTATATTTTGTTCATTTTCAAGTACTGAAGGGCTAAATTCTATTACGCGTGCTGCTGAATTTGGTTTAATAAGGCTTTCCAGTGACGCTTCTGCTCAGCAAGAGATTCACGCATGTCATCGACCTGCTTTTTCAATGCATCAATGTCATGGTTTAAGTGCTCTTTTATGTCCTGAGCTTTAGAGTCCAGCAGCTTTTTACGTGCTTTGTAGTATTCACGTAATTGCGTACCCAGTTGCTCGTAATGCTCATGCGCTTTTTCGAACAATGACTCTGGTGCGCTCATGGCTTTCTTACGAGCGACTTTTAACTGCATTTGCAGCTTCGCGCGCTCGACCTGATACGGCGAGCTGCGTTTAAGGTTACGCGCTAAACCGAACCAACTACTGGCACGAATAAGCCATTTGGTCGGGTCAAACTGCCACCAACGGATGCCGTTGCGATAGTCACTAGCAAAAATGTGATGATAGTTATGATAGCCCTCGCCAAAGGTCATAAACGCCAGCACGCCATTGTCGCGCGCGGTATTTTTGTCGGTATAAGGCTGCTTGCCCCAAATATGCGCCAGCGAGTTAATAAAGAAGGTCGTGTGATGGTTAAGCACCAGACGCAATACGCCAATAACCAATAAGCCAGCCCAAACATCGCCCAGCATAAAGCCGGCGGCAATTGGCCAACCGAAGTTCACGAACAGCGTCAGCGGCAGGTAATACTTGTGCTGCCACATAACGATAGGATCTTTCTGTAAGTCTTTGACGTTGTCGTAGTCAGAATAACGACTCGCCTGATACTCACGCAGCATCCAGCCAATGTGCGAATACCAAAAGCCGCGTTTTGCTGAGTACGGGTCTTTGTCATTGTCATCAACGTGCGTGTGATGCACACGGTGATCAGACGACCAGTGCAGGGCACTGTTTTGCAGCGCTACAGCGCCGCCAATAGCAAATAAAAAGCGCAATACCGGATTGGCGTCGTACGTACGGTGCGCCCACAAACGATGGTAGCCCGCGGTGATGGAAATACCCGCAAAACACGCGGTACCAAACATAACCCACCAAAATTCTGCGCCAATGCCGACGGTGAACGCGTATAAAGGAACACCAATGGCGGCTATAGCGAATGTAATGGAGAACACGAGGGTGTTAAGCCAAATAAGAGGGGGTTTTTCAAAATTCTTTTGCATGTATATAACCTAAAACAACGAAAAAAGTCAGGTGACAAAACAGCGTACACCTGTTCGCTGAATGTACGGGTTTTGCGTTCAAATTACAAGCGGAAAATGTGTAAAGACCTGTGTTACTATTCGTTCAATAACAGCGAAGGATGGCAACAAATATGGCTGGGGTTCGAGCAAAACAGAAAGAAAAGACGCGCCGCGCGCTTATTAATGCCGCGATGAATCAGCTCAGTGCTGAGGCGGGCTTTTCCAGCTTAAGCTTGCGTGAAGTGGCGCGTGAGGCAGGCATTGCACCAACCTCTTTTTACCGGCATTTCCGGGACATGGATGAGTTAGGACTTACTTTGGTTGATGAGTGCGGTTTAGCGCTGCGTCAATTATTGCGTCAGGCACGCCAACGCATAGAAACCGGTGGCTCTATTATCCGGGTATCGGTAGAAACTTTTATGCAGTTTGTGGCGGAAAACACGGCTATATTCAGACTCCTACTGCAAGAACGCTCGGGTCGTTCGCGCAGCTTTCGCTTAGCGGTTGTGCGTGAAATTGAGCATTTTAAAGCCGAGCTGGAAGAGTATTTAGTAAATGAACAGTCATTTACCCGTGAGTTAGCCGAATTACAGTCGGACACCATTGCCAAAATTGTATTCAGTGCCGGCGCTGACTGTTTTGACGTAAACGAAGAAGAGCGCGAACGCATTACAGAAACAACGATAGCGCAAGTGCGTCTGGTTGCGCGTGGCGCCGAAGCAACAAAACGATTTATGAAGTAAACCTAAATAGTAGAACAACAACGGAGACAACTATGCTTTTACGTGTAGCAGGGGGTATCGCGTTAGCGGCTTGGGCAGTCGATGCCGACGCCCGCGAAATGACGCTAATGGATACCGTAACAACAGAAGCAGTGCGCATGGCGGACTTGTCGCCAACGGGCGAATTCACGGCAGTTATCCGCTCCATTCCACGTGCGCCGTATGAAGACGACGATGGTTCAGACTACAGTGAGTTAGTACTTATTAACTCAGCGGGCGAGGAAACTTCTTACCTCAGTAAAACTGAAAAGTTTGGTCGAGTCAGTTTTGGTCCACAGGGTGAGTACTTGTACTTCACTGCGAAAGAAGACGGCGACGACTACCAGGAGCTGTACCGCATGCCAGTTAAAGGCGGTGGTGTGCAGTCGGTGTTTGAGTTCGACGGCAATATTGGCAGTTACGACTTAAGCGAAGACGGCAAACAATTAGTGTTCTTGTCATCTGGCCCGAAAGACAGCGACAAAGAGAAGCTGTCGAAAAAGGGCTTTAAAGCCGAAGTGTATGAAGAAGATTTAACCTACACCCAAGTTTATCACGTCGTTTTAGGTGAGGGAGACGCTGAAGCGAAAGCCGTAACGCCAGATGATCAGCAAGTTTATTCTGTGGCATTCCACCCGAACAACGAACAGCTGTTAGTTCGCACGGCACCGACCCCGCTTATTGATGACAACTATATGAGCAGCCAATACCAACTGATTGGTTTAGATGGCGAAGTGGCTTCAACCTTTGAGGCTAAAGGCAAGCTGGGTCGTGCTGAGTTCTCACCGGATGGTCGTTACTTAGCCATGATTCGTGCGGCAGACTATAACGATCCGTCAGCGGGTTCTTTGTTTGTTTACGACACTCGCGAACAAGAGCATCGCAACGTATTACCGAACTACAAAGGCTCGGTAAAAGACTTTACCTGGCGTACCAGTGAAGAGTTGGTTTGGCTTGGACACCAAGGCACAGAGTCAGAAGTTCAGGCGTTAACGCTGAAATTCCTGGAAAGCCGCATTTTGGTTGAGCCGGGCGAAGCCATTGTGACCAGCATTGACGGCGAAGCGGGCAAATCTGAGTTTGTGTTAACCGCACACCGCCCTTCTCACCCAAGCGAAGCTTTTAAATACGCCAACGGTGGGTTGGAGCGCTTAACAGACTCGAACCCTTGGTTGTCAGAAATTGATATGCCACGTCAGGAAACCATTACCTATGAAGCGCGCGATGGTTTAGAGCTGGAAGGTATTTTGGTTTACCCACTGGGATACGAAGAAGGTAAAAGCTACCCAACCGTTATGGTCATTCATGGTGGTCCGGAGTCGCATTACAGCAATGGCTGGTTAGATCGCTATGCGTCGCCGGTTAAGCATGCCGCATCTAAAGGCTATGCGCTGTTCTTCCCGAACTACCGTGGTAGCACAGGCCGTGGCGTTGAATTCTCGAAGCTTGGTCAAAACGACTACGCGGGTAAAGAGTTCGACGACATTGTTGATGCCAAAGAGCACTTAGTGGCCATGGGCATTGCTGATGAGTCTCGCGTGGGTATTACCGGCGGCTCATACGGTGGTTACGCTTCGGCCTGGGGCGCAACGGCGCAGACTGAGCACTTTGCCGCCAGTGTAATGTTTGTCGGTATTAGCAATAACTTGTCAAAATTCGGTACTACCGATATCCCTAAAGAAATGCACGCCGTTCACGCACGTAGCTACCCGTGGGACAAGTGGCAATGGTACTTAGAACGCAGCCCTATTTTCCATGCAGAGAAAGCACGTACGCCAATTCTGATTATGCACGGTAAAGAAGACACGCGCGTGCATCCGTCACAGTCGATGGAGCTGTACCGTTACCTGAAGACTCACGGTAACGTGCCAGTACGCTTGGTGTTCTACCCGGGCGAAGGCCATGGTAACCGTAAAGTGGCTGCACAGTTAGACTACAGCATGCGTTTCATGCGTTGGATGGACACGTTCTTAATGGAGAAATCAGAAGAGAAGCCTCCGTTCGAGCTGCCACACGCAGAACAACTGAAGTAAGTCTTATCGCCCCGTTAAATCGGGGCATTAAAAAACCCCGCAGCACCTATGGTGTTGCGGGGTTTTTAGTGTGCGGCTTTTACCGTTAGCTAAAGCTTACAGCTTAGGACCAGCTGCCACTAAGGCTTTACCGTTTTCGGTGTCGGTAAACTTCTCGAAGTTAGCGACAAAACGCTCGGCTAAGTCTTTCGCACGAACGTCCCACTCGCCGTCGTCTTCATAGGTTTTACGCGGGTCTAAAATGCTGCTGTCTTCAACGCCCGCTAACTGAGTTGGCATAGCGAGGTTAAAGTAAGGCAGTTCAACAAACTCTGCGTCTTCAATAGAGCCGTCCAGAATAGAGTCGATGATAGCACGCGTTGCTTTAATAGAAATACGTTTGCCAGTGCCGTTCCAACCGGTGTTAACCAGATAGGCTTCTGCGCCGGCAGCTTCCATACGTTTTACCAGTACTTCCGCATACTGAGTTGGGTGCAGGCTTAAGAATGCTGCACCAAAACAGCTTGAGAAGGTCGGAGTTGGTTCAGTCACACCGCGTTCAGTACCCGCCAGTTTCGCGGTAAAGCCAGACAGGAAGTGGTACTGCGCCTGCTCTTTAGTCAGCTTAGAGACCGGCGGTAATACGCCAAACGCGTCAGCCGTCAGGAAGATTACTTTCTTCGCGTGACCCGCTTTAGACACCGGCTTAACAATGTTGTCGATGTGGTAAATAGGGTAAGAAACACGAGTGTTCTCGGTTTTCGAGTTGTCATCAAAGTCGACAACGCCGTTTTCATCAACCGCAACGTTTTCTAATAACGCGTCGCGACGAATCGCGTTGTAAATATCCGGTTCCGCTTCTTTCGACAGGTTGATGGTTTTCGCATAACAGCCGCCTTCAAAGTTGAAGACACCATCGTCGTCCCAACCGTGCTCGTCATCACCAATCAGCGCGCGTTTCGGGTCAGTAGACAGCGTGGTTTTGCCGGTACCTGACAAGCCAAAGAAAATAGCAACGTCGCCTTCTTTACCCACGTTTGCTGAACAGTGCATTGACGCAATGCCTTTAAGCGGCAAGAAGTAGTTCATCATTGAGAACATACCTTTCTTCATTTCGCCGCCATACCAGGTACCGCCAATTAACTGGATTTTCTCGGTTAAGTTAAACGCTACAAAGTTTTCAGAGTTCAGCTCTTGTTCTTGCCACTTAGGATTAATGCACTTCGCACCGTTCATGACCACGAAGTCTGGCTCGAAGGTTTCCAGCTCTTCTTCGCTTGGACGAATGAACATGTTTTTCACGAAATGTGCCTGCCATGCCACTTCAGTAATGAAGCGAACCGCTAAGCGTGTGTCTTCGTTAGCACCGCAATAGGTGTCGACCACAAACAAGCGTTTGTTCGACAGCTGCTCAGTGACTAAGCCTTTCAGTTCTTTCCAGGTTTCAGTCGACAAGGGTTTGTTGTCGTTCTTACCCTGGTCAGCCCACCAAACGGTGTCACGCGTCGTGTCGTCGCGAACAATGTATTTGTCTTTTGGTGAACGGCCGGTGAATATTCCGGTATCGACAGCAACCGCTCCTAAGTCCGTCACCGTGCCTTTTTCATAACCCTGCAGGTCATCGCGAGTTTCTTCTTCAAACAGCAGGTCGTAGGACGGGTTGTGGACGATTTCTTCGACATCGGTGATGCCGTAGCGGCTCAGATCCAGATTTGGCATGACGTAAGGCTCCTGAGATTACGGTCTTGTACGTTAACGTTTAGGTCAGTTGCGCTTACTTGAAACGTCCTGTTCAGTAATTGGGCAACTGGCTGAAATTCAGGGCGCGAATAGTAACCCGATTGACTAAAAAAAGATAGGGCAAAATTTTCTCAGTTCGTTAGAATGCCCGCCTGACTTAAGTAGGGGCAGTAAGCTTTTTGGACATTTATGCGTGATTCATTTCATAGCCGCATTGGCTTTATTTTAGCGGCCGCAGGTTCCGCCGTCGGACTCGGCAACATTTGGGGCTTTCCGACGCAAGTCGCCAACCATGGTGGTGGCGCTTTTTTACTCGTGTACCTGTGCGTTATTTTTATTCTGGCTATTCCTGCCCTTTATAGCGAGCTGCTCATAGGTCACAGTGCACAAGCTAACCCGGTTAAGTCACTGACTCAGCTTTCCGGAGGAAAGGCTCGTCCTGTCGGCAAGCTAATGGGCTATTTGAACGTACTGGGCTCGTGCTTAATGCTGAGCTTTTATCACGTCGTCGCCGGTTGGATGGTGGTTCACGCCCTTGGTTTCTTGGCTAAAGGCGTTGGCTTAGCATCCGTGTCCGCATTCTTACTGAACAGCTCCATGCCTCGCGACTTAATCTTCACGGGGCTGTTTTTAACCGCCACTGCGTTAGTCGTCTTCCAGGGCGTGGAAAAAGGCATTGAGCGTTGGTCCAAGCGTTTAATGCCAACATTAGTGATTCTGCTTGTCGGCCTGATTATTTACATGATGACTCTGCCCGGTGCCAGCGTCGGCTTAGAGCGTTATTTAGTGCCAGACTTCACGCAAATAACCAACACCAGCATTCTGGTTGCAGCTATGGGGCAGGCGTTCTTCTCGCTGTCGATTGGTCTGGGCGGCATGATGATTTACGGATCATACTTAAAGCCCGGCGCAAACTTGGGCCGTTTGAGCCTGTCAGTTGCGGCACTCGATACGTTCATCGCGTTTTTAGCTGGCTTACTGATTATTCCGGCACTTTACGCAGGTATTCATTTAGGCGTTTCCGTTGGTGAAGGGACCGAGTTGGTCGGCGAAGGACAACTCATATTTGCAGTACTACCAGAGCTTTTCAACAGCATGGGCGTTGCCGGTCCCTTTGTCGCTTTTGCCTTCTTTAGTCTGCTGAGTATTGCCGCACTAACATCGACCATTGCTCAGGCAGAAGTCCCGGTGTCGTACTGCATTGAGGAGCGCAAGTTAAGCCGTCCGGTTGCTACTGCGGCATCGCTGGTGCTGATTGGTGTGTTCTCACTCTTATTAATTTTATTCTTCGAGCCACTGTTTGGTTGGGTTGTCACCGCCGTCACACAGTTCCAGTTACCACTGTCAGGCTTATTCTACTTACTGGTAGTGGGTTGGTTATGGCGCCGCAGCAATCATCTAAAAGCCATTGCTGCGGGCAGTTTCGGGCTGACATTATTGCGCTGGCACATTCGTTACTTATGCCCGGTGCTCATGAGTATCGTGTTTTACCACGTAGCGTTAAGTTAGTTGTTTCGGGTCAGGTATTACTGACCCGGACGTTTCCCCGCAAATTTCTGCTCTAAGGCCGACGCCACTCGTGCGTCGGTAAAGCCAGATACATCTCCGCCGTGCAGCGCCACTTCCTTCACCAGCGACGACGAAATGAACGAGTTTTCTTCGGCTGGCGTTAGAAAGACGCTTTCTAAATTCGGATCCAGGCGGCGGTTCATGTTGGCCAGCTGGAATTCATACTCAAAGTCGGACACCGCACGCAGCCCGCGAATAAGCACCGTTGCATCGTATTCGTGAGCAAAGTCCACCAACAGACCCGAAAAGCCGACTACGGTGACGTTATCGAGCTTTTCGGTCACCTGCTGAGCGAGTAACACCCGCTCTTCTAACGTGAATAATGGCTTTTTACTGGGGCTTTCTGCTATACCAACGACCACTTCATTGAACAGCGCCGCAGCACGCTCAATAAGGTCTGCATGCCCATTGGTAATAGGGTCAAACGTGCCTGGGTAAATCGCTCGGCGATGCATAAACTCTCCTAAACCGACAAATTCTCGCTCAAATTTCCCTAAAGAGTACACGCAATTGGACACCAAACAAAAGTCCGAAATTGAAATTAAGGATGCGAGTTGGGGCTAACATCAGTAAACTAGAGGGTAACGAATTTTTCAAAACATGGAGTCGAACATGAGTTCAGCGTTTTACCAGCAACTGGCCGATCAACTGGCTGAAACCAAAGCCGAAGGGTTATACAAAAAAGAGCGTATCATTACCTCTGATCAAAGTTCTGAAATTACTGTTAATGACCACCGTGTGCTTAACTTCTGCGCCAATAACTACTTAGGTCTGGCGAACCACCCTGACCTTATTGCCGCAGCCAAAAAAGGTCTGGACGAGCATGGTTTTGGTACGGCTTCAGTCCGTTTTATTTGCGGTACGCAGGACATTCACAAAACGCTGGAACAAAAGCTGAGTGACTTTTTAGGCACCGAAGACACCATTTTATATTCGTCGTGCTTTGATGCGAACGGCGGCTTGTTCGAAACACTAATGGGCCCGGAAGACGCCATTATCAGTGACGAGCTGAACCACGCCAGTATTATCGACGGCATCCGTTTAAGCAAGGCAAAACGCTACCGTTACAAAAACAACAACCTTGAAGACTTAGAAGCACAGCTTAAGCAGGCTGACGCTGACGGCGCCCGTCATAAGCTGATTGCGACCGACGGCGTGTTCTCTATGGACGGTGTTATTGCAGATTTAAAAGGCATTTGTGACCTGGCTGACAAGTACAACGCCTTGGTTATGATGGACGACTGCCACGCCACTGGCTTCTTAGGCGAGAATGGTAAAGGTACACACGAATACTGTGACGTATTGGGCCGTGTCGATATTATCACCGGCACCTTAGGTAAAGCATTAGGCGGTGCATCTGGTGGCTACACTTCGGGCAAGAAAGAAGTGATTGATTGGTTACGTCAGCGTTCACGCCCATACCTGTTCTCTAACTCGGTAGCACCAGCCATTGTTCAGGCGTCTATTCGCGTACTGGAAATGCTGGAAAATGGCCATGAACTGCGCGCTCAGTTGTGGGAAAACGCCCAGTACTTCCGTGAGAAAATGACCGCGGCCGGCTTTACCCTGAGCGGTGCGGATCACGCCATTATTCCAGTGATGGTTGGCGACGCGCGCTTAGCATCGGAAATGGCAGACAAACTACTGGAAGAAGATATCTACGTGATCGGATTCTCCTTCCCTGTCGTTCCTAAAGGCAAAGCTCGTATCCGCACGCAAATGTCGGCGGCTCACACACGCGAACAATTGGATCGCACCATTGAAGCCTTTACCCGCATTGGTAAAGAGCTGGGTGTGATTTAAGGAGTATTGAAATGAAAGCTTTGGCGAAACTGCATTCCAAACCCGGCATTTGGATGACCGATGTCGAGAAGCCTGAATGCGGCTATAACGATATTCTGATTAAAATTAAGAAAACGGCAATTTGCGGTACCGACGTACACATTTACAAATGGGACGACTGGTCACAAAAAACCATTCCAGTACCTATGGTGGTCGGTCACGAATACGTGGGCGAAGTCGCTGCCATGGGTGAAGGCGTACGTGGTTTTGAGATTGGTGACCGCGTTTCTGGCGAAGGCCATATTACTTGCGGCCACTGCCGTAACTGCCGTGCCGGTCGTCGTCATTTATGTCGCAACACCTATGGCGTTGGCGTTAACCGCCCGGGTGCGTTTGCTGAGTATTTAGCGTTGCCAGCTGAGAACGCGTTTAAACTGCCGGACGACGTGACCGATGAAATGGCGTCTATTTTTGACCCATTCGGTAATGCCGTACACACAGCACTGGCATTCGACTTAGTCGGTGAAGACGTTTTAATTACTGGCGCCGGCCCTATTGGCATTATGGCGGCAGCGGTTGCTCGTCACGTTGGCGCGCGCCATGTGGTTATTACTGACGTAAACGAATACCGCCTGGACTTGGCTCGTAAAATGGGTGTCACCCGTGCAGTCGATGTCAGCAAAGAAAAACTGTCTGACGTCATGACAGAGTTGGGCATGAAAGAAGGTTTTGACGTTGGTCTGGAAATGTCGGGCGTCCCTTCTGCATTTTCGCAAATGCTGGCGACCATGAATCACGGCGGCAAGATTGCCATGTTAGGCATTCCACCGGAGAATGTCGCCATCGACTGGAACGAAGTCATTTTCAAAGGTCTGGTCATTAAAGGCATTTACGGTCGTGAAATGTTCGAAACCTGGTACAAAATGGCCAGCTTGTTACAGTCGGGTTTAGACATTTCGCCTATCCTGACTCATGAAATGTCAGTCGACGACTTCGAAGAGGGCTTTGAAACCATGATTTCAGGTCAGTCGGGTAAAGTCATTCTGAACTGGGACTAAACGTCTATGAGTTCAAACGAACGCACCTACGAATTGATGGAGTTAAACACCGCGGCAGATCACTGGCAAGCCGGTGACGCGGTGTTTGCCGACATTCGCGACCCTCAATCTTTTGCTATGGGCCACATTCCGGGTGCGCAGCGCATCGACAACAGTAATTTGGGTGTGTTTTTGGAGTCTGTCGACAAAGACGCACCCATCATCGTGGTTTGCTATCACGGCATTAGTAGTCAGGGCGCCGCAGAATATATTGCGGCCCAAGGCTTTAATAATGTCAGTAGTATGAACGGCGGCTTCACCGCCTGGTCCATGTCTTACCCCGAGCACGTTAACAAGGAATAAACCATGCGCCGATTGCTGAGCAGTAAAGACCCGGAATGGATGCGAAAGCTTTACCAATATCTGCGTCAGCACGGCATACCGGTGAGTGTCACGGAAAAAGGCGAGCAGCTGGAGCTGTGGTTGCACCAAAGCAGCTACGAGGCGCTCGCCAAGGACTTAGTTCAACAATGTAAGGCAAACCCGGAGTTACTGGACCAGGCTCCAACACAACAGCCGTCATCGGCACAAAGCACCTCTCGCTTTTCTCGTCGCTCAGCGCCTATTTCTTTGTCGTTACTGGCACAAAGCGGCTGGCTAACCCGCGTTGTTGCTGCGCTGTCGGTGTTGATTTTCATTGTTTTAAATATGTGGCCGGAAACAACGCTCGAAACTTTAAAAATTAGCCGGTTTTTTAACGCTCTGCCCTTTGACCAGCCCTGGCGCTTTGTCACCCCGGTCTTTATGCATTTCACACTGCTTCATATTGTGTTCAATATTTTTTGGTGGTGGTACCTGGGCGGTCGTATTGAAAAGACGCTCGGCACGTCTTGGCTGCTGGCATTGTTCTTATTCTCCGGTATTACCGCGAATGTTATTCAGTACCTCATGAACGGTCCAAACTTTGGCGGTATGTCGGGTGTGGTTTATGGTTTGCTTGGCTTCTGTTGGGTGTATAGCTTCCGCCGGGCGACACCACTGTATCTGCCGCCGGGGCTCATTGTCTTTATGCTGCTTTGGCTGGCACTGGGTTATACCGGTGTGCTTTGGGTCAATGTGGCTAACGAAGCGCATTTAGCCGGACTGCTGTCAGGTTGTTTAGCGGGTTTTGTGGTGCGGGCGCTGAATCCCACACCTAAAATTCGTTACTGATAAATATACTTAGTGAAAATGACTTCTTTAATGACCGGGTTACCGGTTTCCTGAGTCATCAGCTCTTTGGCGCGCTCAAGGCATTTGAGTCGCAGTTGGTCGCGCCCGGTCATGGTGCGCACCTGCCGTTCTGTTGCTGTGCTCAAAATACTGATAAATTCGTTTCTTAACAGCGGCGCATGATGCTCCACCACACTCACATAACTTGGGTCGGGAACCATGACTTCCACAGCCACCCGCACAAAGCCAAGGCGGTAATCATTACCTTCTTTTAAATAATTGGTTGTTATGTCAGGTTCAAAGCCGTAGTACGCAACGTCACTTTGAGCATTTGCGCCGGTACTCAGCAAGCACATTGTTAAAATTAAACCTAACGTCCGAATCAGTTTCATATAGCCACCCAGCTTTCGCTGTTCAATTGTTTCCTCTTTGCTATCATAGCGATAGAGCTTGATAACGCCAATACAAATGACAACAGAGTTATACCCAGCACCAACATTTCCTGTCAGTGAACCGCTTAAATGGCAGTCTCCTGACAAGGTCGAACTCACCCCAACACAGCATGACTGGCTGTGCTTCGAGGGCTCGTTAACTCAGCGCCTGAAGAATAATTGCGAGCATTTCGAGGTTCGTTTATTAGGGCAACAGGAAATGCTACTGCATGATGAAGAGCGCCGTCGCTTAAAGCAGAGTCAGCCGGCAGTGGTGCGCGAGGTGCTGCTATACTGTGACAATAAACCCTGGGTATTTGCTCGCAGTATTTTCGCAAAAAGCGCTGAAAACAACGAGCAGTTGCAACTTTCAGAACTGGGTAACCGTTCACTGGGCGACTCGTTATTTCAACGAGACGACTTAACCTCAGGACCGATTGAAATAGCGACTGTGACGGAATCCCATGTTATCGGCAAACTGAACCAGCAGTGGTTTAACCATTCGAAACCCTTATTAGGTCGCCGCCGAATATTCTCGACCGCAGGGGAGCAACTGTTAGTCAGCGAGATATTTTTAACGTCGTCACCCATTTATGAAGGGTCGCTAGAGGTAACAAAGTGATAGCACAAAAACTTCAGGCATTTTGGCAGTTAATGCGGGCTGACCGCCCTATCGGAACTTATTTGTTGGCGTGGCCAACAATATGGGCTTTGCTTATTGCCGGAACCGGTAATCCGCCATTGAAAATTGTGGTGATATTTCTGCTGGGTACCTTTGTTATGCGTTCCGCCGGCTGCGTAATCAATGACTTTGCTGATCGTAACTTCGACGGTCATGTCAGACGAACTAAACAGCGCCCCATTCCGGCGGGGAAAATATCCGCAACGGAAGCGATTATTGGCTTCTTTATTTTGCTCGCTATCGCTTTTGGGTTGGTGCTTCAGCTCAACACCAATACCGTTATGCTGAGTTTCCTCGCGGCCGGCGTTGCAGCGTTATACCCGTTCTGCAAACGCTGGACGCATTTGCCGCAGGTGGTGTTAGGCGTTGCTTTTAGTTTCGGCATACTCATGGCATTTACGGCGCTTGAATCGAACGAATGGTTTATCGCCGCACTGCTGTTTATTGCCAATATTGTTTGGACCGTCGCTTACGACACCGAATACGCCATGGCCGACCGGGAAGACGACTTGAAAATTGGTCTGCAAAGTACGGCTATTTTATTTGGCCGCTTCGACAAGTTGATTATTGCTTTACTGCAGTTGGTGGTCATTGGTTTATTGGCATGGGTGCTTTATATACTGACCGCTGACTGGATAGCCTGGGCAGCGCTTGGCGTAAGTGTCCTATTGTTTATGTATCAGCAGTGGATGATACGCCACCGCGAACCAATGAAATGCTTCCAGGCCTTTTTGCACAACCATTACGTCGGTATGGTTTTCGCTATAGGCCTGGCATTACATTACTGGTACTAAGTTTAAACGAAACGCTATTCACTCGGCTGATTGACGAACTGCTGCACCGATTGCCTGATGGTTTGCAGAACAGGTCCGTCAATCAGTTCATCGACTTGGTCGCTTAGCGCGCCAACGGGCTCTGCAGCAATTTGTTGACCATCGTCGTCGATCTCAACAAGTCCCTGCTGCTTCAAGCTGGCAATGAGTGTCGCCATGACTTTCTTATCATAAAATTCCGGCGCGTCGATGCCATGAATGGCGCTCAGTCGCTCTGCCAGCGTAATGGACTGTTTCTCAAGCTCTGCTCGCATTATTGGTTGTGCCTGTTGTAGAAGTTCTAGCACAATACAGTAACGCTGCAGAGTTTCACTGGCACTGTTCGCCAGCAGACGCAGGCGGTACCATTCGGCGCTTTCGCGCTTTGCAATGACGCAGTCGCTGCCGTCACGGGTGATTAACTGCTGACGAGCTAGCTCTTCACATAGCGCTTCCACCCATAACGGAATATCATCCTTTGAATGGCTCAAGTAAAGCTCTGCTTTCAACATAGGGTAAATAGCTTGCGTTCGCTCAACGATTTCACCAACGGACACACGCTTTTTCGCCATAATAATAGAGGCAACCATGCCTGGCACCACCATCATGTGCAGTATGTTGTTACGATAGTACGTCATGGCTATAGCCGACATACGTTCAAGCGAAATAACTTCGCCCATAGTGTCCGATTCAACTTTAAATTTGTCGGTGCGCAAGGCCTGTTGCCATAACTCTTCCGACGTCTCTTTAGGCACACTGATGTCTTTACTGTACGGCACTTCTTTCAACACGCCCAAATAAACATCCAACTGCGCTAAAAGCTCTTCTTTGGTCAAGGCATGGTGTTCGGAGCTGAGTAATGCCAAAGCGGTTAGGTTCACGCTGTTTGCCGCTGCCGAATCATTAATCCCCTGCATCACACGTTCGGCCAACCCATTGACCACCGGCGTTAACCAGTTCGGTCTTAATGGTTCCTCGGCACCCCGGGTCACTGACTTATGCCAGTCCGGCGCGTTGCAATCGAGCGTGTGCTTCAAGTCGATAGGCTGGCCAAAGGTGACAAAGCCCTGACCGAAATTACGTAGCTTGGTAATCGTTTTCAGAATTTGGAAAACCGATTCCTTTTCTTTGTCCTTACCTTTGAGCTCTTTCAGGTAAGTAGCGACTTCCATAATGTGTTCATAGCCCAGGTAAACTGGGACTAGCGATACCGGACGTTGCTGGTCGCGCAGCATTCCTTGCACAGTCATCGCCAGCATGCCGGTTTTCGGTGGCAGTAAGCGGCCTGTTCGTGAGCGTCCACCTTCGCTAAAGTATTCGACGGGGTAACCTTTTTGGAATAGCCAGCACAAGTACTCACGGAATACGGCAGAATAAAGCTTGTTGCCGCGGAAGCTGCGGCGTATAAAGAATGCACCACCACGGCGGAAGATACCGCCAACCGGGAAGAAATTCAGATTAACACCGGCGGCGATGTGCGGTGGTACCAGGCCTTCTTTATAAATGACATAACTCAGTAGTAAGTAGTCCATGTGACTACGGTGGCACGGCACATAAATAATTTCGTGCCCTTGTTGGGCCAAACGACGTATGCGCTCCCCTCCTTTTACATGGATCCCGTTATAAATGCGATTCCACATCCAGGTCATAAAACGGTCCAGCAGACGTACCAGCGTTGAGCTGTAATTTGCGGCAATTTCATCGATGTAAGAAAGTGCTTTCTTGCGAGCCTCTTCTTCACTGATTTTCTTACCTTTCGCTTCGTCTGCCACGGCCTTTTTAAGCGCTGGTGTGTTAATTAACTGCGCCATGAGCTCTTTGCGATGACTCAACTTCGGTCCGGCAACCGCATGGCGCATACGAACAAAGTGAACGCGGGCAACACGCGCCAATTTATGGGCTATGCGCATATCAGCGCCGTAGTCATGCGCCATTTTTCCAAGACTGACACTACGTGATAAACGCAGTAACACATGACGACCTGAGAAGAGTACCAACCAGAATTTACGAAGCGCCCCGGATTGTCGAGATCGCCTGTCATGGCTTTACCGGCTGTCGCTTCCTGACCCGCCTGACGTCCCCAGAACACACCGGCAGGTATCAGCTGCAAATCGAGCTTAGTATCGTCTTTATGTAGCTTTAGTAATTGATGAAATTCCTTCACTGCCTCTTCAGAAGTTTCATTGGCAAACTCTTCCAGGTACATGACCCGACTGTATTCCTTGCCATTCACTTCAAGTGGCTCGAGCGGATCAGGCAGGCCGCGCTTTTTCGCCGCACGCT
This sequence comes from Idiomarina piscisalsi, assembly GCF_002211765.1. NCBI lineage: Bacteria > Pseudomonadati > Pseudomonadota > Gammaproteobacteria > Alteromonadales > Idiomarinaceae > Idiomarina > Idiomarina piscisalsi. The sequence goes on from NZ_CP022133.1 coordinate 2,360,899, forward strand.
GCAATATGGAAAGATCCGCTGAAGATGTCGAGCGCATAACGTAAGCCACCGGCTTTTGTACCGTGCTGTTGTGATCGGTTTCATCGCCGTCCCAAATTTCTTCGAACCGTGTTAGCCAGCGTAATGGATACTTCAACACCGCATAAAAAGGGCTTTTTTTGCTCATACATCGACCTCTGTTTTAAACAGAGCTATAGGATACCAACTTAAAAAATAAAAGTCGTTGATGAAATGACTTGCGAAATGAAAATACCTGTATATACTCACAGTATCACTGTACATAAACACAGGTTCGAATATGCGCCCTTTAACACCGAGACAGTCTGAAATATTAGAGCTGATTAAAGACAACCTGCACGCGACCGGTATGCCACCAACGCGCGCGGAAATCGCGTCGAAGCTTGGCTTTCGTTCTGCTAACGCTGCAGAAGAGCATTTAAAGGCATTGGCGCGTAAAGGTGTTATCGAAATTATGCCGGGCATGTCGCGTGGTATTCGGTTAGTTGGTGACGACTTTGATATCGCTGAAGGGCTGCCACTGATTGGTCAGGTCGCTGCTGGTGAGCCATTGCTGGCTGAACAGCATGTTGAAGGGCATTACAAAGTCGACGAATCATTATTCCAGCCTGCCGCCAGCTTTTTACTAAAAGTAAACGGCATGAGCATGAGAGACATCGGCATTCTCGACGGCGATCTACTCGCTGTGCATAAAACGGAGCAAGCGAGAAACGGCCAAGTCATTGTTGCTCGGGTAGAAGACGAAGTGACAGTAAAGCGCTTTGAGCGCAAAGGACGCACTGTCTTATTACATCCGGAAAACCCAGATTTCTCCACCATCACCGTTGACTTAGCGTCACAAGTATTCGCTATTGAAGGTCTGGCGGTTGGTGTTATCAGAAACGGAGCTGCATTATGAAGACTCAACAAAACACGAAATTACACCACCCTGGTTTGTGGAAAGCTGCACCTACGGATATTAAATTTGAGCCGGAAGCTCATACGGAATCGACAGAATCGGACGCATTATCACCCGCTGTTCAAAATGCTTTACAACAAAAGCCAAGTGAGTGGGTCACTGTTATCGGTGGGGACAAAAATGTCATTACTGAACTTATTGAATCAGGCGTTGCGGAGCACCAAATTCGTTGGTTACGCAGCCATTCTGCGGAGCGTTGCGAATGGGCATTAGAGCAAGCATTGCTGGCCGGAAACAGCAGCATGGTTATTGCCTACCTTGACTCTGTGTCAAGCCGCACCTGGCAGCGCGCCAAAATGGCCAGTAAGTTAAGTCACACTCAATACTTCCTGTTTGATAAAAACACACTAACATCCCACCTCCACTAAATCCTCGTTAGTGTGTTTCTTCCTTGATAGGCTGCTTCGGCAGCCTTTTTTAACAGATCAGCTCATTTATTGACCATTTGTTTGATTTGATCTGGATCTTTCTTTGTAAATTAGTTAATAAATGTACTACCCGACTATAAAAATATTATAACAACGATAATTATAACAAAGAGTCTGTGGAGAAAGTGATTTCTGGGGAGATGCTGTTCCTTTTTCTGCTTACCTCTTTGTTCTTCGAATTTTGATCGGAATTAGCCTTTCGGTCTCATTGAAGAATAAGAGGAGAAGTCACGTGAAAATGAAGCCTCTGTGGGCACTGTTGGCTATGTTGAGCTTACCTGCGAGCGCGGAAAACCAACTCAACCTAACCAAAGGTGTTACCGAAGTCAGTAACCGGGTATATGACCTGCACATGACGATATTTTATATCTGTTGTGCCATTGGTGTGGTCGTATTCGGTTTAATGTTCATTTCGATGATTCGCCATCGCAAATCGAAAAACCCTAAACCAGCGAATTTCCATGAGAACGTAAAAGTTGAAATTGCCTGGACCATTATTCCACTCCTCATTCTTGTGGGTATGGCCATTCCGGCAACAACAACTCTTATTGCCATGGAAGATACGTCAGACGCCGATGTCACTATCCAGGTAACGGGGTCTCAGTGGAAATGGCACTACAAGTATTTCGAGAATGATGTTGAGTTCTTCAGTCGTTTGGCGACACAGCAAGAACAAATCGACAATAAATTCGACAAAAGCGAAAACTACTTACTCGAAGTCGACCGCCCCTTGGTTATTCCTACGGGTCAAAAAGTCCGTTTTTTAGTAACTTCTGACGACGTTATTCATAGTTGGTGGGTGCCTGACTTTGCGGTTAAGAAAGACGCTAACCCCGGCTTCATAAACGAAACTTGGACCAAAGTAGACGAGCCTGGTATCTATCGTGGTCAGTGTGCTGAGCTTTGCGGTCAGGATCACGGCTTCATGCCGGTTGTGGTTATCGCCAAAGAGCCTGCTGAATACGAAAAGTGGATAACAGAGCTTGAGGCCGAACAACAAGCCGCTCGCGAGCGTGAGCAAGAGCTTTTAGCCATGGAAATGTCAGAAGACGAACTCATGGATTTGGGTGAAAAAGTATATAACAGTACCTGTGCAGCTTGTCACCAACCGACAGGCCAAGGTGTCAACGGCGTATTCCCTGCACTAGCAGGAAGTGGCGTATCCGTCGACCCAGACGCCAAAGCTAAACACATCGACATCGTTGTTAATGGTGTTACTGGAACAGCCATGCAGGCATTTGGCCAACAGCTCAGTATGCGTGAGCTGGCCGCCGTTATCACCTACGAGCGTAATGCCTGGGGTAACGACACCGGCGACCTGGTACAGGCAGCCGATATCAACGAAGTCATGAATCAATAAGGAGACGGTGATGAGCACAGCAGTCGAAGCAAACCATCACGACGCACACCACGATCATAAGCCGTCTGGTATTGGTCGTTGGCTATTTACAACCAACCATAAAGACATTGGCTCAATGTATTTATGGTTCAGTTTTATTATGTTTTTAACTGGCGGTGCCATGGCAATGGTTATCCGCGCGGAGCTGTTCCAACCCGGTTTACAATTGGTTGACCCGCACTTCTTTAACCAAATGACCACGGTACACGGTCTTATCATGGTCTTTGGTGCCGTTATGCCAGCCTTTACCGGCTTGGCTAACTGGATGATTCCAATGATGATTGGTGCACCGGACATGGCATTGCCACGCATGAATAACTGGAGCTTCTGGATTCTTCCATTTGCTTTCATTATTCTGCTGGGTTCTTTGTTCATGGAAGGTGGCGGTCCTGCCTTCGGTTGGACATTCTACGCACCGCTTTCAACCACTTACAGTTCAGACTCTACCGCACTGTTCGTGTTCTCAGTTCATATTATGGGTATTTCATCCATTATGGGGGCGATTAACGTCATTGTGACCATCATGAACATGCGTGCTCCAGGCATGAACTACATGAAGATGCCGTTGTTCGTCTGGACTTGGTTAATTACCGCATTCCTGCTGATTGCTGTTATGCCAGTATTGGCAGGGGCAGTAACCATGGTATTGACCGATAAGTACTTTGGCACCAGCTTCTTCGATGCCGCGGGCGGTGGTGACCCGGTTATGTTCCAGCATATTTTCTGGTTCTTCGGTCATCCTGAAGTCTACATCATGATTCTACCGTCCTTTGGTATTATCTCAGCCATTATTCCGGCGTTTACGCGAAAACGGCTGTTTGGTTACTCGTCGATGGTGTATGCAACCGCCGCCATTGCGTTACTGTCATTCCTGGTGTGGGCTCACCACATGTTTACCACCGGTATGCCAGTCTTCGCCGAGCTGTTCTTTATGTACTGCACCATGCTCATAGCGGTGCCAACCGGGGTGAAAGTCTTTAACTGGGTTGCCACCATGTGGAAAGGCTCGATGACATTCGAAACGCCTATGCTATTTGCGCTGGCCTTTGTCATTCTGTTCACCATTGGTGGCTTCTCCGGGCTAATGCTGGCAATTACACCGGTCGACTTCCAGTATCACGATACCTACTTTGTGGTTGCACACTTCCACTATGTACTGGTATCCGGCGCTATTTTCTCGATTATGGCAGCTGCTTATTACTGGTTACCAAAGTGGACAGGTCATATGTACGACACAACCCTGGCGAAAACCCACTTCTGGGCGTCGGTCATTTCAGTGAACGTACTGTTCTTCCCAATGCACTTTGCGGGACTGGCCGGTATGCCACGTCGTATTCCGGACTACGCGACTCAGTTTGCGGATGTGAACCAAATTACCAGTATCGGTGGTTTCGCGTTCGGTCTGTCACAACTGATTTTCTTGTGGGTTGTTATCAAATGTGTGAAAGGCGGCGAAAAAGCAGAAGCCAAGCCGTGGGAAGGTGCGGAAGGTTTGGAATGGACAGTTCCATCGCCGGCTCCGTATCACACCTTTGAAAAACCACCGAAAGTGGATTAAGACCTATGTCTGAAGAACGTCCGAATAACAGCATTCTGGTTAAGCGACTGTTACTGACAGTCGCTGGAATGTTTGCGTTTGGGTTTGCCCTGGTGCCGTTGTACGACGTATTTTGCGAAGTAACGGGGTTCAACGGTCGCACCAGCAACGAAGCCGCCACCTACGAAATGGTTGAAGTCGACGAGTCACGAACCATTCGAGTTCAGTTTTTGACGCGTAATGCACAAGGTATTCCCTGGAAATTCGAACCTTCGATAAAAGAGGTGCGCATACATCCTGGGGAAACTAAGGTCGTTAACTTTTTAGCGGCGAACCCAACCGGATCTGACATGGTTGCTCAGGCAATACCCTCGGTCGCGCCCGCGGAGGCATCGCTGTACTTAAACAAAGTCGAATGCTTTTGCTTTAACCAACAGCCACTAGCGGCTAACTCCGACACGGAAATGCCGATGCAGTTTTATGTCGACCCGGACATTCCAGACCACATTACAACCTTTACCCTGTCATACACGCTGTACGATATGACAGCCAATACGTCCGCTGAGCAACTGTCTCAGTTATTAAAAACAGAATAAGGAAAGACGTTATGGCAGAACAACAAAGTTATTATGTTCCTGCTTCCAGCCCCTGGCCTATCGTTGGCGCTGTTGGCTTGGGACTTATTGCGTGGGGCGCTGGCCACACTGTTATTGATATGTCAAAAGAACAAGACGGCTACGGCAGCACAGTGCTTATTGCCGGGCTTATTGTTATAGCGGTTATGCTGTTTGGCTGGTTCCGTGATCAAATTAACGAGTCCATGAAAGGTTTGTACAGCGACCAGTTAGGCGTTTCTTATAAACAAGGCATGAGCTGGTTTATTTTCTCTGAGGTTATGTTCTTCGCCGCCTTCTTTGGTGCCTTGTTTTATGCCCGCGTTATTGCGGTTCAATGGTTAGGCGGCGACAGTAACAACGCCATGACCAATGAAGTACTCTGGCCCGAGTTTGTCGCACATTGGCCATTAGTGAACACGCCAGGCGGCACAGAAACACAGGCAATGGGTTGGTACGGCTTGCCGGCTATCAACACTATTATACTGTTAGTCAGTTCGGTCACCTGTCATTTTGCACACACAGGGCTTGAGCAAGATAAACGCAAGCAGCTAACTGCTATGCTGGGAGTGACCATTATTCTTGGTTTAATCTTCCTGTATCTGCAAGGTGCGGAATACGTACACGCCTACGAAGAGCTAGGGTTAACACTGGACTCAGGCATTTACGGTAATACCTTCTACATGCTTACCGGCTTCCACGGTTTGCACGTGACGTTAGGTACCGTCATGCTCATTATTATGTTCCTGCGGGTCCTTAAAGGCCACTTCACTCCGGACAATCACTTCGCATTCCAGGCTACCAGCTGGTACTGGCATTTTGTTGACGTGGTTTGGTTATGCTTATTTGTTGTGGTTTACGTACTGTAAGAAAAGCGCCCCGTTTAATAGGGGCGTGGATTTAACGGCAAAAAGCCGCCGTAAGCGGCCGCTATTAGGGCAATTAAAATAATAGCGGCTATTCCCACTCGTTTTCCCAGATAATAAGACATTGGTGGCTTGTTGGGATCGTTACGTAGCATCGAAAATAATGCGCGAAACAAATTCACCACCATATACACGAGCAGTAGAACAATAATGACCTTAAAAACGACCAACATACAAATTCCCCTTGTTGCAACAATCATTACTTTGCTGGCAATTGGGGTGTTGGTCAAGCTTGGCTTTTGGCAGCTGGAAAGAGCAGAAGAAAAGCAGCAGCTATTTGCCGACTACGAGTCGCAACAAACCAGTGAAGCGAAGCCCTTAAGCTCGATAAAGGACTTAAACGAAGATCAGCATCGGTTTACTTATGTGTCAGTCAGCGGCCAGTTTCAATCAACGCCGGTTTTGTTGCTCGACAATAAAATCCTGGACAGCACAGTTGGCTACAATGTGATGGGCTTTTTCCAACCAGAAGCCCGCCAGCTGCCCATACAGCTGGTCAATTTGGGCTGGATTCCAGCCCCCAAATTACGGAGTGATATTCCCGAGATCGATTTACCGAAAGGCAATTTGACACTCACCGCCTATGTGTATTTCCCCAGTCAGAACGAGCTAACCCAGAATTCCTTCGAATACGCTACAAATAATGATTCCGTTCGTATTCAGGAAGCGTCACCAAATGCGCTTTCTAAAGAGTTCAATCTGACACCTCGCTCTCACCTGCTACTGCTTGAAACGCCAAAAGATATCGGCTGGCAACGAGACTGGGAACCACAAGTCATGAAACCAGAAAAGCATTACGGATATGCGACACAATGGTTCTCTCTTGCGGTCGCATGCTTGGTGATTTTCGTAATTGCTGTTATAAAACTTAACAAACAATCAAAAAAAGAAGAGGAGACCCAATGAGCTCCCCAAATCGCTCAAAAAAGGCCATATTAACTGTATTTCTACTGTTCCTGTTGCCGGTCTTAGCCGCCTGGCTTATTTTGTCACAGAACTGGTATGAAGCAGGCACCAACAAAGGCACGTTATTACAGCCGCCGATTACGTTAAGCTCCGAAGTCGATGCGCTGCCTGAGGGCTGGAAGTTGGGCTATATCCCCCGGAGAACTGCGAACAGACCTGTAAAAACGCCCTTTATGTGATGAACCAGGTAGACGTTGCCATTGGCAAGGATACCGATCGCTTAACGCCGGTCACCTTTCACAACAATAACGACCAGCTTTCAGACTATGAGCGTAATGCGCCGCAAATAACACCGATAACGGCGCCTGCAATTATCCGTGAGCTTAAGGACTTACCCGCCAATACGCTCTTTATTATCGACCCTATGCACAACGTTATGCTGTACTACCCGACACACAACGACAAAGAAGCAATGATCAAAGAGGGCAAAAACGTGTTAGCCGACCTCAGAAAGCTGCTTAAGCTGAGCCGAATTGGATAAGGAGCGTTACTGATGAGAACTCTGGTTAAAATTAGCGTATTTTTTGCCTTTGTAGTTATTGTTCTGGGTGCTTTTACCCGGCTGACCGAAGCCGGGCTTGGCTGCCCCGATTGGCCAGGTTGTTATGGCTTTTTAAAAGTGCCGTCGCAGGAAGAGCATATTGTACAGGCCGAACTTCGCTTTCCGGACGCCCCTGTTGAGCAGGATAAAGCTTGGAATGAAATGATTCATCGGTACTTCGCTGGCACACTCGGCCTTCTTATTCTGGTGATTGCGATCGCCTCTTGGATACGCAGCCGCAAGCCAAGCCACTACCCGCCACCGGTTAAGTTACCCACGCTGTTGCTGGGACTGGTTATATTCCAGGCCGCTCTGGGTATGTGGACAGTCACCATGAACCTGCAACCGCTGATCGTCATGGGCCATTTGCTGGGAGGATTCTCGGTTATATCGCTGCTTTACCTGCTGTCACTGAGGCTCTCCGACTTCCGGTTAGCCGGCGGAGACCCCGAACTAAGACGTTACCGAGGCTTGGCATTTTTTGCGATGTTAGTCGTTATTGGACAAATAGCTCTGGGCGGTTGGGTTGCAGCCAACTACGCCGCTGTTGCCTGTACCGAGTTGCCATTTTGTGAGGGCGACTGGACGTCAAACTTAGACTTTGCCGGTGCGTTCAGTATTCCAGAAGCCGACACCTACCAGTTTGGTGCTCACGACTATGATGATCGCATGACCATGCATGTTATTCACCGTATTGGCGCTATTGTGACTTTCTTAGTGTTATGTACGTTACTGTTCAAGTGCTGGGGCAAGGCGAAGTCTCAATTTTTCCGCAATAAGCTGTCTGTTATAGGCTTGTTATTAGTTTTGCAAATTGCGTTGGGTATTAGTAACGTAGTCTTTCAATTGCCGCTTTGGAATGCGGTCGCTCACAATGCCGTCGGGGCATTATTGCTGCTGTCTTTGGTCGGGTTGAATTACAACTTGTCCAGAAAAGCGTAAGGAGTCGTAGTTATGCAATCCGTTGCCACAAAACAAATAACAAAAACGCGCAACGCACATTGGCGAGACTACCTTGAGTTAACCAAACCTCGTGTCGTCGCGTTATTGCTGCTCACTGCCGTTGTTGGCATGTGCCTAGCCACTGAGCAGCTTGTTTCGCTGTCGGTATTAGTGCCTGCCTTAACCGGTATTGGCTTAATGTCTGCTGCTGCCGCAGCGGTGAACCACTTGGTCGATCGCCACATCGACGCCAAAATGGCGCGAACATTGCGTCGCCCGCTACCTCAAGGAAATTTATCACCCGCTAAAGTCATCACCTTTGCGACCACTATCGGTGTTATCGGCTTTGTCACCTTGTACGCTTGGGTGAACCCGTTAACTGCTTGGTTAACCTTTGCGTCTATGGTCGGCTACGCCTTTATTTACACCATGTTTTTGAAGCGCGCGACACCGCAGAATATCGTCATTGGTGGCTTAGCAGGAGCCGCACCGCCACTGTTGGGTTGGACCTCGGTTACTAATGAAATATCGGCCTTCCCTATTCTGTTGGTAATGATTATTTTCACCTGGACACCACCACATTTCTGGGCATTGGCAGTGCATCGCGCCAAAGACTACGCCCGTGCAGAAATTCCTATGCTGCCTGTAACCCATGGTATCGAGTTCACTAAGACCTGTATTTTCCTGTATACCATTTTGCTAGGCGTGGTTTGCCTTATGCCATTCCTTATTGGCATGACCGGTATGATTTACCTGGTGGCTGTTACAGCGCTGAACGCAATATTCCTGGCTTATGCGTGGAAACTGAAATACGCACCGAATAAGAAAACAGCCTTTAACATGTTTGCCTTCTCTATTTGGCACCTGATGCTGCTGTTCGTTATTTTGCTGGTTGATCACTACGTATAGGATCATTTATGAGTCGTTTCATTACCGTTATTGTTGCTGTCGTTGCGTTAATTGCCGGCTGGCTGGTGTATAGCAACTTACCGCAGGCGAAACCTGAAGCCCTTATTTACGAGCCGCCTCGCGCACTGAAGCCTTTTACCTTAGCCAGCACTCATGACGGTGATGTTTCAAACGACGCACTAAAAGGTCAGTGGACGTTATTATTCACCGGCTACACGTTCTGTCCGGATATCTGCCCCACAACCATGTCGGACTTAAAACAAGCCCTTCCTGAACTGCAAAAAACCGCAGAAGCGCCTGTTAAGGTATGGATGATTTCAGTCGATCCTCAGCGTGACAATATAGAGCGACTGCAAGAATACGTTGGCTATTTTGGCGAAGACTTTGTCGGTGTGCGTGCTGAGCATAAGTCGCTGTTTCCGTTTGTGCGTGACTTAGGGCTTATGTACTCCATACCGGAGGAAGGTGAAGAAAATTACCTGGTAAATCACAGCGCCGCCATTATTTTGGTGAATCCCAACGGACACCGAAAGGCCATTTTTAATGCCGACCACAAGCGCGGAGAAATACCGGTGGTCGACATGGAGCAGTTAAAGCGCGACTTTGCTATTATTGCTGACTAACGTTTAGATCCTGTTAGTCTGGCCAGCTACCTTGTGCATCAGGGCGAATAAGCGCTATTGAATACCAATAATAACGTGACTCGGATGCACTCGGCGCCGTGCAGTTAACCCGCGAACGGCCTATCGGTAAGTTGGTCCTTACTTCTACGGTAAATCGCGTGTCACTATGCCACTCAGGCTCTAACACCTGGCCTCCTGAGAAGCAACGCAACTGGTTCGTACGCACATCCTTTAACGCTTCGCCACCCGTTAAAGTCACTTCCAACATTGGTTTAAGGTTTTCATAATCCAACAGTGGCTCTTCAGGCTTGTAACTGACCACCGGCATCGCCTTGGATCGCAGCTTTGTCTTTAGGGTGTCTAAGTTGGCGTAAATACCCGATGCCGGGAAGCGAGTAATCGCCGTTTCTTCGCTCCACTTTGACCATGGCCCCGAATGTTGTGCAAATGCCAGAAAGCCCCAGTCATCGAGCAACGTTCTGAGCTCATTGTCGTATTCTCCGTATGGGTACGCGAAATACTTTTGCTGCTCTCCTAAATTTTCGTCGATAGCCTCTTGTGCGCTGACGACATCATAATGCATGCGCTCCACCCATTGCTCTTTGGTTTCATCGGGCTCACGGCGAATTAAATGAGCATGGGTCTGACCGTGGTTGGCAATACGAGCTCCTCGAGTTTCAATGTCTTTCAGCTCCTCCCAGCCCATATAATGACCTTGGTGCTTAGCCATTAAGTCCGGGTTTACAAAGACGGTATACGGCATTTCATATTGCTCTAGCAAGTCAGCCGCGTTTTCATACACATTTTGGTAGCCGTCATCAAACGTAATAACGACCGCTTTTTCAGGTAACTCACCGTTACCCTCAATCGCTTCTTGCGCCTGCTTAATATCAATGACGTTAAAGTTATTGTCTTTTAAGTAGTTCAGGTGCTCTTTAAACGTGTCAGGATGAATAGAGGTAACCGCCGGCGTACTGTCACTCACGTGGTGGTACTGCAAAACAACCACACTGTCGTTTGCGGCGAGGCTGTCAGAGGAGCAGCCCAGACTTAACACAGCGCAACTGCCCGCCAGTAATTTGTTCAACACCTTCATAGTCACTCCTGATACAGTATAAGTATTTGAATTAATACTTTAAAAAGTCACGAAAAGTTTATGCGAACGTTTTTGGGGTTTCCAACCGTTGATCACAGGCATGTGTTTGCCATCGCCCTACCAATGATTGTGTCCAATATCGCCGCGCCGCTTCTCGGCTTGGTTGATACGGCCATCATAGGTCATTTACCCGATGCTATCTACTTATCAGCGGTTGCAGTCGGTGCCATGGTCGTCAGCTTTATTTATTTGCTGGCGGTGTTCCTGCGTATGGCGACCACGGGGTATATCGCGCAGTCTTTCGGAGCTGAAGACTTAAGTGCACAGCGCCAGCACTTTAACAACGGGGTCATTATCGCGGTCATCCTGGGCTTGGCCATTGCCTTTGCCAGCCCCTGGATTAACGACGCTGCGATGTGGGTTGTCGCGCCCTCGGCTGAATTAGAGCCCTACGCACGCGAGTACATTCGTATTCGCTTATGGTCAGCCCCTGCCGCTCTTATGACGTTGGTGGCTTTGGGTGTGCTACTGGGCCGCCAAAATAGCCGCAAAGCCATGTTGTTGGTTATTATCACCAACGCCGTTAACGTGGTGATGGACGTGGTGCTGATTATCGGCCTGGATTTAAACGTGAAAGGTGCGGCCTGGGCATCGCTGATAGCTGAGTGGGTCACCGCGATTATTGGTTTCTACTGGACAGCCCGAGCGCTGCAATGGTCGCTGCCGCATTTCGCTATTAGCGGACAGGCGCTACGACGCTTCCTCGGGGTTAACGGTAATATCTTCGTTCGGAGTTTGGTTTTACAGCTGTGTATGGCCACCATGACTGGCTACGCCACCCGCTATGGCAGCACTCTGGTTGCCGTTAATGCGGTTCTTATGCAGTTTTTAATGCTGATATCGTTAGGTTTGGACGGTATTGCTTACGCCGTAGAAGCGCTAGCGGGTGCCGCCAAAGGGCAGAAAAAGCCCGATAAAATCCGCTATTGGTGCAAAATCACCCTGCTTTGGTCGTCATTATTTGCGGTCAGTTACACCTTAGTGTTCGCCATTGCCGGTGAACAAATCATTCGATTAATTACCGACATTCCTGAAGTGGTGAATACCGCCATGAACTATCTTCCATGGATAATTCTTATGCCGGTTATCGCGCACTGGAGTTATTGGTTTGACGGGGTGTTTATTGGCTTGTCGATGAGCAAAGGGATGCGCAATACCATGCTGCTATCCGCTTTAATTGGGTTTCTACCACTCTGGTGGTTAGGATTGCCGCTGGAGAACCACGGCTTGTGGTTGGCTCTCAGCGGCTTTTTATTAATGCGTGGTATTACCCAGGCTATGTGGTTATGGCGAACTAGTTTGCCAGGTCGTCCATAAGCAATAGCTGTGGAGGTAAGCCACCGTCTGTTGCATCAACTGCCGCAGCAGTGTACAAGCCACCCGCTTCCAGTGTTAATACACCGGTTTGAATAGCAATGTCTGTAGTGCCGGTTGCTGTCACGGTTACAACATAGTCACCCGGCGGTAAAGACACATTGCCCGTGCTGACCAAGGCTTCAGCATCAAACGGAATGTCACTGAACTGGGGCTCTGCACCACTGATATCGGTCGTTGGTGTCACGTAGATATCGACGCTGCCTGCGCTTGGTGAAGCGTGAATCAACTGCACTTGCGCTTCAGTCGCAACACGACGACGGCTTTCTGCAATCACTTGCAAACCGATAGTCGACAGTTCGCCAACCGCATACACCGAATAGCTCACGGCATTTTCAACAGCTAAAGCAGCGTCACTAATAACGACAGGATTACCACCGGCAGCCGCTACATCAACTGAATATTCATCCGCTGCCAAGTTTAAATAACCCGTTGCTGATAAAAATGGCAAGTCAGCAATTTGAGGTTCTGCCGCGTCATTTAGCGTCACATCAACGTTCGGTGCGTCAGCCACTGCGTGCACAACACGTACATCTGCACCAGTATCGGCGTCATAAACAACCAAGGTATCAGTACCGTCGGTAACTTGAAGAGCAACCGGTGAGTTTTCAGTATTGGCAGCGGTATTATTGGTTGCCGCAATGACGTAGTCACCGCCGTCGGCCAAGGCTAACGTACCCGAGTCATAAACTGCAGTGCTTTCACCGGCAGCCGTTAAACGAACACGGTAGTCGCCCGCCGGTACATCCAACTGACCACTGTCTTCGCCAAAAGCGAGTGTTAAATCCGCCTCTTCGTCCGCTAACGCGGCATCAGGAGCGGTAAGATAAACATCAACCGTTGGTGCGCCATAAGCGGCATGAACAACATGAATCCGACTTTCGCCAGCGGCAATTTCAGACACCATTGTTTCGACAACTAGAGGCTCAAGTGACTCGTCGCCTAACTGACCAATAGCGAATACTTCATAACGCATGTCAGCTGCTAATGTCAGCGATGTTGGCGCAATGGCTTCTACGGTTTCACCGTCCGCTAAAATACCTTCAACAGACACATCGTAGTCGCCGGCGTCAACTTCCAATACGGCAGAAGAGTCTTGGTACGCCAGGCCTTCAATGAGTGCTGAGCCACCTGCCACAACATTGACATCCGGGGCATCGGCAGAGGTATGATGAACTCGCACGTAACTGGATTCAGCTGCGGGCGGAGGTGTGGTAGTATTGTCATCGTTGTCACTGTCGAACCAGTCACAACCGGTGAGAAATAACAGAGGGATTGAGATAATCCCCAACGTTTTGATCCCTTGCATGGTTAATTTCCTCGTTTTGATTAGGGCAAATATCACTACGAGGGACAAACCTGCAAGGGATCACATTTCTTTAACATCAAATTGTAAAGACAACGCAAAGTTGTCTAACGCTACAACCCTAGTAGTACGAGTGTTCACCGTGCTCATGTTCGGTAACATCGCGAACACCGGTTATTTCATCCGGGAAGCGCTCTAGCAATTCTTTTTCAATGCCGTTCTTCAGCGTTACATCTATCATGCTGCAGCCATTACAGCCGCCGCCAAACTGAAGCACTGCAACACCGCTGTCGGTAATTTCCGTCACCATGACCTGACCGCCGTGATTGGCCAACTGCGGGTTGATTTCCACCTGAATCACATATTCAACACGGTCAATCAATGGCGCATCGTCAGCCACTTTACGTGCTTTCGCGTTAGGCGCTTTCAACGTCAACTGAGAACCTAATTCCTGCTCTTCAAAGTCGATGGCAGCATCTTCCAAAAATGGCGCACTGCCAGAATCAACAACCGCATCGAAACCATTAAACGGCAAGCGCTCGTCGTCTGGCTCTACTGAGTCAGGTGGGCAATAAGAAACTCCACACTCTGCGTTTGGCATACCGGGGTTTACCACAAAAACACGAATGTTCGTGCCTTCCGGTTGGTCGGCCAATAGCTTTTGAAAATGTGACTGCGCGGCTTCTGAAATACGTATCATAAACTGATTACCTCACGGCTTATACCTGAGTAAATTACTAGGGTATAGTGTACCTGACATCCCATTCAGTTTCTAGTCACCCTGATTATAAGCGATGGCCCAACCGTCAACCTGTTCAGCGCCTTTTCTGTAAAGTGCATCGGCCGCAGCCATCATGGTCGCCCCCGTTGTTATGACATCGTCGACAACCGCAATCGATTGCCCTTTGAAGTCACCGAGCGCTAACTGACTTTTATAACTATTATGCCAACGATCTCGCTGGCTAGTTAAATGTTGCATTGGCTTCGCTCTTACGATTCTCAAGCCATTGGATAAATAGGGAATACTTAGCAAGTTAGCCACCTCCCTGGCAACTAACGCCGTTTGATGAAACCCGCGCTGATGCCACGACTTTTCGGTCATGGGCATAGAGATAATACCATCGGGCAAGGGTTTACTTTGATAACACAGCACAATATGCGCGGCCAGCAACCTTGCAAATACCGACGCCAACTCCGCTCGATGCTGAAACTTGTAACGCTGCATCAGCTGCCGCGTTTGCGATTCCCAACGCAGACTGGCGAACCAGTACCGACAAGGTCTATCGGTTAACGCATGACGCAAGTCCGCTAAATGCTGACAACAAGCCGGATACCAGCGCGGCAACGCCCCTTCACAATATTTGCAGAAACCGCTGCCATTCGCTCTATTGGTACCACAACTCCAACACTTGCCACCACCAAACTGGTTGGCGATATCTTGTAAAAACGCTAGCATACGTGCGTTAACCATTTGCTATTAAAATAGAGGAAGTATAGTGAGCCTATCTATTCAGTGCCATGGGGCAGGAACGCCTTTAGTTGTAATCCATGGCTGGGGAATGAACTCGAATATATGGCAACCGGTTCTTCCTTCCTTAAGTGAAAAACACACTGTGTACTGTGTTGATTTGCCCGGTTTTGGTGACTCGTCCTGGCCGTTCGAAGAAACGGTGAGTTTAAACGGCTTAGTCGATGCACTAGCGCCTGCATTGCCTGAAAAGTGCCACGTTATGGGTTGGTCCTTGGGTGGCTTAGTTGCTACACAATTTGCCCTGAAGCATCCAGCCAGAACGCTGTCGCTGACAACCGTGGCGTCTTCACCACACTTTGTCAAGTCTGACAGCTGGCCGGGTATAAAGCCTCATGTGCTTGAGCAGTTTCAGCAGCAGCTCGATTCTGACTTTCGCAAAACCATAGAGCGTTTTTTAGCAATACAAGCGATGGGGAGCAGCGATGCTAAAGCACAAATAAAATTAGTCAGGGAGCTTATTTTTAGTAAGCCAACGCCAGAACAAAAAGTACTAAAAGAGACATTACGGCTACTACAAGAGTGCGACCTTCGCGAACAACTCGCCAATATAGAGGTACCTTTTCTACGCCTTTATGGTCGCCTGGACAGTTTAGTGCCAGAGCGCGCCATTGCAAAAATCGACGAACTGGCGCCGCAGTCAACATCGTTCACTTTTAATAAAAGCTCACATGCGCCGTTTTTATCAGAGCCAGGCGACTTCTGTCACATACTCACTGAGTTCTCGCAGGATTAACGCTGGCAGGTCGTGCAATACACAGTGCTGCGTTGCCCCAGCCGAATTTCTTTCAGTCGACGACTGCAGATCATGCACAATTTTCCGCCACGGCCGTACACCTGAAGCTTTTGCGCAAAATAGCCCGGCGCGCCGTCTACCTGAGTAAAATCACGAAGTGTTGTGCCGCCCTGCTCTATTGCCTGAGCTAAGGTTTCTTTAATAATAGGAACTAGCTTCTCATAGCGCTGTTTACTGATTTTTCCGGCTGCGCGTTTTGGATTAATGCCGGCTTTGAACAAGGCTTCGTTTGCGTAAATATTACCAACGCCAACGACCACTCGGTTATCCATAATAAAGGTTTTAACCGGCTGTGTGCGCTTACGGGACTGTTCGAACAAATAATCTGCGTGGAATGCATCTGTCAGCGGCTCAGGGCCTAAATGCTTTAGTAAATCATGAATGTCGGGTTGCTCTTTGGTAAAAAGTAACGCACCAAAACGGCGCGGATCGTTCAAACGCAAACTTTGCCCGTCATCGAATTCAATACTGATGTGATCGTGCTTGTAAAACGGCGTGTCTACTGGCACCACACGCAACTTGCCCGACATACCTAAGTGCAAGATTAACGTACCGGCATGGGTCTCTAACAGCAGATACTTGGCACGCCGCTTAACGCTTAACAACGTTTGTCCTTCAACCGCTTTCACTGTCTCGGGTACCGGCCAGCGCAAACGGCTGTCACGGACATTAACGTGATGTATTTGGTGACCTTCTATGTGTGGCGATATGCCTAACCGACTGACTTCAACTTCTGGTAATTCAGGCATGTATTAACGTCCTAATAACTGACTTACGTGTAAATTCTCAATTTTAAAATTTTGCTGCTGGTTCGGTAACCTTAAAATAAGATACGGCGACGCATAAAGCTCTACTCGAGCGGTATTGCCGTCATTGAACGACAGTGAAACATCGGTAATTTTGTCGGTAGCCTGCACATCGACCGGTGTCATTTTTATCGATAACCAGTGAGTGACGACTCCGCTAATTTGCTGGTTAGTCAGCCTGCATTCGTTCGCACATTGCCATTCACCGTTGTCTCGTTTCAACATCAAATCCGGCATTTCTATGGTCGCCAAGGTACCGTCGTCAGGAATCAGACCAATTTCGCTGCTAGGCTCCGACACTGTCTCATCAACTTCTTTCATGGGGGGCGCAACGTACCAAAACACAAACATAATAATAAGAATGACGTAGACCAGAACGTTATTCCAGGAGCGTTTACGCATTGTTACGCCAAACAGTTTGCGTTTTTCGTTAACCTTCATAAAAGAGCACCTAAGTGTGTTATTTTTTGCTTGTCGCTATGTTAAGAATACCCTATATTTCGCGCGACAAAAAATGAATATGGTCATACTACTATGCTGCTACCTACTATCATCGACGCCGTTGCCGACACCGGATACTGCATTGTCGATAATTTCCTGCCACAGCAGCAATCGCAAGCCTTGTATGACTATTCGCAGCAACTGCCGGCACAATATTGGAATATGGCCGGCATAGGTCGCCAGCAGTCACAAACCATTAACACGATGGTTCGTAACGACCGTATTTACTGGTTAACCCCAGAGCAACCTGAACACGCTGATTATTTAGCGATAATGGAAGAGCTGCGTGTTGAGTTTAACCGGTCGCTGTTTATGGGCTTGTTCGATTACGAATGCCACTTGGCACACTACCCTAATGGCGCGTTTTATAAAAAGCACTTAGACGCCTTTAAAGGGCGTAGTAATCGAGTGCTAACCACCGTATTTTATTTAAACCCGCAGTGGCAGGAAGACGATGGCGGACAGCTGGTGATATACGGCGCGAAAGGGGAGGTTCTGGAAACCGTTTTACCCCAACAAGGCCGATTAGTGGTGTTTTTAAGTGATCGCTTTGTACATGAAGTATTGCCATCAAAACGTGACCGATTCAGTGTCACGGGCTGGTTCCGTATTAACGCGAGTGTTTCCGGTATTATTGACCCACCGCGCTAAATAGCACGTAAAAACCAGGCAATAAAAAACCCAGCCGAAGCTGGGTTTTTTGTAAGCGATAAAACCAATTACTTGATTTTAGCTTCTTTGAAAATCACGTGTTTACGAACCACTGGGTCGTACTTTTTGATTTCCATTTTTTCTGGCATGGTGCGTTTATTTTTGTCTGTCGTGTAGAAGTAACCAGTACCCGCAGACGACACCAAACGAATCTTATCGCGCATAATATCTTTTCCTTACACCTTGATACCACGGCCGCGGAGATCCGCTAATACCGAGTCGATACCGTTTTTATCGATGATACGCATACCTTTAGTAGAAATGCGCAGCTTAACCCAACGCTTCTCGCTTTCTACCCAAAAGCGGTGCGATTGAAGGTTCGGCAAAAAGCGACGTTTCGTCGCATTGCGTGCGTGCGAGCGGTTGTTACCGACTACCGGACGCTTACCTGTAACTTGGCATACTTGTGACATGTCTTTACTCCAAAATTGCTGCAAGCTCGCCTGTCGCCCAACGTGACCTTGCCTATAAATCCGAGGGCGCATTTTATACAGCAAACTGCCCTTCTAATCAAGCTAATACGACGGAAATATGATCCTTAACGATCGTTCGGGCGGATTTTACGTGATTTTTCACCAAACTGCCAGTATAAAACTACAACAATCCACGCTCGGCGAATGAAATGGGTGCGCCAGCCCCAATAACAAAATGATCGAGTAAAGAAACATCAATTAAGCTCAGGGCTTTTTTCACTCGTTCGGTCACGCGCTGATCCGCTTGGCTTGGCTCTGCCACGCCCGACGGGTGATTGTGCGCTAAGATAACCGCGGCTGCGTTGTATTTCATCACCAGTTTTATCACTTCACGCGGGTACACTGGTGCCGCATTGATGGTGCCTTGAAACAGTTCTTCGTAATGCAACAGCCGGTGCTGGCTGTCAAGCAATAGCAAGACAAACAACTCCCGGGTGTGATGCCTAAGCTTCGAAATAAGGTAGTCCTTAACCATACTCGGCTCAGTAAAGCCGTCCGTGCGTTCCAGTTGCCACTTTAAATATCGCCGCGACAACTCCATAACAACCTGCAATTGATTCACCCGCGCTGGTCCAATGCCTTCGCACTCAAGCAGTTGCTCACGGCTAGCGACTAACAGCGGTCCAATACCATTAAAATGATGCAGTAACTTGCGGGAAAAGGTCACCACATCCTGCCCTTGTCGGCCACTGCCCAGTAATACCGCTACTAACTCCGCATCACTGAGAAACTGCGCACCCTGTAACTGCAACTTTTCACGCGGACGTTCTGTAACCGGCCACTCCTTGACACTCATTATATTCTCCCTCGTTTGAACCGACGATAAGTATAACGAGCATCTACCGTGTTTCCGGGTCTCGTGTTATCTTTACACGAGTTAACATTGAGGGGTTCGCATGACACAACTGCAGAACAAAAACATTCTTTTGGGTATCACTGGCGGCATCGCAGCCTATAAAACACCTGACCTGGTGCGCCGGTTACGTGAACAAGGTGCCGTCGTGCGCTGTGTTATGACCGAAAGTGCCAAAGCGTTTGTAACCCCACTTAGCTTACAGGCTGTGTCTGGTTTTACGGTCAGCGATGACTTGCTTGATCCCACAGCAGAAGCCGCAATGGGCCATATCGAGCTAGCACGATGGGCCGACCTTATTCTTATAGCCCCGGCCACGGCGAATACTTTGGCCCGTATTACCCACGGTTTTTCCGACGACCTGCTCAGTACGCTGGTGTTAGCCAGTAAAGCGCCGGTTTGCGTTGCGCCAGCAATGAATCAGCAAATGTGGGCTGCCGCCGCAGTACAAACGAATGTGTCTATTCTGCGAGAGAGAGGCATTACCTTTATTGGCCCTGAAAGCGGTGAACAAGCCTGTGGCGATATTGGCTATGGTCGCATGACCGACCCCACCGATATTGTTAAAGCGCTACTCAACGAAAAGTTGCCAGACAACGGTTCTACAGCTTCCTGTACCTGGCAGGGTAAAACCTTTGTCATTACCGCAGGCCCAACGCGCGAAGCTATTGACCCCGTGCGTTATATCAGTAACCACAGCTCAGGGAAAATGGGTTACGCGTTAGCTCAGGCAGCTGCGAATACCGGAGCAAAGGTTGTATTGGTGTCCGGACCCACCCAGCTTGCCACACCGAAAGGCGTGCAACGTATTGATGTTGAAACCGCTGAGCAAATGCTGACAGCGGTAAAACAACAGCTGACAGACTGCGATGTCTTCATTGGCTGCGCCGCGGTCTCCGACTATCGCGTAGAAAACATCTCAGAACATAAAATTAAGAAAGAACAAAACAGTGAACCGCCCAAACTGTCATTGGTGCAAAACCCTGACATTTTGAAAACGGTGGCACAGTCTGCCAACGGTCCTTTTACCGTGGGCTTTGCCGCGGAAACCCAGAATTTAAAAGAAAATGCCTTAAGCAAATTACAGCGTAAGCAACTGCACATGATCATCGCCAATGACGTCAGTGAGTCTCATCAGGGATTCAATAGTGACCAGAACAGTGCGTTGATATTAAGCAAGGACAGTGAGCAGTCACTTCCAACTATGAGCAAGCATGATATGGCTATTGCCGTTATCGATGCTATTGCAAAGCGCTATTTTGATACATCCAACAGGAGCTAAGTGAACAACTCATGACGCAAGTGGACGTTAAAATTCTCGACGAACGTATCGGTCAGTCTATCCCTATTCCTAAATATGAGACCAGCGGCTCTGCCGGCATGGATTTACGTGCTTGTTTAGACGAGCCACTGACCATAGAGCCAGGCGAAACCCAACTCATTGGCACCGGCATTGCCATGTACATTGGTGACCCAGGCTATGCCGCGACTATTCTGCCGCGCTCAGGTCTCGGTCATAAACATGGTTTGGTCTTGGGTAACCTGGTTGGTCTTATCGATTCGGACTATCAGGGCGAATTGAAAGTATCCTGCTGGAACCGCAGCAATAAGGCATACACCATTGAACCGGGTGACCGCATTGCCCAGTTGGTGATTCTGCCAGTGGTACAAGCCAGCATGAACATTGTCGACGAATTTGAAGAATCAGACCGTGGCGAAGGTGGCTTCGGTCACTCTGGTCGTTCGTAACTGTCCATACATAAGGAAATAACCACTCATGGCAGAACAAAAACGTAACCGTCGCGAAGAAATACTTCAGGCGTTGGCCGCAATGCTGGAAACCAGCCCGGGTCAGCGTATTACCACCGCTAAGTTGGCGGCTAACCTCGGAGTTTCCGAAGCCGCTCTGTATCGTCACTTCCCTTCTAAGGCGCGAATGTTTGAAGGCCTTATTGAGTTTGTGGAAGACACCCTGCTGACACGTATTAACCTCATTATGAATGAAGAAAAAAATACGCTGTCTCGTTGTTACATGATTTTGCAGCTACTGCTGACTTTCGCTGAACGCAACCCGGGCATTACCCGAGTTATGACAGGCGACGCACTCATGGGTGAACATGACCGCCTGCGCAGTCGCATGGAAGACTTGTTTAATCGTATTGAAAGCTCAATTAAGCAGGTTCTGCGTGAAAAAGCGATGCGGGAGCAGCAGAAGTTTATTGTCGATGAGGCCGTTCTGGCAAATATGCTACTAAGCTATGCCGACGGTAAAATCAGTCAGTTTGTTCGTTCGAACTTTAAACGCTTACCTACTGAGCACCTGGCGGCGCAATGGCAAGTAATGGAACAGCAATTAGCAGGTGCTTAAGCGAACCTTGCTAATGAAGCCTGAGGCGTAGAACGGTTATTCCGTTTTACGCTCCCGGCTCAACAAATCGATAGCGGCTTGTTGCGGCTCTTTGCCTTCATAAAGGACCGCATAAATTTGCTCAGCAATGGGCATTTCCACACCATTTCGGGACGCCAGTGCGACCACCTCTTTGGTGTTACGATATCCCTCTACGGACTGACCAATGTCTTTTAACGCTTGCTCAACCGACTTACCTTCACCCAAAGCCAAACCAAAACGGCGATTGCGCGACTGGTTGTCAGTACAAGTTAAGATGAGATCACCAAGACCTGCCATACCGGTAAAGGTGTCGCTTTTTGCCCCTAGTTTCAGACCAAGTCGAGTCAACTCAGCTAAACCGCGGGTAATCAGTGCGGTACGTGCATTCGCGCCAAAGCCTATGCCGTCGGCCATACCTGCGCCAATAGCTATTACGTTTTTTACCACCCCACCTAACTGAACACCAATAAAGTCATTGTTGGTGTAAACACGGAAAGAGCGGTCGCAATGCAGCATGTCAGACAGTTCATCGACAAAGGTTTGGTCGGTCGATGACATAGAGATAGCGGTAGGTAGACCTTTCGCCATTTCAATAGCAAAAGTGGGCCCTGACAGGACCGCCAGCGGATGCTTGTCCGCAAGAATCTCTTCAGCGACTTCATACAGAAGTCGGCCAGTATCCGGTTCCAGACCCTTGGTTGCCCACGCAACTCGGGCATTCTCTTTCAGCAACGGCTTCGCCTGCTTTAACATGCTGGAAAATGAATGACTTGGCACGACCACAACCACGTTGTCGACGTGTTTTAGCGCCAACTCCAGGTCATCGGTCACTTGCAGAGATTCAGGGAACGGACAGCCAGGTAAGTAAGCAGCGTTTTCTCTGGCTGACTTCATTAGCGCGACTTTCTCAGAGTCCCTGCCCCACAACATTGTCGGGATGCCTTTTCGCGCAAAACAAATAGCAAGGGCGGTCCCATAAGAGCCCGCCCCTAATATCGTCACCTGTGGTGTTTGCATTATCGCGTTCGCTTAAGCGTCAGCAGTCTGTTGACCCTGAGCTTGCTCCGCTTGCTGCTGCATGTGACGTGCAAAGATAGCGTCAAAGTTAACTGGTGCTAAGTTCAACTGAGGGAAAGTTGCACGGTTAACCAGGCTCGCTACACACTCACGTGCATAAGGGAACAAGATGTTCGGGCAGAAAGAACCCAGCATATGCGCCAGTTGACCTTCCTGAACTTCTTCACCAATTGAGAAGATACCTGCTTGATGTACTTCACAAAGGAAAGCAACGTCGTCTTCAACTTTGTTGGTCGCTGTCAGCGTCAGTACCACTTCGTAAACGCCGTCTTCGATTTTCTCGTGCTTAACGTTTAAATCCAGTTTCAGATCGGGCTTCCACTCTTTGCGGAATACATTCGGAGAGTTTGGCGTTTCAAAAGAAATGTCTTTTGCATAGATACGCTGGATAGCAAATTGTGCTTGTTGCTGTTGGTTTTCGGCTGCTGCGCCGTTTGCTTGCTGTTCTTCAGCCATGATTTTACTTCCTATTCACTATGAGTTTTCAATTCGTTGTTATTATTTCTGCGAAACCGGCAGTTTGTCATTACGCCAGGCGTTCATGCCACCTTGTAATACCGCCACTTGCTTATAGCCCTCAGCGGTTAACTGAGATGCGGCTGCTTTTGCCGTCATTCCTGTTGCACAGACTAACACAATGGGGGCGTCTTTGAACTTTTCAATAGACGTTAAGCTTTTTTGTTTAATTTTGTCCATGCTTAAGTGCTTTGAGCCGTGAATGTGGCCTTTTTTGAATTCATCCTGGTTACGAATGTCAACAAAAATGCCATCGCCACGGTTAACCCAAACCGTCGCTTCTTGTGGCTGTAGGCTCTTAATAGGTGACATCGCGGAACGCACATAAGTAATAATAAGCGCAACCAATAACACCACCCACAGGCCACTCATCATGGGGTTTCGGCTAATGAAATCTAACAGTTCTTGCATATAAGCTACCACTACCAGAGGGTTTCAGAAAAATCTCGCGGGCAAAGAGTATACCTGTACAAATTTCAGTTGCCAGTAAAATCTTGAATGGATGCGGATGCGCCAGAAATAAAGTAGAATAATTCTCAACAATGCATTGCAAAAGCTAAACGAAGAGGCCCTTTATGAGTCATACGATTAAACCTTTGGTTCTACTGATTCTTGACGGTTGGGGATACCGAGAAGACGCACCGGACAATGCCATTTCAAATGCTCAAACACCTGTGATGGACCGTCTTTGGGAGCAATATCCACATTGCTTAGTCGATGGCTCGGGCGGCGCAGTGGGACTTCCTGACGGACAAATGGGCAACTCAGAAGTCGGTCACGTTAATTTAGGTGCAGGTCGTATCGTCTATCAGGATTTTACGCGCATTAGTCAGGCAATTTCTGATCGCAGTTTCTTTAAAAACCCAGTGCTTTGCAATGCATTGGCAAAAGCGAAAGATGCATCCGGTGCGGTGCATATCATGGGGCTGCTGTCACCGGGTGGGGTACACAGCCACGAAGATCATTTGATTGCGATGGTTGAAATGGCAGTCGAACAAGGCGCTAGTGACGTTTATGTGCATGCATTTTTAGACGGCCGCGACACGCCACCGAAGTCAGCCAAAACAACAATTCAGCGATTTGAGGCCCTATTCGCCCGTTTAGGAAAAGGCCGTTTCGCTACGCTCAGCGGCCGCTTTTACGCAATGGACAGGGACAACCGCTGGGACCGCATAGAAGAAGCCTACAAGGCGATTTACCACGGACTTTCCAGTACAACCAGTCCCAATGCGTTAGATGCACTGGAAGACGCTTACGAACGCGGCGAAACTGACGAATTCGTAAAGCCTACGGTTATTGCGCAATCCGCACCGGTCAAAGACGGCGACGCTATTTTCTTTATGAACTTCCGCGCGGATCGCGCACGCGAAATGACACAAGCCTTTATTAATGAAGATTTCGACGGCTTTGAACGCGGACCGCGTGCAAACACCTCTGACTTCGTCATGCTGACCGAATACGCAGATACTCTGAAAACCTCCTGTGCGTTTCCACCTGAGCAACTCAATAACGTACTCGGCGAGTGGTTGGAAAAACATGGCAAAACCCAGCTGCGAATTTCCGAAACCGAGAAATACGCTCACGTGACTTTCTTCTTTAGCGGTGGACGCGAAGAGGAGTTTGAAGGTGAAAAGCGTGTATTAATTCCATCACCGAAGGTTAAAACCTACGACTTGCAGCCTGAGATGAGCTCTGAGCAATTGACCGATGAACTCGTCAATGCCATTGAGTCACAAGCCTTTGATGTCATCATTTGTAACTATCCGAACGGTGACATGGTCGGTCACACCGGTAATTTTGACGCCGCAATTAAAGCCTGCGAGGCCGTTGATCACAGTGTTGGCCGCGTTGTTTCCGCACTGGAAGCAGTTGGTGGTGAATGCTTAATTACCGCTGACCACGGTAATGCGGAGCAAATGAGCGACAATGAGACCGGGCAAGCACATACAGCGCACACCAACGAGTTGGTTCCCTTCATTTACGTGGGCCGAAACGCGCAGGCTCGCGACGGTCGCTTATCAGACGTAGCACCCACCATTTTACATTTAATGGGTATGGAGCAGCCGGAAGAAATGACCGGACAAACCTTAATGACGCTGAAAAAGTCATGATAAAAGCCTTTGCTTTAATGCTGTCAATCGCCTGGCTGATACTTAACGGCCAGGCGTTTGCGCAGTCTTACAGTGAAGAGGACAAAGCGGCCACTCAGGCTGAAATTGAAGCGTTAAACGCAGAATTAAATAAACATCTGCAAGCCATTGAGAGCCGTGACGAAGAGCTGTCTGATATTGAAAGTCAGCTGCGACGCTTAGAACTAAAAACCGCCGAAATCGCCGGTACTATTCAAAAAACCTCAACAGAGCTTCGCCGCATTAATACGGAAATTGACAAGGCGCAACAAGAGTTAGAGCGCTTACAGGCGGAGCAGAAACAGCAGCTTTCTTTGCTGGAAGAACAAATTACTTCAGCCTACATCAATGGTGATCACGATTTTCTTAAGATGCTGCTTAACCAGGGTTCTCCTGCGAAGCTTGAACGGTTGCTGACTTACTATCAGTACATGAATGATGCTCGTATTGAGGAAATCAAGCAAATAAAACAGACCCAAAACGATATAGAGCAGCTCAAAGCCCAGCTGACGAGCAAAAAGGCGGATGTCGTTGCACTTCGTGAACGGCAAGCTGAACAAAAGAAACAGTTAGAAAGCCAGCAGAGAGCTCAAGAAGACACTCTCGCAAAACTGCAAGCCGAGCAGCGTAGCGATAAAGCTAAAATTAAGCAGTTAGAGCAAAGCCGCGAGCAATTAGAGCAAGTATTAGCAGCCATTGAAGCCGCATTAGAGCGGCAGGCCGATGTTCGTCTGGTTGGCTTAAAACCCGTTAAATCACAATTAAAGTGGCCCAGTGACGGCAACGTTCGTCGTGTGTTTGGTCAACGCCGCGAAGGTCCGGTTGACTGGAAAGGGGTGCTTATAGAGGGCAGTAATGGACAAGAGGTTCGCTCTATTGCCGATGGCCGTATTGTTTATGCGGACTGGTTACGCGGTTTTGGGTTAGTTATTGTGGTTGACCACGGCGAAAATTACATGAGCCTGTACGGACATAATCAAGCCTTGCTTAGAACCGTTGGCGAAAAAGTGAAGAAAGACGAAGAAATAGCGCTTATGGGTCAATCGGGCTCTCGCGACAAAGCGTCTCTGTACTTTGAAATTCGTCACCAGGGTAAACCTCAGAATCCAAGTCACTGGATACGCTAATGAGATACCTCCAGGTGATAATAGCGTTGGCGTTTTTTGTCGCCAGTAGCACTCAGGCCGCAAAAATTGCCATAGTGATTGACGACATCGGTAATCATAAAAGTCATCTTGACGCTGCTCTGTTGCCCGGTAAGGTATCTTTCGCGGTTCTGCCCTATACACCTTATGCTCGCTCGTTCGCGTTACGGGCGCATCATCAGAAGAAGCAAATTTTGCTGCACATGCCGATGGAAGCCGTCGATAATATCTGGTCTGGTCCCGGCGAAATCACGTCGGTTATGAGTGCACAGCAAATAAAACTGCAACTTACTGATGCGCTGGAATCCATCCCCTACGTCGAAGGTATGAATAACCATATGGGGAGTAAACTCACGCAGTTGCCTATTCCTATGCACGCCGTCATGGAAACCCTGTCCTCTCGACAGTTATTCTTTCTGGATAGCCGCACGACAGAGTTTAGTGTGGCCGAAGAGACCGCTAGATCATTGGGCGTTAAATCCAGTCGTCGACACGTATTTTTAGATAACGAGACAGACGACGCTTACCTGACCCAGCAATTCACAACGCTCATAAAACACGCAAGGAAGCATGGTTCGGCTATCGGCATTGGACACCCTTACCCTGAAACGCTGGCATTTCTAAAAAAGCATTTACCGGAGCTGGAAGAGCGAGGTATTGAGTTGGTTTTTGCGTCTGAGCTCACCGCTGTGTCGAGTCGTTCGATGTCGCCTCTTCCAGTGACGTCAGCAAAATAAGCGCTTCATCGCGGGTGTCTTTGCAAATATCGTAGTCCGCCGTAAAAGCTTCACACACAGCAGGACGCTCTGGCTTACCAAATAGCCGGCACAAGTTATTTTCATCGAGTTGAACACAACGAACCCCGGCCGGTTTACCATTCGGCATGCCGGGGATAGGTGAGCTAATGGATGGAGCTACGCAGCAGGCGCCACAACCAACGCGGCACTGCATTTAGCTCATAGCAACGCGAAGCTTCTTCATGGCGTTCTGCTCAAGTTGGCGAACACGCTCAGCAGACACTTCATACTTCGCGGCAAGATCGTGTAATGTGGTTTTGTCTTCTGACAACCAGCGTGACTGCACGATGTCCTGACTGCGTTCGTCAAGCTCACTCATCGCTGTCAGCAGCTTCTGTTGGTTATGAGACTCGTAGTCTTCTGCCTCAATTTCAGCGGCTAAATCTGAGCGCTTATCTTCCAAATACATTGCCGGAGAATAAGTGCTTCCTTCCTTAGAGTCATCGTCATCTGAACTCAATTCAAAAGCTTGGTCATGGGCACTCATTCGTGACTCCATTTCCAATACTTCTTTCGTGCTCACACCAAGTTCTTCAGCGACCGTTTCCACTTCTTTCTGGCTGAACCAACCCAAACGCTTTTTCATTTTGCGCAGGTTGAAGAATAATTTGCGTTGCGCTTTGGTGGTCGCTACTTTCACGACGCGCCAGTTACGCAGAACGTATTCATGAATTTCTGCCTTAATCCAGTGAACGGCAAAAGAAACCAAACGGACACCAACAGACGGGTTGAAACGCTTAACGGCTTTCATCAAGCCAATGTTGCCTTCCTGAATCAAATCGGCTTGTGGCAAACCGTAGCCAGAATAACTACGGGCAACGTGCACAACGAAACGTAAATGAGACATGATAAGCTCACGCGCTGCATCTAAGTCGCCTTCTTCATAAAGTCGAGTTGCTAAGTCTTTCTCTTTTTCAGCGCTTAGCATAGGTATACGGTTGACTGACTGAATATAACCGTCCAGTCCTCCCCCTTGGGGAACCGATAATGCCATGGTGCTTAATTCAGTGCTCATTTAACAACCTCTAATAAAAAAACCGACAAAATACCGCTTAATCGTCAGTGTCTAAGACCCTATTTCGGCCTAAAAGTTCCGTTCAGATCATTGGCGATCAGACAAATCAGTATAACTAAGACTATGGCTTTCGCAACTCTAATTTATTCAGGTTCGATACTCTGTATGTGACGTCTTACAGCAAGGTAAGAGCCTGCCAGCCCAAGACCAATTGCGATAACCCAAATAGCGATTAATTCACTAAATGTCAGACCATCTAACTGAAACTGACTGTCGTATAAGTTTGTGACATTTAATACGGCACTTTCAATCCACCAGATCAATAAAATGGTCACTAGCCAGGCAAAAATTCCACCTATAAACCCGTACCAGGCACCGGTATACAAAAATGGGCGTTGAATGAAGGCATTCGTCGCCCCCACCAATTTCATAATGACAATTTCATCGCGTTTCGAGAGTATATTAAGGCGAATGGTATTACCGACAATCAACACCACCGACAAACACAACACTAACGCTAATGCACCTAAGGTGTCTTCAATTAAGTCCAGTATTGCCTGCAACCGGTTTAGCCATTCAATGTCCAGTTTGGCATGCGCGACTTCGCGCTTATTCTGGAACTCAAGCAACAGCGCTTCAGCCTGCTCTACCGTGCGATAATTGTCTGCAGGTATCACCACGAGAACATCGGGTAACGGGTTTGTCGTCAAATAATCAAGCGTTTCGCCAAAGCCGGACTGCTCTTTAAACTGCTCCAGCCCTTCGTCCTTGGGTACCCAGCGTACAGATTCGACTTTATCAGACAGGCTCGTCTGAGTTTTGAAGGTTTCAATTTCCGAGGTTTGTAGGTCTTTTTTCAAAAATAGCGTAACTTCAGACGCCTGCTGCCAACTGTCAGTAATGCTACTGGTATTTTTCACCAGTACGTATAACGACGACGGCAATGTTAAACTTAAGCCCAGCACGGCCATAGTCATTAACGACGCGAAAGGGTTACGCCACAGCTCACCGAGGCTGGCAATTGCTTGCTGAACATGATGCACCGGTACCATAATGGCGCGCCGCCACCAGGGTAAACGTCCGCGATTACTCGCTCCTTTTTCGACGCTGCGGTTGCGAAATAACAAACTCATAGCTCGTTATCCTCCAAACCGTCGTTGATCATGCGTCCGTCTTTCAACGTCAGCGTTCTGTAACGCAATCGCGCAATCAGGCCTAAGTCGTGCGTTGCTATAAGTACCGCAACCCCCACTTTATTGAATTCCTCAAACAAGCGGATAATTTCCATCGATAGCTTAGGGTCCAGGTTACCGGTAGGCTCATCGGCCAGCAGTAAGGGGGGTTTCGTGACAATGGCGCGGGCAATTCCCACTCGCTGTTGTTCACCGCCAGAGAGCATTTGCGGGTAATGCTTAACCTTGTCCCCCAAACCAACTTTATCCAAGGCCGCCTGTACTCGTTTGCGCGCTTCCTGGACGCTATAGCCTTCAATGATGAGCGGCAAAGCCACATTATCGAACACCGTCTTGTCCATGAGCAATCGGTGATCCTGAAAAATCATGCCTATGTCGCGGCGCACATAAGGCACTTGTGATGGCTTAATGTTTCTGAGGTCATGGCCGTTAATCAGCACGCGTCCCGCAGTCGGACGCTCCATCAAACTAATTAGCTTCAGCAAGGTACTTTTTCCCGCCCCGGAGTGGCCGGTTAAGAACGCCATTTCACCCGGTTTTACGTGGAAATCGACATGGCTTAACGCCTGATGACCTCCCCGATAGGTTTTACTGACTTGCTCAAAGCGGATCATATTAATTCGCCGTTGTGGTTTCTGATGCCTCTACATTACGGTCAAATAACGCCGCAATAAAGTCTTTCGCTACAAATGGGCGTAAATCTTCCAGACTTTCGCCAACACCAATGTAACGAATTGGAATGGCAAACTGGTCTGCAACCGCAAATATAACACCACCTTTGGCGGTACCGTCGAGTTTGGTCATAACAATGGCGGATACGCCCACTGCTTCAGTAAACAACTTAGCCTGGCTAATAGCATTTTGTCCCGTGCCAGCGTCCAGCGTCAGCATGACTTCATGCGGCGCTTCCGGATCGAGCTTTTTCATCACCCGAACTAACTTTTTCAACTCTTCCATTAAGTTCGCTTTGTTCTGCAAACGCCCTGCCGTATCAGCAATAAGGACGTCTGTGCCACGCGCTTTCGCGGCTTCTAAAGCGTCATATAAAACGGAAGCACTGTCAGCACCGGTATGCTGGGCAATCACCGGTATGTCATTACGCTCTCCCCAGACTTGCAATTGTTCTACCGCAGCAGCCCTGAACGTATCACCGGCTGCCAGCATGACTGACTTACCTTCGGCTTTGAATTGTTTTGCTAACTTACCAATGGTAGTGGTTTTACCCACGCCGTTGACACCTGTCATGAGAATAACGTATGGCGAGTCAGAGTTCGGAATCTCTAATGGCTTATCGACAGGCTTTAAAATGTCCGCGAGCTGTTCTTGCAACAATTCGTAAAGCGCTTCAGCGTCTTTCAGTTGCTTACGATCCGCTTGCTGTGTCAGGTTGTCGATAATTTTCGTGGTGGTTGCCACGCCTAAGTCAGCCATAAGCAACTGGGTTTCGAGCTCCTCAAACAGATCATCATCAATTTTCTTACCGCGGAATACGCCGATAAGACCCGAGCCAATAGAGCCGGATGTTTTACGCAACCCCTGCGTTAAGCGCGCCCAAAAACCTTTCTTCTGTCCTTTTTCCTGAATTTTTGTGTCGACGGGTTCGGCTTTCGGGGTCTCGACTTCTTTCAGCTCTTCTGTTGCCGATTCTTCTGGCACGGGTTGTTGCTGAGCACGAGACTCAGCTGTCACTTGTGCGCAATCTTCTGCAGCACTTGGCAGTTCTTCAGGCGCTTTTTCGGGAGCTTTTGCTGGTTCTTTCTCAGGCTCTACCTCTGTTTGCTGCGCTTCATCGGACGCTTCCGGCTCGGCTTGCTGCTCACCCTCAGGCTGATCCTCAACAACCGTTTCTTCTTCTGGCTTTTCGACTTCAGACTCTTTTTTATCACGCTTCTTTTTAAACAGCGAAAACATCGACATATAGGTTTCCTTGGAACTGACACGCAGGAATCGTTAAACTTATGGCTTTAGTTTACCATGCTGTTTATAAACTGACGACGGTCTGAATAAAGGAACTCATTGTGGCCAGAAAACGTGCGGGAAAGACCCGACCCATTCCAGCAACCGGCGACTACCGCATCATCGGTGGAAAGTGGCGCGGCAGGCGCTTGCCCATAGCCGACAGCCCCGGGTTGCGTCCTACAACGGACCGAGTGCGTGAAACTCTATTTAACTGGCTACAGTGGGACATTGTCGATGCCAACGTGCTGGATTTATTTGCCGGCAGCGGCAGTCTGGGCTTTGAAGCAAGCTCGCGTGGTGCAGCCCAAGTCACATTGGTTGAGTCTGAAAATAAAGTCAGCAAACAACTGAATGACAATGTATCACTGTTACAAGCTACCGGTATGGAAGTTGTTACCGCTAGTGCACTCAGCTGGTTAAAAACGCCAACTAGCAGCCGCTATGACATTGTGTTTATTGATCCCCCATTTCGTCAGGGGCTCGCTACGTCAGCTATAGCTTTGCTCGATGAGCATTCATGGTTGGTGCCGGACAACCAGGTGTATTTGGAAACTGAAAAAGAATACGAGCTTAAGCTTCCCCAAGGTTGGCAGCTTTTAAAAGAGAAGACACACGGCCAAGTGTGTTTTCGTTTACTGACAAAGGATATCAAATGAACGTTATTATTATTGCCGGCAAAATCGTGTTTGCACTTATCTGGCTGGGCCTATTTGCGATTTTAGGTGGTGCAACCGGTGAGTTGAGTAGTCAGTCGATAGGGCTTTTAAGTGTCTTGTTGGCGGTTTTGGTCATTATGCACCTGCTGCTTCTGGGCGTATTCGTTGCCACCATGAAGCAGCATTTACCGTGGAAAAAAGGCGACAGTTGGCAAATTCTCGCGTTTGGTATTTTCGCCTGGTTGTCTATTCTTCAGCGTCCAAAGCAAGACCAAGGTTAGACACGCCCTCATCACTGAGCATCATTTTTAGCTGTTTCACTAGCGCGCTATTTACTGTAGGCTGTTGCTCCAGAAAATTGAGCATGGCCTGCTGAATGGCGATTTCGTACTCCATCAGCTCGTGGTTATCGACGTGCTCTTTTAAGTTTTCAGTGCCCACGTCCTCAGCGTCGTTTAATTCAATAAATTTCGCCACACTCGCCTGCGATATTTTTGCAACATCTAATAAGTTAGCGGCGTTATCGTCCATCAATCCCTGAAGTAAGGTGCTTATTGCCGTGCAAGCATCCATAGCGGGGTACACGCCCAACATGTCATGTCCGTGCTCGCTCGGTGTTTGTTCGTCGACCTTTTCCTGCCAACGGGCAAAATTCACTTTGGTTTTCTTCGGGTTTACTACCCAGTCCCAACACGCATTGAGTGAACCGTGCAGCGGTTTACTGTCGCCAAAGCCAGTGAGGTGATGGAAAAAGTCGTAGTTAGGTACCATGCGCTCGCACAAGTAAAGTGCCAGAACAATTTGCTGTTCGCGAGGCAGCTCGCGAATACGTTGAAACGTATTAAGTTGACTCACGTTGAAACTCCGAAAGTGCGTTCGCTGAAGGGTTTAGGTTGCGAAGATTTGGCTGTCGTCGTTAAAGGTTTTGAATTCCAACGCATTACCGCAGTAATCGTAGAAGAACATCGTACCCTGCTCGCCGGGCTTGCCTTTAAAGCGAATATAAGGCTCGATAACGAACTCGATACCCGCCGCTTTAACTCGCTCTGCCAATGCTTCCCAGTCGTCGCGCAATAGTACCACGCCAAAGTGAGGAACGGGAACGGAGTGTCCATCAACGCCGCTGTGGTTTTTTAAGCCTGCAACGTCGGGTGCTACGTGAGTGACAAATTGGTGACCGAAGAAGTTCCAGTCTATCCAGTCGTCACTGCTGCGTCCCTGAGGAAGCCCAAGCACATCACCGTAAAACGCTCGGGCATTGTCCAACGAACTAACAGGAATGGCTAAATGAAAAGGTCGTACGTTGGTGGTGTCTGACATACTGCTAACTTGCCTTACCGGTTAGTGACTGAGTTTTGCTGCCGCAACTGTATCGGGAGACCGGCGCCACATTCTGACACCAATCGACAATACCAGTAGCGCCCAATTTAATGGTGGAATGAAACCGGCGGTCAGCACGGCTAGTAAATTCCACAAAGGCTTCTTCTGATGTTGGCCCACTAATACGTAAAACAACAATGCGGCTACGAGTCCCTGGAGTACCATTAGGCTCAATAGCATAAGTCTTTCCTTCTCGTTATGTGTGTAACGCTTTTTGCGTTTTTTTCTTTTTATTGCCGACATTTTTTCGGCTGAGATAACTCTACTGAATTATGACGAAAGTGTAAAATTTTGTATAAATTGTTGAATTAAAAAGCAAAAAACCGGCTCGATAGCCGGTTTTATTTATTAAACATTATACTTTTAATCGTTAACGGCGATTAAAATGCGTTTAGCGCCTTGTCTAAATCGGCTTTCAAATCATCCAGATCTTCAATACCCACCGATACACGTACGAAGTTATCCAGAATGCCTAACTTCTCACGGTTTTCTTTCGGTACCGAAGCATGCGTCATAATAGCCGGGTGCTCAATTAACGACTCGACACCGCCCAAGCTTTCCGCCAAGGCGAACACTTCTACCGACTCCAGGAATTTGCGCGCCGCTTCTAAATCGCCTTTCAGCAAAATAGAAATCATGCCGCCAAAGCCCTGCATTTGCTTTTTAGCCAGCTCGTGCTGAGGGTGGCTTTCAAGCCCCGGATAAATCACTTTTTCCACTTTCGGATGTTGTTCAAGCCACTTGGCCAGTTCCATTGCCGCTTCGTTGTGGTGACGCATACGCAATGCCAGCGTTTTCACGCCGCGCAACGCCAGGTAAGAGTCAAACGGACCGGCAATAGCACCTGCAGAGTTCTGTAAGAACAGCATGCGCTCAACCAGGTCGTCATTGTCGCCAACAACTGCGATACCGCCAACCATGTCTGAATGACCGTTTAAGTATTTGGTTGCCGAGTGCATCACCATATCTGCGCCCATTTCCAGCGGACGCTGGTTAAATGGCGTCGCGAAGGTGTTGTCCACCACCACAATAATGTCCGGGTTCTTTTTCTTCGCCAGTTTAACGATGGCTTCAATATCAACCAGCTTAAGCATCGGGTTGCTTGGCGTTTCCACCCAGATCATGCGGGTGTTGTCCTGAATACTGGCTTCCACAGCGCTTAAGTCAGCTAAGTCGACATAAGAGAACTTCAGGCCAGCAGAGCGACCACGCACTTTATCGAATAAACGAAAGCTGCCGCCGTATAAATCATCCATAGCAACGATGTGATCGCCGCTATCTAATAACTCCAGAATGGTCGAGGTTGCTGCCATACCTGACGCGAAAGCCAGACCCTGCTTACCACCTTCTAATGAGGCAACGGAACGCTCCCAAGCAAAACGCGTTGGGTTATGTGAGCGCGAATATTCAAAACCTTTGTGCTGACCCGGGCTTTCCTGTGCGTAGGTTGAGCTGGTGAAAATTGGCGGCATAACCGCGCCCGTTACCGGCTCAGGAGACTGCCCGCCGTGAATGGCGCGCGTCGCGAATTTCATTGTTTTTTCATTTGCCATGATTCAAGTTCCTTAATCTACAACAAGCATTACAGCAGGTTTTGAGAACGCATCCAGTCATCGTTGAACAGCTTGGACAGGTAACGGTTACCCGTATCGCAAGCTAGTGTTACAACGCGTTTTGGTTCGGTTTGTTGTTGGCAATAGCGCAGCGCTGCGGCAATTAAGTAGCCGCTTGAAGAGCCCACCATAACGCCTTCTTTTTCTAATAATTTACGCGCTGTTGTCAGACCTTCTTTGTCCGATATCGCAAATGCCGTGTTCGCCAATTTGATGTCGCAAATTTTTGGCACAAAGTCTTCACCGATACCTTCTGCCAGCCAGCTGCCCGCTTCCACTTCTTCGTTGCGGTTTACCAACGGTTCAAGAATAGAGCCTTCCGGGTCTGCAAGTACCAAATCAACGTCACTGTTCTGCTCACGCAAATAACGACCAATGCCCGTCAACGTACCACCCGAACCAACACCACAGACAAAAGCATCTAACTTGCCGTCCATTTGCTGCCAAATTTCAGGTCCGGTGGTTTTATAATGAGCATCAACGTTTGCCGGGTTCTCAAACTGGTTCACATAGTAGTAACCGTTTTCTTCCGCCATGCGCGCTGCCATGTCCTGATAATATTCAGGGTGACCTTTTTGCACGTCGGAACGAGTCTGTACAACTTCGGCACCCATCGCTCGTAAGTTATTTACTTTTTCCTGACTCATTTTATCCGGCATAACAATTTTCAGCGGATAACCTTTGCTTGACGCAACTAGCGCTAAGCCTAATCCAGTGTTACCTGCGGTTGCTTCAATAATGGTATCGCCCGGCTTTAACTTGCCTTGCTTTTCCGCTTGCTCAACCATTTCCACAGCAATACGGTCTTTAATAGAGCCGCCCGGATTCTGCAGCTCTAATTTCAAATACAGCTCGCAAGGGCCGGTGTCCATGTTGGTTACTTTCACCATTGGCGTATTGCCGACCATTTCCAGTACAGTATTAAAAACTTTCATATTGGGTCGCTTTGTTGTCGTGTGTTTGGTTCAATAATGGGGCATTATCCCTTGACTGAGCTCGCTAAACAACCATGAGCTTAGAACCGGATGATAGTTGTTATAACCAATACCCAGATGAGGCTGTTATGCTGGACTTACGCAGTGATACCGTTACCCTTCCAAGCGCCGCTATGCGTGCCGCTATAGCCGATGCAACCGTTGGCGATGATGTTTATGGCGAAGACCCTTCCATTAACGCGCTGGAAAAGCGTGTCGCTGAATTACTGGGTAAAGAAGATGCCCTGCTGTGCAGTTCCGGTACGCAAAGCAACTTACTGGGTATCATGAGTCATTGTCGGAACGGCGACGAGTACATTGTCGGGCAGGAGTACCATACCTATCGTTATGAAGCCGGCGGTGCTGCGGTTTTAGGCGGTGTGGTACCACAAACAGTAGAAGTGGAAGCAGACGGAACCTTGTCGCTCGACACCATTGAGCAGCGTATAAAGCCGGACGACCCGCACTTTCCTATTACCCGTTTACTAGCATTTGAGAATACCCACGCCGGCCAGTTAATTGACCAGACCTATTTTGATGAAGCCCGAATTTTGGCGGATCAGAACGGTTTGTCCATGCACTTAGACGGCGCACGTTTACCGAATGCCGCTATTGCCAGTGGTCGCAGCATGGCGGAATTGGCTGCGCCTTTTGACAGTGTGTCTTTGTGTTGTTCGAAAGGTTTGGGCGCTCCGGTCGGATCGTTACTGGCAGGCTCCAAAGAACTGATTGCCCGCGCCCGTCGCTGGCGCAAAATGGTCGGCGGCGGTATGCGCCAGGCGGGGTTTGTCGCTGTTGCCATTGATTACGCGTTAACACACCAGTTTGAGCGCATTCAGGACGACCACGACAATGCTAAGTGGCTGTTTGAACAACTTTCGGAGCTGCTAGCAGGTACCGAAGCTAAAGTTCGCTATTCCGGCACCAATATGACCTTTGTTGAACTGCCAGACAGTTTACCGGCAGACGGCTTACGGGAGCTTATGGCAGAGCATGATATTAAATTACCCGGCGGGCAGAAATTACGTCTAGTGTGTCATTTAGATGTTAGCCGGGAGCAGCTCAAGCGTTTTATCGAGCTGTTTAAGCAGTGGCTCCAGTAGCCTGACGTTTTACGTCAGGTTAGGTGTCGGACATTCCACCACAGATTATTATTTACACATAGATGACGGCGGGTAGATCGCACCTGATGCAATAGCATCAGGCTACAAGCTTTGCACCTGATCAATCAGCCGATCGAGGGCCCGATAGTTGAGGGCTTCGGCCAAGTGCTGCTGTTCTATGGTGTCGCTTTCAGCTAAGTCGGCGATGGTTCGGGCTAAACGAAGGGTTCGGTGATAGGCTCGGTGTGACAGTTTCATCTTCTCAGCCGCTTTTGCTAAAAAAGCTTCGCTTTGTTCGGACAAAAGGCATATCCGCTTCAAGGTTTTGGGTTTTAACTCGCTGTTTAAACAGCCCTGTCGCTTTAATTGGCGCTGCCGGGCTTTCTCGACTAAGCTTTTTGCCTGAGCTGTCGTCATTTGGCCACCGCGCTTAATGCCACTATTTAAACG
This sequence comes from Idiomarina piscisalsi, assembly GCF_002211765.1. NCBI lineage: Bacteria > Pseudomonadati > Pseudomonadota > Gammaproteobacteria > Alteromonadales > Idiomarinaceae > Idiomarina > Idiomarina piscisalsi. Next base: position 2,398,660 of record NZ_CP022133.1, read on the forward strand.
CATGGATTCAGTTTCTCTCGGTACCATCACCTGAATGTCGATACGATCCAAAAGCGGACCCGACAGCTTATTGAGGTATTTAAGAATTTGGTCGGGTGTAGAGCGGCAATTAGCTAAGGAGCCGTCGAACTGACCACAAGGAGAGGGGTTCAATGCACAGACAAGTTGGAAGTTGGCCGGGAATTTAACGCTATGCCCCGCTCGGCTAATGGTGACCTCACCGCTTTCAAGTGGCTCGCGCAGACAGTCCAAAACGTGCCGACTAAATTCTGGAAGCTCATCTAGGAAGACTAAACCATTGTTTCCTAATGATATTTCTCCCGGACGTATTGAATGACCAGCTCCAGATCCACTACCTCCTCCAACTAGAGCCGCCGCAGTGCATGTATGATGAGGCGATCTCACTTCACGCTGCGTCAATGCCTCTGTACCATGATAGTCAAAACATACCGATTTCACTGCGGCTATTTCCATCGCCTCTTTCTCAGTCAATGACGGCAATAGTCCACTCAAGCGTTGCGCCAGCATAGTTTTACCCGTACCCGGAGGCCCAACGAACAATAAATGATGCTTGCCCGCAGCGGATAATAGCAAAGCACGTTTTGCCTGCTCCTGCCCGACCACATCCGCTAAATCACCCTCACTAACCGAGTCTTGCTGCCCCCAGTCTATTGGCTTGGATTCTCGAAGCGGCTGATGTTCATGCAAATGCTCGTACACACTGACCAAATCGGCAGCTAACCAACTCTTTTGCTCACGGACTAAGCCTGCCTCCTGTTGATTCGCAATGGGTACAAACGCCTGACGCTTTTTTTCACGACAGGCTAACAGTGCTGGAATGAGTCCGTTCACAGCACGCAGTTCACCGGTTAAGGCCAATTCCCCGTAAAATTCCGCCTGCTCTAAAATGGTGTCGGGTATTTGCCCTGATGCAGCCAATATACCCACGGCTATAGCTAAGTCGTAACGAGCACCGGTTTTGGGTATATCGGCCGGTGCTAAATTAACGGTAATACGTGTCGCCGGCGGATATTCAAAGCCCGCGTTCATTAAGGCAGTTTTGACCCGATCCCGCGCTTCCTTAACCGTGGTGGCCGGCATGCCCACCATAGTAAACCCTGGCATTCCCCTTGCCAGATCAACTTCAACCCGAATTTCCGGTGCATGAATGCCTATTAATGCCCGTGTGTGCACTCGCGCTAACGCCATCTGTCTCTCCGTGACTGAACAACGGCATCACTATAAGTACAAACCTCATTGCCGTCTGTAATCCAGTAACGTCAAGCGTTGACCGACATCGTGCCTTTCCTCACTTGATTTTACCCCCAACTCTGTCATCATCCTGCCCTAATTAAGAACAAACCGAATAACCAAAGGTCACCAACAACATGTTCCACCAACTGAACCAACAGTGTCGAAAAGGTCGGTATATAGCACCATTGCTATTACTGGTTTTGGTGCTGTGTTGGGGACAAAACTTTGGTTGGCTGGAAGGCTGTCCTAACCATCAAGATGCGCCAGTGGCGGAACAGCTTGCAGAAAGCCATACGGACTTGGGTGCAAAGCACGAAAATGCCAAAGCCGACTGCGACAAAACGGCGCATTTATTGCAGCAGTTTCAGTCCGACATAACCTATGCAGCGCTGTCTTTCTTTATTCTTCTGACGTTGGTGTTGAAAGCCGCTGTTTATAAACAGTTAGCGCCTCCGCTCTTTTCCTTTTCCTGTAAAAGGCGACCCCACGCCGTATTTTGTTGCTTTCTGGAGTAGCCCTTCCGACGGATTCTTATCGTTGGAATACTAACTTCAGGAGTAATGTATGAATAAAATTTTACCGTTTTGGCTGCTATCGCTTATTGCTTCGTTGCTGCTTTACAGCGCGCAAAGCCTAGCAGAAACGCCGTCTACCGGTTGGCTGAGTCATGACGATCATCCGCCGGTATCGGTGAAGCTGGAGCTCACCGGTCACTATGAGGCTGAGCGGAACCTACTACCCGCCCTGCTGCATGTTGAGCTGGATGAGGGCTGGAAAACCTATTGGCGTTCACCGGGCGAAGGCGGCATACCGCCGACTTTTGACGCGTCCGAATCATCCAATATTGAAAACATCGAATGGCACTGGCCGGTTCCTTCACGCTACAGCATTCAGGGCATTGATACCGTGGGGTATCAAGGGTCGTTGACCTTTCCGTTAATGATAGAGCTGAGTCCGGATACTCGACAGGCGCACATTAGCGGAACACTAACCATGTCGTCCTGTACCACCGTTTGTGTGTTAACAGATTACCCGATTGATCTGCGTATTAATTTAGACACATTGACCGTCGACAGCGATCGCGCCTTTGCCTTTAACCAGGCTATGGGCAAAGTGCCTCGCGAATACAACAGCAATGCTGTGAAACAAGCGATTTGGTCTGACGCCAACCAGCGCATTCAACTGACCATAGAGCGCGATAGCGGCTGGCAAGATCCGCAGCTGTTTATCCACAGTAACGATGAAGCCTTAGCAGATGCCACCTTTTCGTCTCCTGACCTTAAGGTTACAGGAAATACGCTAACGGCAGATATTGAGGTCAGTCACTGGCTTGAGTTGCCGGACTTGGGCGATTCAGAACTTACCGCGACGGTCAGTGACGAGAACTTCGCCGCAGAATATCAGGTTCATCTAACCGCAGGCACTATTGCTGATAACGCACCGCCACTTTGGGCTATTCTGCTCATGGCCTTAGCCGGTGGCCTTATTCTGAACATTATGCCCTGCGTGTTACCGGTACTGGGCCTGAAAGTACAAAGCCTGATGCTTTCCGGAGCACAACAACCCCGCGTGGTGCGTCGGCAGTTTTTCGCCTCATCGCTGGGCATTATCAGCTCATTCCTGGTCATTGCTTTAGGGCTTATGGTGCTTCGCTGGTCCGGTGGTTCAGTCGGCTGGGGTATTCAATTCCAAAATCCCTATTTCATTGCGGCACTGGTGGCTATTACCTGGTTGTTTGCACTGAACTTAATGGGCGCCTTTGAGTTTAAATTGCCGTCTTCCATAAGCACCAGTGCAGCAACCGCTGGTGATGACAGCTACAAAGGGCACTTCCTGCAAGGTATGCTGACCACCGTATTGGCAACGCCCTGCACGGCACCATTTCTGGGCACCGCTGTCGCCTTTGCCTTAGCCGCGGAGTCATCGGTTATTCTGTTGATTTTTGCCGCCTTAGGCGTTGGCATGGCACTGCCCTGGTTGCTTATAGCCATGTTCCCGAAAACCGCAAAGTTACTGCCCAAGCCCGGTCGCTGGATACAATGGGTGAAACCGATATTTGCCATTATGATGCTGGCAACCACGGTTTGGCTGACAACCTTGCTGAAAAACTTTATCTGCAACGAAGTATTCCTGGCGCTAACCGTCGGTTTATCGGTTCTGACATTGGTGATTATTGGTAAGGTGCATGGCCGCAAGGCGCTGTTTTTATCCATTGGTGGCTTTTTGGTATTCGCTGCCGTTGTCGGTACAACGTTAATTCTTACTGCTGACCGCTGGGTCAACAAACTTCCACAGGACCACCAATGGCAGCCACTAACCCAGCAGCGGATTGAGGAGGCCGTTGCCGATGGCCAAATCGTGTTTGTGGATGTGACCGCTGACTGGTGCGTGACCTGCCAGGCCAATAAGGTGGGCGTATTACTGCAAGACCCGGTATTTACCGCTTTAGGCCAGGAGCACGTCACCCGTCTGCGTGGCGACTGGACCAAAGCGAACGAGAGCATTACACAATACTTAAAGGTCAACAATACCTTTGGTGTGCCCTTTAACAAAGTCTACGGACCCGGCGCTCCGGACGGTATAACCCTGCCCGTAGTACTCAGTAAAAACAAAGTTATGGACGCGCTGGAGGATGCTCGTGAGCAATAACAAAGCGAAACCGTCGTGGGCAAAGCGGCTACGAACCGCAGCGCTTTATATTGTCCTGTTTTCGGTCGTCGCTTTCGTAGTCGATGCCTTTCGTAATAGTAACGTGCCGGAGTCTGTTCCGGCAGAACTCTCGTCACTGACAGACATTAACGGCAAACAATATAACTTACACGAACTGAGCAAAGACGGTCCGGTCATGCTGTATTTCTGGGCGACCTGGTGCCCGGTTTGTCCGGCGGTATCGCCTACCGTTGACTACGTTGGTAACCACTACCCAACCGTTAGTGTGGCTTTGCGCTCCGGCAACAGTGACAAACTGACTCGCTATGCACAGGCAAAAGGGTATGAGTTTCCTATTGTTAACGACAACCTCAACCGCGTCTCTAATGGCTGGCAGGTATCTGCCACGCCCACCATCATCATTATTAAAAACGGTGACATTGTGTCGGCCACAACCGGAGTCACAACGCCCTCCGGTTTGTTTATCCGCCTTTGGTTTCACCAGTTTTTTTGAAGTAACCAATTTTTAAGTAGGAAAGTCGTATGAATTTTATCTATAAAACGTTTTTCATCGTTGCTTTTATCTTTAGCAGCAACGTATTTGCGCAAGATTTAAACCCACAACAAGAAGAAGATTTGGAGAAAGTCGAACAGCTATTGCGTGAAAACCCGCAGCTAATTTCAAACATTCACAGGGGCTTGCAGCGCTTTTTAGAACAGCAAAATGAGCAGAAAAACGCCTTTGCTAACCACCAGGAATGGCTGTATCAGTCGGCGGCACATCCAATTTTAGGTGACCAAAATGCGCCGCATAAAATCATTGTGTTTACCGACTACAACTGTCCGTTTTGCAAAGAATTAGAGCCCGGACTGCATAAACTGATTGAGGAATACCCGTCTATTCAGGTCGTGAATATTTTCGTGCCTTTACGCCAACAGCAGGTCGATGGGCTCAAAACCAACTCAGCACTCTATGGGCTGAACCTGTGGCGCAATGACCCTAAGGCGTTCTTTGAAGCCCACAACTTAATGATGAAAAAGTCGGGCATGCACACCGCTGAGTCACTGGGGAGTGTCGCGCAAGTCACGGGTACCGAGGCCTTTTTGTCACCATCCGGCGAGAACGAGGCAGTTATTCGCAAAAATATGTCAGCATTTCGCGACTTAGGATTTCGCGGCACACCGACCCTTATTATTGGTCAGCAGGTAACACCGGGTTACATCCCTCATGACAAGCTGGAGGCTATCGCCGAAACGCAGTTTGACTTAGATTAACCGCTCGTTACCAGTAATTTTCGGACGTCACGTTGCCCGGTTTGCGCCGGGTATTCTTCGCAAGCCCCAGTTCCGCCAGCGCGGCGCGCGACTCCTTTATCATGTCGGGGTTACCGCAAAGCATCACTTGCGCGCTGGTATCTAAAGACGTTTCGACTGCTTCGCTTAATTGGCCTGAACGAATCAATTCAGGTATGCGTGCAGAAAACGCACCCGGAATGCTTTCGCGGGTAACTACCGGCTGATAGCCCAGCTGCCCGGGGTATTCTTGTTGCCACTGCTCAATTTGCCCTTGATAAACCAAATCTTCTGCCACGCGTACACCATGCACGAGGTTGATGCGTTTGAATCGTTCCCATGGCTTTTCGGTTCGCAGCATGGAAATAAACGGGCCAATGCCAGTGCCGGTAGAAAGCATCCACAAGCTGTCGCCGTCCGGCACTTCGTCCAGCGTGAAAAAGCCGCCAGCAGGCTGAGTGATATTCACACTGTCTCCCGGCTGCAACTGAGCGAGCTTAGTGCTGACCTCGCCGTCTTCGACTTCGGCTATGACAAAATCCAATATGGCTTCGCCGGGTGCACTGGCCAGCGAGTAGGCACGCAATAACTGCTCACCTCCAACATTCAAGCCCAAACGCACAAACTGCCCGGCTTTAAAGTCAAACGGCTCGGCCACCACTCTCAAACTGAAAACGCCAGAACTCCAACGGTAATTCTCGACAACTTTCCCACTAATCCATTGGATCATACGGCTGACTCAGTCCTTATTCTGGTTTTTGGTCGCTTCCAGTTCTTTTTCTAACAGTTCTACGCGCTCACGCAGGCGTAACAGCATTTGCTGCTGTACGTCCAGCTCTTCGCGAGTGACTAAGTCGAGTTTCGACAGCTGCGACTGCAGGGTTTGCTTAACGCGCTGCTCCATATTTCCGGCCAGCTCTTTCACACCGGCTGGCATGCTGTCGTTAATTTGGCGAGCAATATTTTCAATGGTTTTGTTGTCCATAAGTCTCTCTTTGTGTAAATCGTTGCTTATTCATTTAGCTTAGCAGGAGATTCAGGTAAAATCCGAGCTTCTTATCGGCTTTTTCACGAATCAGGAACTCCGCGGCGCCCATGCTGAACGATCGCCAGAACCAGGCTGTACATTATACTCAGGGACCTCTATTGGTGCTGGCCGGTGCCGGTAGCGGTAAAACCCGGGTGATCACCGAGAAAATTGCCTACCTTATTCGTCAGCAAATTTACACGGCACGCCAAATTGGTGCGGTGACTTTCACCAATAAAGCCGCCAAAGAGATGAAAGAGCGTATCGCGCAAACCTTGCCAAAAGCGCAGTTGCGCGGTCTAACCGTGTGCACTTTTCATACTCTGGGACTGAATATTATCCGGCGCGAACTCAGCACACTGGGCTTCAAACCCGGTTTTTCGTTGTTTGATGATCAGGACACTTACGCTCTGCTAAACGCCCTTACTGAAGATATATTTGAGGGCGACAAAGCCCTGATTCAAGCCTGTCAGCATCAAATAGGTCACTGGAAAAACGCCATGCTGTCACCGGAGCAGGCGTTGCAAAAAGCGAATAATGATCAGGAAAACGCTTTTGCGCAAGTGTACCAGCAGTACCAAAATAATCTCAGTGCCTGTAATGCGGTCGACTTTGACGACCTGATTCGTCTACCGACCTTATTGCTGGCAACTAACGAAAACGCCCGCGCGCGTTGGCAGAAAAAGTTTCAGTATTTATTGGTGGATGAATATCAAGACACCAACACCAGCCAGTATCAACTGGTCAAGTTGCTGGTGGGCGAGCGAGCCCGTTTTACCGTAGTGGGCGACGATGATCAGTCCATTTACTCCTGGCGCGGTGCGCAGCCGAAGAACCTCGCATTGTTAAAACAGGACTTTCCGCAACTGGAAGTGGTGAAACTGGAGCAGAATTACCGGTCCCACGGCCGTATTCTGAAAGCAGCCAACATACTCATTGAAAATAACCCACACGTCTTTGAGAAAAAGCTGTTTTCTGAGATGGAATACGGCGAACCGCTGAGTGTTATCTTTGGCCGGAATGAAGAACATGAAGCCGAACGTGTGGTGGCAGAAATAGTAAAGCACCGCTTTTTGCGCAAAACCCCTTACCACCATTTTGCCATTTTATACCGAGGAAACCATCAGTCGCGCTTGTTTGAGAAGGCCCTGATGAACAACCGCATTCCCTACAAAATCACCGGTGGCCAGTCGTTCTTTGCCCGCGCAGAAGTAAAAGATATTATGGCTTACCTGCGCTTACTGGTGAACCCGACAGACGACACCGCGTTCCTGCGTATTATTAACACGCCGCGCCGTGGCATTGGTCCGCAAACTGTGGAGCGCATTGGTCGTTTGTCGCAGGAATTAGGTTGCAGCTTATTTGAAGCCTGCCAGTCACCCTATTTAAAAACGCAGCTCAACACCGGTGTTTTTCAGCATGTGGACGTGTTCCGCAACATGATAGATACCCTGGCCCGTCAGGCTGATCATCAGGAAGATGCCAGCGATGCAGTGCGACAGTTACTCAGCGAAATTGGCTACGAGGACTGGTTGTTTGAACAAAGCCCCAGTGCAAAAGCGGCCGAAATGCGCATTAAGAATGTGTACGAACTGCATCGCTGGGTGTCCGATATGCTAAAAGGTGACGCTGAGCATGAGCCGATGTCAATCGACCAGGTGGTCAGCCGCTTGTCATTGCGCGATATGATGTCCCGTAATGAAGAGGATGAGCAATTCGAGCAAGTACAGTTGATGACCCTGCACGCCTCCAAGGGTCTGGAGTTTCCCCACGTGTTTTTGGTGGGGATGGAAGAGGGATTGCTACCGCACCAAAGCAGTATCGATGAAAACAACATTGAAGAAGAGCGTCGGCTAGCTTATGTGGGCATAACCCGGGCACAGCATAAGTTAGTCTTCACTATGGCGAAAGAGCGCCGACAGTTCGGTGAAAAGCTTGAGCCGCAGCCCAGCCGTTTTCTGCTGGAATTACCGCAGGACGATTTAGAATGGGAACACCGCAAGCAAAAGTCGGATGAAGAGCGGGAAGAGCAACGAAGTCAGGGGCTGGCCATGCTAAAAAATGCGTTGAAGAAATCTTAGGCACAGACAAAGTGACTGCCATCGTCCTTTTTCAGTTCCACTCCATAGTGGGTATCGATAAAACGGCCTTGTCCTACTGCAACCCCCTGAGCTTCAACGTCCTGCTTTTGACCTTCGGTTTCCAGGCCATCCGCATATACTTGAATATCCAGCTCGTTGCACAACGTCACAATATGCTTAAGCATGGCCTGCGCGCGCGAATTGCTGCCCAAACGGGCAATGTAATGATGGTCGAGCTTCAAAATACTGAACGGGAAGTTATACAGGAACTGAAGCGGTCCTGAACCACTACCAAAATTATCTATCGCTAACGTGAAGCCAAATTCAGATAGACGTCTCAGACTGGCGAGCACTCGGCGACCGTCCTGCACTAATGAGGTTTCATCAAACTCTAAAACCAGTTGCTCCGGTTTAACGCCATTATCCAGTACGATATTAACCAGCTCATTCAAATGACTTGTTTTAAGCAAATGGCGCACGGATAAATTCACGTGCAACATCACGTCTTTGGGAAGACTTTTCTTTGTTACCCACTGACAGGCAGTTTTTAGCGCATAACGATCAAGCTTCACAATAAGCCCGGTGCGCTCCGCAAGCGGCAACAACTCACTACTGTCGAATGAATAACGCGGGTCTTGCCATTCTATGCGCGCTTCAATACCTGTTATCTCGCCACTATCAAGCTGCACAATAGGCTGGTAGGTGACACCGAAATCCTTCTCAACTTTTGCGTGCCGCAACGCTGTTTCTTTACGAACGCTGTCAACCAATGATTCGTGCATGCTGTCGTCAAACAGGACGTAGCGACCACGTCCCATGCCTTTCGCCTGATACATCGCCGCATCGGCGTCACGCAGCAGACGCTCAGCTGAGTCGGTTTTTTCAAGACATTCAGCGATACCAATACTGGCGCCGGAGTAATGCTCTTGGCCGTTTAACTGGAAAGGTTCATTCATTTGCTGAATGATACGTTTGGCCACGTCCTTTGCATCCTCAATCGAGGTAATAGTATCCAGCAAAATGACAAACTCATCGCCACCTAAGCGCGCAACCATATCGTTATCTCTGACACAGGCACCAATACGTTTACTGACCTCTAATAAAAACTCATCCCCCGCAGAATGCCCCAGGGTGTCGTTAATGTTTTTAAAGCGATCTAAGTCAACAAACAACACTGCAAAATGATGCTCCGGGTGGCGCCGTTTATGGGCCACGGCTTGCTTTAGTCGCTCATTAAATAAGATTCGATTCGGCAGTCCGGTCAAATTGTCATGATGCGCGGCATGGAAAAGGTTCGATTCGGTTTTCTTACGACGTTCAATTTCTGAAACCAGCTCCTCAGTGCGTTCCGCCACTTTCTTTTCAAGAAACTGGTTAACACGCTGTATCTCTTCTGCGGAACGTTTTCGATCAATCGCCACCGCAACGTGCTGAGATACGAAGTTAAGAAGCTCTAAGTCATCACTTTTGTAAAGAAACTCACCGTCATACGTTTGCACGGCGATAACGCCAAACACTTGCCCGTTCATCATCAGCGGACTACCGAGCCACTGCTTCGCGAGTTTCATACCGCCATAGCCAAGCTCAATTTCATTTTTTTTGAGTAACTGTTGGCGTGTACTCGAGTCAATAAAAGCAGGCTCGCGTCTTTTAATAACGTACTCAGTTAAACCTTTACCGATCCGCCTTTTCTCGGCTTTGTTACCGGTTTCGTCGACATGGTAAGGAAAGTGAAGAAACTTTTTATCGTCAGACAGTAGCGCAACATAGAAGTTATCGGCGTGAATGAGCTTGCCAATTTGTCGGTGCAGTTGCCGGTAAAACGCGCCCATATCATCTGACGTATTCGTTAATTCAGAGATAGCGAATAATACTGATGTCTGCTGCTCTGCACGCTCTCGAATCGTAATTTCACTCATTAAGCTTTCGTTAACGTGTCGCAGCTCTGCCGTTTGATGCTCAATTTCACTTTGCATCAGGTCGCGCTGCTTCAAACGCTCCAACGCGTTGACAACGTGCTGAGAAACGAACATCAATAAGTCTTCGTCCGCACTGTCGTACCGAACATCTTCGTTGTAGCTTTGTACCACCATTATCCCAATAGTCGCATTGCCATGCTTTAAAGGGACACCCAGCCAGTCTTGTTGTTCAGCTCCTAGTCCCTCAATTTCGCCTTGTTCTATTAGACGTCGATAGACTTCTGGCGGGCAACGCAGTGGCTGTCCTTTTCGCAAAACGTAGCCAGTAAGGCCTTTGCTTAACTGATCGATAGGAACTTGTTCAAAAATTGTGTCTTGGTCTATTTCATCGACAAAATAAACAAAGTCAACAATCTCTTGTTTCGCGTCATATAGGCAAATATAGAAGTTGCGAGCGTACATAAGCTCGCCAATAATTCCATGCAAGGAGCGGTAGAAATTATCCATTTCGCGCACAGAAGCCGCCAGTTCCGAAATACGGAACAGCGCCTTTTGGACCACTTCAGCGGAACGGTACTTTTGGGTCAGCCCCTTGAGTCTATCAACAACCTTTTTCAGGCGTTCATTTTCACTCTCTAGTTGCCGAACTTCCGTCTTGTTTACCTTTCCTTCTGTCATTTTTGCTTACCTGTAAGCACGACACTCCTTGCCAAGCACACTTAATCAACAGATGTTAATTTTTTTAACAGAGAGGTAGTATAGACAGTGGTCAGACGTTTGGAAAGATTTTGCGAAAAAATTTGAATATTCAGAGAAAAAACACTGGGGGATCACGTCAATTGACGTTAAAAAGGTCGCAAAAAGCGACCTTTTATGACATTTACAATAGAACTTTTGACTTAGATATCTTTCGTCATGTAGTCAATTGCGGCCTGAATTTCTTCTTCAGAGCAGTCGCTACAGGTACCCATTGGCGGCATCGCATTAAAACCTTCAACTGCATGCTTCAATACAGTATCCATACCCTGAGCCAGACGCTCTTCCCAGTCTGCCGCATTATTGATTTTCGGAGCACCCATAACGCCACTAGTATGGCATGCAGTACAGAACTTATCATATACCTGCTGACCTGAACGTGGACCGCTGCTTTCTTCCGCCGCGCTGCTCTCACCAGCCACATAATGTTTACCGATAGGTTTAATACGCTCAGCAATCGCTTCGCGAGACATGTCGTCTTGTACTGACGCAGCGCTTACAGACAGCGCAAACAATAAAGACAAAGTACCTAAAACACTTTTTACAAAGAATGAATTCATAACTCTCACTGGTTTCTCCTAAAATGGCTGGTGTTCTTGCACGCCCAGTTAGTGGATGCGATTATAACCACAAATGCGCAAAGGATAAACACTTGGCTGAAATTGCCCGAAAAATTGCTCTTCTGGATCTGGATGCTTTCTTCGCATCGGCGGAAGAATTGCGTAACCCAGCGCTTAAACACCGCCCGTTTGCGGTCGGTGGCGGCGGCGAGCGGGGTGTGGTTGCCACAGCGAATTACCTGGCACGTCAATACGGCGTTCGCAGTGCCATGCCCGGCAGTCAGGCACGAAAACTGTGTCCTCAACTAACCTTCGTCAAACCCGATGGTGCGTATTACCGGGAATTGTCCAATCAAGTGCTCGATGTTCTTTATGAAGTGACACACCGGGTAGAGCCGGCCTCTATTGACGAATTCTATTTAGACCTTACTCACAACGAACTGTACCGGGGCAGTGCAACATTAACCATGAGTGCAGTAAGAGAACGGATAAAGTCATTAGGAATAACCGGCTCAGCTGGCATTTCCAACCAGAAAATGGTCGCCAAAATTGCCAGCGAAGAGCACAAGCCCGATGGCCAATTTGTGGTGCCTCCTGACGAAGTATTAAGCTACATAGCCACACTTAGCCTAAAGCAAATACCCGGCGTGGGCCCGAAGAGTCAGCAAGTACTCACTAACTATGGACTTATGACGGGAAAAGACATTCAAAACATAGAACTGCAACAACTTCAGGAAATACTGGGCGAAAAAGCTGGTTATGTATTGTTTGAGCGCTGCCATGGTCGCGATAAGCGGGAAGTCGTTACTGAGCGTATTCGAAAAAGTGTTGGCGTAGAGCAAACATTAACGTCAGACATGAAATTAGAGTCAACGGCACAAACTTACGTGCAGGAAAATTTACTGCCAAAACTTCGTGAACGCATGAAAGTAAAACACTGGCGTGAACAGCCCATACGAAGCCAAACACTTAAACTGAAATTCTCAGACTTTACTCAAACCACGGTTTCCAGAAGCACTCAGTTTGTGTCGCCCAGTTTGTTCTATGAGTTGCTGAGCGAAGCCTGGCAACGAGGCAAAGGGAAAGGGGTAAGGCTGTTAGGGATCAGTGCTGCATTACCTGATCCCAGTGAACAGCTGCAACTTGAGCTCGAGCTCGATTAGTCGCCTTTTACCGTAATGGTGATTTTCTTAGATACAACCGCTGGGTCGTGTGGTACGTGATTTTTGTCACCCAGGATAAGCTGCAACGTATGTTCGCCCGGCTCCAAAGTCACCATGGTTTCTGTTTGACCGCCACCAAAGTGAATCACGTCACCACCCATCGGTTTATTCATCGCCGGCAGTTCGTCTTTATCGATTAATAAGTGGTGATGCCCAGTATGTTTCACATCGACACCCGCTGGCGCAACACCCATACCGTTCAAGCCAAATTTCACTTTGAAGGTTTTGCCAACCACTTCACCGTCTTGAGGTGAAATAATGTAAGCCTGTGCGTCGGCTGACGCTTCCGTTCTCTCCATTTGAGCGGCTTCAGCCGTTGCCAATATCGGCGTCCCTATCAGCGCAAGTGCGCCAATCATCCAAGCCTTATTCATAACCATAACTCCTTTATTTGATGTCTATCAATTCAGTTTAAACTGTGTCACCAATTCTTCCAAGCGCTCAAAGGCGCGGCTTAATTCTCCACACGCTCGCTGCGTATTGTTCAGGTTGGTGACGCTTTGCTCGTTCATACTACTGATATCCATAATGTCTTTGTCCAGAGTTTGGATCACTGACGTTTGTTGTTCTGTTGCTGATGCAACCGAGTGGTTCACCTCGTCAATTTGCGAAATAATAGCGTCGATTTCGCTCATATGCTCAGCCGACTCCTCTGCGCTCTGGACACAAGCGTCACTAATTTCACGGCTCTCTTCAATCACACTGACTGCTGACTTGGTGCCCTGTCGAACTTTCTCAATCATGTTTTCAACTTCAGCCGCCGAATCAGAGGTGCGCTGGGCTAAGTTACGAACTTCATCGGCGACAACAGCGAAGCCACGACCGGCTTCACCGGCTCGCGCAGCTTCAATCGCCGCGTTAAGCGCCAGCAGGTTTGTCTGCTCGGTAATGCCTTTTATCACTTCAATAATTTGGCCAATGTTTTGCGTGTCTTCGTCTAGCTTGCCTATTGCTTGTCCCGACGCATCCATTCGTTCAGATAAGTGTTGAATTTGCTGACGGTTATGTTGCAAGGCCTGCTGTGCCGCTGTTGTTTTTTCACTACCCGCGCTCGCTTGTGCCGATGCTTTCGCAGCACTGTCTGCAATTTCAGTCGCACTAGCGCCAAGCTCATTAATTGCCGTTGCCACGGAGTTCGCCTTATTCGCCTGCTCATGGCCAATATGCATTGAGTCGTCACTGGCTTTCGTCATACTACTGATATTTTGTTCGACTTGTTTTGCTGCGCTCGTCACTTCTTGTAGTGCATTCTGAATTCGCTCGATAAACTCATTCATACGCTGCGACACAACACCGAACTCATCGTCTGACTCTACCGGCAGCCGCTGCGTTAAATCGCCCTCACCTCGGGCAATATCCGTTACCGCCTCATTCAGACGGCGTAGCGGTTTGAGTAATAACCTCAGCAACCAGCTCATCGACACAACAACAGCGACAATGCCAAGCACTAAATAAACAACGGCAGTCCAGCCAAACGTCGACACATCGGCATAGGCTTTTGTGCGATCAATGACGACCCCCAAATACCAGTCAACGCCTTGAATGCCTTTAATTTTATGAAAAGAGACCAAGCTATCCTGGCCATCCACTTGGTATTCTTTAAAGCTCGACGAGAACGACACAGAGCTGCCTATGTAGTCATTTAAAGAGGTCTCAATTCGTTTTTCATTCGGATGAACCAAAATATTTCGGCTATCACTGACCAAAAAGGCCTGTCCCATGCCCATGAAATCGATGTCGTTAATAATGGCGGAAATATCATCCAGCATCATGTCGCCACCAGCCACTCCCACCAAGCGACCATTCCGTTCCATAGGCACAACGGCGGTAATCGTCAGCTCATCTGTGGTTACGTCAATATAAGGCGTCGTGTAGGTTGGCTGCCCTTCATCAACCGCCAGCTGATACCAGGGGCGGCTGCGGGCGTCATAGTCGTCAGGTAAGTCAATACTGGTATCGTCGAGTAAAAAGGTGCCGTCAATGAGTCCGTAATACACGTTTTTAAAATTACCTGCCGCTTTCGACTGCTGCACGCGTTCCAGCGCGCGCTCGGTTGAGTCAGACGGCTCATAGACGTTGGCAGTCGCCTGCACAATGCTCATACGGTCATTAAACCACTGTGAGATATTGTTCGACACCGAGTCCGACAATGCCTGCATTTGCTGCTGAAGATCACTCCTGGTTTGCGTCGACATTTGCAAAAAATTAGTCAACGTAAAAATACCCAAGACCAACACCAGTATCGCCGATGCAGCGACAATGACTTTTTGAGTGAACTTCAGTTTCTTCAGCATGATTTTTAATCGCTTTTTATTATAAGTTTTGCTTAGCCAACCTGAATATCGGTTTCAGGGAAACGTATGTGTCGCTTACGTGGCGTGGCTAAAAAGTACGCTAGAGTTAATGGCCCGACACGACCGGCAAACATTAAAAACACCAGTATCACCTGGCTTGCTGCCGTTATCTCAGCAGTAATACCTCTTGAGAGCCCGACCGTCGCAGACGCCGATAAAACTTCAAAGGTTATATCTATAAACGGCAGCGGATTCAAAATCATTAGGAGAAATATCCCCAGAAACATCAAAGTCAGAGTGACTAATGTCACCGCCAAAGCCTTCATAACAATTTCTTGTGGTACCGTTCTGTTCAGTAAAGTGACGTATTCGCGACGTCTTAGAAAAGCATACGTAGCCACTAACAGCACAATAAAAGTGCCGAGTTTAATACCACCGGCAGTACTCATCGAGCCGCCACCAATGAGCATCAGCAACAAGGTGAAAACCGCCGTCGCTTCGGTCATCGCACCGGTATCAACGGTATTAAAACCCGCTGAACGAGGCGTTGTTGCCTGGAACCAGGCCGCCATGGCTTGGTCACCTACGCTCAAATTGGCAAACGTAGCGGGGTTGTCCATTTCTAACAGCCAAATAATAGCGATCGACACCACATTAATAATCAACGTCGCGATTAAAATGGCCCGGGTATAAACCGAAAACTTATGCCAACGTCGTTTTTCCGCAATATTCGTAATAACGGAAAAGCCTAAGCCACCCATTACGAATAAAATACTAACAATAAGGTTTACGGGAATACTGCTGGCGTAATCGACAAGCCCATTAGGCGAAAGCACAAAACCAGCGCTGTTAAAAGCAGAAATGGCGTAAAATACCGCTTCAGCCAATGCGTCAACAAAACCTTTGTCTGACCACCAGGTAAGTGTCAAACCAACCACCGCGACCGCCTCAACAACAAGAGCCAAAGAGACAACCGCTTTAGCTGTGCGCCCAATATTAGCCAAGCTGGTCTGGTGCATGGCTTCTTTAGCCATCAGCTGATGCTGAAGGCCGACATGCCCCCCAATCGACATAGCGGCCAATACCGCGAAAGTCATGAAGCCCAAACCACCTGCCTGTATCAGCACCGCTAGTACGGTAAGCCCAAACACGCTGTAGGTAGCACCAGTATCAACCACGACCAACCCAGTTACGGTGACTGCCGAGGTCGCGGTAAACAAGCTTTCTAACCAGGTTATCGGCTGTTCGGTGGCGCCGGGAATTTTCAGTAATAACGTGCCCAACAAGATCAAGCAGGCAAAGCCTCCTGATAGAATGACCGGAGGGCTTGCCTTAAACGCCTTACGCTTACGTCTCCCTGGTCTACGATACAGCCAAGCTAAAGAAGGTAGCCACTGCTTCATGAATGTTCTTTCAGTTTTGGTGCTATAGATTTAAGCGCTTTTAAACTGCCAGCCATGACTAACGTTTCGTTACCTTCTAACTCCATTCCCATTGGTGGGTTAGTTGTTACTTCGTCACGCTTTTTTAGCAGAAGAATATGAAAGAATTCAGAGTCCTCGGATGAAATGTCACTCAAGGTTTTCCCTTTTAAATACTCACCAATATGAATTTCCACGCAAAACCAATTATGCCCAAGCGACATGTATTCGTTCACCATGGGGTAGTTCAGTGACTGTGCCACACGAATGCCCATTTCCTCTTCCGGGTGAATAATGCGGCTCACCCCCAGTTTAGAGAGAATCTGGTGGTGTGACTTAGACGTGGCTTTGGCCCAAATTTCTTTCACACCAATGCTTTTCAGGTGTAAAACACACAGTAAACTGGCTTGAAGATCCTCGCCAATGGCCACTAAGACGACTTCACAATTGGCGAGGTCGAGCTCTTGCAGCGCTTTTTCATCGGTCACATCGGCTATGGCTGAATGCGTCAGCACTTCTGCCATGGCTTCAACGGCTTTTTCGTCTGAATCGACACCAATGACGTGGTGTCCAAGGTCTAAAAGCTCCATTGAGGTTCGGGCGCCGAAACGCCCCAAACCGATAACACCAAATTCAGCCATGTTTTACTCCTCCTAAGCTATTGTCACACTCTTATTGCGCTTTCGCTGGTGCCAGGAACAGCGCATTCATTAGCAAGGTGTTCAAGCCATCCATGTAAGCCCGGTAGGTTGGCTCCTGAGTGAAACTTATCACCATTCCTTTGCCAGTCGGCTGCCAGATTAGTAACGGTTTATAGGGCAGCTGCTTCGCAATATCGTTCCAAAGGAAGCCGCTTGCCAGCATCGTATCTGCGTCGGCAAACCAAGCAATGTTGCGACCATGGTTAATGTCGATAGGGGTCAGCACATCGTTGCCATTATAAATGCTGACGACCTGCGGTTTTACACCCGCACTTAACCAATGGTCAGTATCGACTTGCGCATTTAACAACGCCCCCGGCACCCAGTCTGGATCAGCGCCATGCGGTTTTATTTCTGTTAAAAATTGTTCGCGGCTCTCAATCACCTTGCCGTCAATTTTCAACTCCTCCGCCGGTTTCTCCACACCGTCTTCCGGTACCTTGCGCTCGAGCTTCGTATTAAGAAGACCAGCATCGACAGCCCAAGCTGACGCACCACCTAAGGTCAATAAGACCCCTCCATCTGAAACCCACTGCTTTATTTTCTCGATGGTTCCGTCAGTGAATACGCTGTCATACCCGCCTTCCGGCAAAATCAGTACATCTAAGCCGTCCAAGTCATCCTGAATCAGCTGCATGGTGCGAATAGCGGTTACTGGGTAGCCCATTTGACGCTCAATCACAAAGCGAGTGTGGCCAGCGTTATAGGCACTCACTGGCTCATCCCAGGCAATGGCAATGTTCGGGGCTTCTAGCTGACTGACATTGTGCGAGCCAAAGTTCGGACCTTCAGTCATCCAGCTGGTATCGACACCTTCCACTGTCGCCCCGGACTCTTCTGCCAATTTTTGCAGAGTTTGTGACAGCTCACTACCGTTATCCGCAACCGTCAGAATAAGAGAACCACTTGGAAACTCGCCCGCTGTTTCATGAGTAAAGGCTAACTCGCTTTGGCGTACACTTAAGCCTTCACGTAAGGCAGAAGTTAAAAAGCGCCCCGCGTTCATGTCGCCCCAACGCACTAAATAAGCCACTTCCGCGTCCGGGTTCATCACTTTACCCGGGGCAATGCGACCTTCTTCAACCATAGCGGTTTTTACGTCAGGTAAGTCGTCGCAACTGTGGTTGTCCACATTAAACATCAATGGCAACGACCAGCCAGTTACGTCATAAATTTGGTCTGGCAGGTTGTTCTTGCGGCGTTGCTCCTGCTCTTTTAAGAAGTCGTCCGCCATGTCGACTTGTTCGTCCATCAGTGTGCGAATAAGACGATGCGACGGTTGTGCCATATCAACGATATAAGCGCCCGGTTTGTAGTCAACGTCACACATTTCAAAGGCCTGCTCTGCCCGCTGCACTTCAACACCCTGTTCAACCAGCAAAGACGCTAGTTTAAGTGCGCCTGCCGGGTCATCTGTTGCCGGTAAAATCAACGAGCGAACGTCGCCGTCTTCACCGGCTTCAACGGCGGACTGACGATAATTCCAGAATTTCTGCAATAATGCTTCACGACGTTCCGACACCGTTTGAATGGTCGAAATAGACGCAATAAAGTGCTGTTGAACACCGTCAGCATAGGTCAGTACGTCACCGTCTTTGCGGTTAAACAAATGGCCGCGAGCCGACGCCATTTCGTACGTCATTGCTACCGAGCCGTAGTAAAGTGGCCAGCTGGCACCGTAGCCCGGATAAAACGCATCGAAAATTTCGCGAGTGAAATAATCGAACCCCTTCTTGTCGAACCACTGACCGTTATTTTTGCCTATCCAGTTCAGACTTTCGCGCTGGGACTCGGTAATTAACGGGTTATAAGGTCGTGCTTCCGGCGTAAAGTAGTACGTCGAGTCGCCGCCCATTTCATGCAGGTCAACAAACACCAGCGGATAGTATTTCAACAAAGCATCAATTTGGCCGCTAATTTCCGGTTGCGTGAGCGCAATCCAGTCTCGGTTCATATCGAATAAATAATGGTTGGTGCGCCCGTTTGGCCAGGGCTCGTTATGTTCCGCACTGCGGCGATCGCCCGAATGTTCCATGCCAATACTCATGTAGTAGCGGTCAACAAAACGTGCTCGCCCGTCTGGGTTTTGCAATGGGTCAATAAAGACCATGGTGTTGTCTAGCCACTCCTGTGTTTGTTCCCGCTGATCATGCAACAAATGATACGCCGTCATCATCGAGGCTTCCGGCGAGGAAATTTCGTTGCCGTGAACCCCGTACGACAACCATATACTGCCTGGTAGCTCGTTAATCAGTTTTTCTGCTTGACTGCGGCTCGTTTTACGCGGATCCGCCAGGGACTGCATGCCTTGGATAAAACCGTCGAAGTCAGCAATGTTCTCTTCGCTGGAGATAACCGCATAATATAATGTACGACCTTCCCAACTCTCGCCGTACTCCAACAGCTTCACCTGCTTAGGATACGCCGCTTTTAAAGCCTCAAAATAGCGACTCATGTCCGTCGGGCTGGTGATTTTGGTACCTATTGGATAACCAAGCACCTGTTCGACCGTTACTTTCGAATCGGCATAGTTGGCTTCAGGTAGCAGTGAGCTTTCTCCAGCCAGTTGCTGGGCATGTGAGGGAAAAACAAACCAAGAAGCGGCGACAAGAGCCGCAATTTTGAGACTGCGCATGATCATTCCTGTTGTTCAGTGCACTTTTAAGAGTGCCTAGGGTTTCTTTTTATGTCCCCCTAATGTAAAAGCTTGAACAAGGGAAGTGAAGCTCAATTTAGGCGCTATGAATAAAAAGACTCAAATAACCACGCTGCTGGCGGCTATAGCCACAACGCTAATTCTGGCCGGATGCCAAATAACACCTAATAACGTAAAACGCGTGCTCAATTCCGGCGTGCTTAGCGGTAACGACCCAACCGCCGTAGTGGAATCTATGGCACGTGAACGTTTGCAAAGCTACCGCAACAACCCACAACTGCTTGTTAGCGACATTGAGGACTTACGCGAGGCTTTGCGTGACCTGCGTGCTGTTGCTGAGGCCATTTGGGGTGACGAGGAAAATACGGTTCCCAGCGCGAAAAAGTACGTTAAATACAGCGATAACTTTCATGCCAAAGCTGTGGTCGACTTTGAGCAGGGGATACTGACTGTTGCTACTCTGCATGACAGTGCCACCAAAACTCAGACTCGACAAAAGCTGCAAGCGGCAATCGTGCGTACATTGCTAACACCGTCAGATTTAACAGCAGTCGATATATTTACGGCCAAAGAGTCGCAGGGCTCTGGCAAGCCATTTTTAAGCGGCCAAGTCGTCGACCATGATGGTGTCGTGGTTGAATACCAATGGCGAGCGAATCGTTTTGCGGAATATTTAGTAAAGAATAAGCTTCAGGTTCGTCAGGCCAAGGACACAGATGTTTACGAGGTAAGAATCCCACTTGTCGACGAGCATAAGTCACTACGAAAGCACCAATATTCAGGCTACGTTATAGCCGCCGCACAACGGTATAAGGTTGAACCTGAACTAATTTACGCCATTATTGAAACGGAAAGCAGTTTTAATCCTTATGCAGTGAGTCATGCAAATGCCTATGGTTTAATGCAAGTTGTCCCCTCTACCGCCGGTCGAGACGTGTTCGAGCGTATTCGAAAAATACCAGGACAGCCCACTTCTCGACAGCTGTTTGATCCTGCACAAAATATCGACATTGGCAGCGCGTACCTGCATATATTAAAGACTCAGTATTTAAAGGGTGTTTCACACCCGACTAGCCGAGAGTATGCTATTGTTTCAGCCTACAACGGCGGCGCCGGTAATGTATTAAAAACATTTTCCAGCAACCGCAGCCGTGCTTTACAAATAATAAACCGGAGCCAACCTGGGCTTGTGTACCAGGATTTAACATCGAAACATCCGTTGGCAGAAAGTCGTCGTTATTTAGAAAAAGTCATGTACTTTAAGCAGAACTACTGACTCCCCCTAAACATGCACATTTAATCGGAAAGGAAGTAATGACCCGAGAGCTATTCATTAAGATACTTTGGCGATCACTTGCTGCATTTTTTGTATTGCTGGGGTTAATTGGAATCGCGTTACCAGTTATGCCGACAGTTCCGTTTCTCATTGCTGCGCTGTGGGCTGCCAGTAAGGGCTGGCCAAGACTCGAGTCATGGTTAATCAACCACCCTAAGTACGGCCCAGATATTCAGGCATGGCGGGAGTATCGCGTTATTAAAAGACGTTCTAAAGTATATGCCCTAATCATGATGGCTTGTGGTTATATAGTCCTGTGGCTATTTGTTCCTCAAGTCGCAAGTTGGCTAAAAGTAACCGTAGGGCTTATTTTACTTACCGTCGGAAGTTGGTTAGTTAGTCGCCCAGAGTCCCCACCTAAAACAACAACTGATTCCTCTTAAATTAATAAAAGGAAGAACTTTGATCTAAGTCACCTGCTGCGGAACTGTGCAAGTGGCCTCAGTGTTAATATACGCAGAGGTTAGTCTGAATTTGAGGTTCATATGTCAGTTATTAGGTGGGACAAAAAGTTAATTGCTAAATACAATATTAATGGTCCCAGGTACACATCGTATCCAACGGCATTAATGTTGTCTGAACAGTTTTCTCAAGATCGCATCGCCAATGCACTGAAAACCGCCGGCGATGAGCTGTGCTTATACCTGCATTTGCCGTTTTGTCATAAGCTCTGCTATTACTGCGGCTGCAACAAGGTCATTACCCGCCATCAGCATAAAGCGGACAAATATTTAGACTACCTCGCACAAGAGATGGCGATGTATCAGCCATTAGTTAAAGACAAGAAAATTCGTCAAATTCACTTGGGTGGCGGAACGCCCACCTTTTTGACCGAAGAACAGCTGACACGACTGATGGACTTGGTTCATCAGCACTTTACCTTTGCCGAAAACCCAGAGGTGAGTATTGAGATAGACCCGCGCAGCTGCAGTGATGAGAAACTTCGCCATTTGCGTGAGTTAGGCTTTAACCGTGTTAGTTATGGCGTACAAGATTTTGATAAAAAAGTACAAATTGCCATTAACCGTGTGCAGGATGTCGACCTCATTGCACGTCAGTTACAACTCAGCAAAGAGCTGGGCTTTGACTCAATTAACCTCGACTTAATTTATGGCCTGCCATACCAGCGTCCGGAAACCTTTAAGAAGTCGATAGAGCAAGTGATTGAAATGGACCCCGATCGCATTTCCGTATTCAGCTACGCGCACCTACCACAACGGTTTGCCGGACAGAAGAAGATACCGGAAGAGTCCATTCCACAACCGTCAGTAAAGTTGAGCTTGCTGGAGCAAGCCATCACTCAACTTAGCGATGCCGGCTATCAATTCATTGGCATGGACCACTTTGCGAAAAAAGAAGACGGCTTGGCCATAGCCCAACGCGAAGGTCGATTACAGCGTAACTTCCAGGGGTACACCACAGATGGTCAGGACGCACTACTGGGCTTAGGCGTGTCCTCTATTAGCCAGGTTAACGGAGTGCTATGGCAGCATGAAAAAGAGTTACCGGCTTACTACAAAATGATAGATAGCGGACAAAAGCCGATTGTCAAAGGCATGGCATTAACCGACGAAGACAAAGTGCGTGCAGCACTTATTTCACAAGTCATCTGCCACTTTGAGCTCGATATAGAAGCCTTTAAAGCCGAATGGAATATCGACGACTTCTGGGCGCACTTTGCTGAAGCCATACCGCTACTGAAGCCATTCATAGAAGACGGTTTGGTCGACGTATCCGACAAAAAGCTCCGCGTCACAGAATTAGGTCGCCTCTGGGTACGCAGCATTTGCGCCTGTTTCGACGAATACCTGGACCACGGTCAGAATCGCTACTCTAAAGTGGTTTAGCGGGGAGGCGCTCTCTTCGGGCAGGGCATCTGTTACCAGAGAGACGCCGTGAACCCATCCATGGGGGCTTGGGTGGCGCCATCCTTGGCGCCACACACTCTCTGATAACAGATACCCAACCCGTCGACGCTTTTTCCCGCTAACTAAATATGGAACGTTGCTTCGTTCAGCCACAGGTGCAGCAGTATGCTGGCTATGTAGCCTAGTGCAATCACCGGTGTCCACTTTAGGTGTGAGGCAAAGGTATAATAACCGCGGGCTTGACCCATCAGCGCAACGCCGGCGGCTGAACCAATGGATAGCAAGCTACCACCGGTACCTGCGGTGAGGGTAATGAGCAGCCACTGCCCGTGTGACATGTCGGGTTCCATCGACAGTACCGCAAACATAACAGGGATGTTATCGATAACGGCGGACACTACCCCCAAAATACTGTTTGCCAGGGTGGCGCTCATTCCGCCATATAATGATTCAGACAACAAGCTCAAGTAGCCCATAAAACCTAAACCACCAACGCACAACACAATGCCGTAGAAAAACAACAAGGTGTCCCATTCGGCGCGTGATACACGGCTAAAGACGTCGAAAGGTACCACACCACCTAGTTGCTCCAGACGTTTTTGGTCACCCGCTCGCTCGGCCATGGCGCGCTTACGCGCTAAGGAGCCTGGTAAAGTCATACGCAGGAAATAGCCAAAGAACTGCAGGTAACCCAGACCCATCATCATGCCCAATACCGGCGGTAAGTGCAGCCAAATGTGGCAGGTGACCGCTGTTGCAACAGTAAACAGAAACAGACCGGTAATACGCAGCGCGCCACGTTTCAGCTCGACTTCGGTATGCAACGTCGTCGGCTTCTTATTTTCTATAAAGAAACTCATGATAAGCGCTGGTATTAAATAGTTCGCCACTGACGGCAGGAACAACCGCAAAAATTCAGTAAACGTCACTTGCCCGGCTTGCCAAACCATCAGCGTGGTAATGTCACCAAACGGGCTAAAAGCGCCACCGGCGTTGGCCGCAATAACAATACTGACACAGCACAAGGCAACAAATTTTTTGTCGTCTTGTGCCACTTTCATTACCACGGCACACATCAACAGTGCGGTTGTCAGGTTGTCAGCAACAGGAGAAATAAAGAAGGCTAAAATACCCGTTATCCAAAACAACTTGCGGTAGCTGAAGCCCTTCTTCAAAAGCCAGGCGCGCAAGGCGTCGAATAAGCGCCGCTCTTCCATCGCATTGATATAAGTCATTGCCACCAGCAAGAAGAGCATCAATTCAGCAAACTCTAACAAGTTATGTCGAAATGCTGACTCCGCTAAAGCCGCATGCTCCCCGGTATAGACAACGCCAATGAGAATCCAGATAACGCCGGCGGCAACCAGCACTGGTTTGGATTTTCTCATATGGAGCTTTTCTTCGCCCATCACTAAAATGTAGGCGAGAGCGAAAATAATTAAGGCGGCGTAGCCAACGGTGGAAGAGGTTAAATCGATACGGTCAGCAGAGGGCTCTGCTGCCAGTACTGATACCGAAAATAACAGGGAAATGACGGTAAGCAGTAATTTTGTCATGGCGCTGATTGAGCGCAAGCTATGCCGAGCTACATAACTTGCACCAACTCTCCTTGTCGGTTAATGGTTAAAAAGTGTTTGATCATGCCAGCCTGAATTTGGAATGCGAGCGGAGAATACCACAAAATCAATTTTTTAATGCACTAAAAAATAGGAAATTAAACTCCCTCTTTGCAGGTAGATATATCAAATTCAACTACATGACATAACTCTATATCAGACTGTAAGAGAAGTGATGGAAAAGCTGGCACGCCGCACTGAAATGATCTTACGACGTAACAGCTTAATGTAACTGGCTATTAAGTGAGTTGATAAACTTGCTCTGTCACCGGGTTATCTTCCGGCTTCTCACCATTGACGATACCTTCATCAGACTCGAGTTGCTCAATACTAAAGCGCTGACCAAACCCCGATTCCACTTCGCCTTCACTGACCGAAAATGGAGGGCCTTCCCGGAATCCCGCAGGATACTGCAAGGCTATTAGTAACCCCTGAGCGCGTTCAGGCAACTGCTCGCTTAACTGCTTCACGTAGTGTCGACGCATTTCCGGCGGTAACGCCACCATGGCAGCTCGATCATACCAGGCATCCACATCGGCTAGATCTTTGCCAGTCAACTCAAAGAAATCCCCCACCCAAATGACCAGCTCATCCAGTGCGTATTCTTTGAACTTACCTTTTTGCGATATGGTCGGCGTTAAGCCGTTGTCATTGAAAAACTGCTGTACCGCAAGGTCGCTCAGCTCTATACCAAACACCCGGTAGCCGTTGTCTAATAACCACAGCATATCGTTTGATTTACCACACAGCGGCACAAATACCGTCGCACCCGGCTTGGCGACTTTCTTAAAATAGCGCCGCAGCATCTCGTGAGCTTCCGGGCGGTGAAAGCCAATTTGCTGATTTTCCCATCGTTCATGCCAAAAGCTGGCTTCCATGACGACTCCTTTTTTAAAACCGCTTACTACCCTTAAAAATTTTCTCGTAGGGTGCCTGTAATGTTAAAAAAGATCCAGTCTCACTCTGCCCGTTATTAAACGCCGCTCCTAAGCCCCCAAATTTATTAGCCGTTGTTTACCTACCCACTGCTGCTATATCATTGGACTGGAATTTTGGGAACACAACGCTGGTTATTTATGCTACGCAATGCATCAATCATTAATGTCTTTCGAGTATCCCTTGCGATTATTGCGATTGCCGCTAGCGCATCTTCTTTAACGGCTTTCTGGCTGTTGGATAGTTCAACTCAAAATACCAAGCTTATTAATATTACCGACTCCATACGCATTAACACCTATAAGTTCACCACTAGGCTTACCAATAACCAAAACGAACAAGCTCATTCGACTGCAGAGAAGATTCAGAGCTTGTGGGAAAAGTATCTTTCAAGCACCCGTTCATCTGGAGCTAGCGAAGAGTTCGAGACCCACGCAACTAAAATCAATCAGAATTGGCAAAGTATTATTAGAGACATTCAAAACAAAGGTTTCACTCAACTATCTATTGACGACTTACAGCGAATTGACTTTTACATAGACGATCTCGACCAGCTCGTTAAGATGCTTCAGGATAATTCAGAACAAAGAATGGGGGCTGTCTGGGTTTCTTTGGCATTCGCGCCACTCGTTATTGTCCTAATGTTCTTTTTTTTACTAACTGTACTAAAACTAAAAATCGATGAACCACTGACGCATTTGCTCTCAGTGTCTAAACGCTTAGTTCGAGGCGATTTTACAGTAAAATCACAGCTCAACAATAATGATAAAATTGGTCAGCTGTCTTGCGCGCTGAATAAAATAGCAGAAACCGTCAGTTATTTTTATGGCGGTCTTGAGCGTCGTGTTAAGCAGCAAACTGAGGAACTTTCGCGTAAAAACAAGGTGCTCTCTTTTTTGTACGACACTGCCCACTCTATTATCGAAAACGGCTACGATTACAACAATTACCAAGAAGCCATCGAAAGGCTTTACGAAGTAAGCGAAGTTGACGACATTGAGCTGTGTCTGCTGACCGAAGAAGGGAACCGCCCATTCCTGCAATTGCAGCCACGCCCAAATTCTCATGAGCCCTGTGAAGCCGGCGACTGCGCCACCTGTATAAAAGCCGGCCCGGGTGCGTCGGTTATTGAGGACAAAATGGTCTATCGCTTTGTGTTGAAACGCGAAGACCAAAATTACGGTGTGCTCATTGTACGCTGCGACCCAACAGAACCACTGGCCACCTGGCAGCAACAGCTGATGAGCTCAACCGCCGACCAACTGGCCTTATCGCAAAGTCTTAAATCAGAAGAAGAGCAAGTGCGCCGTCTGGCACTGATGCACGAGCGTACCGTTATTGCGCGTGAGCTCCATGACTCTCTGGCGCAGGCACTGTCGTACTTAAAAATTCAGGTTACGCGACTGCACAAAGCCGTCGACAAAAATGACCGTGACACCATTGACGATGTGAGCAACGAACTGCGCGAAGGCCTGAACGCCGCCTACCGCCAGTTGCGTGAACTGCTGACCACCTTCCGCCTGAAAGTCGACGGCTCTGGCCTATACAACGCGCTGCAAACCACGGTGAAGCAGTTCTCCGAACAAAGCGACATGGCCATTAACTTGGACTATCGCCTGAACAATATTCCATTGGCGCCGCACGAAGAAATTCATCTGCTACAGATTATTCGGGAAGCCAGTCAAAATGCGATAAACCACAGCGAAGGCACCGAAGTCAGCATTACGTTGTCACAACCAAGCGGACAAGACGTTGAGCTGCACATTCGTGACAACGGCATTGGCCTGCCTGAAAACACCGAGAAAATTAACCACTACGGTCTGGCAATTATGCAAGAGCGCAGCCGCAACCTCGGCGGCGACATTCGTCTGCAACGACTCGAAAGCGGTGGCACCGAAGTCTTCTTTACCTTTACTCCGGATTATTTGTTGCAATAAGTTGAGTTTTAATCTCTAAAACGGCAGTGGCAGTTTCACTGTGCGCCCGCCGTCGACGGTAATCACTTGGCCCGTGATAAACGAGGCGGCGTCGCTGGCTAAAAAAGCCACGATATTTCCAATGTCACTTGGGGTGCCGGTTCTTCCGATTAAGTGTTGTTTCGTGAGTTCTCTCAATGCTTGCTTCGGGTCTGGTTGAGACTGGATATAATTGCTGTTTAGGTCAGAGTCTATCCAACCCGGTGCGATGGCATTACAACGAATATTGTCCTTACCCAAGTCGACAGCAAGTGCGCGAGTAAAACCATGGACGCCGGCTTTAGAGGCACAATACGCCGTATGGAATGAGTTCGCTGCATGGCCCTCAATTGAGCCGATATTGATAATGCAGCCACCGCCTTTGCGACGCATTTGTGGCAATAAGGCTTTGGCTAAAAAAATGGGCGCGCGCAGATTGATGGCCATCATGGTATCCCACTCGTCCTCGGTCATCTCTTCTAACGACCGTTCAAACATGATGCCTGCATTGTTAACCAGTATATCGGCACCGCCAAAATAGTGCTCTGCGGCTTTGGCAATGTTAGTCGGCGCATCTCGATGGCTCAGGTCAGCTTCTACCCACTGTACATTGGGATTATTGCTCAGAGGCGGCTCTAACGGTTGTCGTTGGGCAACCAGCACCTTAACGTTGGCCGCTAACAGTTGTTCCGTGATACCGCGACCAATGCCCCGGCCTCCGCCAGTGACTACCGCTACCTTACTCATCTTTCCGTCCCTCTTTATAACAACCTAATGTATGACTAACTGGGCAACCATTCTGCAATAGCCATCACTGTTGCCGCAAGCCTGCCTCGTGCCCAAAACTCTTGCGCCAATCTCTTGGACTTACCTGATGACGTTGCTTAAAGTGCTGACGAAACGAAGTACCGGTTTGAAAGCCCACCTTTTCTGCCACCGCATCCACCGACAGTGAGGTCGTTTCTAATAGCTCTCGCCCTTGCCGCAATCGCTCGCTGACTAACCACTCCATCACCGACATGCCTGTTGCCCTCTGAAAGTGGCGGGTGAAGGTGCGCCGACTCATTGCTGTTCGCTCAGCTAAGTCGTCAATACTATGTGGCCTCGCGAGGTTTTCGCGGAGGTAGTCTAACAATCGGTTAATGTGCGCATCTTGTGTCGACATTGCTACCGGTTGCTCAATAAATTGCGCTTGCCCGCCCTCTCGGTGTGGCGGCACCACCATGATCCGGGCAATCGAGTTAGCCGTTTTCGCGCCGTGAAACTCACGCACTAAAAACAAGCAACAATCTAGACCCGCGGCTGTGCCGGCCGATGTCACTAGCCGTTGGTCTTCGACATACAAGGCGTTGGTGTCTAACTTCACATTAGGAAAACGCGCCAAAAAGTCCTGTTCGGCTAACCAGTGTGTTGATGCGCGCTTATTCTCTAGTAAGCCCGCATACGCCAACGCGTAAGTGCCATAACACAAGCCTACAACATGGGCGCCTCGTTGGTAACAACGCCGTAACGCGCTGGCAAGTTCGTCAGATGGCGGCTCGTCGAGATCGTGCCAACCCGGCACTACCGCAATATCCACATCGTCTAGTAGCTCTAACCCTCCATCGGGTTTCAGTGTCATGGCCCTTTCTGATTCTAAGGGCTGACCGTCTGGGGCGACGATCACCAGTTCAAATAACGGGTTATCCGGCCTCGACATGCCGAACACCATATAAGGCACCGAGAAATGAAAAGGGCTGAAATGCGGATGCACGATAAGCCCGACTTTAGGTACTGACACAACACCACTCCTAGCAAGCATTTATTGCAGTATAGTCGAATGGCCCAATCTTTTCGAACATTGTCATTTAGGTCAATATTTTTAATGCAATCGCTGGCCTACTATGTCCATCGTTAACAACACGCCGAATTGGAGGGCATACTTATGTTAAAAACTGCATTAATTGGATCGCTTGTCTTAGCCTCTGTGGCATTACCAAGCAAAGCACAAAATACCTCGTCGTCTCAAGAGACGGAACATCATATTCAGCACGTCCGTAACGCGACAATCAAAGTGACCTACGGCGACACCACGTTTCTTGTTGACCCCATGCTGGCCGATAAGGGCGCTTATCCGGGCTTCGAGAATACCTATCGCAGTGAACTGCGCAACCCGATGGTCGATTTGCCTATGCCGGTAGACCAATTGCTTAATGATGTGGATGCCGTGGTTGTCACTCATACGCACCTTGATCATTGGGATGATGCGGCTCAAAAGCATCTACCAAAGGATATTCCGTTATTTACTCAAAACAATGCGGATGCTGAATTGATACGCTCACAAGGCTTTTCTAATGTACGGGTATTAGGCGGCCAAGCCGAATTTGCCGGTGTGACCTTGCATAAAACTGGTGGGCAACACGGTTCGGATGCTATTTATGCTGTGCCACCACTGGCAGAAATTCTAGGCAGTGTGATGGGCGTTGTCTTTGAAGCACCTGGCTACCAAACCACCTATGTGGTTGGCGATACGCTATGGCGTAGCGAGGTTGAACAAGCAATTTCTCAGTATCGCCCGGGTGTTATTGTACTCAACACCGGCGCTGCTGCCGTCAGTGGTTTTGAGGACGACCCCATCATTATGGGCAAACAAGACACATTAACCACGCACCGTGCCGCACCAAACGCGACCATCATCGCTGTGCACATGGATGCGGTTAACCACATGACGTTAAACCGCAAGGAATTGGCTGAGTTTGTGAAGCAAGAAGGGATTGAACAGCATGTCGCTATTCCAGCCGATGGTGAGACGCTGAGCTTTTAAAAGCAACCGTAGCCACAACTTACGGCTCAGACAAACGGTGATTCACTTTAGGAGTCACCGTATATTCTTTTGCGGCTCACTCTTTAAATGAAAAAAATGCCCAAAAATAAGTGTAAGGGAACCCAGAATAGTGAATAGGACCTCCTCAATACCGTAAAAGAATTGCGCTGTGATAACTAAAATACAGCCGGATGTGAATAGTATCCGGCTAAGTTTAGCTTGTGGCTCTATCCAGGCATAGTATCCCTGATACAGCGCCATGGCTAATACCGGAAACAACATGACTCGATGAAAAAATTCGGTTTCCAAAGCGCTTAAAAACGAATTTGTGCCCAGCACAATAATAAGTATTGGCGTTGCCAGGCAATGACAAAAGCAAAGCCCGGAGAAAAACATACCGAGTCGGTCACTCATCTCTTTCTCCTTATCTCTCTAAAGATATTTTATCCACGCTTGAGTGCTGCTGCGTTTGTGCTGATTAAACCATTGAGTAGGTTTGTAGAGTAAAGCAGCCAGCGCTGCGGTCATTAACCAAATCCAATAAATATTGGGGAGGCTCAAATAGCCCGGCCCGGGGGTTCCGAAAACAAAGAGCGCCAATTTATAAAGCACCAATAAAACGTATAGGTGCACTATGTAGAAAAACATTGGGGCGCCGCCAAACGAAGTCAGAATGGTTGTCCAATGTCCTTGGAAGCGTTCCATTAAGTAAAGCATGACGAACATGCCGGCAAAGGTTATTTGCACGAAATTTAATGACGGCGGATATTTGGTGACGTTAAATATTGCCCGGATATTCGCCGCCAGATTGCCCTGCTCCGTCCAGACTTGAGTTTCCCCGTAAATATTGAACCCGCGCAGTAGCAGAAAGCTGATAAAGCAAGTTGTTGCCAGGCTCAGTAGCCATCGAGCCCGGCGCTTTGGATTAAACGATTTTGAGTAAAGTGGGCCGGCTGCGTATCCCAGTAATATCACGCCAATCCAGGGCAATAGTGGGTAGCTGGCTTTAATGGATAACGCCTCTGTTTTCAGAATAAATCCGCGGTCATGAAGGACAGTCCAAAGGGTATAGCCCCACTCGCCCGGGTTCAGTGTAATAAAGTCCAGTGCGTTATGTCCTGCGACAATGAGTAGCCCCAGAGCGAATAACGTGCGACCCGGCAAGCCAACACAGGCTCCGAGAGCGATCATGCACAGACCGATGGCCCAGATAACCTGCAAATAGAGCGTTTCGTATGCCCCGAACCATGAAAAGTTAATCACGGTAATTTCGAGTAAAACCAGGAATAAGCCTCGTTTCCATAAGAACTCACGCGTCAACTTAACCGAACCCTCGTGTTTTTGCTGATAAAGCCAGGCAGAGAGGCCGGTTAAAAACACAAACACCGGCGCACAAAAATGCGCCGCAAAACGGCTCCAGAACAAACCGGGTTCGGTACTTTCCAGCACCATAGGATCGGCTACCGGCTGATTATAGAAGAAACGCTCCCGCGCATGGTCCAGCAGCATCAAGATAATGACCAAACCACGCAGCGCGTCAATGCTGTCAATACGTTGTTTAATCGCTTTAGAATTCATAACGCAGACTCACGGAAAATTGTCGGGGCGCTCCTGGTGTGGTCCAAAGCGCAGAGTAAGCGTTTAACATATAGTACTCATCAAACAGATTATCGATATTGATTTGCAATTCTGTATTGTTGGTTAGCTGATGCGTATAGAACAAATCAAACACTTCGTAACTGGGCAGTCTATAAGACAGATCGACGGTGGCACCTAAGCGATCATCCACATAGCGTGCCGTCAGCCCGATATCTGCATTGATTTGCCAATGTCTCAGATCGTGCTTAATCATCGCGTTGAACCTGTGTTTGGGTATGTTCACCAAATCACTGCCGGCCGGAACATTGACGCCCCAGTCATAGACGGTGGAGTCATTTTTGGTTTCGCTATCGGTGTAGCTGTATGCCATACGCAAGTCAGTGTAATGGGCTAGCGACACTCCTGCTTCAAGTTCTAGTCCCCGACTTGTGGCAGCACCCAACGTTGCTGGATAGCCCGGATGAACCGGATCATCGGTCAGGATATTGTTTTTTGTCGCATCGAAAATAGCACCCGACAAGCTCAATCCGTTGTCGGCATACTTAAAGCCTAACTCAACCGAATCACTTTCTTCCGGGTCAAAGCCCTGCCCCCGATAATCGGTGCCGCTGATTGGTACAAAACCTTCAGAGTAGCTGGCATAAATAGTGAGGTTATCTGTCGGTAAATAACTTAATGCAACACGTGGGCTGCTCCGGCTTTCGTTCTGATCAGACTGGGTTCCGGAAACCACTTCCAGTGTTTTTTGCTGGTATTGGTCAAACCGTAAACCAAGCAAAAGATGCCACTGGTTGGTCAATTCCATCTGATCCTGAATATAAAGACCAAAGCCTTCTTGCTCTTCGTCATTGGCATAAAGTGTTACTGGTACTGGCTGAGCGGCACCGTATTGCGGATCAAAAATATCCAGCTCGTATACGCCATCGCCGTTACGAACGCGTGCCAATAAGGTATATAAATCATAACGGTATACATCAGCCCCCATCAGTAGATGGTGGGTCAAATGGAATAATTCCGCGTTACCACTAAATTCGATTCGCCCAGAAAGATCTTCCGCATTGTAGTCGCGCCTGCGGCGCTGTCGAGTCAGCGTGCGGCCGTCTTCAAAAAGTGTTTGGCGGGATGCAGAAAGCTCGGCATCGGAGGAAAAGCCGTCTAAAGACGAGTTTCGGTAATTTAGTCCGCCTGTCAGGAACCAATTATTCTTTAAGTAATGCTCGAACGTTAACTGGTGCCCCCGTGATGCAATTTTAGTCGGTCCGTCAGCAGGCTCGCCTAAATAGCGGTCTCTGGGAACGGTTTTTATATTGCCATTCAGAACAACGATTCCCCGGTCGAACAGTTGTTCGTGCTGCATAAATTCAAACGCGTAAAGTACCGACGTATCTTTATCGACTTGCCAGCGAAGCGATGGATTCACCACTTTCTTTTCACTGGTGACAAAATCCCGAAAACTGTCGTAATCCTGAACGGCACCGTTTATGCGGAAAGAGAACTCGTCATTAATACCCGAGGTATAATCGCCTTCCAGCCGGTATCTGTCGTCGCTACCAAGCGACGTTTTTAAGTACCCTTCGGTTGCGTATTGTGGCTTGCGAGTCACAACGTTAATAACACCGCCCGGATCAGAACGGCCATATAAAGCGGAGCCTGGCCCTTTGAGTATTTCCACATATTCGATATTGGAAGCGTCTCTGTGACCACCAAACCCGCGACCGCTGGCAAAACCGTTGACTAAGTAGCCGGTTGGTACATTTTCATTGCCCGGAAACCCACGAATTGAGTAACTGTCCCACAAGTTACCGCCGTCGTTTTGTAATGCAATAGACGGAGAAAACAATAAAACATCACGAAAGCGAGTCATATTGATGTCATCGACCAGGCTTCTGTCCAAAGTGGTGATTGCCTGAGGGATTTCTGAAACAGGCACATCGCCTCGGTAAGCCTGACGATAGGACACTTCAATACGCTCTAAGTCTTCTTGCTCTTTTGCAGAAACCCCATCCAGTGTTAAGAAGAGTAAGATCAATAAGCTAACTAAGTACTTCATGAATACAACACCAATAATAATAGATATGTTATAACATAACACTTTGTTGTTATAATAAAAACCCAGGTTGGAGCATTATCGATGAATTTTCACACGAGCTATGTCAAACTACCAACAGTTTGTTATTTAGGGAGAAAACAATGACAACCGAAGCGGCGAGTATCATGTTGGTGGACGACCACCCACTGTTACGTAAGGGCCTTAAGCAACTGATTGCGCTGGAAGACGACATGAGAGTTGTCGCTGAGGCAAGCAGTGGCGCAGATGCATTAAAGCTCGCCGAAGAATATGATCCTGACCTGATTGTTCTCGATTTAAACATGCAAGGTATGGATGGTATTCAAACACTCAAAAGACTACGCGACAAAGGCGTTAGCTCTCGTATTATTATATTGACAGTTAGCGATGCAGACGATGATGTAGTAGCAGCCATTACTAATGGCGCCGACGGCTACTTGTTAAAAGACATGGAGCCAGAGCTCTTACTTGAACAAATACACCGAGCGGTAACGGGGAAGATGGTACTAAGCGAGGCCATTACTGAAATTCTAGCCACCGCTTTACGCCAGCCAAAATCAGTAAACTCACAGCTAAGCTCGTTAACTAATCGCGAATACGAAATTTTAAGCCTGATTGCTCAAGGCATGAGCAATAAGATGATAGCTCGGGAGTTGAATATTTCAGACGGTACAGTAAAGGTACACGTTAAGCACTTACTGAAAAAGCTCGGGCTGCGCTCTCGTGTTGAAGCAGCAGTCTGGATGGTTAACCAGCAAGACCAATAAGAAAAAGTAATAGCTATGGTTCCCCCAACCATAGGTTTTGATTTACATCAAATTGAGCTCCCGTGAAATTTGCTAACCTTTGCCGCCACATAGGTCATACAGGTGTTTTATGTCTGCGTCAGCCGCTCATTTCCGTCCTGAACTGCTTTGCCCTGCCGGTAGCCCGGAAGCGATGCGCATGGCTTTTGCTTATGGTGCGGATGCCGTTTATGCCGGCGAACCACGCTACAGCCTGCGTGTGCGAAACAACTCTTTCACGCTGGACAATTTAGGTGACTGCATTGAAGAAGCCCACGAACGCGGTAAGCGTTTCTATGTGGTCGTCAACATCGCGCCGCACAATACCAAATTAACGCGCTTTGTTGATCATATGCGCACTATTGTGGACATGCAGCCCGATGCGTTAATTGTGTCCGACCCCGGCGTGGTAATGTTGCTACAGGAGCACTTTCCCGAGCAGCCGCTACACTTGTCCGTTCAGGCCAATACCATTAACTGGGCGGCGCTGAAGTTCTGGCAGAAACAAGGCATTGAGCGGGTCATTCTGTCACGCGAACTGGGTTTAAAAGAAATTGCCGAAATGCGCCAACAGGTGCCCGATATTGAAGTCGAGGTGTTCGTGCACGGCGCTCTTTGCATGGCTTACTCCGGCCGCTGTTTATTGTCGGGTTATATGAACAAACGCGACCCGAACCAAGGCGCCTGCACCAATGCCTGCCGCTGGGGCTATGAAGTGCACGAAGCCAATGAAAATGCTGTTGGACAGTACGATCCGGTACTACTTGGTGATCCGAAACGCCCGCAGGACTTAATGCTGCTCGATGAAGACCAACACGGTTCTTACATCATGAATTCAAAGGATTTGCGCGCCGTTGAATACGTTAATGATTTGGTGCAAATGGGTGTGCATTCGCTGAAAATCGAAGGTCGAACTAAGTCCGACTATTACATTGCCCGCACCGCCCAGGTATACCGTCAAGCCATTGATGATGCGGTTGCCGGTAAGCCCTTTGACCCAACGTTGCTGAACGACTTAGAAGGTATGGCCAATCGCGGTTTTACCGCTGGTTTTTTGCAACGCCATACACCGCACGACTTACAAAACTACGAGCGCTCACATAGCGAAGGGCAACACTTATTAGTTGGCCAGCTTTGTAATGCGCACGGTGACGGTCGTTACCAAGTATCCGTAAAAAATGGTTTTGCCATTGGCGACGAACTTCTGCTGATGACACCGAACGGTAATCATCGCTTTCAACTGGCGGATATGACCTCAACACGAGACGAAGCCATGATTCGCGCGCCCGGTTCTGGTTATACCGTGGTGTTAAAAACACCGGTCACCATTGATGAAAAAGACATCCCCTACTGTTTTTTGGTCAAAGAAAACCTTGCGAGGAAAGCGGCATGATCAAAATAAACGACGGTTGCATTAACTGCGATATGTGTGAGCCCGAATGCCCTACAGAAGCCATTGCGATGGGCGACGACATTTACGAAATAAATCAGGACAAGTGTGTTGAATGCGAGGGGTATTACGACACGCCTAACTGTTATGCGGTTTGCCCGGTAGAGGCAGTCGATATTTTATAAGCAAAGGGGTATGTCCCCCCTCTCTTTAGAGGTACATAAATCAATTGGAGGGTTTTGTATAGTGAGCCAGGTCAATAATACAGTCGATGAGATGACTATGCGTACTCCAATTCAATGTAATCAATGCAGCATGCAATCTATTTGTGTACCTGCGGGGCTTATTCCCAGCGATGTCGAAATTCTCGATAAAAGCAGCCGCGAGCCGCACTTATACAATAAGCGCAGTGTGGTATTTAGCGAAGGCGAAGCGTTGAACTCCGTTTTTGCGATAAAAAGTGGCTCGGTGAAATGCTACACCATAGACAGCAATGGTAAGCAGCAAATTACCAGTTTTCATATGGTGGGCGATATTGTCGGGTTGGAGTCTCTTGCAACCGGTAACGCCAGTACCTATTGCGAAACGTTGGAAACCTCCATGCTTTGTGAAATTAAACTGGGCAAGCTGTTTGCGCAGGAGTTGCCCAAAGTGGAAGGGAACTTGATGCGCCTAATGAGCCGTCGCCTGGGCAACAACAGCAAGCATTATTTAAACATTGTGAACACCAGCGCTGAGCAGAAAGTGGTGTCTTTTTTACTTTCAATAAGTACACACATGCAGCAACATGGGCTGTCCCGCAGTGAGTTCCGGCTGCCAATGACTCGTACCGATATCGCCAATTATCTTGGTTTGGCGGTTGAAACGGTCAGCCGTATATTTACTGCATTGAAAGAGCAAGAGCTCATTCAAACCAAACAGTCCATTTTAACAATTAATGATTTAAGCGCATTGGAGCGACGCGTCGCTTAAGCGCTAAGCAGGAGGTTACATGTCATCCGCTGGGTTTAACTGGTCCGATCCACTCAACTGGCAAAACGCACTCACTGATGAGGAAAAAATGATTCAGGAAAGCGCGCATCAGTACGCACAGGAAAAGTTGATGCCACGAGTACTGGAAGCCAACCGCAACGAGAACTTTGATCGCGCCATCATGAGTGAGCTGGGTGAGATGGGCCTGCTGGGCTCAACGTTACCGGAAGAATATGGCGGCAGCGGTGTTAACCACGTTAGCTACGGCCTTATTGCCCGCGAAATTGAGCGCGTTGACAGCGGCTACCGCAGTGCCATGAGTGTGCAGTCTTCCCTAGTCATGCACCCTATTTATACCTTTGGTACTGAAGCACAGCGTAAAAAGTATTTGCCAAAACTCGCCAGCGGCGAATGGGTCGGCTGCTTTGGCTTAACCGAGCCTGATTCTGGCTCGGATCCTGCCAGTATGCGCACGGTCGCGAAGCGCACAGACAACGGTTATGTGCTGTCCGGCTCGAAAATGTGGATAACCAACTCGCCTATCGCGGATGTATTTGTCGTATGGGCGAAACTCGACGGCGAGATTCGCGGTTTTGTTCTGGAAAAAGGCATGAAAGGTCTGAGCGCCCCGAAAATTGACGGGAAATTCTCACTTCGTGCGTCTATTACCGGCGAAATTGTTATGGATGGCGTTGAAGTATCAGAAGACCATATTTTCCCGGAAGTGAAAGGCTTAAAAGGCCCATTTAGCTGCCTCAATAAAGCGCGTTACGGCATTGCCTGGGGTTCACTGGGTGCGGCTGAATTCTGCTGGCACGCTGCACGTCAATACACGCTGGAGCGCAGTCAGTTTGGCAAGCCGCTTGCAGCGAATCAGCTTATTCAGAAAAAGCTGGCGGACATGCAAACGGAAATTAGCTTAGGTCTATTGAGCTGTCTGCAAGCCGGTCGCGAACTCGACAACGGCACCTTGAACCCTACCGCTATTTCACTGATTAAGCGCAACAGCTGTGGTAAAGCGTTGGATATTGCCCGCCAGTCTCGCGATATGCACGGCGGTAACGGCATTGCCGACGAATATCATGTTATTCGTCATGTCATGAACTTAGAGGCTGTGAATACCTACGAAGGTACCCACGACATTCACGCATTAATTCTCGGTCGGGCGCAAACCGACATTCCTGCATTTTAACTAAAATACAAAACGTAGCCCCAGTGATTAGCCTGGGGCTGTAATTTTTCGCCCGGTTTAACGAATGCCCTTGCCGTTTAGATGACTCTTGTATGCCATATCGCTTTTCATAATATGGTTCATTAGCCACGCTTTCACAAAGTCCAACAGCTCATCAATCACGTCTTCATGGTTATCGACGCGGTGTTTAAAGCGCATAACATCTTGCACCAGCTCCTTGTGCTTCACTTTGTGGTTTTCTAAATCCGGATAGTCGTTTCGCTCCATGAGCAGCTCTTCGTAATTAAAGTGCGTGGCCGTGTAGTTGATTAACGAGTCCACCAAGCGTTGCAAGGCGTGCTGGTCGCCATCGCGCAACTTCAGTCGATACAGCTCGTTAGCAATATAAATTAAGCGCTGATGCTGACGGTTAATTTCTTCAATGCCAACATCCAGCTTAGACGACCACTCAATAAGCACATCCTGCTCTTGTAAGCGTTTTTCAATAACGGCATTTTCAATGTAGTAACGGTCACCCAGCGACTTGATTTCACCGCCCAGAGTGGTTAACTGAGCCGAGCTCTCCAACGCTTCCTGAGAGCGCTCATCTATCACTTTCGCGCTTTCTGACAGCGAGTTGACGTTTTCCTGAATGTTCATGGTCACTGCTGACTGTTCTTCTGCCGCAGAGGCAATTTGCGTATTCAGATCGTTAATCACACCCACGTTTTCAACAATGTCGGTCAAAGACATTGACGCCTTATTCGCGTGCTCAACGTTCTGACCGGCCAGCGCTTTGTTCCGCTCCATGGTATGAACGGCGTTTTCCGTATTACTTTCTAAGCGCCCAATAACGCTCTGGATTTCACCAGTCGACGCCTGTACACGTTGCGCCAGCTGACGAACTTCATCGGCAACCACCGCAAAGCCTCGCCCCGACTCGCCCGCACGCGCCGCTTCGATAGCCGCGTTCAGTGCTAACAAGTTGGTCTGGTCGGCAATATCGTTAATAGTCAGAAGAATTTTCGAAATAGCCTGGCTGTCTTCTGATAAGGTCTTTATAACCTGTTGAGACTCAGACACTTCCTGCTCAAGTCGTTGAATAGCCTCAACCATAGTATTGACCACCTGCTGACCGTTTTGCGCCGAGGTCATGGTATTATCGGCCTCGGTAGCAGCTCGTTGTGTAGACTCCGACACTTCGCTAATGGCGGCAGTCATCTGCTCCACAGCTGCCGCCGCGCTTTGCATTTGTGCAGCCTGCTCTTTGGCTCGCTCAGCTAACTCTTTTATGGCCTGATAGTTACCGTCCCCCAAGCGGTCCATACCGTCGCTGGACTTACGAATCGCGTCAACCGAATAGCTGGTTTCTATGGCGACCGAATTGAGGTAGTCGGTAATCTTAGACAGCTCGTCTTTACCTTCTGCAACACCTAAGCTGTTCAAGTCGCCGTTAGCCAATTGCTTAGCCATATTGATATTCGCGGTTACCGCTCGATAAATACCTAAATACAGGCTGGTGAATAGCAACAGTTGTAATAGCAATACCAGCGCTAACAGCACAATATTTTTCCAGATAACACCATCCAGTTTATCCAGGCGTTCACCCAAGCGCTGTTGATACACCGGAATAATGGCGTCATAGAAACCAAGTAGCGCGCCAATAGCCGCAGAACCTTCACGGAAGAAGTCATCGGCAGACATTGTTCGACTTGCTAAATGCTGCGCCGCAGAACTACTAAACATCGACAGTTGCTGTTCTGCCTCTTTAGCGTGGCTCATCAAGGTTTCATCGTTACTATTGTCGGTAAGCGCTTCAACCGCCTGAACGAATTGTTCAACTTCACGCTCAAAAACGTAGCTTAAGGTCATGACCTGCTGCTGCGAAGCAGTACCAGAAGTGTTCAACCACTGAGCCCCCAGGCCACGTAACTGTCCGCTGAGCTCAACCAGCTGCGGTAATGATTCTGTGTTTAAACGCGCCAGTTGCAGGCTGACCAAGTCGTCTTCCAATAACAGTTTGGCGTCGGTGCTGAGTTGTTTTAAGGCTTGGTGCAGCTGTGCAATAAGCTGCGAATGTGAGTCAAACTTGCCGGTAGACCCTTTCAACTGCTGCCAGCTGCGTTTAAACGCACTCACTCGGCTTTCAGATAGGCTTTCATAGCGGCTGGCTAAATCCGCTAACGCGTTTAAATGTTTATCAACGTGCTGTGCAGAACGCTGTATTTCTGTCAAAAAAGCACGGCGCTGCTCTGCCGTTCCAGTCATCCCCCGGTGCTTGGCGACATGTTCGAACAAGCCTTTAAACTCAGGCCAGTACATCGCCACTTGCTGCTTTTGTTCCAGCGCATCGCTTTTATTAAGGGAGTCACTTACGGTCAGCGCGCTTAGCACGATAACCGGCAAAAATAGCAAAAACCCAATCAGACTGAACTTTCGACGAAAACTCAGCACATTAAACAACTTTTGAATCGGTCGCGTCAGCCTATCCAACCACTTCATAACCACTCCACTTCAAGCGAATACATTTAGCGACAAACTCGCTATTGTGCCTATACATCGGCATTAGTCACATGAAATATAGGGTTATAACTTAATAGGTAACGGTTAGTTGATCTCGGTCAAAAAAGTACGTCAGTTTAATAAATCACCGTACTTTCTAAGACCATATCGGTCATGTCGTTAAAAGCAGTTTGACGCTCCAGCGCCGACAAACCTAGCCCGGTTTGCAGCTCATCAGACACGGTCATTACAGCCAACGCCTGACGCTTATGAACCGCAGCAGCGGCATATAAGGCTGCCGCTTCCATATCTAAAGCTAAGGCTCCCATAGCCTCGGCTTTCTGGTTCAGCTTTTTATCAGGATGATAGAAACTATCAGTAGAAAACACATTGCCGACGGCAATACGCTGATGACTCAAGTCGCAGTGATTGACGAAGCGGCTCAGCAAATTGTAGTTAGCAATAGGTGCAAAATCGTAATCACCAAACAGGTGTCGGTTCATTGCAGAGTCCGTGCACGCTCCCTGAGCCACAACAATATCCCCGAGCGTCAAATGAGGAGCGACAGAGCCACAACTGCCGACACGAATCAGCTGTTGAACACCGTAATGTTGAAACAACTCCTGCGCGTATAACATACAAGAAGGCATGCCCATACCGGAGCCCATCACCGAAACCGGAACACCGCGATAGCTACCAGTAAACGCCAGCATATTGCGGGTATCACTAACAAGCACCGCATCACTTAGGTGTGTTTCGGCAATATGTTTGGCGCGTAACGGGTCTCCAGGGAAAAGACAAAGTTCGGCAAAAGCGCCTGGTTGTGCAGCAATATGAGGTGTGGTCATAGCAATTACTCTGATAGTTTTTTAACCAAAATAGATGACAAACTGAAAAAGATCGACTATATTTCGTATTTATCTAAATTAGTAAATACGGAATTAATATGATCGATGTCATTATGAAATTGGCGACAGGGTACCGCAGAAGCGTGTTTTGGTTATTGACACTGATCACGCTTGGCGTTGCTGCTTTTATCCCCTCAATTACCATTGATACCGATCCGGAGAACATGCTGCCGGACAACAATCCGCAGCGGGTTTTCCATAATGAGGTCAAAGAAACCTTTGCTATGCATGACATGATTGTCGTTGGCGTAGTGAATGAAAAAACGGTTTATAACCAGCAGACATTAACCGACCTGCATACCGTGTCGAATTATGCGGAGTCGCTGGACGGCGTTATTAGCGATGACCTGATGTCACTGGCTAATGTCGATAACATTACTCAGGAGGGACCCGGCATCATTCGCTTTGAGTGGATGATGAAGCAGCCGCCGGAAAATGACGTGGAAGCTCGCTACATTCAGCAGCAGGTTGAAGACTTGCCACTGCTTTATAACACCATTGTTTCCGGTGACGGCAAAGCCGCCGCCATTTATGTGCCCATTGAAAGTAAAGACGAAAGCTATGCGCTGGCGGAGCAATTACGTAGCAAAATCAATACGCTGAACAGCAGCGATGACTGGCATATTACCGGCTTACCGGTGGCTGAAGACCAGTTTGGCTATGAAATGTTTGTGCAAATGGGTATTTCGGCGCCGTTAGCAGCAGCGGCGATTTTCGCCCTGTTGTGGGTGTTTTTCCGCAATGTCCGCTTCATTAGCGCCGCTATGATAGTCGCCATGTCGACCGTACTCATTACCATGGGTGCGCTCATTGCGTTGGGCTTCACCGTACACATTATGTCGTCGATGATCGCCATTTTCCTGATGCCGATTGCCGTGGTCGACTCGGTGCATATTATGTCAGAGTTCTCTGACCGCTACCGTGAAAAAGGCAATGCGAAAGACACGATAAAAGACGTGCTGAGGCACTTATTTACCCCCATGCTGTTTACCTCGGTTACATCGGCCATTGGCTTTTACTCGTTAATGCTAACGCCAATTCCGCCGGTACAAATATTTGGCGCTTTCGTTGGTTCCGGTATTCTTTTGGCGTTCTTAATTACCGTGATTTTCGTGCCTGCCTATGTGTGCGCACTGAAACCATCAACCCTGGAAAGCTTTGCCCAGGACACTCATGAAGAACATAAGGATGGCTGGCTACAAAAACTGGGCGCTGTCGCTGCTCGTCACGCGAAGCTATGGATAGCCTTTTTTCTGGCAGTTTTGGCATTTGCCTGGTTTGGTATCCAGCAAATTAATATTAACGACAACCCCGTACGCTGGTTTAAATCAGACCATGAAGTGCGCATTGCCGATGAAGTATTAAATGACCACTTTGCCGGTACTTATAACGCCTACATGGTTTTTGAAAACACTTTAGATGCCACTGAAAAAGCGCGTTCAGCGGTTCGTGATGCATTAAATAACGACACACTCTCAGAAACGGCTCGTGACGCATTAAGTACCCTGCTTGAGCAAGAAGAAGTGCGCTTTAACGAGTGGATTATCGCGATTGATGACCTGCTCTTTAGCGTTGGCTCTGACCAATTAGAGCCATTAGAGGGCTTAATGACTGAGCTCGAGCAACTCAACAGCGCCAGCAAAGCGTTCCAAAAGCCTGAGCTACTGGCTTACATGAGCGAGATGCAAGCGTACTTGCAAACGACCGGCTTAGTGGGCAAGTCAAACAGCCTGTCCGACGTGGTCAAAACGGTAAACCGCGAATTACGTTCAGGCGAAGCAAAAGACTACAAGCTGCCGGACAATGCCAACGGCGTTGCGCAAACCCTATTGCAGTATCAGTCATCCCACCGTCCGCAGG
The DNA here is from genome assembly GCF_002211765.1 of Idiomarina piscisalsi. Taxonomy (NCBI): domain Bacteria; kingdom Pseudomonadati; phylum Pseudomonadota; class Gammaproteobacteria; order Alteromonadales; family Idiomarinaceae; genus Idiomarina; species Idiomarina piscisalsi. The sequence continues at coordinate 2,442,263 of NZ_CP022133.1, forward strand.
ACCTCTGGCACTTTGTGACGCCGGACTACAAACGCAGCTTAATGTGGTTGCAGCTGACCAGCGGTGACAACCAGCACGTAACTAAGGTAGTAGAAGCGGTGGACAGCTACATTGAGGACAACCCGCTGCCGGCCAACATTGAAATGGACTGGGCCGGTAAAGCTTACCTGAACGTGGTGTGGCAGGAGGCCATGGTCGAAGGCATGCTCGACAGCTTAATCAGCGCCTTTGTGGTGGTGTTCATTATGATGGTATTGCTGTTCCGTTCGGTGGTCTTCGGCGTGCTGGCGATGCTGCCGCTGAGTCTGACCATTGCCTTTATTTACGGACTTATCGGCTGGGTCGGTAAAGACTACGACATGCCTATTGCGGTGCTGTCCTCGCTAACGCTTGGGCTGTCGGTGGACTTTGCCATTCACTTTATCGAGCGCACCCGCGCAACCTTCAAACAAACCGGCAACTGGCAAGACACTCTGACCGTTATGTTTGATGAGCCTGCGCGCGCTATTTCCCGCAATGCCATTGTCATTGCTATTGGCTTCACGCCACTGCTGTTCGCACCGTTAGTGCCCTACATTACCGTAGGCGTATTCTTAGCCAGCATTATGGCGATATCCGCCATAGTGACACTTATTATGCTCCCGGCGGTAATGACTGCCTTTAGCCGCCTGATATTCCGTGGAGGTCAATCATGAAAGCTTTATTTTTAACTGCTGTATTGGCTGCGTTGTTGCTCATTAGTGGCCAGACTATTAGCGCTGAAAAAAGCGCGCGTGAGATTGTCGAACAAGCTGAATTAAACGCCTATTACTCGGGCGATGACGGTCGCAGTGCGGCGCGCATGATCATTACCGATAATCAGGGCCGCCAACAAATGCGCCAATTCACCATTTTGCGTAAAGACCAGCAGGATGGCGGCGTACAAGACATGATGATATTTTTTTCACGCCCTGCTGACGTGCGCGACACGGTGTTTCGTGTGGTCAAACAGGTCAACGACGACGATGACCGCTGGTTGTATTTGCCTGATCTGGACTTGGTGAAACGCATATCGGCCGGTGACAAGCGCACGTCTTTTGTCGGTTCTCACTTTTTCTATGAAGATGTGTCCGGCCGCAACACTGAGCTCGATAATTATGAGCTGATTTCTGAAAGCGAAGATAATTACGTACTAAAAGGTACGCCGAAACACCCTGACAATGTCGAGTTCAGCTACTACGAAGTCGTTATTGATAAAGAACATATGCTGCCAGTCGAAAGCACCTTCTATAACGACAACGAAGAAGCCTACCGAAAAATGGAAGTACTGAAAGTGGAAACGGTCCAGGGCTACCCAACCGTGACTCATTCACGCATGTCGGACTTAACTAATGGCGGACAAACTGAAATGCAGTTTCGCTTTATGAAGTACAACATCGGTTTGCCAGACAGCATTTTCAGCGAGCGTAGCTTGCGTAACCCGCCGGCAGAATGGCTGCAACTGAGAGATTAGTTATGATCTATCGTGCTTTTTTCCTCTTTACCGTTCTTTTCACTTTGGCTCAGGCCGCGTCAGCGCAAGACTCCTGGGACGACGAGCAATGGGACAGTGACTGGGGAACGGAACAAGACCAGAGTATTAATGTCTATGGTTTCGTTGAGGCGGCAATAGGCGGACGATTTGAATCCTCCCCCTATCACAAGCGTTTGTCTATTGCCGAACCTCGACTTCAGCTCGGTTTTGACGAACGCTGGCAGGACATTACCTGGACCGCAAAAGCCGACGGCTGGTACGACGGTTTCGATAAAACCTGGCATGGCCAAATTCGCGAACTGAATGCCCAGTTCACAGTTTTCGATAACACTGACATAAAAGTGGGCCGTCAGGTACTCACCTGGGGCACTGGCGATTATTTATTCCTGAACGACCTGTTTCCTAAAGACTGGCAGTCCTTCTTTGTCGGGCGTGACCAGGAGTACTTAAAAGCGCCTTCTGACGCACTTCGGGTGACCAGCTATTTCGACTGGATTAATATCGACCTTGTTTGGACACCGGAGTTTGATCACGATAACTACATTCGTGGTGAACGTATCTCCTATTTTAATCCGCTCTCCGGGCAGTTAACCGGTGACGATCCATCCATTCAGTTTGTCGAGCCTACGCGCGACGAATTCGCTTTGCGCTTATTTCGTAATATTGATGGTGTGGAGTACGCCCTTTATGGCTACGACGGCTTCACCAAAAGCCCCGAAGCCGTCACTGACAACTTTCAGCCCACCTTTGGTCGTTTAACGGTGGTTGGTGCGTCAGTGCGAATGACCCTTGGCCCGGGTCTGGTTAACACTGAGGTGGCCAATTACAACCGCCACGACGCAGCAGACCACTGGCGTGCACTGATTGGCTATGAGCAAGAGCTGTGGACACGCTTTACCGGCGGCTTTCAGGCCTACATTGAGAAAGGCGACACCCAAACACGCACGGTACTCACCACCCGTTTAACCTGGCGCGACGAGCGCGATGACCTGAACCTGTCACTGTTTGCGTTTGTATCGCCGAATCAAAACGACGGCTACCTGCGCCCGACATTTGACTACCGCATTGACGACCATTGGTCGTTCAGCGGTGGCTTTAACCTGTTCTTCCGCGAGACTCCGAATACCTTTTTCGGTCAGTTCACGGAGAATAACAACGCGTATCTGCGCATGCGATACGCCTTTTAATGCGAGAAACTGAAGGAGTTTTACGATGAGCGTAGAAAGAGCTTTAACCGCATTTGCCGGCTTTATGGTATTGTTGTCTGTAGCCTTAACTTACTGGGTTCACCCAAACTGGATGTGGCTAACCGTGTTTGTTGGTGCTAACTTATTCCAGCAATCGTTTACCGGCTTTTGTCCGGCCAGTATGGTGATGAAAAAAGCCTTTGGACTTAAAACCGAACGCGAGTTAGAAAAAGCAGGAAAATAAAGACACCATGAGTGCAACTGAATCACAAGAGATGCTTCAGGAAGAAGCGCAGAACGCAGCAAGCTTTCTGCGCTCGCTGGGCAACCCTCATCGATTACAAATCCTATGTCGGTTGGCATTAGGAGAACAAAGTGTGGGTGAGTTGCACCAGCATTTTGATTTAAGTGCGTCCGCTTTTTCACAGCACTTAGCAGTGCTTCGGGAACAAGAGTTAGTAACCATTCGCAAAGAATCCCAAACGGTTTTCTATTCCATTAAAGACCCGGATACCGAAGCCTTCATGAAGTTGCTGAAAACCAAGTTCTGTCCGTCTCTTTAGTGATATTCCTTTGGGGATGCTACCTTTTGTCGCATCCCGCTTTGCCTTAAATTTCATGATAATAGCGACATTATCTTGCTAGAGATTGTGTCGTATGAAGTCATTTACTCCGTTAGTTTTAGTTTTAGCATTAGCAATACCCTCGCCCGTTTTGGCTCAGCAAACCACTGTCGATGAGCGCATTATCATTATTGGCGAGTCAATGCAGGCTCCCAGTGAGTGGGTGGTTGACGCGAAGAAACCGCGCCAGCCACTGCCCGCACATGACGCCGGTGACTTTTTGAAAAGCTTGGCTGGGTTCAGTGCAACGCGAAAAGGTGGAGCGTCCTCAGACCCATTGTTCAGAGGCATGGGCGCTGGGCGACTGGCTATCGTGACCGATGACCAAATGTTGTTAGGAGGCTGTAGCAGCCGCATGGATCCCCCCACGGCTTACATTACGCCTCAGAGTTACGACAGCGTGACGGTGGTTAAAGGCCCACAGACCGTTCTGTTTGCCGGGTCTGCAGCGTCTATTCACTTCGAAAGAGGCATCACCCGGTTTGCTAACAACGAGTTCTCGGGTTTTCTGAACGCTACCACTGCCAGTTTCGGGCGTGTTAACGGTTCGGCTGATATGACCTGGGGCTCTGCGGCGGGGTTTGTACGCTTAAACGCAACCGCAGCCACTGCCGATGATTACCAGGATGGCTCTGGCCGTGAAATTAACAGCCAATATGAACGCTGGAGTGGTGACGTGGACCTTGCCTGGACGCCTTCAGATAACCAACGCCTTATGCTTAAGTTAGGCGCCAGTGACGGCGAGGCTGCTTACGCAGACCGCAGCATGGACGGTGTGTTATTTAAGCGGGAGAGTATGGCTCTCGATTACAACTGGCAACCCAAGGGCGGCCATTTGGACGAAGTGTCAGTAAATACTTACGTTAACTCTATCGACCACGTTATGGATAACTACTCATTACGCGACTTCACTCCGTCCATGATGATGCCTAACCCCACCGCCCGTAACCCCGATCGTCATTCACGTGGCGCAAAGATAACGTCTGACTGGTCACTAACGGCCAGTAGTGGACTAAAAGCCGGCCTTGAACATTACGAATCGGAGCATCGCGATCGCATGAGCCGTGATCAGTTGAACATGCCTTATCAAAGCCTGCCTCGCATCGACGATGCCGAGTTCAGCCAGGATGCGTTTTATGCAGAGTACGACTACGCCATTGACGCTGCCTGGAAGCTGGTGACTGGCTATCGGCTTGATCGTTGGTCAATCACTGACAAGCGTGCCATGTTAATGGTCATGGGCTCCCCGGCACAGCCGAACCCAACCGCCAATGAAACGCGCAGCGACAACTTACACAGCGGCTTTGTGCGTGTTGAAAGAAAGTTCGACAACGGCTACTGGTATGCCGGCTGGGGGCAAGCGGAGCGTTTTCCTGATTACTGGGAAGTTATCGGCAACAACCGCCGATCACCAAGCTCAATGTCAGCGTTTCATACGGACGCTGAAACCAACCAACAGTGGGATATCGGTCTGAACTGGAAGAGCAATAAATTCACCCTGGAAAGCTCGCTATTTTTCAGCGAAGTGGATGATTTTATCCTGCTGGAGAAAGGCATGATGATGCAACCTGAAATGGTGCGCAATATCGACGCCCGCAGCTGGGGTGGTGAATTGACTTCACGTTACCAACTAAGCACTCCCTGGTCTGTCTCCGCCGCCATTGCCATTGTTCGTGGTACCAATACAACGGACGATACCTACCTGCCCCAACAGCCGGCTGATGAACTGAGACTGGCCAGTGATTATCGTCTTGGGGAGTTCACCTACTCTTTGCTGTGGCGTTTGGTTAAAGAACAAGACCGTGTTGCGCCCAACCAAGGGAATGTTATTGGTTACGACTTAGAAAAAAGCGCCGGTTTTGGTGTGCTATCTGCAAATATCGACTGGGAAGTTGATTCACAATGGCAGATCAGCCTGGGCGTCGATAATATACTCGATAAGACCTATGCTGAACATTTGAGCCGTTCAGCATCCAGCATTTCAGGGTATGAGCAAATTGATAAGGTGAATGAGCCGGGTCGCACATTCTGGTTACAGACCAATTATAATTTCTGAGACACTCGATGATTACGTTACTGACTTATAAACTCATTTCAAAACAACATTGGGCAGTCTTTGTTGCGCTAGTTATCGACATTGCTCTGGGGAATTTGTGGGTTGCCTACAATGGTGGCATTAGCAACCCGTTCACCTCGTTGTTACTGATTTTTATTGTCATTGCATTTTTATTGCTACCGACGGCACTGGCGGTTGCGACGCTCTGTATTAGCATTCTCGGTCAGGTGTCGCAGCTTGAGCTGCCATCGCTATTGCAAGCCAAAACCGTGGAGTTTCCACATGCCATGCACCCCGAAATGCTACAACACGCACAAGGTATGCTCATCGGTTTTGTGATTGCGGCGATGATTATTGCATTGTCGATGTACTACCTAAAACGGCAGTGGCTCCAGTCTGAAAAGGCCTTTCAAGCCATGCGGGAAAGGCAGCTTAGAGACGAGCAACTTCTTACTATTGGCGCGGCCGCAGCGCAGCTTACTCATGACGTCGCCACACCGGTACAGTCTCTGCGTTTGTTAAATGAAGAGCTACAGGAAACCAATGTGGATATCGCTCTTAAGCGTGACTTTAGCGAGTATCTGCGACAAGTTGAACTCAGTTTAACTCAGTGGCGTGAAGCCGCCGATGATGTTCGCAGCAAGCGCCAGCGTCTGTACACAGCAGGAGAAATGTCAGTACAACTGCAGCAACTTCTGCGCGTGGTTAAACCCGATGCTCAAATGCATTGGGAGCTATCAGAAGCCGTACGTGATTTCGCAATTAAAGCTGACCGAACACTCTTCCCGGCTATCGCCAATTTGATTATGAACGCCATTGAAGCCGGTATCCGTAATGGTGAACAAGAAACTGTTGTTACATTCGGCGACTATACATCGGACGGTCAACAGCAATTAGTGATTCAAATTCTCGACAAGGGTTCGGGTATTCACTCTTCCGGGAGGAAAAGCTTGGCATGTCGTTGAGTAAAAGTGATACTGGCATGGGTGTGGCTGCGGTCATTAGCCACGCCACCATCGAGCGCCTTAACGGCAAAGTCAGCTGGCAATCTAATGCCAACGGCACCATGACTCAGATACGACTACCCATAGTGGACAATGACTGAAATAAAGCTCCTGATTATTGACGACGACGAAGGCTTTTGTCGCATTTTAAAACGCCGACTGGAGCAGCACGATATCGATGTCGCTGTTGCTCACTCGGCGTCTCAGGCGCTTTCGGCTGGCGACGAGTTCGATGTCGTATTGCTCGACATGATGCTTGGGAATGATAACGGGCTGTCACTGATTGAGCCGATTACCCGGCACATTCAGCCTAAACACCTTATTGTACTTACCGGGTACGCAAGCATAGCGACCACCGTCGAAGCAATGAAGCGAGGCGCAACTGATTACCTAACTAAGCCGGTCGGCACATCGGAATTGTTAAGCCGAATACGAGGTGAAGAAGTCGATACCGACGTGTCAGAAACACAGCGGCTAAGCCCATCCCAAATTGAGTGGGAGCATATTCAGCGTGCGCTGCACGACAATGACGGGAACATTTCTAAAACGGCGAGAGACTTAGGTATGCATCGGCGAACGCTGCAACGTAAGTTAGCAAAGCGCTCGCCGCATTAAGTATTACTTTAGAAGTTGTAGCGCACCCCTACCATCGCAACATACGGGTCGATATCAACGTCAACGCTTTGAATGTTACTGCCGTTCACACGTACGTCACCGGTGGTATCGATGTCCATTTTGCTGACCATAAAGTGCAGACCCCAGTCCTTGTTTATTGCCACGTTGACGCCCGCTTGTAACGCATAGCCCCAGCTGTTTTTAAGCGCTAAATCAACCGAGTCGCTGTCACTCACAACACCCAAAGCTCCTAAGGTTGAGCGTAACTGAGGGTCAACCTGTTCGTCAAAAAACGTCGTGTAATTCACGCCAATACCAACAAAGGGTTTGAACGTGTCACTATTTAAGTCGAAGTGGTACTGTGCCAGCAGTGTTGGGGGTAAATGTTTGGTTTTACCCACTTTTAAACCAGCCAGTGCGCCTGTGGCGGTAATGTCGTGACTGAACGGTGTTGCTGCAACCAGTTCCACTGTCCAGTTATTGTCTATCGCATAGTCGAGAGTCAGACCAAGCTGCGTATTGGTATTCACACCAACACCCGTGCTGTTAGCCGGCAACCCTGCGACGCCTTCAACCACATTCAGGTTTGAGCTGCTGTCATCTGGCATAACCGAGATGGCACCAACATTGAGGGAAAAATCATTTGCTAAAGCAGAAGTGCTTAGCAAGCTCAACAATACACCATAAGACAACGCTTTAAGCTTCATGGGTAACTCCTTGTTATTGAATACCCATAAAGCTTATAAGGTTTAATGATAGCGCGTATTGATCTCTATCAATCTACTGTTCGGCGTTGTGATAAATGTTTTGAACGTCATCTAAGTCGTTTAGCATGTCCATTAAACGCTCAAACATAGGCTGGTCTTCTTCCGAAATTGTCGTAGTGACATGCGGCAGAAATTGAATTTCGTCTGCGTCGAAATCGATATTTTCAAATGCCGAGGTGAGCGCCTGACGGGCTGCTGCATATTCAGTATGCGGAGCGAACACGGTGACCTGACCGTCCTCAAACTCAACGTCAGTAACGTCCACATCGGCTTCCATTAACGCTTCTAAAACCTCGTCTTCACTGTCGTGTTTGAATGCGAAAATAGCGCAATGCTCAAAGGAGTGCATGACACTGCCCTGCTCACCAATTTTTGATTTGCTCTTGGTGAAAGCGTTACGAACGTCGCCGAATGTACGGTTCGGGTTATCGGTTAAACACTCGACAATCACCATGCAGTTGCTTGGTCCGTAACCTTCATAACGAGCGGGAGAAAAATCTTCACCAGCGCCACCTTGTGCTTTGTCTATGGCTTTCTCGATAACGTGAGCCGGCACCTGGTCTTTCTTAGCACGGTCAATAAGCGAGCGAAGAGACAAGTTTGCGTCAGGGTCTGCCCCGCCTTGCTTTGCACACACATAAATTTCACGACCATAGCGGCTATAGACTTTACTCTTAGCATTGGCAGTTTTGGCTATCGACTCTTTACGGTTTTGGTAGGCGCGACCCATCGTCTTACTCTCTTTTAAAAAACAGAAGTCGGTAATTCTACACAGCCGATGCAATATAGCCAATATATCTACCATAGAACGTTTTGATTCTTCAGTGCCGCCCCACCCAGGCGTAGAATCCAGATCAAATTTTAAAGCGATTCGCTTTGTTGGGGAGTGTTATGTCGTCTTCAGTTCCGGTTTTGTCACTTGCTGACTATCAAAGCGCTGATAATGAAACCCGAGTGTCGTTTATACGACAACTGGGTGCTGCCGCAAGGGATGTGGGCTTTTTCTATTTGGAAGCGCATGGGGTGAGCCAGGCTGAGCAAGATGACATTATTTCACTGTCTACGTCATTTTTTGCTTTGAATGCAAAAGAAAAAAGACAGGTGGAAATGGCAAATTCACCCCATTTTCGTGGCTACAATCAAACGCATACCGAAGTTACCGCTGGTGCTTTAGACTTTCGTGAGCAGTTCGACATCATGGATGAACTGCCAGCGGTACATTCCCAGCTCGTCACTCAAGAGTGGCAAAAGCTCATTGGCCCTAACCAATGGCCTGACGCAATGCCTCGCATGCGCTCGACACTACTCACATGGCAGGATCATTTAACCAGGGTTGGGCTGACACTATTGTCCGCTCTTTGTGAGGCTCTGGAGCAACCAGCCGATGCCTTGCAACCAACGGTGCAAAACGGCCCTTATCGACATACCAAGTTAATTAAGTATCCCGGCAGCGAATCCGGCGGTAAACAAGGTGTTGGCGCACATAAAGATCCCGGCTATTTAACCTTTGTTCTGCAAGACGAACACAGCGGTTTAGAAGTGGAAATTAACAATGAGTGGCATTCGGTAAGCCCGCGTAAAGGGGCATTGGTGGTTAATATTGGAGAACTGCTTGAGTTAGCATCAGACGGTTATTTAAAAGCAACGAACCACAGAGTGGTGAGCCCCCCGCCGGAGTCACCCGCTATTCGTCGGCTTTTTTCATGGCCGCGCAACTGGATGCCGATATTCCCGTTCTACCACTACCCGCTCATTTAAAACGTCTGGCTCACGGACCAAGCAGCGATCCTAATAACCCATTGCTTCGCAAGGTTGGGGAAAACGTATTAAAGGGACGTAAACGATCACACCCGGATGTCACAAAGAAGTTCTACCAAGAGACGCTTCAGCAGTTGTCAGCGTAGACTTTAACTTCGGGTTCACTGGTCGACGTCGCACCGATGTAGTTGACATAGCAACTCATCAAGCTGTCTTCGTCTGCGGCAAGACCAATAACATTGCCAATACCGACTTCCGACACAGCCCAGTCGTCTAATTGAATCACTTGGCTCAACGCACTTTCTTTAGGCGCGGGGTAGCCGTAAAAGAGTAAGATTCCGCCATCCGGACAACTGATATTCACGTCATCAAACTTACCACCTAAGCAAGTCGCACTTTGCTTTTCTATTCCCTGAATAGCGGCTTTACCGTAAGTCATGTCCAACGCTGATTTAAGGGAAGCCTCCAAACCGTGAAGCCGACTTGTTTCAGCATCATTGGAGAAGTTGATAAATTGAGGGGCGGCTGTCGCCGAGAGTACACCAAGCACAACAATGACGATAATAAGCTCGACTAATGTAAATCCTTTACTGCGTCGCATAACCAAGCACCAAAAAATAAAATAGGGACCGTAATGGCCCCTATTATAATACCAGTTAGATTGTTGACTCAATGTTAATTAAAAGCTAACGGTCACCGAGTCACAAGCCTCTGTACCTGCTTCACACAGTTGGTAAACAACATCGCTACCATCTGAATCAAAGCGATCACGAACGCGGCCTGTATTTGACAGTGTCTCAACAAACTCACCGTTTCGATACAAGTCGACATCACCTGCTGCACCTGACCAGCGAAGGTCAACTAAAGCAGTGCCACTGCGTAATAAGCGAGAACGATAAACATCTAACTCGATGTCCGTCAGGCTCACTGTTACCGACTGCGTCACAGTATCTGATAGCTCAGTTGCATCCGTCACTGTTAGCGTCACATCGTAAGTACCTTCTTCAGAGTACGCGTAAACCGGGTTGGCTTCTGTAGAAGTGCTACCGTCACCAAACTCCCAGAAGTAGCTTTCGATGTCGCCATCGTTGTCAGTTGAGGTATTGGTGAAGCTAACAGTCAGGTCTTCAACGCTAGCCTCAAAACCTGCTACCGGAGCATCTGGCAAACCATCGTCTTCTTCAACTGCGGTCAGAGTTAACGACCAATGGTTTAAAGTACCAGTATCTGCACCCGCGTTATCCGAGACATTCAGAGTCCAATCACCGGTCATGTCTTCGCCGTTGAAGGAATCAACATTCCAAGTTGCGACTAAATCGTCTTCGCTACTTCCAGCGCGATCGTGCAGAGTTTGAGTCGTACCTTCCGGTGAAGTCAAAGTAACAATTAAGTCACCACGCCACGTGTGAGTAATATCAACACTTACCTCAGCACCAAATACAACACCGGTTTCAGGCACATTAATCACACGGCTGATACCATTACTGTCGTCATCTGGAATATCTGCGTTTGCGGCGTCTTCATAATAGAAATCTGAAAGGCCTTGCGGAAGCACGTAAACCGTAGCACTTACGTCGCGAGTCATTTCGCCCGTTTCTACATCCGTACCGCTAACCGTAATAACGTATTCACCCCAAGCGGTTTCCTCTGTTGTTGTCACTTGTACGTCAACCGTTTCACCATTTTGCGCTTGGTTAGAAGACAGCGAAACGTCTAGCTGAGGTTCAGCAGAAACACTTAAGTCAACCGCACCTGACCAGTCCGCAATGCTGCCAACATCCAGCGTCAGTGTTGTGTTTTCACCCGCAACAATTTCCTGGTTTGATGGGCTAAGCTCTAAGCGGTAAGCCGGATCCGGGTCAGCTGCAATCAGCGCATTTAAGGCGTTCAAGCGATTACCCGACGCTGTTTTACCAGCTAATGCAGGAATACTCTCACCAGAGTCCATCAAAATTTGCTTCACTTCTGTAACACTCAGGTGCGGAGCAATAGACCAGATAAGGCCAGCCACACCAGCAACATGCGGGCTTGCCATAGAAGTACCTGAAGCGGTTGCATAACCTCCATCTAAGTACGTAGAGAGGATTTCGGTACCTGGCGCACCTAAGTCAACAGACACTGCACCATAAGTTGATGACGCAGCGAGTGAGTCAGTGCGTGTTGTGTTAGCCACATTCACAATACCGTCCAGGTCATAACCGCCCGGATAACTTGCCGTAACATCAGAGTCAATCCCGTCGTTACCGGCCGCAGACACAAACATGATGCCTTGGTCTATGCTGTCAGCAATTGCGGTTTTAAGTGACTCAGAGTAGGCACCACCACCCCACGAGTTGTTTGTCGCCACTAAGTTGACCCCATGATTGACCTTTAGATTCGTCATGTAGTCAATACATTCGATAGCGGCCGCGGTGCTGCCGGTTCCATCGGCTCCCAAGAACTGACAGCCGATAATCTCGACGTCCCAGTTAACACCGGTTACACCTTGACCATTATTGGCACTCGCACCGATAGTACCGGCAACGTGTGTACCGTGACCGTTACCATCCATTGGGTCGCCGTTACCATTAACCGCTGAATAACCGTAACAGTCATCGACTACGCCATTACCATCATCATCTTCACCGTTACCGCAAACTTCTCCTGGGTTGACCCACATGTTGTCAGCAAGATCCGGGTGTGTGTAGTCAACACCAGAGTCAATAACACCGATAACGACGCTAGAGTCGCCGGTAGTAATATCCCAGGCTGGACGCGCATCGATATCAACACCTGGCGTTCCGCCACTTTGACCGGTGTTTTCCAGCGCCCACATGTCACCAAATGCAGGGTCATCCGGAGTGGCTAATATATTAAAGTTAGAACTTTTCGTGTCATTAATTGAGATGATGTAGTTGGGCTCAGCCACTTCGATAAGGGGATGATTAGAAAGTCGCTTAATAAGGGCATCACGTTGTTTTGCATTGCGAACATTCACCTGTGCAATACGACCATCTGCGATATTACGCATCGCAATGTCACGCCCGCGGTTATCCAGAGCTCGTAATGTCCCGCCCGCTCGGTTTATTAAATCTTGGCGCTGCTCTTTCGTCGCCGAGTGCTTAAATACCACCAGCAATGAATCATCGTCCGCCTGTTTACCATTTGCCGCAGCTGCACCTGTTGCGAGCGCCATGGATACGCCGACGACTAATTTTTTCAAATTCGTCATTCTTCCTTCCTCATTATTGTTGTAGGAATTTCATTCAAATGTGCGTACTTCTCATCTCGTCACTAAAAAAATAAGTAGCATATTTTCCACAGCGAGTTACGCCAAAAGTTAGAGATTTACGCTTTTTAACGCTAAATACGAAAAAGGGACTAGGACATCTAGGTGGGTTTGCATATGAAAATAACTTAACACGCTGTATTAAAAGTAAATTCTCATTCAAAAACAATTTTTAAAATACACCGTTCATACGATTGTTGAGTAAAAATCAGTCGTTATTCTTGTTAGCGGAATTATTAACAAAAGGTGTTCCGCTTTGACTTTTTTAAAACAACTTTTAGCAGCAACGGTGGTTATGTTGGTCTCTCTTCCGGGAGTAGCCAACGACATTCCTGTTGCTTTAGCAGGGTTACTGGAGCGGCAGTCCCTTGCGAACCATGCGGAAATTGCTCAGCTAGGCTCATATAACCTCACTTCACTCGCCCAGGCAGGCGAGCAAAATTACGCATACCTCGCTCAGTATGGGCTGGAAAACACCCTGACGGTCGAGCAGCAAGGGTTCAATAATTCTGTCACTGCAGAGCAGTCTGGACGCAGTAATTCAGCGACCATTCTTCAAGTTGGTGCGAACAACGTTATTCAGCTTCAACAACTTGGTGATGGCAACTCAATAACCATTCAGCAGACGGGTGCTGCCGCTGAAATGTCCATCACGCAGTTCAAATAAGAACAATCAACGGAGAACAATCATGTCTAATACAATCCTTAAAAAAAGTGCAGTTGCTTTAGCGTTAACCTTAGCGTTTTCAGGTTATGCGGCGGCAGAAGCACACATCGCTGTTGTAAACCAAGATTCATCAGAAGCAGTTGAATCGGGCAACAATATGTATATCGAACAAGGTGGTTTCTTAAACTGGGCTTACGCTGACCAATACGGTGAAGGAAACGACACGTCACTTATGCAGTTTGATGATTGGCAAGAAGCATATACTTATGTTACCGGCGATTTTAACTTGGTCGAAGGCGAGCAATCCGGCTTCTGGAATATCTTCGACTCGGAAGTTACTGGCGATGACAATTTGCTAACAAGCCTTCAGGAGGGTGACCTTAACTCATCGACTGTTTTTCTAAGCGGTAATGGTAACTCTGCCTATGTTGAGCAGTCTGGCGCTGGAAACGAGAGTTCTATCGATCTGACCGGAGACTACAATACTGCTGGCATTTCACAGTTTGGTGACTCAAACTGGGCAAACTTCCAGATCGAAGGCAGTGATAACTACTTTGAAGCGAACCAGTCAGGTTCTTCTAACGAAGCCGGTTACTTCACTGCAACTGGCAACATGAACACATTCATTGCGGATCAAGAAGGTGACGGAAACGTTGGCGGTGTTGTTGGTGCTAACGGCGATATGAATGAAGTCTATGTCCAACAATTTGGTTCAGCTAACATCTTCATCGCGCAAAGTCTTTCGGGTAATGAAAACTTCGTCGATGTTTATCAAGACGGCGCCAGTAACGAATTTCTGATTCAACCAATTCAAGGCGATGTGAACGAAATCGTTGTTCAACAAGAAGGTAACACTAACGTTGTTGAAGCAGCTACCGGCATGGTAGGAAACTACAATACTGTTGATGCAAGCCAAGACGGTGATAATAACTACGCCGTGTTCGCTACCGAAGGTGATGACCACATCATCGAAATGGATCAGCGCGGCGATAACAACATTGCGGTTGCAGAGTCTTATGGCTCATACAACGACATCCGCATCTCTAGCCGCGGTGATGAAAACTTTAACGGTGTTGCTCTGATTGGTTCAGGTAACGAAGCTGATAGCCGACAAATTGGTGATGTAAATACCGCAGAAATTGTTATCGCCGGTGACGATAACGATGTGTACTCTCGTCAACACGGTGACAGCAACACACTACTTGCCTACTCTTATGATGCTGGAACTACCTCAGGTAACGAGCTGCAGTCAGAGCAAACAGGTGACATCAACTTAATCGATACTATTATCGGTGGTAATGACAACCTTATTGCTTTCGTTCAGGAAGGTAACAGCAACGTTATTGCTGGTGATGAAGGCTCATTCATTGTTGGCGGTAATGGTGGTAGTGTTGATATTCAACAAGTTGGTAATAACAACGTTGTCACCGGCGGTCAGTTTAGCGATAGCAACACAATGAGTGTTTATCAGCAAGGCGACTACAACGTAGCAACTGTTGTTCAGTACTAATTGATGATTCGCTCTACAATAAAGCGGCTGCTATCTAGCGGCCGCTTTTTAGGCTCTTATGATTAAGAAACTCTTATTAATAATAATTTTAATAACCCCATTCAGCCACGCTGACGAAATTGAGCTGGGCGGTATGGTTTTAGACCGAACGATTTCGCTTTTTGGTAAAGACTTTTTCTTCTATTACACCAGTTACTGGCGGGACATTCCTTCAACAAACGGTATTACCGTCGTCGTCAACGAACGCGTCTATCCACAGGCTGGAACCTATTTGTGGGTAGAAATGGAACAAAAGAAAGTGTTCGAGACCTATTTTGGGCGACGCCAGAACGACGTTAAAAAATTAGCCGAACAGGCCATCCTTATTAGTATTAACGAAGTCGCTCGCATTAAAGCTGACTCCGTTTTCGACTCGCCAGACAATAATGAATTTTAACAAGGCGTTAATTATGAAAAAACTCTCAACTGTTACTTTGGCTCTACTACTCACTTCGGCATCAGTGAGCGCAACAGAGATAGTCTATCAGCCAATAAACCCAAGCTTCGGCGGAAATCCCTTAAATGGTAATTTCCTTTTGCAAAAAGCTCAGAGCCAGAATGCTCATACCGCTCCGGATGGAGGTCGCTCGTTCGTTGATAGATTCCGCGATGCGCTGGAGCGCAATATTATCAACTCTCTCACCCGTCGCATTGCCGACGGTGAAATTGTCGAGGGTTTGTATGACACCGGTGAGTATACCGTAGAAGTTATTGGGCAACCTGACGGCAGCGTGCTTGTTTACATAACGCACAACGAAACAGGCGAACAAACCGTCATTACTATGCCAGCGATTTAAAAGAGAGTGACCATGAATATTCGTATTATTACTTTACTATGTTTAACGCTGGCAGTGTCAGGCTGTGCAATGATGCCCAAACCTACTGACTTGAACATTACGCCAGCAGAGATAGATGCGCCAAGTTCAATGATGATGACGCTACAAAAGCAGCCGGTGCCGAAAAGCCGTATCCCAGTTTCAGTGTACGCCTTTCGAGATCAAACCGGGCAGTATAAGCCACAAGCCAATGTTTCAAGCTTTTCAACGGCGGTGACTCAAGGAGCCACTTCCATGCTGACTCAGATGCTGCTTGAATCTGGTTGGTTTCTACCAATGGAGCGCGAAAACCTTCAAAATCTGCTCACAGAGCGAAAAATTCACAATTCCAGTAAGGAATCTGACTTACCGCCGCTAAGAGAAGCCAGACTGCTGCTTGAGGGTGGTATTATTAGCTATGACACTAACGTTAGTACCGGCGGTATCGGCGCCGAATACTTCGGCATTGGGGCATCAGAACTCTATCGTGAAGATCAGGTTTCGGTGTACTTGCGCGCTGTCGACGTATACACGGGCCAAGTCCTGCTTTCCGTATCTGCGAACAAGAAAGTCTTTTCACAAGAATTAAGAGCGGGTTTGTTCCGTTATGTTTCTTTAAATCGTTTAGCGGAGTTTGAAGGCGGTTACTCCACCAATGAGCCAGTGCAACTTTCAGTGAAACAAGCGATGGAAAAAGCGTTAGTGGAACTGATAGAAAAAGGTCAGGAGCGAGGGTTTTGGCGGGCCGATAGCTAGTGCTAACTCCTCGTTAATTAGTTGACGCGTAACTCGCCCACTTCAAAAGTTCGACTCGGTTACGCGCACCTGTCTTTCGGAAAATTGAAGACAGGTGCGTTTTCACAGTATGTGCACTGATATTCAGCTGCTCACCAATTTCTTTATTTCTGGCGCCGGTACCAACCAACTCGATAATTTTTAACTCTTGTGGTGTTAAAGAGCTTATCTGTGAGAAAGACGTAGCCGTGTCATCATCAGCATGACGACGCAACATCATTTCTTCTATTTTGTCTGACAGTAACGACCGCGGGTAATAAAGTTCGCCCTGGCTAATGACCTTCAATGCGGTGAGTACCCGGTCTAAATGTTCATTTTCATAGATAATGCCGCGCGCACCTAAATTCAAAGCCTGCGAAGGCTTAACAGAATCCGGCTTCACATTCACCAAAAACAGGGCGTAGCTCTTTGCAAGCGCAGCGACTTCATTCGCTGTGCTCGTACGTGATAATTGCTCAGAACTTAACGAGTACGCAACCATAATCTCTTTATCTGGAATCTGGTTAAGCAACTCATGTAGGCTTGGATGAATTACTTCGATTTCCAGTGACTCCGCAAGTAAAGCGAGGTTCTGCGTCCGTTTTTGGTGTTCAATTAGAGCAAGTTGAGAAAAGCGCGTCATAACACCCCTTAAAACCGACTACAAAGACTTTCAAGTTTTTATTTACATTTTTTAAACGAAAGTCATGACCCTTTATAATAGCAAAAAAGAGCCGCTGGGAAGATAGCGCAGGTAAGCAATATGTAACAATTTGTTACATCCCTTAAAAATTAACGAGTTACCAATGCAAATTGTACGACTCATTTTGTTATTCAAAGGCTACATGACTTATCAAAAAAGCCAAATCCTACCAGCGCCCAAAATCCCAACCTAAGGCGACAAAGTATACAAACAAACGTATAATGCGCGCAGCCTAAAACAAGGGCTCGGATAAAGTTGAGTGTTTTAGTCAGGTATTTTATAATGCTCAGTATTCGCATATAAGTAAGGTGGTAAACATGAGCGAACAAATTGATCAGGCTCTTCAACGTAAATACGATGCAGGGTTTGTCTCTGAAATAGAATCGGAGACCTTTGCGCCCGGCTTAAACGAAGATGTCATTCGTCGTTTATCGGCGATTAAAGGGGAGCCCGAGTGGATGACTGAGTGGCGCCTGCAGGCCTACCGCAAGTGGCTAAAAATGGATGAGCCTGAGTGGGCGCACGTCGACTATCCAAAAGTCGACTATCAGTCCATATCTTATTACTCAGCACCGAAAAGCATGAAAGATAAACCCAAGTCGCTCGACGAAGTTGACCCTGAGCTTCTACGCACTTATGAAAAGTTGGGCATTCCATTACATGAGCAAGAAATGCTGGCGGGTGTTGCAGTTGATGCCGTATTCGACTCGGTTTCCGTGGTAACCACCTTCCGCGAGAAGCTTGAAGAAGCCGGCGTTATTTTCTGCCCAATATCTGAAGCGATTCATAAGTACCCTGACTTAGTAAAAAAATATTTGGGCACCGTTGTTCCTAAAGGGGATAACTATTTCGCAGCACTGAACAGCGCGGTATTTACCGATGGCTCCTTCGTCTACATTCCTAAAGGCACTCGATGCCCAATGGAACTGTCGACGTATTTCCGTATTAATGAACAAAATACTGGCCAGTTCGAGCGCACACTCATTGTTGCCGAAGAAGGCAGCTACGTCAGCTATCTTGAAGGCTGTACGGCACCGCAACGCGACGAAAATCAGTTACACGCCGCCGTCGTAGAACTTGTCGCACTAGACGATGCGGAAATTAAATACTCAACAGTGCAAAACTGGTACCCGGGTGATGAAGACGGTAAAGGTGGTATTTATAACTTTGTAACCAAGCGCGGACTTTGCGAGAAAAATGCGAAAATATCCTGGACTCAGGTTGAGACAGGCTCAGCAGTTACCTGGAAATACCCAAGCTGCATTCTAAAAGGTGATAACAGCGTTGGTGAGTTTTACTCCGTCGCCCTCACCCGCGGCAAGCAGCAGGCCGATACCGGTACTAAGATGATTCACTTAGGTAAAAACACCAAGTCGACCATCATCTCCAAAGGTATTTCCGCCGGACGCAGCAATAATGCGTACCGTGGTTTGGTCCGCATGGGACCTGGCGCTGAAGGCGCGCGTAACTTTACCGAATGTGACTCGCTGCTTATTGGCGACCAATGTGGCGCGCACACGTTCCCGTATATAGAAAGCAGCAATCCAACGGCGATTGTTGAACACGAAGCCACCACCTCTAAGGTGAGTGACGACCAGCTCTTTTTATGTCAGCAACGAGGCCTCGACCCTGAAAAAGCAGTCTCAATGATTGTGAATGGCTTCTGTAAGGAAGTGTTCCGCGAACTGCCAATGGAGTTCGCTGTGGAAGCCGGTAAGTTGCTTGAAATCAGTCTTGAAGGTTCAGTGGGGTAAGACATGCTATCAATTAAAGATTTACACGCACGCGTGGAAGAAACGACCATTCTTAAAGGCCTTGATTTAGATATTAAGCCGGGTGAAGTGCATGCCATTATGGGCCCCAACGGCGCCGGTAAAAGTACTTTAGGTTATGTGCTTTCTGGCCGTGAAGGTTATGAAGTAGAAAGCGGCAGCGTTATCCTTGAAGGCAAAGACTTACTGGATATGGAAGTGGAAGAGCGCGCTCAAGCGGGTTTATTCCTGGCATTCCAGTACCCGGTCGAAATTCCGGGCGTCAGCAACATGGAATTTATGAAAGAGTCGGTTAATGCGATGCGCGAAGCTCGCGGCGAAGACGCACTAAGCTCTGCAGAGTTCCTGAAAAAGGCAAAAGAGGCCTGCAAGCAGGTTGAGCTGCCTCTGGACTTCTTAAAACGCGGCGTTAACGAAGGTTTCTCAGGCGGTGAAAAGAAACGTAATGAAATCATGCAAATGATTATGCTTGAGCCAAAGCTGGCCATTCTTGATGAATCGGACTCAGGCTTAGACGTAGACGCTCTGCAGGTAGTTGCCAAAGGTGTAAACAGCCAGCGCGACGGCAAGCGCAGCTTTATCGTCGTGACGCACTATCAACGTTTACTGGACTACATTGAGCCAGACCACGTGCACATTCTATCAAATGGTAAAATTGTGAAGAGCGGCGGTCCTGAACTGGCCAAAGAAGTTGAAAAGTCAGGCTACGCTTGGCTTAAGGAAGGAGAAGTCGCATGAGTCAATGGCTAGCACAAGTAATTGAGCGTGCCGGCAATGTTGACGACTGGTTAGCGTCTGCACGCTCAAAAGCGTTAGCAGAGCTAAAACAAAAAGAGTGGCCAGGACGTCGCACAGAAGCTTGGCGTTACACGTCACTGCACAAAGTGGCCGACTTAAACCTTGCAACGACAAGCAAAGAGACAACCGCCGAAGCGCCTCAAGTAGAAGGCTTAAACAGCATTGATTTGGTGTTTGTTGACGGTCGCCTGACGAGTGACATGACCAACTTGGTATTACCTGAAGGCGTCACCATTGCCTCTTTGGACACGAAAAATGATGCGGCAGAATATCTGTTCGGACAAGTAAAGCCACAGCATCACTTGTTCGGTTTGGTCAATGACGTACTTGCGCAGCAAGGCGTCGTCATTGATATTGCGCCAAACGCGAACGTTGAGCAGCCAATCCGCATTGTTAACTTCGCCAGCGATGGTGTGGAGTCGCACCAGCGCTCATTGGTTCGTGTCGGTGAAGGCGCCAAAGCCGTTATTATTGAGCACGGTGTGGGCAATGGCCACAGCCTGAATACGGCGTTCGCAGAGTACGACATTGCCGACAAAGCCGCTCTGGAGCATTATCGCTTAGCCTTACACGAAGGCGAAGCCATTCACGTTGGTGGTAGCCATTTCCGTTTACACAACGAGTCGAAGCTTAACAGCACACTCGTAGGATACGGCTCTCAGCTAACGCGCCTGGACGTCGATATTGAACACGCAGGGGAACACGCCTTCGCGAAGTTCAACAACATTTATTTGCTGGCTCCCAAAGAGCACTTTGATCTACACAGCACAATTGAACACGCGCAGCCTAACGGTACCACCGCAGAAAATGCGCGCGGCATTATTGGCGACAAGGCAAAGGCGGTATTTAACGGTCGTATTCACATACACCGCCATGCGCAAAAAACCCTAGCTGAGCTGAACAACCGTAACTTGTTACTCACTCGTGGTGCACAAATTAATACCAAGCCTGAGCTGGAAATTTATGCGGACGACGTTCAGTGTGCTCACGGTGCAACCGTTGCGGAAATTGACGAAGAAGCACTTTACTACATGCTGACACGCGGTATCGATAAGCAACAGGCCTTGGTTATGCTGAACTTCGGCTTTGTACAGGAACTGCTTTTCCAAATGCCAAATCGCGCATTAGCCGACTGGTTGCAACCAATATTGAAGCAACGCTTTGAGCGTATGATGGAGCAGCAATGAGCCTAAATGTTGCAGACATTCGCCAGCAGTTTCCGATTCTGTTTCGGGAAGTAAATGGTCGACCGCTGGTTTACCTGGATAACGCAGCGACGACACAAAAGCCCCTGGCCGTTATCAATGCCTTGGTGGACTATTACACGCAATGCAACTCTAACGTGCATCGCGGGGCGCATTACCTGTCAGATGAAGCAACGCGCCGTTACGAAGCGGCACGTCAAACGGTTGCAACCTATATTAATGCAGGCCGAAGCGAAGAAGTGATTTGGACCAGCGGTACCACTGAAGGCATTAATTTGGTGGCGAATGGGGTTGCGCAGCGTTTGAAAGCGGGCGATGACGTCTTGGTGACTGAAATGGAGCACCACGCTGACTTGGTTACTTGGCAACAAGCTTGCAAACGCTCTGGTGCTACCTTAAAAGTGGTGCCTATTCATGACAATGGCGAGCTTAATGTTGATGCGTTTCACGAATCACTGAGTGACAACACGGCTTTTGTTGCCATGCCGCATGTATCCAATGCGCTGGGTACTGTAAACCCAATAAAAGAGCTTACCGCGGCGGCTAAAAGTAAAGGTGCTCTGGTATTAGTTGACGGTGCCCAAGGTGTTGCGCACGGCGCCATTGACGTTCAGGATATTGGTTGCGACTTTTACGCATTTTCAGGCCACAAAGTGTTCGGCCCCACCGGTATTGGGGTGCTTTGGGGACGATTCGATGTGTTGAATGAGTGGCCAGTGTGGTTAGTCGGCGGTGAGATGATTGCCACCGTCAGCTATCAGGATGCCACCTGGGGCGAATTACCTAACCGCTTAGAAGCGGGTACGCCCAACATAGCCGGCGTTATTGGCCTGGCCGCAGCACTTGACTGGATTCAGCAGTACGACGCTGCAGAAATACGCGCTCACGAACAGGCGTTACTGGCACGAGCGACCGAATTAGCGAAGCAAACCGAAGGCTTGAGAATTATTGGCGACGCCCCCAATAAAATTGGCGTACTCAGCTTTGTTCTGGAGGGTGCACACCCGGCCGATATCGGTTTCTTGTTAGATAAGCAAGGTATTGCGATTCGCACCGGCGACCACTGCGCCCAACCCTTAATGAAGCGCCTGAATGTGCCGGGTACCGCACGTGCGTCATTTACCATCTACAATACATTAGACGAGGTTGATCAGCTCTTTGCGGGCATCAACAAAGCTCGTATGATGCTAGCCTAACGGCAGGAGGACACAATGTCTGTAGAAACGTTTAGTCCATCGTCATCACTTATTTCCATGACGGACAGTGCCATTAAGTATTTTGAGTCACGACTGAAAAACGAATCGGGCCATTTGATTCGCTTATCAACCAAACAGAGCGGCTGCACAGGTTATGCTTACGTTCTTGACTCTGTTGATGCCATTCAAGACGGTGATGAAGTCGTGGAAATTAACGATAACATTAAGGTTGCTATTGCACCCAACGCGCTGGAACTGGTGCGTAATACAGAAATCGATTACGTCAAAGAGGGTATTAACGGCATTGTTAAGTTTAACAACCCTAATGTTGTTAACGAATGTGGTTGTGGCGAAAGCTTCAGCGTTACCTAAACGGGAAAGATAACAACAGCATGCAACAGAAAATGGTGAATACCTTACGCGAAGTCAAAGCGCGTAAGGTGCCATCCGGCGAACCTAAAATCATTCCCAAAGGGGAATTTGTTAATATTACCCAAGATTTGGGCGGTAATTACACCGTGACCTGGCAGGGTAATATGCTGCGCATTGACGGCACCGATGGCGACGCCATTGGCCGCAAACCGGAAAAGCTCGACTTTCCTGCGCCTGAAGACGGGCAAATATCCGAACAACAAGTTTGGGATGCACTGGAAACCATCTACGATCCAGAAATTCCCATTAACTTAGTGTCCCTTGGGCTTATTTATAAAGTCGATATAGACCAAGACAGTTCGCGGGTTAATATTGATATGACGCTCACCGCTCCGGGTTGCGGCATGGGACCGGTGTTGGTCGGCGACGTTGAGTACCGTGTCTCACTGGTACCGAATGTTGATACGGTCAATGTAAACCTAGTGTTCGATCCACCTTGGTCTCGCGATATGATGAGCGAAGAAGCGCAGCTTGAAGCTGGTGTGTTTTTCTAAACGGGAATACCGAATTAACCATGAACTT
This sequence comes from Idiomarina piscisalsi, assembly GCF_002211765.1. Classification (NCBI taxonomy): domain Bacteria; kingdom Pseudomonadati; phylum Pseudomonadota; class Gammaproteobacteria; order Alteromonadales; family Idiomarinaceae; genus Idiomarina; species Idiomarina piscisalsi. The sequence continues at coordinate 2,465,487 of NZ_CP022133.1, forward strand.
ACCAACAACTGACGAAATTCTTGATGACTTAGAGTTCCTGGACGACTGGGAACAGCGCTATCAGTACATTATCGATTTAGGCAAAGCGCTACCGGGTTTGCCGGAAGCGCAGCATAAAGAAGAGTATCTGGTACGCGGCTGTCAGAGTAATGTTTGGCTGATTAGTGAAGAGAAAGACGGCAAGCTGTTATTTCACGTCGACAGTGATGCCGTCATTGTGCAAGGGCTGTTAACGTTGGTTATGGCGGCTTACCATGACAAAACGCCCGCACAAATCCTCGCGTTCGATATTGACCAATATTTTAATCAACTCGACCTGGAAAACCACATTACCCCAACTCGCGGGAATGGATTAAGAGCTATTGTTGGGAAAATCCAGCAGTTGGCCAAGAACGCCAACGCTTAAATGGTATTAAACAGTTCTTGTACATTATTCGATACAGAGCGGTAGGTTGATAACAGACGCGGTTGAATCGTTTCCAGCCGTTGCTTCATTTGAATCAACCGCTCCAGTTTCAACGCAATACTCAAGCACTGTCCCATAGGTCCTTTCAAATTATTCACTGCAGCTTGTGTTTCAGGTGACAGAGGCAGCTTTTCAAAAAACGCCTTTTTATCCACGCCCAGCATAATATCAATACCAGATAGAAGACCCACAAAGTAACACTGGTCAGGATCTAAATCCTGACGCTTTTGACCCTTGGCTAACTCGTAGCACATTTGTGCTCTTACCAACACCATACGTGATGCTTCCTGGCTACTGGCAGCAACGGAGCCTATAAGCGCTATCCAGCGCCGCAATTTCTCAATACCCAATCGCATGATCACATCTTTGACCCGAGTAATTGGGCTCGCCGTTGGATACAGAGGGCTATTCACAATTTTCAGAAGACTGACTGACAGCTTAGGATCTTCAGATATCACCTTCGATAACTCAGTTAAGTCTGGCTCCTTTTCAAAACATAAGGACAGTACTTTCGCTAGCTGTAGCGAAGACGGCTCTAACCGAGTGCCGTAAATAACTTCAGGCTTGGCAAAGTAGTACCCCTGAAACAGTTCAAAACCCAACGCTTCATAGGCATTTTTAGTCGCTTCATCTTCAACGCGCTCGGCCAACCACTTACCCTTAAAGTGAGTTAAGTCTTTTTTAAACGCCCGAACTTGCTCAACGGTCACCGTAGAGACATCTACTTTTATGTACGATGCATACTTTAGCAATGGCTCCCACGCTGGGTCGAACTCAAAATCATCGAGCGCGAAACGGAAACCCTTGTCATGCCAACGCGCTACCGCATTCACAACGGCTCGGGTTGGCTTTATGGTTTCTAAAAGCTCAATAACGACCTTATCAGGCTCTATAGGCAGGAAGCTTTGAGACAGCAGAAAGTCGCTGGAAACATTAATAAAAGCCGTTGCATCGTACTGAGTGGTTTGCTCAGTGATGCCCGCGCAAAGGTTAAACACCACCTCACTGGTAGCAGCGGTATCGCCCACGGTTTCGGCGGATAAATGAATGGCGCTTCGGTACAACAGTTCTACCGCGTAAAAACGGTTTTTTCTGTCGTATATTGGCTGGGCCGCCAATAAAGGGGAAGATTCCAAATCTGTCTACTTTTTAAACACTGATTATAAGCAGGATTCTACGGTAGTTTTTAATAAAAGAAAAGATGAACGGTTGTTATAAATTTAAGATTTACGACGCCCTGTAATCATGGGCTTTATAAGCTCAATACGACCCCACCAACCTGTCAAAAGCACTGCGGCAACATGAATAAGAGCGCCTATAAATAAACTATGGGCAATGTATTCATGAATATTTTCGACCAAAGTGCTACCAAAAAACGCGTCCGTTTCTTCGAGCAGAAAACCGGTAATGCCCTGCGCTAAAAGCAATAACCAAAACAGCAGTATCAACATACCGCCAACAGCGTTGTGCCCGGATTCTTTAGGAATCTTGCGATTTTTAAGTTCACGCAGATGTTGAGATATTCGTATAGGGGTAGGAAAAAAATCACTCAACCTTGCTCGCTGAGGCCCAACGAAGCTCCAGACAACACGAACAAATACTAAACCCCAGACACAATAGCCAACCCACTGATGAATCGTCTCGCCAGGTTCTAGTACAAAATAATTTAGCGTAAACCCAATAACAATAAGCCAGTGGTAAATGCGAATATATTTATCCCAAATCACCACTGGCTTACTCATTAACTTACTCTTTCTCTTCTTTTACAACGCTGCCATCAACAGGATTGAAGTAAATTTCTACCTTCTCGCCTGCCTGGTTTTTGCCGTAAATTTCATAGCAGTTGCCGGGAGTGACTTTAAACTCATTAATGTCATAGCCCTGCTCTTTTAAACCAGCCTGGAACTGTTCTTGATCCATCCACTCTGATTGTGGCGCCGTTGTGCACTGCGTTTCCGTTTCTTCGGCACTGCAAGCGGCTAACAATGCCGCCGCACCTGCCATCGCGGTTAGTTTTAATGCGTTCATATCAAACTCCTATTTTTCGTTAGGAAGTGACTCGAAGCCCATGTGATAGAGCGTAAAGCCGAAAATATCCGAATACTGCTCAATCGTTTTTGAAACGGGTGTTCCTGCACCGTGACCCGCATTGGTTTCAATGCGAATTAACTGCGGATTATCACCACCCGCTTTATCCTGAAGCTCTGCTGCGAACTTAAAGGAATGGGCAGGCACCACCCGGTCATCATGGTCACCCGTCGTAATCAGCGTTGCCGGATACTCAACACCTTGTTCTACGTTATGCACTGGCGAGTAGTTCAGCAAGTATTCAAACATTTCTTTACTGTCTTCTGCTGTACCATAGTCATACGCCCAGCCTGCACCCGCAGTGAAGGTGTGATAGCGAAGCATGTCCAAAACTCCAACCGCTGGTAACGCAACCGCAAACAGCTCAGGGCGCTGTGTCATTACCGCACCAACCAGCAAGCCACCGTTTGAGCCACCACGAACTGCCAGACGATCAGACGACGTATAGTCAGCTTCTATCAGGTATTCCGCTGCCGCTATAAAGTCATCGAACACGTTTTGCTTCTGCATTTTAGTGCCGGCTTTATGCCACTCTTTACCGTACTCACCACCACCACGTAAGTTGGCAACCGCGTAAACACCGCCCATTTCCAGCCAGGCTGCGTTAGCAATGCTGAAACTTGGTGTCAGGCTGATGTTAAAGCCACCGTAACCGTAAAGAATCGTTGGGTTCGTACCATCCAGTTCAAGACCCTTTTTATGGGTGATGATCATCGGAACTTCGGTACCGTCTTTAGACGTATAGAAGACTTGTTTACTGACATACTGGCTCGAATCGAAATCCGCACCCGATGCTTCATAAACGATCGACTCTCCCGTTTCAGGATTCATCTCGTAAATGGTGCTTGGCGTGCTGTAGTTCGTGAAGCTGTAATACACTTTTTCAGCGTCCTGCTTCTCACTGAAGCCACTCGCGCTGCCGACGCCCGGCAAAGCAATGTCACGTACCTTATTGCCGTCGTAGTCGTACTGCTCAACTTTTGAGACCGCATCAACCATATACTCTGCAAAGATATAACCCGCACCGGTTGATGGGTTCAACACATGCTCGCTGTGTGCAATAAAGTCCTGCCAGTTGTCAGGCTTAGGGTTACCGGCATTCACGGTCACAACACGACCGTTTGGCGCGTCCATATTCGTTTCTAAATACAGCGTGTCACCACGAGTCGTCAGAACCGACGTGTCATAAGCCACATCACCATCGACCAGCACTAACTCTGAGTCAGGCTTCGTTAAGTCTTTAATGTACAACTTGTTACCAGACGTCGAGTTTGCAGCCGAAACCACCAGGAAACGATCGTCTTCAGTGACATAACCACCCACGTAGCGATGTTTCTCAGCTTGTGTACCACCGAAAATCAGGTCATCTTCAGACTGAGGTGTACCAATTTCATGGTAATACAGCTTGTGCTGGTCGGTCTTCGCGGATAATTCACTGCCTTCTGGTTTGTCATAGCTCGAGTAGTAGAAACCTTCGTTGCCCTTCCACGAAATACCGCTGAACTTAACGTCTACGAGCGGCTCTTCATGTTGGTCACCTGTTTCTGCGTCAATGACAATAATTTTACGCCAGTCACTACCGCCTTCAGAAATCGAATACGCCGCAATAGAACCGTCTTCACTGAACGTTAACTGCGCCAAAGACGTTGTGCCATCTTCACTGAACTTATTTGGGTCTAAAAAAACTTCGGCTTCAGCGTCTTCGCTCTTCTTACGGTAAACAACGTATTGGTTTTGCAAACCGTCGTTCTTGTAGAAATAGATATAGTCACCCTCAAAGCGAGGCGCGCTGACTTTCTCGTAGTTCCACAGTTCCGTTAGGCGCTCTTCAATTTTTTCGCGGAACGGAATTTTCTCCAAATGGCTAAACGTTACTTCATTTTGCGCTTTTACCCAGGCTTCCGTTTCTTCGCTACGGTCGTCTTCTAGCCAGCGATACGGGTCCGCCACTTCGGTACCAAAGTAGGTGTCAACCACATCGCCTTTACGCGTCTCCGGATACTGCATTTGATTATTCACTTCTTCGTCATTGCTTGGTGACTGTGAGCAGGCTGTCAGCAAACTCACCGCAACTGCTCCTAGTAAGTATTTCATTGTTGTTATCCTTATTACTCATATTTACCACCAATAAAGTAACAGAGTCTTGAATTAAAAAGTAGTAAGTTCAACGGCTCGAATAAAGGCTCCAACGTTTTCCCTCTACTTCATCAAGCCAGAACCTCAACTCTTTTTCTAGTGCTCTGTCTTCTTCCAAGAAATTAAAGTCCCGCCCCACATCTTCTGCCATTTTAGAGATAGCCAAAGGCGGTTGTTCTTGATTCAGCTGTGCACGTAGTTGCGCTCCCTGACAAGCTGCCAATAAACTTGATATCACAACCTGCTCAGTTAACTCCAAAACTCTTGCGCAGTCTCGCGCTGCAATCGTTCCCATACTGACTTTGTCTTGGTTATGACACTCCGTTGAGCGAGAAAACACACTAGCAGGCATAGTCAATTTCAGTGCTTCTGCTGTCCAAGCTGAGCAGCCTATCTGCACTGCTTTAAAGCCGTGATTGACAGACTTCCTGTCCGCTTTTGCTCCAGACAGGTTTGCCGGTAGACCATTGTTCACTTTCTGATCCATCAGCAACGCCATTTGCCTATCTTGTAAATCAGCTAAATTAGCGACTTGCGTTTTGAGCGTATCCATAGCCATTGCTATATGACCACCGTAAAAGTGCCCCCCATGCAGCACTCTTCGGCTCTCCGGATCAATAATCGGGTTATCGTTCGAACTATTTAGCTCATTCTCTATCGTCTCTTTTAACCAAGGTAAGGCATCTTTTAAAGAGCCTATAATATGAGGTGCGCAACGAATCGAGTAACGATCCTGAAGTCTGTTCGAGTTTCTTTTTTCTTCAATGACTCCCAAGTCACCTCGTATCCATTCTGCGACTTTTTGTTGGCCAGAGTGTGGCTTTACATCGAATAGCCGCTCATCGAAGTGCTCGGGGTTCCCGCCAAGGGCATAACACGAGATGGAAGTTACTTTGCTGGATAGTCTGGTTAAATACTCTGCCCTGATATAATTTAAGCACGCTACCGCAGTCATAGCTGCCGTTCCATTCATTAAAGCTAAAGCTTCTTTGGGTCTTAATTTATAAGGCTTAACATCAAGCTTACCAAAAGCTTCAGCGCTAGGCATGAACTCCCCTTGAAATAAAACATCCGCTTCACCAATGAGTGCTCTGGCGATATAGGATAATGGGGTTAAATCACCACTGGCCCCAACACTACCCTCTTCGGGAATAAGAGGCAGTACATCTTCATTGAGCATAAGAACCAACCGCTCCAATAAAGCATAGCTAACTCCGGAATAACCCTTCGATAATGAACACAGACGAGTGGCCAAAATGGCTCGGGTCGTTTGCTGATCAAAGTGTTTACCAAGCCCGCAGCCATGGAAGCGAGATAAGTGAATCGGAAGTTCATTGACCAACGATAAAGCGACAGGCTCAGTGCAGCTATCTCCATAGCCAGTAGTAACCCCATAAATAACCCCGTCATCAACGAGGAGTTCATCTAAAAAGTCAGCTCCTGCTTGGATTTTTTTACCAAAAGAATCAGAGTCGCTCAGCCTAACAGTTTTTTTACGAGACGCTATATCCACAATATCAGCTACAGAAAGCTTGTTATCGCCAAAAGTTACAAATTGTTCCGTCATAAAATCTCTTTTTCCATTAAATTTAGCCGGCCTTATCAACATGCTTATTAAGTATTCGCCGGCTTTCTGATTTTACATTCGCTTTCTTTCGCCACGCCCATAAATCGTGAACGACTGTTTCTTTATATTGACTCGACGTCACAATTGGATAAGGGTAATCTTGGCCAAGGGTGAAATTGAACATGGAGGACTCTATTGGCGTTATTTGATCCGGTTCGTGAATCAACTCATCAGGTAACTCACTTAACTCCGGTACCCACTGCCGTATAAAGCCTCCCTTCGGATCGTTCTCATAAGACTGTTTTACAGGGTTATAAGCACGAATAGTATTGATACCGGTAATGCCCGCCTGCATTTGTATTTGGGGGTAATGAATTCCAGGCTCAAAATCTAAAAACACTGATGCTAGGTGCTGAGCTCCCCACCGCCAGTCAATCGCTAAGTAATGACACAAAAAGCTAACCAACATAGCCCGCATACGAAAGTTAATATAACCGGTATGGTTTAGACACCGCATACAAGCATCGACCAATGGATATCCAGTCTGCCCTTTTTGCCATGCCTGAAAGTCGGAAAACGCTGAGCTTTCTCTTCTGAATTGGAAGCGCTCATAACCACGGTTTATTGGCCTGACTTGTTGCTCTATTTCACTTTCAAACTTTTGAATGAAATGGCAATGCCAGTGCAAACGCGACACTAATGCCCTTAATGGTTTTCTCCAACCAGGAACGTTCCAGTAAGTTAAGCAGCGCTGGTACACTTGTCTCAGGCTCAAGTTTCCCCAGGCTATGTAGGGCGACAAGCGAGTGCAGCTGTTTCTGCTCAGATCGGGTTTTGAAATATTAAACGCATAAGATTGCCCCCGGCCCTCAAAAAACGATTTCAATGTGCTCTCTGCAGCCGTTTCGCCGCCTAATTGAAAGTTATCATTCCTTTCTTTCCAAGCCTCCGGGACCTGCGGGGTATTGCCGTCAGTGATGACAAAAAGATTCGCTTCTCTCTGCTCACTATTCATCACTTTATACCAATTATCTCGCCACCCATCCCTAGAGTTTTTCCCTCTGATGACGGCCCCATAGGGAAACTGCTGCCAAATTATGCCGTTCTTATCACAAAACTGCTGAACCGATTTGTCGCGATTAAAAGTCGACAAAAGACCAACCTCTTGGTGGCTATATAAAGTAGAAAAACCGAAGTCACTCATTAAGCCTTGTAAAACTGACAGTGTTTCCCCGACAGTAACGTGAACACCGCCACCGTAAGGTTTTAAGCGCTTATTCAAATCTAATATACTTTCCCAAACAAACCGCCAGTGCCGTGTGCTGTAATGCTCATCTTCTAACAAAGCGGGTTCAAAGTTATACCAAAGCATAACCGAGCTGTGCCGCTCCGTTGCTGCTGAGAGGGCTTCATTATCGGATAGCCTTAAATCCCTTTTAAGCCAGACCAACGCACTGCTACTATCAGTTTTCATCATGTTTCACTGGCCAATCTGCCGCATCAACACTGTCTATTGGCAGTGTCTTGATATTGCCGCCCCAGCGTTTTATAAATTCACCCTCAGGATCATACTGGGCGGTCTGTTTTTCTAAATTAAATCTACGATGGCCTCTAGGGTCTGCACCAACACCCGCTAAATACTGCCAGTTGCCCCAGTTGGAGGATACGTCGTAATCAATAAGCTGGTGCTCGAAGTAAGCAGCTCCGTACCGCCAATCAAGACCTAGCTCATGCACAAAGCAGCTTGCTACTAACTGTCGTCCCCGATTGGACATATAGCCAGTTGCATTTAACTGCTTCATACAAGCGTTAACGATTGGAAAAGGTGTATTGCCAGAACACCATTTTTGAAAGCGCTCCGGGTAAAAGCTTGTCTTAGGTGATTTAGTAGAAAGCCCTTTAAAGGCAAACAGTTTAGCTCCGTGTTTTTTCGCATACCAAAAGAAAAACTCTCGCCACAATAGCTCGAAGCTTATCCAATACGTTGATTCATTCGCTTCATGCTGTTGCTCGTAGCTTCTAAGCGCAGACATAACTTGGCGAGCCGACATACAACCAAGTGCTAACCATGGTGAAAACTTAGTCGAACTTTGAAAGTCGTCTAAAGCATTTCGAGTTTGCTTATAATCACTTGCATAGTCTTCACTAAAGTAATTCTTTAGATGGCTTAACGCAGCTAACTCGCCACCTCTATACATTTGATGAGTGGTTGAGCTCTTTGAGAGCCGCGCGGGCGCTGCTTTAAAATTTTTAGGTGTTGGTGCAAGGCTCTTAATATCAGTCAAAAGGTAGCTGTCTTTTAAAGGCTCTACCTGCTTCCTAAATTGAGAAAAGGTTGTCGGTAAATCAGTCAACAAAAATGGCAGTTCGTCCTCACTAAATAAAGTATTGTTAGGAGTCTCAAAAAGCGACAAAAATGGGAAGCGCTTTTTTACGAGATCTAAATGTCTCCGTTCATAAACGCCCTGCTGCTCGCTCACAAAGACCGCATCAGCTCCTAGCTCAGAAATTGCTCTGGTAACCTCCTTTTCAAAAGAGCCTCTCAAAATTAGCAGTTGTTGGCCTCTTTTTTCCAATTCAGCTCTAAGACTCTCTAATGAGTCCATTAAGAAGTTTAGACGATGCTTACCTAGTGAGGCGATACCATAACGTCCATAACGGGTGAGAGACTGATCGAAGCAATAACAGCAAATTAGTTTCTCACTATTATCACTAGCTGCCTGCAGCGCTAAGTTGTCTTTAACCCGCAGATCATTTTGAAAAATAAATAAGCTGAGCTGATACTTTTGCATAGAGTTATTCTTAAAACGTTTATTACTATTTACTCAAAAGCGACACAATTAGACCGCTCTAATTCAAAAAATACCTTCACTGAAGGCAAACCCTTCAATGTTTACCTCCTTAACGAATATCCCTATGTTATCCTCCCAGTGCTTTAGAAGCCCTTAATATATGACCCTCTTAATTGGGATAATTGTTTTTATTAAAAGGACGTATGATGTCAAAAGCGAAGCTTTTTCTTTTATCTGTTATTTTTCTTTCAGGCTGTTCATCTGTGCCCGATAGTTATAAGTTTTCCGAAGGTGCCGAATTGATGGTGGCCACAAACCTTAGTGACTACACCGAGCTGTACGAAAACGCAATGTTGGTTGAAGAACAAAACCTTAATGAAACGAATAGCACAGGCGGAAGCACTTCCGACCTTATTGTTGGCTCCGGGTTAGCTGGCTCTGCTATTTTCTTCGCCGATACCGGAGTGTGGGCTGGGACAGGTAGTTTCGTGGATGGAGCAGCCCTCACCTCGTTCGTTTTAGATTCACTAACAAACAAGGGAATGCGTCACCATAAATGGACATATACTTACTTTTTTCACATTGACAATAAATGCACAGACCTAGACTGTGTTAACGAGAATATCGGGGCGTTTTGGCTAAAACTCGCCGATATTTACGACAATTCAGGCAAAAGCGAAAAGTATAACTTTCACAAGTTCGAATTTTCCGGCGCTGGTTTCTTTTTTGACTATTTTGAGGGGAAAGCTGAGCAACAATTTACACTGGAAGACGGTAGCGTGCGAACAAGCAGTCAAAACTTAATGTTAGTCAGACAACTTGACGATATTTCAGAGTATCAAGGAAAAGAGGTCTGGGGTAATGAAACACCAAAGGACTATCAGGACAAAATTACTCTACTCGGTATGGACTATGTAGAAGAGACCAATGCATTAATAGAAGCCAGTAAAGGATTCCCTACTCTCTATATTTTCCGCGGAATCGATAGAAACGCAGCTAAAGAAAAGAAGCCCTGTTTTGGAGGTTTCTTTATTAACAATGGCAGAACGATAAACGTTCCGGAAACTGGTTGTATGTTTTAAGTCAGCCAACCTCAGTGAACTAAGAAGTGATCTTCTAGCGTAAGTATTGGAAGGTCACTTTGATAAAGTTAAACCAAAGATATAGATTAAAACTTTCTAGTAACTGAGATTTTTCATGAACACAGCCAAAAACAAACTGATATACACACTCGGGTTTCTCGGGCTCATTCCATTTATTGTCAGTTCGCTTGCGGAGCTGATGCAGGTTGGATCTATACTTGGCTTCCGGCCACTCAACTTGCTCATTACCTACGGTGCAATTATTTTGACGTTTCTTGGTGGTGTCCTGTGGGGGCGCGCGCTGCACCGTGCGGCAAGTGAGCCAACGAATGCGCTGCTTATTCTGAGTAATGTCTTTGCCCTGCTTGCCTGGCTGACTCTATTACTCAACTCATCTGCTTGGTCGCTCGGCCTGCAAATGGCGGGATTTGCCATATTGCTTTTCTTTGAACAGAAGTTGGCAAGAAGCTCCGCCATGACCTCTTATATGGGGTATTACCGCATCCGCTTAATATTGACGTCAGCGGTAATCGTTTGCGAATTGTTAGTATTCGGAAACCATATTCTCTAATTCTTATGCTCATGATAACGAGCCAGGGTTTCCGCATAAATGTGACGGACATCCTGGCTAAAGCGTTCAACAGAGTATGCCTTGGCAAAATTTTCGGCGTTACCGGACAACTGCCCGAGCAGCTCTTCGTCGTTAAGAAGGCGTTCCACTCGTTCTAGCCAAACCGCTTGTCTCGCAGGCGTTTTGTAGCCGTTAAAGCCATCTTCCACAACGTCGTCAATGCCACTGGAGCGCACCGCAACAACCGGCAAACCAGCCGCCATCGCTTCAAGAATAACCATACCCTGCGTTTCTGACTGAGACGCGAATAAGAAGGCGTCGCCTAGTTGATACCAGTTGGCCATTTTTTCCGGCGCCACGGAGCCGACTAACTGAATGGTTTGTTTTAAACCGAGCTCGTCAATTTTCGTTTGTAACCGCTGTTTCTGATGCCCATCGCCGACGATAAGCAGCCTGAACGGCTTGTCAGTGGCTTTTTTCAACTCTGCCAGCGCATCGATCATAAAGTCGATATTTTTCTCATTCGACAGCCGTGACACACTCACAAAAACCGTTTCGTCTTTTATTTTCAGTCGCTTTTTCAGCTTTTCAACTTCGGCTGGCTCTACGTGCTGGAAGCGGTCATATTCAATGCCTGTCGGCTGCACATAGGTCGGTGCCGTCACGCCTATCATGCGCAAGTATTCTTCTGTTGAGTCGGTTGGCACAATGACAGCGTCGCATTTGTTCGCAAAACGACGCACCAGAAAGTGCGCAATAATATTGCGGAACAGCGAGCCGGGTAAAAACACAAAGTGCGAGTAATGCTCCAGTCGCGTGTGGTAAGTATAAACGGCCGGTACTTTCAAGCGGCGCGCCATATACACACCGAGCGAACCTATCCAAAACGGATGATGTACATGAATAATATCCGGCTTAAATGCTTTTACTTTTTTGCGCACTGCCGACGAGAAGATATTGGCAAAGCGAAACTCACTCTTTTCGCCAAAAGAAAAAATAGACGGCATACGTATGACGTTTTTTTCTTTCTCTCGTTTACTCTTGTAGCGCGGCGCAACAATAAGCACCGTGTCTTTTAACTTTTCCAGGCCGCAACGCAAACGCTCTATTGAAATAGGCACGCCACCAATGAACGGTAGGTAATTGTTGGTAAACATCGCCACTTTTAATTGGCGGCCTAGCCATGGATCAGGGTCAATGTCGTAATCCGGGTAATAATCTTTTCCTACAAATACCGCATTGTAGAGCTTGGTACTAATAACCAGGAATACCGCGAGCAATAGAATGAAGTTTAAGTAGCCCACATAAAACAGAGAGTGAATGAAAAACCAGAAGCTCTCTAATTGCTTCAGTATTGGATGCTGACCAATTTCCAGTTCTTGTACGGAGTGCTCAACACTGCCGTCGGCATTCACGGTCACTTTTACGTAGTGATAAAAGCTTTCGTCCTGATTAAGAACCAACCCACCTGCACCACCGGTAGTAATATAAGGTATGCCATTTTGTTCACTCTCAGAGTACATAGAGATGTTGGAAGAGAACACACGATCGACGCCGTAATTACTGAGTGTTTGCTGCAGTGCAGATCGAAACTCAACGGGCTGCAGATAGTCTTCCTCTTCCGCGAGAATAAATTCATCCTCAGGCTCCACTGGAGGATGCCCGATGAAAACGAAGCGATGCGTTGAGGAATCCGTCTTTAAAATATCGTTAAGCCAACGCAGCTGCCATTGCCAGGGGGTCTTTCCGGTACTGTCCAGAAAAATGAAACGGCTGTTTCCAGCAGTAAAACTGAAGAAATGCGGTCCATAATGATCATAAAAACGAAAGCTGCCAAACTCTTCATATTCATTAGCGCCAAACGTCAGCAAATAGGGCATGCCCAAATGAGACAATGTGCCTCTCAAGGCACGGTATTTATCTTCCCCACCACCGCTCACCGCGTTACCAGCAGAAATAACAAAGTCGATATTGTCTTTGTTCAGCATAGGAATAATACGGCGCTCAAATATCCCTACCGAGTTATTAATATTACCGACAACCGCGAAACTATAACTGTCCTGACCTTCCAGACGAGCACTAATGGCTGCCAGCTGGTCTGTGTGTTCCGCTTTAAACTCTGAGGTAACCAAATTCAGGTAAATTTTATAACCAATAAGACCAACAATAATGGCGATATTTAAATAAAACAGGATTTTTAAAAGTTTGGTTTTTGTCATGATACATCCTGTTTATGAGCAGACTTTACAAGATACCTTTGCAATACAATTAAACCGACCAGCATTCCGAGATAAATCGTCAAAAAGCGCCAGCTGAATGTGACTAACAATAAATGATTATTCGCCAAAATTTCATTAAAGAAGCTGCCGAAAACACCTTCTGATATACCAGATGCTCCGGGGGTCGGGGCGAAATACATAATGAAGGTCGTCACCACCAGTAAGCCAAGGCTCACTAAGTAATTTATATCGTAGCCCAGCCCCCACATTAAGAGCGCAGGAAAACTGAATAAACTGATGAGGAACACTGCGGTGAAGAATACCGACAGCGCAATAGCTGACTTTGAACCACGGCAGTACTCTGCAAAGCTTCGACTAAAACGCAGCATTTCCCTACGAGCCTTATACTGCCAGCGCTGATGCCGTGACTCGCTGATTAAGTGCAACTTATGCAGGCTATGAAACAGCGTGCTGAGTGGACCAATCAACCAGTGCGCTCTTAGTAAAACAATCGCGAAAAACGCCAGATAAAGAACAATAAAGACAGCCAGTGCGCCGCCAATGTCGCTGATAAACGCTTCATTCTGCAACGGGGTCAGAGTCAACAAAAACACCGGCGTCAGCGAAAATATAAAGAATATCGCCAGAACAGTGCGTATGGTGGTCGCGGCAGTCGCCCTCCCTATGGGCACGCCATGTCGGTGCAAAAACCAAACCTGTGCGAAGCCACCGCCGGTAGCCATTGGAGTTATGTTCGAGAAAAAGATATTAATGAACACCAGCTTGGTCATCGCGCTTTTGGGTATTCGGTAGCCCAGCGCTCTTAAGGTGTAATAAAGTCGTAAGCCGTCGGCAGCGAAGTACACAATCAGCAGCAAAATCGTCAGGCTGATAACTTCAGGGGCAAACAGCCGGAAGTCGAAGGTAAGCTCACGGTTAGAAAAGTGGTTATAAATGGCGTAAAAACCAGCGACTGTTAATGCAATGAACAGCAACGCAAACAAAAGCAGTCGTTTCCCTGACGTTTGGGGCTTTTGTGCATCCTTACTTTCGGTGGTCATGAATGATTCTCCGCCCCTTCGTATCTGCCTGAGATTATGAGGGGGCGGAGAAAGTATGTCAAAACAAGGCGTTAAGACTTGCCCGCTAATATGCGGGCATTAAGAACATTTCACGCACGCAATTACGTGGGTTCGCATTGATTGCGTACAACACAGCGTCTGCAACGTCATCCGGGTCCAGCTTGTCCGGCTTAGGCTCGTCAAAGAACGGCGTATTGACCATACCCGGAGCTATTGTCGTGCAACGGCCATTCCATTCTTTCATTTCTTCGGCCAGGTTTTGTGCAAAGCCATGTACAAACCACTTCGTAGCTCCATACACCGAGCCTTTCAATGTAATGCGCCCGGCAGCAGAGCCCGTCATTAAGAAATGGCCGGTGGTTTTACGCAAGTGCGGCAACGTCAGCTTCGCCGTATAGAGAAGCCCGTTGATGTTCACATCCACCATCTGCTTCCATTCTTCCGGGTCGCCTTCTTCAGTGCCCGGCGTTGAAACACCGGTTCCCGCATTGGCGAACACCGCATCTAATTGACCAAACTTATCAACACCTTGTTTAACAGCCTGCTCAAGCTCATCATAGTTACCGGCATCGGCTGCAACACCAATAGCATTTTCAGAGCCAAATTCTTCAACCAGCGCATCCAACTTTTCTTTCCGACGAGCCGTTAGTATCAGTTTTAGCCCCTCTTTCGCCGCTTTACGCGCTGTCGCTTCACCGATGCCACTTGAGGCACCGGTAATCAGTAGTACTTTCGACATGCTTCCTCCTTAAGCTAAATCAAATCGGTCGGCATTCATGACTTTCGTCCAGGCTTTCACAAAGTCTTTCACAAACTTCTCCTGGTTGTCGTCCTGAGCGTAAAGCTCTGAATACGAACGCAGAATAGAGTTTGAACCGAAGACTAAATCAATGCGATTCGCTGTCCACTTAAGCTCGTCCGTTTTGCGGTCGCGAACTTCGTAGTGGTCGCCCGCCTTTTTCCAAACGTTGTTCATGTCGGTCAGGTTAACGAAGAAGTCATTCGTTAATACGCCGACACGGTCGGTGAATACACCGTGCTTAGACTCGCCGTAGTTCGCACCTAACGCGCGCATACCGCCAACAAGAACCGTCATTTCTGGCGCGGTTAAGCCCATTAATTGAGTTCTGTCGAGCATTAACTCTTCTGCAGGCACGTTGTAATCTTTCTTCAAGTAATTGCGATAACCATCATGCAGCGGCTCTAACGCATCGAAGCTTTCGGCGTCAGTTTGCTCGTCTGTTGCGTCACCACGACCCGGAGCAAACGGCACAGTAATGTTGTAGCCTGCCTCTTTCGCGGCTTTCTCAACGGCTGCCGTACCGCCCAGAACAATTAAATCCGCAATGCTGACTTTTTTGTCCAGAGATGACTGCACCTCTTCCAGTTTTGCCAGTACTTTTTGCAGTTTTTCTGGCTCATTACCGTGCCAGTCTTTCTGCGGTGCTAAACGAATACGCGCACCATTTGCACCACCACGGAAGTCTGAGCCACGGAATGTACGCGCGCTGTCCCATGCGGTAGAAATTAGCTCGTAAGAGGTTAAACCACTGTTTAGCAACTTGTCTTTCAGGTCAGCAATTTCCGTTTCACTCAGTGTGTAGTCCACTTTTGGAATTGGATCCTGCCAAATCAGGTCTTCTTCTGGCACGTCCGGTCCTAAATAACGATCTTTGGGACCTAAGTCGCGGTGTGTCAGTTTGAACCAAGCACGCGCGAATACCTCTGCGAAGTACTCTGGGTCTTTGTAGAACTTCTCCGCAATTTTGCGGTAGTCAGGATCCATCTTCATCGCCATATCAGCGTCGGTCATAATCGGGTTACGACGGATAGACGGATCTTCCACATCGACCGGTTTGTCTTCCTCTTTAATGTCGATAGGCTCCCACTGCCAAGCGCCAGCGGGGCTCTTCTTAAGCTCCCACTCGTAGTTGAACAGCAAGTAGAAATAGCCGTTATCCCACTTAGTTGGTTCAGTGGTCCAGGCGCCTTCAATGCCACTAGTTACCGTGTCGCGACCCATACCTTTGCCGCCGCTGTTGCGCCACCCAAAACCTTGCTCTTCAACGTCTGCCGCTTCTGGCTCAGGGCCTAAGTTCTCTTCTTTGCCATTACCGTGGCACTTACCGACCGTATGACCACCCGCGGTGAGCGCACAGGTTTCTTCGTCGTTCATTGCCATGCGTTTAAACGTTTCGCGCACGTCTTTTGCGGTACGCAATGGATCAGGGTTGCCGTCAACGCCTTCCGGATTCACGTAAATTAAACCCATTTGCACTGCGGCCAGAGGATTTTCCAGAGAGTCACGTTCTTGGTCCGAGTCGTAACGGTTTTTGGTCGCATCCAACCACTCCTTCTCACTGCCCCAGTAAGTATCTTCTTCAGGGTGCCAGATGTCTTCGCGGCCGCCTGCAAAACCAAAGGTTTTAAGCCCCATCGACTCATAAGCCATGTTGCCGGCCAGAATGAATAAGTCCGCCCAAGACAGTTTGTTGCCGTATTTCTTCTTAATCGGCCATAACAGACGACGAGCTTTGTCCAGGCTGACGTTATCTGGCCAACTGTTTAACGGGGCGAAGCGTTGGTTGCCCGTGCCGCCACCGCCACGACCATCCGCTAAGCGGTACGAGCCAGCCGAATGCCAAGCCATACGAATCATTAGACCACCGTAATGTCCCCAGTCAGCTGGCCACCAGTCCTGGCTGTCGGTCATGAGGTCTTTTAAGTCTTGCTTTAATTCTTCTAAATTAATTTTTTTGAATTCTTCTGCGTAGTTGAAGTCTTCGTCCATTGGATTGGCTTTGGTGTCATGCTGGCGCAGAATTTCCAGCTTCAATGAATTAGGCCACCAATGCGTATTGGTTTTCTTAGCAGACGTCATGCTGCCATGCATAATTGGGCATTTACCGCCACCGTTTGAGCTACTCATTACGTCTTCCTTCTTTCTAGTGAACTATTAACGTTGTTGTAATAGTTATAGCAACGGTTTGCTAATGCCTCCAAGGCAACATACCGTTTGCTTTAATAGGTTTTATAGATACAGCTCAAAGAAAGGAAAAGATCGTCATCGGATGCACTGGTCAACCGTCAAACTCTTTAAGCCACGTCAAAGCCTCTACTTTAGGCTTAGGTTTAGAGTAATAGTAACCTTGCACCAAGTCACACCCGCGCTTTTTAAGCTTTTCAGCGACTTGAGCATCTTCGACACCTTCCGCAAGCACCTTAAAGCCAAGTTCATGCCCCATATTAATGGTGGCGCGAATGATGGTGTCTTCCTGCTCGTTCTCCTGCATCTTAAGAATAAATGAACGATCGATTTTCACTTCGTGAACAGGCAACTCATCAAGGTAGGCCAGCGAGCTATACCCCGTGCCAAAATCATCGATAGAAATCTTAAAACCATCTGCGTGCAGATCGATAAGCGTTTGAATCGCTGTTTCTCTATTTTCCATTGCTGCGGTTTCGGTAATTTCTAAAATCAGCGTATCAGCACTCATTTGGCCGCTTTTCACCAACTTGTCAATTTCCGCGACGAAGTCTTTGTCGCGCAGGTTTTCGGCGGATATATTCACCGAGACCGTTAGACTCTGACCAATACCCTCCAGATTGACTGAAAACTCTGCCGCTTTTTTTAACACCCAGGTGGTAACCTCTCGAATGACCCCCGTTTCCTCGGCTATCGGGATAAACTCATCTGGTGGAATAAAGCCATACTCCGGATGTGTCCACCGTATAAGTGCCTCAAAGCCAGCACACTTATCGGCTTTCAAATCAACTTGAGGTTGAAAGTAGAGTTCCAACTCATCGCTTTTCAGCGCGTTTCTTAACTCGGTCATCAACGTAAGCCGTCGCGGACTGTATGAATCCATATCCGGGCTATAAACAGTCACTTGTTGCTCATTGGGTAGGTTATGTCCAAAGGCAATAAACGCGTGGCGCTGCAATGTCGACACATCGATTCCCGGCTCACTAAAGGCACAGCCTGAGCGAACCGCAAATTCTATCGACAGCCCCTTAAATTCAATAGGTTCATGCAATATATCCGCAAGCTTTTGGACAAGGCTGAGCGTTTCTTCCCGACAAAGATCTTTAAAAATACAGCCAAAAGTGACGGTTTCAATATTGGCAACAGCGATATCATCTTTTCTGTCTAACCGAACAATACTTACAATACCCGCCGCTTCATTGTTGAGTCGCTTCGCCACTGTTTGCAGCAAGGTCTCACTGCTCTCATGCCCGAGTGTTTTGTGGTAATCGTTGAAGCTCTCAATATGCCAAAGCCCAATAGCTATCGACTCCCGGCTATTGTGCTCCAGATGAGAACTTAAAACCTGCTCAAATACCTGCCGGTTACACAAGCCAGTCAGCTGATTACGCGTCGCGCTACGCATCATTTCACGCTCTGTATCGCGCTGTTTTTTCAACGCATAAAATCGGGCTTCTTGTGCTTTTACCTTGTCATTGCGATCTTTCTGGAAGCGATCAGCAAGCGCATACGCCATTAGAATAGACTGGATGCTCGCACCTAATGGAATGCTGTATTGGGACGCTCCAGGTATCGCAACTACACCCAGTTGGTTCAATATAGTGATAAGGCAACCAACCAATAATGCCGCCCACGAAATGGTAAACAAGCGCGCTGTCTTAGTTCCTTTTGACCAAAGCCGAATGCCTGTCCATAACGTCAGCAGCGTCACCGGTACAGACAATCCAACGCCAAACATTGTGGCTAACCGATAAGGCAATATAAACGCTGAAATAAAAACGAGTAACACAATGAGCGCTGCTAAGCGGTAGGTCTGATACCACCGTTTGTGACGTCTCCTCAAGTCAAGGTAGTCACTCGAAAACCAAAGCATCATGAAAAGTATAAACGGAACACTGGTCAGAATGACGTATTCGTGCACCAACGGAAAGGCAGGAATGACATACTGGAACAGCACCCCGTGCATAGCTGCCTGCAACGTTAGCAGACCCAGTATCGTTAAGCTAAAGAGTAAATAAACACGTTCTCTCATCAGCATATACAGCCCGAGAATGAAGATAATCAACATAATTTGAGAGCCGTAATACACCGCCCGGTAGGTTGCGTCTTCATTACTGTACTTTATATAGGCGTCGTTACTCCAAAGCCGAGTAGAAATCTGATGAGAACTGGCAGATTGCACCCGAAAGTACACCTCACTAACTGCGTTCGGTGCTAATTCGATAGGAAAAACAAAGGTGCGCCCGTGAATAGGCCTGTCGTTATAGCGTCTTCTGTCCCCTGTCGAGTAATGTGTAGCTGCGCCATCCGTTTTGACGTAAAAGTCGATTTTATCCAGCAAAGGGTAGGTTATTTCTAGCAATCTTAACTGCGGGGAGTCATGTTCATGCGTCAGTTTTAAGCGATACCAGTACGCGTCACTGATATACCCCTTATTGTAAGAGTCCTCTACTTTTTTCCAATTCAACCCCTGCAATTCTTGTACAATATTACTGGCGTTTAATTCTCGCTCCTCTTTCCACTCATAAAGGTGAGCGTTTAAATTAATGGTTTCCTCGTCGGGGCTGACAATGACGGGCTGGGCATTGGCACTCAGGCAAAGCAAACTGAATATTACACCAACCGCAAAGCATCCCTTCATTGTCATAAATCTCCCTCGTTTTGCCTAAGTGCTTAATATTTATTCTGTTAACTTTATGTTAACTAAAGTATATTTTTGACAAAACTTCAAACTGACATACCATACGTCCATGAACTGCACCCTATGCCATGCACCAGCTACTTTTTTTTGTGAAGACAAAAAGCGCCCGTACTTTCGGTGCACTGTCTGTGACATGATTTTTGCAAATCCAGAGACTTACCTGCCTCAGGACGAAGAAAAAGCCATTTACGACTTTCATCAAAATGGTCCGCAGGACATCCGCTACCGAGAGTTCTTAAGCCAACTTTCAATCCCTTTATTAGAAAAACTATCAACGGGCATGACTGGCCTTGATTTTGGTTCCGGTCCTGGGCCTACACTGAATGTGATGCTTGAGGAACAAGGCATGAAGATGTCTATTTACGACATCTTCTACGCGCCGGACAGCGGACAGTTGAGCCGTCAGTATGACTTTGTCACCTGCAGCGAGGTTGCAGAACACTTTAGAGAACCTGGCAAAACATGGCGACAGTTAACAAGCTTAGTGAAGCCTAAAGGATATATAGGCATCATGACCTGGATGTTTACAAAAGAAACCGCTGAGCAGTTTAATCAGTGGCAATACAAGGGCGATCCGACCCATGTCAGCTTTTACACGCCTAAAACCATGCAATGGATAGCGCAACATTTTCAACTCAGCCTTGAAATTCTCAGCGAACAAGTCATTTTATTAAGAAAAGACTAAAAGCGGAGGGCGACTATGAAATACGAATGCGTACATGCCGACATTAGCCAACAAACCGATATTGATGCAGTCGTTAATGCTGCTAATACCGAGCTAAAGCCCGGCGGTGGCGTTGCTGGTGCAATTCACCGTGCCGCCGGTCCTGAACTGGAAAAAGCAACTCGCTCATTGGCACCCATTGAACCCGGTGAAGCGGTTCTGACCGATGCTTTTAACCTTCCTAATCGCTACATCATTCATTGTCTGGGACCCGTATATGGCGTCGACACTCCTTCAGATAAGCTGTTGGCAGACTGCTATCGCAATGCACTGGATTTAACCGAAGAGCATCAAATAGAATCTATCGCGTTTCCAGCGCTTTCAACCGGAGCCTTCGGTTACCCGTTTGAAGACGCAACGAAAGTGGCTCTGGACACAATTAGGCCGCACGTCGAAAAACTGAGCCACCTGAAACTTGTGCGTTTTGTGCTATTCAGTGACGAAGAGTTTGCCCATTACCAACGTGCACTGAGAAAGTAGTCATTATTTGACAGTCACACCGGCTTCTTTGAGTTCTTGCCGTGTTTTATCAGCGTCTGCGCGATCGATAAACCGCGTTCCGTCTTCCACTAAAATGGTTTCATAATCATTTTTCACGGCATCGAGCGCGGTTGCTCTGACACAAACCTCAAGCGCCAGCCCGACAACCCATACGCGTTTTACATCCAGGTGCACAAGCTCTGAAACCAATCCGGTTTTATCAAACGCCGAATACTGGTCAATGTCAAAACGAGCACCTTTAGAAATTAAGCGAGCACCATCAGGTACGCTTAGATCAGGATGAAACTCAGCGCCTTTGGTGTCCTGCACGCAATGCTCTGGCCAAGGGCCGCCTCGTTCGTCAAAACTGACATGGTGACAAGGATGCCAGTCCCGCGAGACAAATACAGGGATCCCAGCTTCCTGCGCCTGCGCAGTCATCGCATTAATAATGGGGACTACTTCATCCCCTTCGTCCAGTGCCAGCTTACCGCCTGGGCAAAAATCATTTTGTACATCAACAATAATGAGTGCGTCGCTCTGCTCAAAAGTCACTTTCATGATTAGCCTCCGCCTCGTTTAAGATGTTCAGTTATCTCTTTCTGGTAGTTTGCTAACGTGTCACTTATCTCGACCGGGTAAGACGCCTCCGTGCAGCTTATCGAAGACATAGAGTCCGGCAGCTTATCTAACTGCTGCTGCGCGTATTGTCTAATCTCCTCAATATTTCTCTGGTGAGAAGGGAGCCTTTTGCCGTTTTGCATCACTTTCCTCAATAATGGCTCGCCGGGTAACTGTTCTTCAACGCGAGCAATGGTATCGTGGCTAAAGCTGCCTTTAGCTTCACGAAACACTTGCTTTTCGCCCGGCAAAACCGGTTTTCCGCTGGAAAGTTTTAAACGCCCTTTGCCGGCGTACTCCACCAACTTGTACGCCATATCCAGCGCGGAGGCATCATCGGACACCCCCATGCCAGTGCCAACACCGAACCCATCAATCGGTGCGTTATCTTTTATTAACTGAGCAATTTTATGTTCGTCCAAACCACCGCTGGCAATGATCTTTAAGTGGTTTAGATTATGCTCATCCAGAAGTTCTCTCACTTTAAAAGCAAGGTCACCTAAATCGCCTGAATCCAGTCTAATACCTTTCACCTTAAAGTCATCACCCAGCTCATTCGCAAGTTTAATGACTTTCTCTACACCTTTTATTGTATCGATGGTATCCACCAGCAGTACGGTTTCAGGAAAAGCGTTGGTAAAATTTTTAAAAGCGTCGTATTCACAGTCGTGCGCCTGAATATAACTGTGCGCCATGGTGCCAGCCACCGGTAAGTCGTAGGTGCACCCGGCCAGCATATTGGACGTTGCTGTAATACCACTTAAGTAAAGTGCTCTGCTGCCTTTTATACCCGCATCAATACCGTGTACCCGACGCGCGCCGAAATCTAAAACCCGACGGCCCTGCGCAGAGCGCGCAACTCTGGCACCTTTTGAAGCCAATAATGTTTGCAAATGCAACTGATTCATAACCAGGGTTTCAATAAGCTGTGCCTGCGGCAGGGGAGCTTTAATCTCAACAATCGGCTCATTTTCAAAAAACACCGTGCCCTCAGGCAAGGCCCTGACCTGCCCGGTAAACTTAAAGTTGCGCAAATAATCGATTAGCTTTTGAGAGAAGTCTTGCTCTTTAAGGTAGTTAAGATCCTCATCACTAAACGATAACCCCTCAATCGTTTCAAGCAACGGATCTAAACCTGCAGCCAGAAGAAACTTTCTCTCTTCGGGAAGCCTCCGAACAAACAAGGTGAAGACCGCATCATCGTGCATGCCTTCTCGAAGATAGGCATCAAGCATAGTGAGCTGGTACAAATCTGTGAACAACCCGAGATCTTGCCGCTCAGTATCTGTCATAGCGTTCCTCTATTTGATGTCTTTATAATAGAGTCTAGACAAGATAAGCGGGTTTATGTAGTCAGGAAGCAGCACTTCAGGCCGTAAGAAAAAAAGCCGCCCGGCAACTTTAACTACCGGGCCGACTTGTCATTAAGTGTATGAGAAGTAACTACTTACTTAACTGTTTCTGAATATCTTCTAACGGCACCAGTTTAAGGTTCTGCCCCTCTTCCGGCATACGGTTACGTCCATCCTGGACAATAAAAGCGCCATGCTCAAAACCTTTACCCAAAGACTGAGTTGTTACGTCAATGCCATCGGTTTCTGATGCGCCATCAATAGCTCGCTCAATATTGGTGCGAATACGAAAGTGTGAAAGCAACGACCAGGGTGTCTCCCCTTCAAAAACAATGTAACTGTCGTTACCCTGACTGGACACAAACAATAAACCTCTGCCATCAACATTGGCAAAAGCAACCCCTTCAATGTCATCTACCAGTTCTTCATGCTGATCAACACGAATAATGCTTTCGCCAGACGTTGAGCCGTCAGCTGCTGCATCAAATAGCCAAACTGCGGCGTCTTCCTCACCAACGAACAAACGTTGGGTTTTATCGTCCACAACACACCCCTCAGGCTGAGAAGGAACGCTCAACTCTCTGACTTTTTCCATCTCACCATCATCGCTTACAATAAACTGCTGAATAACACCCGACTTGCCGTTTACATAAACGGAGACCTGCTCCGTCGCTTCGTTATAACCCATGCAGAGACCGTAAATTTCTTCAATATCTGTGCGGATGTTTCCGGCAATGGAAAGCTCGCCGTCTGCGTTGATATCAAACAACTGTAAGCTATTATCATCACGCAGTGTTGCTGCTGCCAAGGAACCTCGCACATCGACATTGTTCAAGCGCCCAACAGCAAGTTCCTGTACGATTTTTCCGGACATATCATAAACATAAAGACCAGTTCGTTTATCCGTTGCCATCAGTCGGCTTTTATCCGGCATATCAGGATGCACCCAAACCGCAGGATCATCAATTGCATCACCGCGCCGCGGGGATGGCTGTGTCTCTAACGTTGGCTGAACCTGAGACACTGTTTTTTTTACTGGGCGCTGTTTTAACTCCAGGGTATCAATTGTCAGCTTGCTCATTGCTGCCATGTCTTCTTCTGTTAACAATAGCTCGCCATTTCCTAAATCAGATACATCGGTTAGTGCTTCAGCGCCGTTGATCATAAAAGCTTTATCTAACTTAAAACCCTGCTCATTCTGGCGATAAACCAACAGTCGCGGCGGCTCTTCCTCAAGCACCAGCAAACTGCCATCATCAAGCACCTCCAACGCTTTCACTTCGCCTTCAATAACACCAAAAGGTTTGGTCGCTGCAATTAAGTCACGCCCCTGCTCAACTTCCGGTTCTGCGTTGTACGCCCAGACAGCCTGATCCGCTTCGGCAACGTACAGCTTTTGATTATCGTTTGAAACTTCACAAGCAGTACTATCGTAAGGCACATTCATTTCTCTGATGATCAAAGGATTCTTCAGCCATGTCTCATCTTGCTTTAGCAATCGTTGTTCTGCACCGCCACGGCCGCCAAGCAAAAATACTGATAACTGCTGATTCTGATGACTTTCATAGAAACAAATATCTTCTATGACTCGACTGTCAATCTCCCCTTTCCATACAGGCTTTACATCACCACCATCAACACGCCAGAGGAATAGTTCCTGAGTGTTGCCTTCGACAGCGCCGACTAAGGTTTCACCGTTGCTTAAAGCCAACTTTCGTAAGTGAAAGAAGTCGCCCTCTTCAATGCGCTTATTGCCTAAGCTCAATCCATTGGCATCGACCTTCAGGTACCCATCATTCAAAGCCACTTTATGGCGAACATTGGTTTCTGAGGCTGATGTATCGCAAGCCGCAAGTAGCAGCAAACTTGATGCTAATGCGCTTAAAATTATTTTATTCTTCATAGTTATCCTTTAAATATCGTTATTTCGTGTTACCAGTTAATTAACTGCACACCCAAAGTGAAGCTGCGGCCATAGCTTTCGTACTGCGCGTTATATCTCTTCTGGCCGGTGTAGACATAGTAGGGTTCGTCGGTAATGTTGTTGGCCGCAAAGCTCAGACTGACATACTCACTAATTAGCCATTTTGCGGAGAAGTCCAGAGTCAAATTGTCGTCTTCGTAAATGTCGTAACGGCTGTCTTCAACATCGCCCAGCTCAGCTAAATACTTCGATTTATAGTTCGTGGCTAAGCGCAGGCTGACATCATAAATCTCATAACCAAGCGCAAAGTTTGCGGTGGTATCAGACTGGCTCGGTAAAGAGATATCCCGTGACACAAGCTGACCATCATCATTCCAGTCAACCGTTGCTTCCGAGTCAGTGAACGTCAGGTTGGTATTGATTAAGAAGTTATCAAGCCAGTTATTAAAGCCGGAAACCTGATGCACATAGTTGATCTCTAAACCATAAACGTAAGCGTCGTCACCGTTGATATAAGTGACAGCTTCATCAAAGTTTTCATAACCCGGACGGCCGGCAACATCGGCTTCGTAAACAAAGTTTTTAATGTCTTTGTAAAAGGCCATGGCGGAAATAACACCTAGAGTTTCGTCGTAGTGCTCAATACCAAAATCGAGGTTTTGCGTGGTTAATGGTTCAAGATCTGGGTTACCAAATTCAGCTTTAAGGTCACCGTCGTCGTTTTCCAGATAGTAGCTGGATCTCACCTGTTCAAAGTT
Source organism: Idiomarina piscisalsi (assembly GCF_002211765.1). NCBI lineage: Bacteria > Pseudomonadati > Pseudomonadota > Gammaproteobacteria > Alteromonadales > Idiomarinaceae > Idiomarina > Idiomarina piscisalsi. The sequence continues at coordinate 2,491,036 of NZ_CP022133.1, forward strand.
AGGTCTGACAAGACCGGTGCTGTAGGCCGCGCGAATAATAGTGTCATTACTTAAGTCATAGCGAGTGACCACACTGGGCAGCCAGTTTGCATCGCTGAATTTATCCGAAACCGATGTAAAGGTTTCCAGTTCGTCATCATAACGGTTACCACGCCCCGTGCGCTCCTCATGTTCATAACGTGCGCCAGCAATAACCTGCCACTTACCAAAGCTCATATCGGTCATCAGGTAACCGGCACTGATATCTTCATCAATTTCGTAAGAGGCGATTCTCGATTCAACTTCATCCCGGAAGTTTTGTAATTCGAAGGTATTAACCATGTCCCAAATTTTGTCGGCGGAAGCGCCGGGGCCAAATTGGTCAAGACCATACTCAACGTGTGACGAGGTTTCATAGTCAGCAAGTGTCAGTCCGGTAACGCCCAGGTCAGCAAAGTCTTCCATAATAAAGATATTTTCTTCTGCTGACTTTTCGCGCTGGCTTAACTTAATACCGCCTTTAAAGGTGACCTGATAGCTGGGTTGTAACCAGTCATAAGCGACATCCAGCTTAACGTTCTTTTCGGTCTCTTCGGTGTAGGCATCACTCACTTCCACTTCATCAATTTCGTACTCTGACGCCTGATACGCCGTATCCGGAGCATTCAATTGCAGACGTTCCACACCTGAGTAACCCAAGTCGTCGTCAAATTCCTGAGTAAACTTGGCTCCGCCAATAGCAAAGGGTTGATCTTCGCTGGCTTTGCTTGTTCCGGCTTCCAGGGTCACTTCCCAGTCATCGAACTTCTGTTTAGTACCCAGCACAATCGCTGTAATTTCCTGAGTCTCTTTACGGTCTTTAAGCTCTCGCACAATTTCGCCGCCAGAAGTAGCTTCTGCGCCGATGGGATCAGAAAATTCAGTCACAATACCCTGGCGCATTTCGGTATCTGCAAATTCACTGTACAGCGAGCGAAGGTAGAACTCAGATGCCTCGGACGGACGATAATCCAGGTTTAAAGCTAAACCGGTTCGTTCACGGGTAACCGAATAAGCGCGTTGCTCAAACTCTTCCAGCCCGGGTTCATCCAAGTCCCAGTTACCGCCGGTTTCAACGTTGTCGGTGGTAAATGAGCGGTCCTGATAACTGCCAGCAAAGGCAATACCAAAGCTGTCTGCTTTATCGCCAACGTCAAAAGTATTGCTGATAACACCTGAAACTTTCGGGTTAGTTTCGCTTGCCTGTTCGTTATAACCAATATCGGTAGTAAAAGAGTAAAACGAGCCTTCGCGATCAAAAGCCGTCATGCTTTGCAGTTCAATATTACCGCCCAAACTGCCCGCTGAGATATCAGGCGTCAGAGTCTTATTAACCACAACCGATTCCAGTAAGTCCGACGGAATCACATCTAACGCCACGGCTCTGCGACCCGCTTCCGGTGCTGCCAGAGAGGTACCATTGTAGGAAACTGAGTTTAAATCCGGTGCTAAACCACGGATACGAATAAAGCGCCCTTCCCCCTGGTCACGCTCAACAGACAACCCTGGAATTCGCTGTAACGCATCGCTAACACTGTCGTCCTGAAGCTTACCCATGTCGTCTTTTTTCAACACATTGATAATACCGCCAGACTCGCGCTGCTCTTGCACAGCACGTTTAATAGAGTCGCCGTAGCCAATAGTCAGCACTTCTTCAATTCGCTTTTCTTCGACTGTTTTATCTGTGCTTTCGTCCTGCGCTTCCTGAGCCATAAGCGGTGATGTTGCACCACATGAAACGGCAATAAGCCAAGCTAAGTATGTCTTCTTCATAATCATTCAAACCCTGTCGTTTTTTTGATTGATGCGGCATACCTTAAAAGCAAAAAATGACATTTTGAGGATATCTCTAAGCAAAGGTGGGCTCTTTGGATGCGGGTCTCATAAGCTCAAAAAGCAAGCCGCATGTCACCAAACTGTCACAGCTCGGGGCTACAGTAACTTTGTTCTAATACGGAGGTACTGATGCGCTTTACTAATTCAAACTTCACCGGTGACTGGCGTATTCTGCTGACGATCGCCATCGCCCTGCTCTGCCTCCTGCTGAGCAGCCAGTTGGGCTCCTTAAAGCCACTTGCGCAAATTGATCCTTTTGATTTACTGGGTGAAGGCTCGACGCTATTCCTGGTTATTCTAGCCGTCGTATTCGTGGTCAATCATCGTCCGCTAGGTAATGTAACAAACCTTTTTTACAGTGGCGGTCTGCTATTGATATTTTCAATGACCCTTGATGTTTTAGACGAGTTTTTCCATTACCCCGATTCATTACGATTATTAAGCTGGCTTGAGTCCATTCCTCAGCCTGTGGGGCTTGTCATATTTGGCTTCGGGGCACTGGAGTGGCGGCGTGAAAATAAAATGCTGACGCGGCAGCTAAAGGCACGTGAAAAAAACCTGAGATCACATCAGTGGATTGACCCATTAACTTCTCTGTACACAACTCCCTATTTTATAAAATTGGTTGAACGTGAAATTGCCTTGGGCCAGAACACCTCAGCAGAGCCGGCGGTGTTGGTGCGCGTGAACTTCAAAAACTTCACGCAATATAACAATGAAAGGGGAACCAAAGCAGGAGATGAACTTCTGCACCGGGCCAGTGAACTCATGGTTTTACTGCTTAGGCCACAGGACTGCGTGTGCCGCGAACACAGCGATCACTTTCTGATACTACTGCCTCAAACCTCTTTATCTCAGGCGAATAACCTAATGAAGGTCATCCGTCAGAATTTAAGTTCTGAATTAAATCTGCCCACCTACACGAGTTTAGAAATTCAAACGCATCGTGTTGAAGAAGTTTCAGCGGCTGATGCAATCAATGCACTGCACAAGCAAGTTGAGGAGACAACCCGCTATGTGCCACGGGTCAACTAACGACCAACGGCACTTGCTTGGCAAGCCTCTGGTTCAGGCTTTGCTCCCACTTTCTGAGAGACGTGGGGTTTCATCTGCAGAGCTGCTCAGAGGCACAACATTGTCGGTACAAAAACTAAAATTGAATAATTTTCGGCTTACAAACCATGAACTTATGTCGTTATTGGCTTCTGCCGAAGAAAAAGTTAATGATCCCCATTTATGGCAGTTGGTTACAGAGACCCTATTCAGAGACAAGCTAAGCCCTTTAATTGATCTAATTATCCACGCGAAGAGCCTAAAGCAGTCACTGGTTCACTTATCCCGTTTTCAAAACCTTCTACAGCCCTTCTTATTTACACCGACACAACAGTTTGGGAGCTCACTGCAACTGGATTTTATTCCGGTATCAGGCTTGAGCGGTAAAATGGGTCAGCATTGTTACGTCGCCAACTGTAAAGTCGGCATAGCAATACTATTAATGCTGGGCCGGTCACGGGGGTTAGCCATAGAACAATGGCAGGTCTATCTACCAAAGGAAATTTCACCTTTACCCATTTGGTCGAAATGGCTGAAGAGTATCAACTCACGACCCATCAGCGCATTAACCATTCCGGTCTCTCAACTTACAGAAAAACGACCTGAGCGAGACTTACCTCGCTATTATCAAGCTCTAAGCTTTTGCCAAATTCAACAGCAAACGAAAGCGCAGTCTCCTTTCCTTTTGACTATTTTTAAATGGCTCGAGAATCAAATAGAAATGGGTGGGTATATTTCTCTAAAAGAGCTGGCATATGAAATGGGGGTCAGTCTCTCCTCCTGTAAGCGCTTGTTAGCGAGTCACGGCTACAACTTTCAACAAGTCTATGACCTGGTCCGGCTGCACAAGCTACTCAACCTGCTACAACAACATCCTTACAGTAATGTTGAACTTGCACAGCGACTTGGCTACAGCAACCCAAATAATTTCCGCCGAGCTTGTAAACGATGGCTGGGCATGGTTCCCGACGAGCTTCGTCGACAAAGTTCTACCCTATTTGTTTCTACCAGAATTACTTAAGGCTTCAGCCTGTTGCTGATACGACTGGCTATTTCGGTATACCAAACAGGATTTTGTCGGCGCTGTTGGCTAAAGCAATGAGCATGATCACAACCCAGGTTCCCAGCACCCACCAAAACGCGGTCCAGGACATCCAGACAAGCTCCAGAAACAACAAATCGAACAGACCCACAATCAACGTCGACATTAAAATTGAGGGCAAAAGCACGAGAAAGATGACACCCAGTGCCAGGGGAATAGCGCTAAGTGTTTTTAACCAATTAATGAGGCGTTGCATATGAACTTACTGTTAATTAAAAGTGTCCGCAAACGTACCTCGCATGCGCGGATATATCAACTTAAAACGCAGCGTTTGCCGGTTCGACAAGTTTTTTAAGCACGACTACACTTTTGAGTAAATACGTAAGGAGTGCAACGGCTTGAGGCAACCGATCCGAACGCATAAAAGTTTACGTAAAATTCGCGCCAAAACGCCAAACAGCGGTACCTTTTTAGTGTTCTCAGCGGCTATCTGCTGGGGGCTTTCCGGAGGTATCGCCGGTCTTCTCATTGAGGAAGGATGGGGTCCTTTTCTAATATCATTTTATCGTGCGGCTATAGGACTGATAGCCTTTTCAAGTTGGTTAATTTTAGCGCCAGCAAAGAGCGGGCTGCATAAAAAAAAGCTATGGTTATGGTCTCTCCTGGCGGGACTCGGGGTTGCCGGAAACTTCTCGTTTTATTTTCTCAGTATTTCTGAGAGCGGTGTATCTATAGCGGCAACCCTAATGTATTGCGCCCCCATATTCGTCTATTTACTCTCATTTCTTTTAAAACTCGAGAAACCAACGCTCCTCAAATTTATTGGCATAGGTTTTGTTGTCGTAGGCGTGACGCTTCTGACGGAAGTCTATAAAGCCGACGGCTCAAATATGAATGTATTGGGGATCCTTTTTGGGCTGCTCGCGGGAGCCTCTCTCGCCCTATTCATTTTTTCCTTTAAGTACGCAACCCGTCACGGTAGTCCACAATCTATTTTGTCGATTTCATTTTTAGTGGTTCTGATAACGTTATTCGTACCTAGTCAGCCATCAAGTATTATTGCCGCTTTAGTATCAGAGCAGCTTCCGCTGCTGATTTTGCTTGGTGTGTTAGGTGGTGGTACGTCCTTCATTCTCTATTTGTTCGGACTACGCAAAACCGCTCCGGCAATTGCCTCTGTTGTGGCTTTGGCTGAACCGATTTCAGCATCGTTGTTCGGTGTGGTTGTGTTAGGAGAGCAGTTAGCCATAGCGCAGCTGACCGGCATCGTCATTATTTTAGTGACAGTAACCTTATTAAGCGTGGCATCGTCTCGACGTTAAACTCATCAAAAGAAAGTGGGGATACTGCGCCCCACTTCCGAAGCAATGGTTAGTTTTTGAACTCGCTACTTGCCGCTTTAACGGCAGTCGTTAAAGACTGGGTGGCTGATTCAAGACCTTTACTAATGTCAGACCAAGCGTTCTCACTCGACTTTTTTAAACCTTCCAGCTTTTCTTCTGCCTGATCTTTTAATGCTTCAAGTTCGCTGATCTTCTCTTCATACTTTATTTGGGTATCAGCCTCTGACTGCTTAGCTTTTGCTTTTAACCGATCAATTTCCGCCTTCATTTCCTCGATCTTAGCTTCGTGCTTTTTCTCAAATGCATCTTTATTACTCATGCATACCTCCAAGCTTTTATTGAATAATAAACAACCTGTCTCTTATGAGTATGGTCAGCGCATCGAAAACGATCAAGGCAGCGTTTATTTCGCTAAATAAAAAAGAGCCTTCCAACCAAGTAATCCAAACACAGCTGAATTCGTAGACATAAGAACAGTTTAAAAACGGAGAATGTTATGTCTGAAGTAGCAGAAAAAGTAGTTGTTATTACCGGCGCGAGTAGTGGTTTAGGTGAAGCCACTGCAAAAATGCTGGCTCAAAAAGGGGCTAAGTTAGTGCTGGGCGCACGCCGTGAGGAGCGGTTACAACAGCTGGTTGATGACATTACAAGCGATGGCGGTGAAGCCATTTATAAGGCCGTTGACGTCACTAAGCGCGACGAGGTAGAAGCCTTGGCCAACGCAGCGCTTGAGAAATTTGGGCGCATTGACGTACTGGTCAACAACGCCGGTCTAATGCCGTTGGCGCCACTGGATGAGCTTAAAGTGGACGAATGGGATCAGATGATTGATGTGAACATTAAAGGCGTCATGTACGGTGTTGGTGCCGTTCTGCCAACCATGCGCAAACAGGAAAGTGGTCACATTATTAACTTATCGTCAGTCGCTGGCCACGTCGTATTCCCCGGCGCCACGGTTTACTGTGCAACCAAATTCGCGGTTAAAGCGATCAGCGAAGGTATTCGCCAGGAATCCAACGGCCAAATTCGCTCAACCAACATTTCGCCGGGGGCAGTAGCCACCGAGCTGACGGATCACATTTCGCATAAAGACTCGAAAGAAATGGCAGATGATTTATACAATGACGCCATTGATTCAGACTCAATCGCCAGAGCGATTACTTTTGCTATTGAGCAACCCGGCGAGGTTGATGTAAATGAAATGGTTATTCGACCGACTAAGCAAGAGCTATAGGTAAACGATAGGGGCGGTTAAACACCGCCCTTTTTTATAGTGAATTATTCGCCGGACGACTCAGATAGGCTTTCGTCAGCCAAAACAACTTGGTTTCGACCATTCGTTTTACCTTTATACAAAGCCCGATCCGCTATCTGCAATAAATGCTCCTGATCGACAACTTGCTCTGAAACACTCACCAAACCAAATGTCGCTGTAATACTGATAGCATGGCTCTCATAGCGAACTTCTAACCCTTCGATAAGCCCCCTTATCTTCTCAGCCACTTTAAGCGCTTCATTTTCATCAGTTTCTGGCAGCAGTACGGCGAATTCTTCTCCTCCAACGCGAGCAAAAATATCTTCCTCGCGGAGCTCTGACTCTACTGTAGCAGCAACTTCGGAAAGAACCTTGTCGCCCGCTGCATGACCATATGTGTCATTTACTCGTTTAAAGTGGTCAAGGTCGAAACTTATCAGCGAAAGGGGCTTTTTATAGCGAGAGTAGCGGTTAAACTCTCTATCCATCGCTTTATTAAACGCCCGCCGATTCCCTATTTGCGTTAAAGGGTCAATAACAGCTTGTTGCTCTAATTTTAATTCTAAGTTTTTTTGCTCGGTAATATCACGAACCGTTCCAATCAAGGTAATGCCATCGCTTTGTAATTCGGCCAGTTCATGCACCCATATGAGAGTACCATCACGAGTTTTCATCCGATGTTGAACATCATGGATGCCTGTCTTCTGAGCTTTTTCTTCACTGCGAGCCACTGATACCATGTCTTTCTCAGGAACCAGACTCCTAAAGAATTCGACAGATGGCTTTAGCTCACCCGGTTGATAGCCCAGAATTTCATAAACCATATCCGACCAATAAAGTTCACCCGACTCCATATTCGCTTCCCAGTGACCTGTTCGTGCGATTCTCTGGGCCAACTTTAAGTTGGCTTGGCTTTTTTCGAGCTCTAGCTCAAGATTTTTACGGTCAGTAATATCGATGATCATGCCATACCAAAGCGTTGACTCATCAATACCGGATTGTGGTCGAGCGTGTCCGAAGACCCATCGAGTCTTACCAGAGTGAATAACTCGATACTCACAAATCCAGTCAACACCTTTTTCAGCCGACTCAGTAATTGTCTTTGCTACGCGAGGCAAGTCATCTGGATGAATAACCTCAAACACCGATGATGCATCATGTTTAACAGCTTCCGGTGCAACACCGTAAATGTGACGTAGTCCTTGACTGGCAAATGGAAAGCATGAGCTACCGTCAGGATGTTGCTCATATTGATAGACCACACCAGGTAAGAGATCGGCAAAAGCTTCAAAACGCTGGCTAAGTTCTTTTAGCCCACTAATATCGATATGGGTGCCAACCACCCACTCAGGTTTACCATCGGCGGTTCGGGAAACAAGTTTTCCATAGTCCCGCACCCAAACCCAGTGCCCATCTTTGTGACGCATCCGAGCTTCACATTCGTAAAAGCTGCGTTTGCCATCAAAGTGTTCGTTCAGAATTTTATCGGAGACTTGTCCATCTTCGGCGTGGACATACTCTAGCCACGTCTCGATAGAAAGAGGTTTTAACTCGTCTAACGTATATCCAATAATCTCAGCCCAGCGCTCGTTAAAGTAGCACTCTCCGGTTTGCACATTCCATTCCCATGTTCCTGCTTGAGTCGCTTCAAGCATCATCATGAGACGATCGGTCAATGGAAGGTTTTGATATTTTCCGTAGGGCATCTGGAACCTTGTTTGCTATTAATTCTTAGCAATTATCTCAGATTGCGAAAAACAATTCACTGACATCAAGTAAGCTTTTAAACGCTGTTTCATTCAAAATAAACGGCGAGTTTGTCTATTAAGGTGGGACTTTTACTAACGCGTTATTTCTGCTTTTGGCTCAGCAATAAAATACCCCTGAGCATAATCAATCCCTATTTCCGTCAGGGTCACTAAGGTTTCCCTATCACACACAAACTCAGCAATCGTCTTAATGTTTAACCCCCTGGCTAAGTCGACAATGCTTCGAGCAACATGGAGACTGTTTTTGTTCGTGCATATCGATTTAATAATAGAGCCATCTATTTTTATATAGTCAGGCTTCATCTCAACTAAGTAGACAAAATTTGAGTACCCACTACCAAAATCATCAATGGCAACCTTTGCGCCAAACGAACGAATATGATGAATAAATCGATTCATCGCATTAAAGTCTTTTATAGATTCGGTTTCTGTCATTTCAAAAATGATCTTAGCTTCAGGGTTCCCCTGCAAGGCATCGGTAATATAGTTAACGGTCTCCCTATTAAGAATATCCTGACTCGCTAAATTGACTGAAATAGGACACCGAGAAAGAATGGACTGTCTGACGGCAAAACCGACCATTAACCGGGTTAGCTGAGGGTAATAACGTGTTTTCTTTAAATAGTTCAAAAACACCCCAGGAGAAACCACCTCGCCATTACGTAACTGAATTCTGGCTAAAGCCTCGTACTTATTTGGCAGCGGATTCTCAGCGACTGTCGCGACCTCCTGAAAATACGGAAGAACCCTTTCTTCCTGTAAGGCAAGCCTTACTTCTTCCAACCAAAAGTAGAAGTTATTTGCCTGCGCGTCCTCTGTTTTAATAATTATGCTTGTAATAAAGTGTTCATTTTTCGCTTCGATAGCAGCACTCTCAGCATAAGCTAACGCGCGCTTTGAAGAGGCGCCTATACCAATTGAGAAATTAATTTCATGGTGGTGTTCGTCAATAACAATATCCGATAACTCGAGTGCGTCTTTAATACGCAGTACCTGGCTTCTGAAAGCCTCAGTGGAAATTGGTTTAAGAGGCCTGAGCGCAAATACCGCACCGTTAATATGGTAAACCTTAAGCGAATAGTTCATGCAGCATGATCGCAGTCGTTCCGCCACCGCCTTTATAATAAAATCACCATGATTGACCCCCCAGTAGTCGTTGAGTACCTTGAAATTCTTCACATCCAAGATAGCCACACAGTCAACCGGCGTTCGTTCCAAATCCCTTGAGAGCTTTGCCCGGTTTGGTAGTTGAGTCAATGTATCAATATTGTGCTTTTGGATGGCTTTTCTGGCCGTGACGATGTCAGTCACATCGTTGCGAATGCTAACAAACTCCTTTATTTCACCACTTGCATCCGTGATGGGATAAATCACTGTTTTCACATAGTATGAGGATCCGTCTTTGCGGCGGTTACGCAGGAGTCCCTGCCAGCGCTTTTTCGCGGTGATGGTGCGCCACAACTGCTGAAACACCCTGTCTTTCATTTTAGGATGTCTAATGACGCTATGGGTATTACCGATTAGCTCATTAGCGCCATAGCCGCTTACTTGTTCAAACTTTTTATTAACATAGGTAATGACACCCATTGAATTGGTGACCGATATGATAGAGCTCTTGCTTAACGCGCGTTGGTGCTGCTGCAGGGAAAAAAGCAGCTCTTCGTGCTCCAGGCTCGCTTTACTCGCTAAATTTGCTAATGCTTGAGTTGAATTTGGCAACGACTGCTGTGTGGTTTTCTTACAGGATCGTTTAAGTGGCTCTTCGCTAAGCTGCAAAACCGTAGTACTTAAGTTTAACAGCTCCGTTTTACCCTCAATGGTTGAAAATTCACCGTAAAAAAAGCCACCAATAGCCGATGTCTTTGCTGCTACTCTTTCTACCTCTTCACTCATACGCCCTCTTAAGAAGGAGCGTCTGGCAGCACATGCAAAAGTTAGCGTACAAACATTCGGTTGCGGTTCAAATTCAGGCGTTGACGCCAAAATAGCCGATACGTCTGCAAAAGAAAAAGAGACTTTGTCACCCTCTTTAACAGTGCCCGCGTACTTTATACCGCTTTGACAATGCGTATAACCGATAGGTGCTCGCAAGACAAAGCACTCCCGACGGCGAATCATCAAGGGAAACTCAATAACATTTCTGGGGAACTGCTCCGCAATATGTTCGCCCATATACTCTTGATAGACCGTAAGAATAGGCTTTCTATCGAGTTCATACACATGGTTTCCGGCCGCTTTAGTTACGGTAAACGTTTTCCCTATCGGTCTCCACCCCTGATAGCTGTCCACAGAAAAGTGTAGGTTCTCACCATATAAAAACGCACACACAGAGCCAGCCTTAAGAATTCGGTCTCCAGCTATCGTGTATGCCGATTGAAACTGACCGTTATCAGCGGCAACCCCACCAGCAACGCAGCAGCCCGGGTTCGCTGCCGACAAATGCTCAATAACCGTATCTGGGTTTACGCTAAAGGCATTAACATAAATAATGGCCACTTTTGGGGAAGCCCCGGATAAAAATGAGAGGTTTAACTCACGTTCTTGAGTTGTCATTTCATCAAGAGGGGTAACGACTACCTCAGTTCCTTTATTAAAAAGGCAGAACTGTAAGGCGACTGAATTTGAGTAGCACTGCCCTTGAACTATTTCTCCACACGTTGACGAGCCAATGATAGAGAATTCGGGCAAAAGTCGCATCAACCGCTTTAAAATTTGCGCAATTCGTTCTTCGTTAACGCCCGAAGCCACCTGCACCATACCTCGCTCATTTCTAAGCCTGTGCCGATCAATAAAACTCGTCAATTGCTCATTACTAACAAAGCGATGCGTTAACTGCTGCATAAGCTAACCATGTTGTTGGCTTTCCCAAAACTGGGCGGTCAGTTGTTCAAGGCGGTTAGTAATAGCGACCGTTGCGTTGCTAACGTCGCTACTCAACTTTACTGCCTCCAAGTTTTGCTCAGCATTCGTCCTTATCGAGCTAATACTGGTATTAATTTCCTGAGCCGCTATGCCCTGGTCTTTCATCGCGGTCGCTATCTGCTGGCTCATGGTTGAAATCTGCGTGATGGCGGTCACTATCTGCTCAAGATTCTCAGCAGTTTGAGAGCTTTTCTCTGCACTCTCAGCAGCCATTTGTTCACCGTCACTCATCGCTTTAACGGCTTTGCTAACACCGGTTTGAAGCTGCTCGATAACTGTGCGTATTTCTTCCGTTGCGTCCTGAGTTCTATTCGCCAAAGACCGAACTTCTCCTGCAACCACAGCAAAGCCGCGCCCTGTTTCTCCGGCCCTGGCTGCCTCGATAGCCGCATTAAGCGCAAGCAAATTAGTTTGCTCTGCAATTCCCGTTATAACGTTAAGGATATTTTCGATACTGGCGCTATTCTGTGAGACTTCATTAATCAGTTGTGCCGTTTTACTTATTTGATTCTTAAGTAAGTTAACCGATTGAGAGTTCTCATTAACAGTTACCTTCCCCTGAGTCGCTACCCGATGACCATTGCTGGAGGCGTCAGCTGCCTCATTCGCATGATTAGCCACGCTGTGTATTGAGTTGGTTATTTGATCAATAGCGGCAGACACAAGCTCGGTCTGCTCAAACTGCTCTTTCGTGCCAGTTTCCGACTGAACAACCGCGCTACTTAAACTATCGGTGCTTTCTGATAAAGCGCCGGACATGTCATTTATTCTGCCAACAAGAGCCGCATTTTCAGATTCCAGCTTTTTAATCGCTAGCAGAATTGACCCTGCTTCATCAGACCGTCCTGTATAAACGAACCTTGCAACTGGGTCGTTGGATACCTTTACACAAGCAGCGACGGCATTTTGTATTGGTTTCAAAAGAGTCAAAATTACGGCAAAAACAATAGCCGAGCTCACCAACGATGCGACCCAAAACGTGAGTAATCCGGCTCCTAAAAGATAAGCGGCCGATGGCACAATAAAAGATAAAGAAAAAGCCATCGCTAACTTTACTGGAAGGGGTACAGGCTGCTTCGTTTTTCGATGGTTAGCGCCCTTATTTATACACTCGTAAACAGCCTTTGCCCGCTCTACAAATTCAGGCTTAGCTTTACGACGAACCGACTGATACTCCTCTACTTTGCCTTCTTTCTTTATCGGCGTAGCGTAGGCATCGACCCAATAGTGATCGCCGTTTTTGCAACGATTTTTAACAATACCCATCCATGACCGTTCCGCTCTCAAATCGGACCAAAACATTTTAAAAACGGATGGAGGCATTTCTGGGTGCCGGACGATGTTGTGGCTTTGACCTATCAGCTCATCTTGGGAAAACCCACTAATGTCAACAAAATCCTGATTTATATAGGATATCTGCCCTCTTAAATTCGTCGTTGATAAAATATTCGCTCTATTTGAAAACTCTTGTTCTACTCCCGTTATTGGAAGATTTTGTTTCATAAAGGCATCCCAAAGCTGCGAAGTATTCAGCGCACTTTAAATTGTTAAAAAAACGTATAAAAATTAACTGTCTTTTTAATAACTTGTTAACTGATTGCGACAAACTGCATAATAACCACGTTAAAAGTAAGGTTATATGATTTAGATCAAAACTCCTTTCAAATGTGCAAGGCAACGGTTAAAACGTCATCGCTAAACCGGCGGTTAAAGAAGAGTAATAACCAGGCTGGAATCATGGTAAATTTGAGTTTTCAATACGCTTGAGCTTCTTACAATGCAGTGCCAGCCTAAAATTTGTTAAGGATAGAGTAATAGATGTTTCTTGATCAGCTAAAACAGGATTACGCCATCACGCTAAAGAGCGTGACTCAGTCAACTCGTCAACAGATCGCAAGAAACGTCTGTCAGATTAAAGCGGAACTGGCTGAATCTTTTTATGAGGTGATGCTTTCTCACAAAGAGGCCTCTCAGTATTTAGACAACCAAGTCGTACAGACACGCCTTAAAGGCTCACTCCAAACTTGGCTCACAAAGCTTTTCGATCCAAATGTGGGAGAGGAAGACCTGGATAATACCATTCAGACCCAACTTCACATCGGCGAAGTACACGGTCGAATTAATATTCCCGTACATTTGGTTTCAAGAGGCGGCAGAGTGTTGAAGCAGGAATATTTAAATCGACACTCTCCATCAATTGAAGATTTTAACTTCTTTTCACAGCTTATCGATACAGCCTTAGAGATCATGTCAATTGCGTATCATAAAAACAGTGAGCGAAATAGCCGAGAAGAAGAGGCATACCGACTGTTCTCAATTACCCAAAATATCGGTCGCGAGAAAGAGTTTCAGCGTGCAGCATTGCTGGATTGGGAAAATGAATTGCTTTATTCGTATGCTGAAGCCGATGGTAAAAATAAAGTCATGCGCATTACACAGTCCGAATTTGGACTCTGGTTCCGTCACAAAGGCCTGCATGCCTTTGAGGGGGCGCCTGAATGTAGCCAGGTGCTGGAGCAAATGGAGAATATCGATAACAACCTTCTTCCGACGTTAGAAGGTGATGCACGCCCGACCATCAAGCATATACGCGAATTACGGGCTGCGTTGAAAAACGTGCTTTATTGCGTTGATAGCCTGTTCCAAAGAAGTGAAGAGCTGGAGGCAGGAAAAGACGTTCTTACCCGGTTACTTAACCGTAAGTTTCTGCCGGCCGTTATGTCAAAGCAACTTGAGATGGCGCGACGACGCGGAGAAAAATACGCCGCACTCATTATAGACGTTGATCACTTCAAGAAAATTAATGATACCTATGGTCATGACAACGGCGATCGTGTTTTACAGCAACTGGCTGTTTTACTGACGAATACCACACGAAGCGGGGATTATACGTTTCGGCTCGGAGGTGAAGAGTTCATGGTCTTACTCGTCGATGTTGATGAGAAAAGAGCGCAAATGTTAGCGGAAAAAATACGAGCGGCCGTTTTCAAAGAAAGTTTTCAATTATTAGACGGACAAACAATAGACGTCACCGTCAGTATCGGTATCTCCGTTTACTCTGGTCATCCGGACTACCAGTATGATTTGACTCGCGCAGACGAAGCGCTTTTCAAAGCGAAGCAAAGCGGTCGAAATAGAGCGGTTTTAGCGACCGGGTAATGAGCCGACTTCTACCTAACTTAATTAAAAAACAACAATCACAAAGAGAAATTCAAAATGTATAGACGACAAGCACTTTATATTGCCTTTTTGGGTGCGGCTTTCCTTCAGGCATGCTCACCTGCGAACCAAAGCTCTCACTCTGACAGTGTGAAAGCCCCTGTCGCAGAAAAAATACCGTACGAAATGACCATTCATGGTCATACTCGCATCGATAACTATTACTGGATGCGAGACGACGAACGCAAAGATCCTAAAGTTCTCAGTTATCTCGAAGCTGAAAACGAATATGCAGCACAGAAACTGGTTCACACAGAAGAGCTACAGCAAACTCTATTTGAAGAAATGAAAAGCCGGATAGCGAAGGATGATAATTCAGTACCCACACGCGACGGCGAATATTTTTACTCGACTAAAATGCGTGGCGACAACGAATACCCAATTTACGTTAGAAGCACCGACTTCGAAGGTACTGATAAGCAAGTTCTGCTCGACGTCAACAAACTTGCTGAAGGTGAAGACTATTACTCGCTAGGTACACTCGCTATAAGCCCAGACGACAAAGTGATGGCCTACAGCGAAGATACGGTCAGTCGCCGCATGTATCAGATCAAACTGAAAGATATGGAAACAGGTGAACTGCTCCCTGACCAGATTAAAGACACGTCAGGCAGTATTGTCTGGGGCAACGATGGTCAGCACTTCTATTACATTAAAAAGGATCCTCAAACCTTATTAGGCTACCAAGTTTACCGCCATACACTCGGTACCAAGCAACAAGAAGACGAACTCGTTTATGAAGAGAAGGATACGACCTTCTATACTGGCATAGCCAAGAGCAAAGACGATTCGAAAGTTTATATTATTCACGATGCCACAGAGTCATCTGGGGTTTCGCTCATTGACGCAAACGATCCAAACGCCAAGCCTGTTGAGTTTGTGCCAAGAGAAGATGGACTGGAGTACAGCATTGCCAAACACGGCAGCGACTATTATGTATTAACCAATCTGGACGCCGTGAACTTTCGTCTAATGCGCGTAAGGGCAAACCAGATCGGCGACAAAAAGAACTGGGAAGAAGTCATTCCTCACAAAGCCGATACTCGCCTGGAAGATATTGAATTGTTCGACGAGCATTTGGTTTACAAACAACGCCAGCGCGGTCAAACTCAGGTGTTTATTCGCAACCTGGATACCAATAACGACCAACAACTAACCTTCCGCGACCAAGCTTACACGCTTTACTTATACGGTAATAATGAGCTCGACAACGACTCGTTACGCCTTTACTACACCAGTATGACGACCCCAGGTAGTCATTATGATGTCAGCCTTGATAGTTTAGATAAGACACTATTAAAGCAGCAACCTGTACTTGGCGACTTTGACGCCGAAAATTATGCCTCTGAACGCTTATTTGTGACTGCCCGTGATGGCGCAGAAGTACCGGTAACGTTGGTTTACCGCAAAGATAAGTTCAACAAAGATGGTACCAACCCGCTGTATCAGTATGGTTATGGGTCTTATGGCTCTACCTCTGACCCCAGCTTTAGCAGTAACCGTCTAAGTTTATTAGATCGCGGCTTCGTTTTTGCTATTGCACATATTCGTGGTTCACAAATGCTTGGCCGCCCTTGGTACGAAGACGGCAAAAAACTAAACAAGAAAAACACCTTTAATGACTTTGTCGATGTGACTAAAGCTTTAGTTGAGCAAGGTTATGGGGCAAAAGACAAAGTATTTGCCATGGGCGGAAGTGCCGGCGGACTACTGATGGGCGCTGTAATTAACCAAGCTCCTGAGTTATATCGGGGTGTTGCTGCACACGTTCCTTTTGTCGATGTTGTCACCACCATGCTGGACGAAAGTATCCCACTAACGACTAACGAGTTTGATGAATGGGGTAACCCGAAAGAGAAACCGTACTATGACTACATGCTGTCTTATTCGCCTTATGACCAAATCAAAAAGCAAGATTACCCTAACCTTTTGGTGACCACAGGCCTGCATGACTCTCAGGTGCAATATTTCGAGCCAGCGAAATGGGTTGCTAAGCTGCGCGACTACAAAACCGATGACAACTTATTGCTGTTCAAAACAGAAATGGAAGCTGGTCACGGTGGTGTTTCGGGCCGTTTTGCACGGTTAAAAAACACGGCGCTGGAGTACGCTTTTTTCTTAGATTTATTAGAAAAAGAAAAGCGTTAGCAGGGTCTTTAGTTAGACAGGGTATGGCCGCTTATGAACTGCGGCCTGCCCATTGCTGAAGCTGCGACGCAGACATAACCCCCGCCTGGCGCGCCACCTCTTGTCCACTTTTAATCAACAGTGTTGTCGGAATACTTCGTACGGCATATTGCTGTGCTAAATGCGGCTCTTGCTCTGTACTTATCTTTAAAAATTGGGCGGCATATCGCATATTTTTCGCCGCCTGTTCAAAGTGAGGGGCATATTGCTGACAAGGACCACACCAACTCGCCCAAAAATCGACAACTAACGGCATATCCGCACTCTGATGCGCTCTAAATTCATCGCTATTTACGACAATAACTTCTCCGCTAAAAAGCGATGACTTACACTGACCGCAGACGGCGTTCTCGTTTCTCTTATCAACCGCAATGCGGTTTTTCTTGTGGCATGAAGGGCACGCGACAATCATTTTTTCAGTCATTGAGTTTGCTTCCTGTTGCCTTTCGCTCAACGTGAACTATAACGGTGTTACTTTACGTAAGTGTAATACGATTTTTGACGGATGTAAGACTTAGGTAATGTTAAATTTAGATTTTGCTAAACGAGTCATTATTGAAACGGCGAAACAGGAATGGGTCGACAGCCCAGCTGCCGGTGTGCGTCGTAAATTATTGGAGCGTGAAGAAGCTGAGCGCGGTCGTGCAACCAGCATTGTTGAGTATAAGCCAGGTGCTTCATTCAGCACTCATGAGCACCCGCTGGGTGAAGAAATATTAGTGCTTGAAGGTGTTTTTTCTGATGAAAACGGTCACTATCCCGCCGGCACCTATATCCGTAATCCACCTGGTAGCTCGCATGCGCCGTTTAGTAAGGATGGCTGCAAGTTACTGGTCAAGCTGCACCAGTTTCAAACAGACGACACTCAAACAGTACGCATTAACACCAATGAAGCGGAATGGCTGCCCGGCCAGGGTGGGTTACAAGTTATGCCATTACATAGTCATGGCACCGAGCACGTCGCACTGGTGAAATGGCCAGCTCAAGAAGTATTCAAACCCCACCGCCACATGGGCGGCGAAGAAATACTGGTATTATCCGGGGAGTTTTGTGATGAACACGGGCGCTATCCAACAGGCACCTGGATGCGCAGCCCACATATGAGTACGCACCACCCGTTTGTTGATGAAGAAACAGTAATCTGGGTGAAAACCGGACATTTAGGGTAATCTAATGATCCTATGTACTTAACCATATTCCTTACAGCATTTCTCGCCGCTACGATTTTACCCGCTCAGTCAGAGTTTGTTGTCGCGGGTGCTCAACAGATGGGTTACAACATTTGGGCGATATGGTGGCTGGCCTCAATTGGCAATACGTTAGGGTCTGTGGTGAATTACATTCTGGGCCGATTCCTGGTGCAGTATCAGGATCGTCGCTGGTTCCCGTTCAAACCTAAATCTCTGGAGCGTGGTCATCGCTGGTTTGAGCGCTTCGGTAAGTGGTCTCTCCTTATGGCCTGGGCCCCATTTATTGGCGATCCTCTTACCTTTATTGCCGGTATGCTTCGACTCACCTTCTGGCAGTTCTTGATTCTGGTCTTCGTCAGTAAATCGGGTCGTTACGCTATTTTGCTGGGCATTACGCAGCTGTTTTAGTACGCGTTAAGCTTAACTTTTTCATAACACTCGACTAAACTCTTATAAAAATTAAGAGTTGGAAGCTTTCAATGCGTTACATCACGACCCTGTGCTCGAGTTTTATCTACCTTATCAGTTTTGCAACGCTCGCTATGCAAAGCAAAACCGGTCTGCCTCAACCAGCCGAGCAAGCTACGTTATTATCAAATTCCATAACCAACCAAACCGTTTATATTGATAACATTGAGGACTCCGGGGTCTTTACGGGATACGTCGAAGCAACCTCGGGCGTCCAGTACCCTATTGATGTCTATTTAAACGGCACAATAACCCTGTGCCTAAAGCAACCACCCTATACTGAGTTTCGCGTTTGCCTGTCCCATACTCTGCTAGAGCAAATTGAGGGGGATGAAAAGTACATGGATCCTGTAAACTTAACGGAGAGGCAGGTTTTACATGTATTTACCTCTGGCAAAGCAAGAGTCGTCGCTTCTACGCTGCACTACTATGAATATGAAGACTTGTTAGAGTTTAAAGTCGCGGGTGAACTCTCCAAGTCTCAGCAAACACTAGCCAAACGAGTGGTGAAAAGCAGCGTAGAAAAAGCAGAAAAGGCGTTTGGTTCATACGGTCAACTTGATCACCCTCAAGTACCTGCTGATCTTATCCATATTACGTTGGTGGAGGAAATCGGCCCTTATCAGTTCACGGCGTTATTAAAGTCGAAAGATTTTCCGGCAAAGCTGACAACCGTGCATGCGAGACGTGTTGATAATAATGATACGTTTAAGGTGACCTTTATTGATAAAGACGGGCTTCCTAATCTCTATGGGTACTCTTACCAATACCGACCTAAATTTTACGGTAAGCCCTTTTCCGGAAAGCCGATATACGAAATATGTCGCTTCGACAAGGACGACAACATACAAGATTGTGGTGAGTATTGGCTGAATTTATCTAAGTATTTTCAAGACGAAGCAGAACGCGACATCTTTAATTACATGCAGGGCTAAGAATGGAAGACGAGCATATCGATGATTACATAAGCGGCATCGTGCAAAGCTGCCAGTTTTATTTGCTTGAAGGAAACATTCATGCTGCTCTAGCCCATATTATTTCTAACTTGAGTGCCCTGGAAGAAACCAGCGATCACCCTCTTAAGCACCAGATTGTTCAGCAAGCGCAAGCGGGACAACTCGAAACGATTGAACAGGTTGAACTCTTCTTGCGGCATTATCTTTAACGTCTCGAACGCTACGCCCCAATGTACTTAAGTATATTTCTAACGGGTTTCTGGCCGCCATTCATTGGTGACCCTCTCACCTTTATTGCCGGCGTTTGATCTAATCACAAAAACTTTGCGTTTTTCTGCTTTAGAACCAGAATTAATATGACCAACACTTATTAGAGTGAGTTCGACATGAAAAGATTTACTGGCTTACTGTTTGCTGTGTGCATCAGCGGGCTAACCGCCCAAACGGCAATGGCACAAGATGAAAAAACGGCGATGGTGCCCTTACCCTCACAAGACGACTTCTCTAAAGGAGAGGATGGCTGGGCTTTTGGTCTGGGGTTAACAGTTGAATACGAAACAGCCTACGAAGGTTCGGACGAATTTGAATTTGAGCCTCAACCTGCGGGCGCTGTGCAATGGCGCAGCGGTGACAACATTTTCTACTTTGCGGGTGAAGCGCTCGGCTGGCGTGGTTTGCGCGCCGAGAACTGGCTTTTAGAGGCAGCCATTGGTTTCGATGAAGGCCGTGAAGAGAATGATTCCGAAGACGGCTATTTGGATGGGCTTGGTGATCAGGACGAAGGGGCTGAACTGGTGCTGCAGGCACGCCGCGCACTCGATGACGATTGGCGTTATTGGTTAGTCAGCCGTGTTGTAGCGAGTGATGAAGGAAATCTCGCACTGTTTAGTGTCGGCCGCCGCTTTGGCGAGCAAATGGACGGCACTGGCTCAGAAATTAATGTCGTGGCAACGTTTCACAACAGCGAGTACGCCAATAAAGGCTTCGGCATAGATGCAGGTCAAGCCGCAGCGTCCGGCCTACCGCAAACGTCAATGAGTGGCGGATTACGCTCAATTGGCATTGACTACAACTATCGCCACTACATCAATGACAACTGGCAGCTCTACGGCGAAGCCTTGTTTGAATATTACAGTAGCGAAGTTCGCGATAGCCCAATCGCTCGTAGTAACTATGAAGCGGAAGTCGGCATCGGGTTTATCTATATATTCTAGAGCGAGCGTCATCGACACTCTATCGCTTTTCGTTGTCGCTCTAACGACTCTGCATGAATATGTAAACCAAATAGATTAAGTTGCCTTTATTACCTTAGGAACAATACTAACTAAAACAGGCAACTTACTATGAAACGTTTGGTCACAAGCCTCCTTGTTTCTGCGGCATTTGGCGCGTCTGCGTCAGGTGGTACGTCAGAACGACCGTTAATCATGCAGCCGGAAATTAGCCCGGACGGAACTCAAATTGCATTTAGTTACCAAGGCGATATTTGGACAATGTCGACATCCGGCACCAATCCAAACCGCTTAACCATTCACGAAGGCTATGAAAGCTCACCGAAATGGTCAAAAGACGGTAACTCTATTGCATTCAGCAGCGACCGATTCGGCAATGACGATGTCTTTATTATGCCAAGCGAGGGAGGTCGTCCCGATCGCTTAACCTATCACAGCGCCTCAGACCGCGTATTAGGTTTTAACAACGATAACCAAGTACTCTTTAACACTCGCCGTTTGTACGCCGAAGTAGAGCGTGAATGGGAAGTGTACAGCGTTGCCACAACGGGTAATGCAACCGAGTTCCGCTTTATGGACGCTTTAGGCTTTGACGCCGTGGTATCACCCGATGGCAAGAAAGTTGCCTTAGTGCGTAGTACCGCCAGAGTGTCTCGTGAGGATTATCGAGGTCCGGCCAACCGTAATATTTGGGTTTACGACACCGAAACCGGTGAATATAACCAATTAACCGACTTTGATGGCAATGACTTTATGCCTAAATGGTCGAGCAATAACGAGCTGTACTTTATCTCCGCTCGTGCGGGTAAATACAACGTGTTTAAGCAAAAGCTCGACGCTAGCAAGGCAACACAAGTCACTAATGAGAGCGAGTTTGGTGTTGAGCACTTTAGTATTGATAAGCAAGCAAACCATCTTGTTTATCAGGCAGCTGATAAGGTTAAAATGATTACGGAAGGTCAAAGCACGTCGCTCGACCTCTCGATTCCTACGGACTTTCGCTTTGACCCTGTCACACAAAAATCAACGACTAACTCACTGGATGAATACAGCGTGTCGCCTGACGGCAAACTGATTTCTTATGCCGTGCGTGGTGATTTATTTGTGAAGCGCAACGACAAAGACGACAAGCGCTCGGTCAGGCTAACAACTGGAGCGGCGCGAGACAGAGATGTCACCTGGCTTGACGATAATACGCTGTTGTTTGTGTCTGACCGTGACGGCCAAAACGATATTTTTGCTGTGAAATCAGCGGACGCTGAAGAGCCGAACTTGTTTAAATCGCTGAAGCATTCAGTAATACCTATCACACGCACCGACACACAAGAACGCCAGCCTCTGGTTTCTCCTGATGGCAAGAAGGTCGCCTATCGTGAAGGGCGCGGTAAATTAATTGTTGCTGACGTTGCCGAAGACAAATCCTTCACAAACCAGACGGTATTGTTAGACGGGTGGGCGACCCCTAATGATGTAAGCTGGTCACCAGACAGCAACTGGCTCGCTTATGCTATTTCTGACTTATCGTTTAACAGTGAGATCTTTATTCATCCTGCAGACAGCTCGCAAGAGCCCGTCAATGTCAGCATGCACCCCCGGGGAGATTACAGTCCTGTTTGGTCGCCCGATGGCAGTAAGCTGGGCTTTACGTCAATGCGAAACAATGGCGACTACGATATCTGGTTTGCCTGGTTAAAAGAAAGTGATTGGCAACGCTCGCAAGAAGAATGGAAGCGCGATGAATTTGCAGAAGAACCCGCTGAGACCAAAAAAGACGAAGATGACTCAGAAACTGCGGATAAAGTCGTCGAACCGATGCAAATTGACTTAGATGGCATCTATGAACGACTGGTTCAGGTCACTCGTTTTGCCGGTAATGAGACGGGTTTAGCCTTTGATAACAAAGGCGAGCATGTCTATTACGCCATTGGCGGAGCCGGCCGTCAGAATTTTGAAATGGATCGGGACCTGTTCAAAATTAAGTGGAATGGAGAGGATAAAAAGCTTGTCATTAAGGGCGATAAACGGCCTCGCGACTTGTCGTTGAGCGATGACGGAAAGCATCTGTTCGCGCTGACGAACTCCGGCACACTGGTCAAAGTTAATACGAAAAAAGACGAGTCCGAAACGTTAACGACCGTGTCGCAGCAAAACATTGAACACATGGCCGAGCGCGCACAAATCTTCGATGAGGCATGGCAAGCACTCGATGCCGGGTTTTATGATCCGGAGTTTCATGGCAATGACTGGCAGGAGCTAAAGGAAAAGTATCGTCCTTTGGCATTGAAGGCATCAACCAAAGAAGACTTCCAGTACATTTTCAATTTAATGCTTGGCCAGGTCAACGCCAGTCATATGGGCTTGTACCGCGGTGAAAACCAAAAGCAGACGCAAAAGACACAGACGGGCTTAGTCGGCGTCGAGCTCTTACCGACCAACGAAGGACTTTCGGTTGCGTCCGTGCTGAATAATAGTCCAGCGGCACGCGATGACAGCCGCCTGCAAGTGAATGACGTGATTACTCACGTGAATCAGCAGCCGGTCAGCGACATTAACTTTTATGCGGCATTAAATGGCTATGCAAACCAACGCGTTTTGCTGAACGTGCAACGCAACGGTCAAGATACTGAAGTCGTACTCTGGCCAACCACCAGCCTTAGTGACCAAAAGTACGACAACTGGGTCGACACACGCCGTGCAATGACTGAGAAATACTCTGATGGCCGTTTGGGCTACTTGCATATTCGCGGTATGAACTGGACCAGCTTTGAACGTTTCGAACGGGAGCTCATGGCTGCTGGTTACGGTAAAGAAGGGATTGTCATTGACGTTCGTTACAACGGCGGTGGCTGGACAACAGACTACCTGATGGCGGTATTAAACGTTGAACAGCATGCTTACACGATTCCTCGTGGTGCCACAGACAACCTTGACGAAAATAAGAAAAAGTTCAGAGACAAATATCCCTACTCTGAGCGCTTACCGTTGTCGGCGTGGACCAAGCCTTCCATTGCTATGAGTAACGAAAACAGCTACTCAAATGCCGAAATCTTCTCGCATGCCTATAAATCGTTAGGTATTGGCAAGTTGATTGGTCGCCCCACGTTTGGCGCTGTTATTAGTACCGGGGCTGAACGTCTTGTTGATGGCTCAATTATCAGAATGCCATTTAGAGGATGGTGGGTTAAAGAGTCCGACGCTAACATGGACTTTACGCCGGCACAGCCTGATATCGAAGTGTTTAACCCGCCGGCGTATAAAGCCAAAAACGTGGACCCACAGTTAAAGCGCGCGGTGGATGAATTGTTGAAGACACTGTAGTACGTTTTGTTAAGTGGCTAAGAATGAAGGTAAGCTCTATAGTAAGGGGCTCACCTTTTTTGTGATAAAGCAACGCCCAGTCAAGAGTCCTTACAGCTTAAATCGTGCGTAAAGGGGGTTATGATCGGACACTTTACTGGTATCGATCGCTATTGTTTCCTGCAACGCAAGGCCTCGATAAAAGATGAAATCAAGAGGATGCTGTCGGTAGGCTTTAACATGATGGGGGTCGACCATAATGGCTTGGCGAAGACCCACGCTACGACAGAACTGCAGCAAGCTTAGGCGGCGCCGGCGACTCCAAACGTTAAAGTCACCAGCCACAATGAGCGGTCCTTTATGTCCTAATATCTCTTGTTTGATGAGCTCTATTTCTTGGGAAAATTTGCGCGCACGAACAAAGTTAATCGCATGGACATTGACCACTAATAATGACCCACCCTCAGCTAGCGAGTGATAAGAGAGCATGTAACTTTTATGGGTTGCGAACATGCCTTCGCGCTTGCTACTCAGTCGCGCTTGAGCTTCTTGAAACACATAACCACTAGCGGTGAGGACACCATACACGGAGCGACGTGTTTGCATATTCGGCGCCACTGCATAAGACCAATCAGGAAGCAGCCAATTATTTTGGGCACTCAGCTTCACCTCCTGAAGCAACAAAAACAAACTGGGGTAGTCTTTTAAAACGCTTGCTAAAGTATGCTGAAACTCTGGCTTCTCGGTCAGTTTTTGTGTATTCCAGCACAACACACCAAACTCTTCCCCATGATGAATAGGGTGACCGTCTATGAGCTGTTGAGGAAACAAAGCTTTGGGTTTTAACACGACGCTTTCGCCTTTTTAATATGGTAGTACCTTATTAATGTACAGTGGCAAGCTGAGTTTAGTTTATGAAACGTTAGTCTGAAAATATTCGGCCACAATTTGGACACATGACGTTTTTAGTAAGCGGGTACTATCAAGGAAAGTGTTGCTAAAATGGCGCACCCTATAGGAGTCGAACCTATGACCTTTGCCTCCGGAGGGAGTTTTAATTGAGTCCCAGTGAGTACTAATAATTCCTAAATTTCAATTATTTTCAGTTAGTTATAAGAGTCATTAGTCACAATGAGTCCCACACAGTAACCTCCGTTCCCACCAAAAGTGTGGGACTTTTTGTGGGACTAAATAGTTCCAGCAAAGAGGAGCTATATTATGACTTTACAAAAACTATCCACCCCACGCGCAATAGACGCACTTAAGCCACGTGAAGATGGCAAAAAATATCGACGTACTATCCAGTGCCGTGGCATTGCGAAAGGTACGTTATTCGTCTTGGTCTCTTCAAAAGGAAAAAAGACTTTCTACTCTCGCGCCAGCTACAGTTCACAGCGCATCGATATCCGATTGGGGAGTTACCCAGCTATATCACTGCAAGAGGCAAAGCAAAAACACAATGAGAATATGGCACTCATTGATGAAGGTCGCGATCCTCGAATTGTTAGGCAAGCTGACAAACTAGAAAACGAGCAACAAATAACACTAAACGAGTTATTCGACGACTGGTTCGAATTTCAGCGCGAAACGGGAGATCAAAAGGAAACGACTTTGAATGCCCACCGCTGGCGCTATAAAAAGTACCTTCAGCAGAAGCTTGGCGGCTTACCAGTCAACATGATTGATCGCCTCACACTACTCAAGACCTTACGTGAAACGGCACGGATCTCGAAAGAACAAGCGCGCAAGTCATTCACCACATTAAACCTTCCTTTGGATTATGCTCAGGCTCAACAAATCATTGAGGTTAATCCCTGCCGCTCTCTTAAACCCAAAGACGTTAACGCGTCAAAGGCAAAACCTCGCGACCGTTTTTTATCCATGGGTGAAATAAGCGAACTACTCTACTTGCTCAATAATGAATGTACCAATAGCTCGCCACAGCTAATCGTATTTACAAAAATAGCTTTAATAACTGGCGCTCGTCGTGGAGAAATACGAAACATGCGCTGGGCAGATTTAACGAGCAAAGATAATGAAACATTTTGGAGCATCAAAGAAACTAAGAATGGAAAGCCGCACCGTATTAGCCTGCACAAATATGCAATGCAGCTTATCAATAGCTTAAAACCCATAACCGGAGACTCTGAGTGGGTTTTTGAATCTTCCTCTAGAAGAGAACAGCCAATAGGAATTGATAGCCCTACACAATTTATTAGTCGTTTAATAGAAGACCATAACTTGGAACATTTTCGGCTGCATGACTTACGTCGAACTGCTGCGACACAGTGGGCTGAAGAGTTGTCAGCCGACTCACAGTTAATAGAACTTATGCTCAACCATTTACCACAAAACCAACTCGTTAGAACTTATCAAGTGGTGCAACGCTCTACTGAACAGTCTGAAATACGAGCTAAGTGGGAAGCCTTGCTTTCTAATTTTGGTCTTTTAGGTAAAGAAAAAACTATTAACTTCGATAAGACAGCTTAACTCAATACGTCAATAAGGAGCTAGGAGGCATACCTGGCTCCTCCATAAAACCGTCCTAAAAAAGACTCTGACGCGTTTAAAGTTAATTCATAACCCAGGGCAAAAGAACCTCAATTTAACGCCTTATAAATCGATACAGAAGCTTAAGATAAAACCGCCGCATTGGTACTTAAAATCACCAATCGAAATACAGTAATCCGACTCTCAATCAATTATAGATATATCTGTAACCACTTTTCACAACCGACAAGCTTCAATCCTTTTCCTGGAAAGGGCTAGAGCAACATTTTCAAACACCCTACTTTTGCAAAAGTATTGCTCAAATAACCCACTATATGAATACGACTAAATAATGCCATCAAGGACACAAAGAGGTGGTTATGCAGTATTTAAGAGTAAAAGACATTCAAGGCATGTTAGGCGTATCAAAATCGACAATTTACCGATGGATGGATGAGCGCAACTTTCCAACACCAATAAAGTTTAGTGCGAAGGCAGTTCGGTGGAGGCTCGATGATATTGAGAAATGGATAACACAACAGCCGAATGGGTAAGCTTTAAAAGCTTGCCCCAAGTAACTCGGGAAAACTTTACTCCCTTTAATATCAATAAGTAATACCGAATAGCGCCAATTTCTACTTATTGACCCTTCAAGAAGACTAAATAAAGACACTTCAGACAAGAAAATTGTTTGAACAGCAATAGTTAAACCAAGTATGACGGGTTGATCTCGCAGAACAGAAACTATTGTCAAATTAGGTAAAACTTAGGGGCTGCGACTAGCACGCCCCTTGGTTTAGTAATGTCAATATAACAACTAATTCAAAAGGATTATTAATATGAATACTAAGTCAAGTGCTGTACAGGAAGCAACTAGAAATGAATATGGTACCAAGTTCGATTGGTCATTAACTCTTACATATCGAAATGCCATTGAGAATGTTGATACGGTCAATAAACATATCAAACAGTTATTTGATCATTTGCGTCGCAGAGTTATCGGTAAAAGTAGAGTTCGTTACTTTAATGAGCAAAAGCATTTAATGATGATAGGAGCTATTGAGCGTCACGCTGACAATTCCATTCATTTACATATTAACTTGACGAATCCACCCGAATCAGTCGCTAAAGAAGACACCTCAAGTGACTTACTAAAACACATCCATAAAGAGGTTTTATACTTTTGGGAGAATAAGAAAAGACATTCAAT
Organism: Idiomarina piscisalsi; assembly: GCF_002211765.1. NCBI lineage: Bacteria > Pseudomonadati > Pseudomonadota > Gammaproteobacteria > Alteromonadales > Idiomarinaceae > Idiomarina > Idiomarina piscisalsi. Next base: position 2,518,523 of record NZ_CP022133.1, read on the forward strand.
TCCTAGTTCTTCCGGTCGCGCGACTAACAATGTAAACCCCCTTATGACCTTGAGCGAGTCGCAAACTATGCTTCAATACATTACCAAGTATACCTCTCAGCAAAACAGCAATACTTTTATTGCGTATTGGGATAGTGATATTGTTGCCTTACCTACTACTTGCCTCAGATAACCCCTTATTAAAACCTATTAAGTTTGAAATCAATAATAGGCGACTATAAGAAAACTAACAGATAAAGAGCCTATCAGCAGGCAACTTTTATTTCAGTTTCTTATGCAGCTCTACTAAAGCATTTGTTCTATGTGGGCAGGACTCTTTTATCTCTTCAAGTAAACCATAGTATTTGCTAAACCACTTATTAGTATTAATGAACCACTTTACTCGATCCACCTTATTTTGCTTAATCCATTGAAGCATAATACTTCTTACATTCTTTTCGCTTGGATAACCTAGAGAAGAGGACAGGTAGTCACTAATGAGCCTAAACGTTTCATCACTTAAGTGATCATTTGGAGTAGAGAAATAACACTCTACTATACGCCTTTTCCTACTTCCATTTTCCCCCATAACATTAGCAGCTAACCGGTTATAGAAATCGGCACTTATACCAAAGTTCTCTAAGTTTCTATTCGATTCTTGAATTATCCTTTTCATGAACTGTTCAAAAGCTTCAGATAACTTTTCATTATTAGAAACATTAATACATAGAGGAGAATGCCGTTCTAACAGAAGGAGCCAATGTTGAACATTAAGCTTAGACGAATCAAACGCAGAGCTAGTGGGCAGTTCAGGATACATCTCGGCTAGTGAATTAATATCATTGATATAATCATTAGGAGAACTTAGGAAACCATCAAATAACTTATCAGCTAAGCCTGTGTTTATTAATTGTCTTGCTATCTGGCGAGCCTTTTTAGGAAAGATTTTCGTAACCTTATCAAAGTTCAAAGCTACATATTCGCAATTGTTAGTAAGCTCAAGTGGCTTTTCATTAATATAGCTTTTAGCTCGGTTACTATTTTGCCCAATAGCCTGAAGCCAAAGTGGTTCAGGATTAGATCGAAAAACTTCAATAACATCATTTAACTCATTATTGATATCAGCGCTAGTATTCCAGAATTGATGTAAGTTCTGGCGAACCTGAGGTGGTATGCTGTTTACGTAACGAGCAATAAAAAAAGCATTAAAATGTCCAGTCAAAACAACACGAGGGTTACCTATTCTTGTTATTTGTGATAACTCGTGGGTCTGCTCTTCATAACGCTTAGGATCAGAGTCAATGACTTTATGCGCTAGGCGAAATTGACTCTCTGCGTCTGTCATTTGCTTTGTGTTCAACCAAATAATGAGTTTATCGAGATACTGTTCCCAAACAGGCGATTCGGGCTCTTTCTCAAAAATTTCCTCAATTATCCAAATATCATTTGAGCTTTCAGAGCCAAAAACATTTAACTCTGCTGTTAAACTATCTAATTTTCGGGCGGGATAAACAGCAAGCTCAACCTCTCGAGCTGTTTCTTTCTCACTCCTCTTCCAACTGACCCAGTTTTTCGCTTCAATATCTTCAGCATAAAACGGTTTCCAAACATTCAATATCTCAGGAATTGATACCGCCTTTTGATAAAAAGCTATTGCCTGAGCAGAGTGTTGACGAGCATTAGGAGATGTGAATAAAGATTGAACCCCACTAGTAAGCTTTTGTTTTATTTTTAAAAGGTGACTTTTATAATTTTTATTGAAATATTTCGCCGCTGAACTTAACGAGGCTATAAAGTTATCCTGGCTCGGCGAAATATTCGGATGCTCCAAAAATCGCCCCCAACTATCTCTTAAGTGTATATTGAAAGGAGAAACAAGTGAGGAATCGAGCTCTGCAAGGGCTATTAATGAATCTGACACTTTCACAAACAAGTCTCTATCAGAATCAAGCAAACTACCTATCGTCGATCTCGATTGACGCCATGCAATACGAAAGCCGTTGAGATGACTCTCATAAAGCTCAGTAATTTGATTATTAGTGGGGCTCTGAAGAGCTTTTATTATTGGCTCCTCAAGTAGCAACTGTGCAGCTTTATTCTGTTCGACATTGAAAAGAATTGTAGCTAGTTCAAGTCGGTCATGGTTTTCTATATCTAGACCACTGAAACCGTCAGACGAAATTAATTTCTTTCGAAAGGTTTCCTCTCCATGCTTTCGCCGCATGCATACATACAAACAAATGTTTTTGGTCGATATAGAGTGCATAGTCTGCATTGCTATCGCGCCTGCACGGTTTACTACAGCACGCATTTCACGAATAGTTGGAGATACGTGAAGCTTACTATTTATTCGCTCAAAGGCTTCTTTAAATTCCTCAACTTCACTACTGTTCCAACGGTACCCAAATGCGGTATCGACAAGGCGACTAAAGTAGTCTACCCACGTCGATGAAACGACCGGGGGCACTTCAAAAACAACCTGGAAATTCTTATCGAGTAACCCTAGCTGAGAACTTAAATCTTCTTCAGAAGACGAACTACCTTCTATTGCTTCACAAAACGCCTGTCTGTCATAAGGAATTAAATACCAAATATCTTTCTCATTATAATTTGAGCTTATCCGCGAAGATGATCGGGATTGAAAGAATGTTTGTAATGTCGACCAAACGCCTCTTGCATGTATACGCGACAGTCTGTCGATATTGTCGATTACAATAACAATCTTGCTAAAGCCATAATCTTTATCCGCCGTTATCGCTTTAATCACGTCGTCGTAATATCGACTAAAATCCCAAGATGTTGGCTCTCCATTTTCTAAAGTTTTTTGAGCAGTGAACTCTGTTTGAGTAGATGTAAAGAACCGGCCATCGTTATCATCACTTTCTTCTCTAACCTCTGAGCAACTAGACTTCTCGCTCTTCTTTCGAACGAAAGGTGACTTGATCACCTCTTTTAGTTTCTGAACTTTTTGTAATGAGCTAACCACCTGATATAAAGCGATTGTTAGCGGCACAAAACAAAAGCCCCCCGAAACTAAGCGCCAATCTATATCAGAGATATGCCCCCAATAGAAACTAACAGAAGTTTCAGGGCGTGATGCCAGTAGCCCATACCCTAAAGGAGTAAGTATCAGCGATAGCATTAGCACTAGACCCAAAACTGAGGGCTTAGCGTGGGAGGTTAGTCTAGTTTCAGTTCCCCTGTTAACTTGAGCTTTAATGCCTTCAAGGGAATTCACTAAGCTGCTATCTGGTGAAGATGACCTATTAATAGCTTCATTTATTAACTCATTAAGAAATGCTTTCCTCAGCGGGTCGCCCTCATGCGCCCATGCATCAAACGAGAAGAAAAGTGTGTCAGTACAATGAGAAAACATACCTCTGGTTAAGTTGATAATATGCGACTTACCAGAGCCCCAACTCCCCTCTAGTCCTATAGTTAGTCCCTCTGATCCTGATCGCTCGTTTTTAATGAACTGATAAATTGCTTCTGCGGTTCTTTCATGCACTTTATCTGTAAGTTCATCGTTTGAGCTTACGTTTTCAGTTAAGGGTTTGAAAGCTGTTAAATTCATTGTTCTCTTCCCTGATCAGGTCAAAATATTCTAGGCTTTCAGTACTAATGCCTCATCTCCTGCATGGAACCTTTATGCTTCTGCATTAAGAATTCAAATACAACTTCAGCCTTCTGCTCAACTTCATCAGGTGCAAAGCTCTCTGGTAATCCCTTTTTCTCATCCCACAAAAAGTCTTTAATTCTGACCTTTATTTCATCACGGGTTGCTTCCTTGGCTGTAAAGTTCTGTATTCGACTTATTTCTTTATCTAATTGACGATACAGTTCTTCAGACACTTTCTTTATTTTATCCACTTCACGTTTCGACAAGTCAGGCTTTATCAATATATCAAACAGCGCCAGCGACTCTTCGGACAAGCCTTCTTTCACCGCTCGTTGTTCTTCTTCGGTAAGCTCATCGACCAACTCTAATAAAGCATCAAAAGTAGCTTCAATCGTCACCCGATCTTTCTCGCTGTTATAGTCACTGACTATTTGCTCATAATGCTTTTGGAAGTCGGTGCGGGTTGGGTTTTGCATAAGCATTTTTAACAGCTTTTTCTCAATAACTTCTTTGAGTGATTGAACCGCCGTATTCTTTGCTGGAGAGCTCTCAAATTCTTTGCGTAAACGGTCAAAGTCAATTTTGCTAATATCGTAAAGCTTACTTTTTTCAGCAATACCACTAGCAGGCTCAATATTCTCTTCAATAAGCTCATGCAGCTCTCGCATTACGCTTGATATATCAGCTTTCTCAACATCATCCTGAAGGCTCTTATAGATGATATTGATGGCATCATAAGAAGCTCGATAATCATTAACCGCTCTAATGGTTATACATGCCTTAAACTTCTTGAATACTTCGCGACAAATAATTTCAAAACGCTTGCGCGCTTCATCATTCTGGTTAACGACTTCTTTCGCTTCTATAATGGCTTTATTACGCTCGAACCCTGTCTTATCGAGAATATCCTCTAATCTAAAGCCAGTATCACTCAAAAACGCTCTGACAGCCTCTATGGACTCCGAAAGGTCAGCTAACAGCTCTTCCTCAGGCTTAACTGGATCAATCTCTTCTGGAGGCTCTCCTGCGCCACTACCGAAGCCTGTATGCCCAGCAAAGGTTGCCAACGCCTTTCTTAGATTTTTGAGTATTCCACAGTAATCAACAATTAAACCGTTATTCTTTCCTTCAGATACACGGTTTGCTCTCGCTATAGCCTGCATTAAGGTGTGAGCTTTAAGTGGTTTATCCAAATAAAGCGTCGACATGGTAGGTACATCAAACCCGGTTAACCACATGGCGCAAACAATAGCGACGCGGAATGGGTGTTCTTCTTTCTTAAAAGCACTTTCCATATCCAGACGTTTACCGTCAGGTGTTTCAAAGCCTTCTTTCATCAACCTACGGTGTGGTGTTATATCTAAGTCCCACTTTCTGAACTTGTCGACCTCACCCTGCTCTTCACTAACAACCACTGCCATGATGGTTTCACGCATCCATTCGAGCTTACGCTCCATCTCCATAATCGACTGTTCATCTCTCAGGCGAGCAAGCTCTTTCTCTAGGTCGATTATTTTTTCTTTCCACTTATCCAAAATAATCTGTTGCATGCGCACACAAGTAACTTTATCGATACACACCAGCATCGCCTTGCCGTTTTCCCAACCCGTGCTGTAATGCTCAACAAAGTCAGTAGCAATGTCTTCAAGGCGAGACTGTGAGGTTATAATGTGGTAATCCCGCTTGAGCTCCCTCTCAAGTCGCTCAGAAACATCCTGGTCTTCAATTTCCATCTGTTCCAGCTTCTCGGCAATCTTCTCGTTAAGCTCATTGGTAGCTAAACCAAGCTTTTCGCCTCTAGCATCGTAATACAGTGGTACTGTTGCTTTATCTTCGACCGCTCGCTGGAAGTTATAGGTCGACACATAGTCACCAAATACACGTCTCGTTATTTCATCGTCTTTAAACAACGGCGTACCCGTAAAGCCAATGTAACTAGCATTTGGTACTGCATTTCTTAAGTTCAAAGATAAACGTCCATATTGCGTACGATGCGCTTCATCGGTAATAACAATAATGTCATCTCTGTCTGAATAAGGGTTGTTAGGGTCAACGTCTTTATTGAACTTCTGCACTAACGAAAATACGTAAGACTTGTGTTGATTAAGCAGCTCTTGAAGATGGTCGCCTGAGCCTGCTCGACAAGGGTCTTTATCGTTGTCGACTAACCCACAGCCTGCGAAGGTATTGTATATTTGCTTATCGAGGTCTTCACGGTCGGTGCAAATTAAAAAGGTAAAATTACCACCAAGCTTTCGGTGTATCTTGCGCGCGAAAAACACAATCGAGTACGACTTACCTGAGCCTTGGGTATGCCAGAACACACCCAGCTTACCTTTGTTTTCTTCGCGATTATTAACCGCCTTAATTGCACGGTTAACACCCAAAAACTGGTGGTTCCTTGCAACAATTTTGACAAGCTTACCTTTGCTTTCATCAAACAAAGTGTAGTTTTCGAATATGTCGAGAAAGTCTCGCTTATTACAGGTACCCTTAAGCAAGGTTTCCATATCAACAATACCTGCGTCATCTTCCGCAAGACGCTTCCAATCGTTAAAGTGTTCGAATTTGCTTGATATAGAGCCTATTTTCGCATCGACACCGTTACCCAATATGACAAGCGCATTGTGGTAAAACAGATGCGGTATTGTGTCTTTATAGTCAGCCAGGTTTTTCTCGTAAGCATGGCGTATGTCTTTGTGAATGGTCTTACACTCAATAAATATCAGCGGAAGACCATTTACAAAACCAACCAAGTCAGCACGTCGACGGTAGATGTCCCCACGAACCCACAGCTCGCGAACACATAGAAAGTGATTGTTTTCAGGGGTATCAAAGTCGAAAACTTTTAATCGCTTCTTTTCCAGCTCACCTTTGGCGTTTCGATACTGAACTTGCACACCATTTTTAACCAGCTCGTATTGCTCGAAGTTAATCTGGAGGGTGTTTTCAGTTACTGGTGCTTCCGTTATTTTACGCAGCGCGTCCTGATAAGCAGATTGCGGTAATCCAGGATTAAATTTAACTAGGGCTTCCCCTAGATAACGCTTAAGCACAACCTCTTTATCAGACTCTCTACCCAATAGACCTTCTTTGCCAAAGGTTTCAGTGTTGTGGGCGAACAAATTCTCCCAGCCAAGCTCTGTTTCCAGGTAATCGGCCGTGGTGGTTTGAACTAGCGTATCTTCGTTAAGAGGTGGGTTCATACAGCTAGTTCTCCGCTCATTAATCTGGGGAGGAGTAAGTCCCTAGCACGTTCTAGTTGACCTACTTGATGCTCTAAATTGGCTATTTGCCTGAATGAGCGTGATGCGATTTCATTAAATTGATGTTGGATTGCAGACGGAGGGACAGCGATAAAAAACTTATCAAAACAAGATTTTTGAACTCTTTGTCTACCAGATGAACCTACCATGCTTTTTATTGCAAACCCTCGGAAATGCTCGTCCCTTGAAAGCAAATATGTATACTCAGCACTGACTTTTTTAGCCCTCAAAATAATAAACTCCGTTGATCCACACGCGACCTCTTCTTCTTTTAGAAAGCTAACGAAAGCCGTTTTGCCATTCTCCAAGCATGGAGTAATCCGAGCTAGCAATGTATCACCACTTTTAAACTTAACATTCGTATGTTTACTTCGGAGCTCGAACTTTGATGTGTCTACCGTCATTTGGGACGATGACAGCGATGACATAGGGACATATTTTATTTCTTCCCCCTTATCAACAGGTGTTTTCGGGTTTATTGATACTGCATCCGCTACCGAACTTTTTTCCCATCCCTCGGGCACACCATCAACAATTTTGACATGCTCATGACCAGGAAAACGAAAGCGCACAAACCACTCTTTATAAAGCTGACGCGCCGACTCCTCCAGTAAGGCAATACGCCGTTTATTGTTTTCTATAAGGTCGTCGTATGAGGATATAAATTTTATCGCACGCTCTGCAAAGGAACTATCTGTAGGGAAATCAATTTGAAGACTTCTCAAGGCACCCAATGGAAGGTACTGTTGAGAGGCTCCCCTCCGCAATTGCAGTACTTTCTTTTTATTGAGAGGGGTTTTAAACCAGTAATACAACCACTTACCTTTTAGTTCACTACCACATTTAAACAACCCCACATTCTTAATCGCATAATCAACTTCACTCTCTTTCTCTAGATAAACCTCTCCCAACGTACCTATCATAGTGAAGAGAATATCCCATTGTTCCACACCACTGCGTTTATTTATATCAACGAAATCTTTTTCAGAAATCTGATTTGCATTTTCTATTACTAGTCTTCCACCTTTTATGTTTTTTGATGTTATCAATGGATATCCATTCTCATGGAATCTTGGTGAATCGTGCGTACCGTCTCTTACAGAAGAGCAAAATTCAATTGCTGCTATTCGCTTCATCTCAAAAAGCTGAGTCATACTCCCAACTCCTGAAAATTTCTCTGGATTTGAGCGGCAAGTTCAGCAGCCTCATCATTCAAGTCTTTCAGCTCAATATGAATATCACGCAGCGTTTCTTCGAAGTCGAAGTCTTCGTCTTCTTCCTCAGGAGCAACGCCAACATAACGGCCAGGAGTTAAGCTCCAGTCGTTGGCTTCAATTTCTTCTCGATCAACCAACTTAACGAGACCGGGGATATCTTCAAGCTCTGCATCAGGGAAGCGCTCTTGTAACCAGCGAGCTTGCTTGTAAAAGTAACGAATTAGCTTGAGCTGCCCGATGGCTTCTTTGCGGGTTTCATCAAGTGCTTTTGTGAGTTTATTAAGACCTCTTTCACCACTGTCTTTAACTTGCTTCTCAGCAAACTTATAGAGCTGATCAATCTGTTTTAAGAGGTCACGGCTGGTTTCTGCCAACGCTTCTGCTTTTGTGGCAAAGTCGAGTAACCTCGCATTGTTTTTATCTGTCTGCTGCCATGCACTGTTTTCAGCATCAATATTTAATTCGAACGTCGAGATATCTTCTCGCAATACATTAAACGCAGAGCTGGTATCAGCATCGACCGTCGGTAACTTACTAAGCAACTCTTGCAGTTCAACTACAAACGAGTCCATAATCGCTTTGCTGGCTATAGCTTCTTGTAATACCTGAGAAAGGTATTGTTCAACCAAGCTAATAAAGCGATCGGTTTCACCTCGATAAAGCCAGATAATCGCGGTGAGGTTTGCAAGTTGTTCGGGTGAAAAGTCATAAATTTTACGAGTGACTTTACGATACACATTACGTGCATCTAACATCAGCACTTTTTGCTCATGCTTCGCAGGTTTTGCTTTATTAAAGAACCAAAGCTCGCAAGGCACAGAACGGGTATAGAAGAAGTTTGAGCGAATAGAAACCATAGCATCGACATGACCTGTTTCTATCATTTTACGTCGTACCTCGGCTTCTTGCCCGCCAGAGCTAGATGCTTGAGACGACATAACAAAACCAGCCCGCCCTTCGTCGTTTAAGTAGCTGTAGAAGTAGGACATCCAAAGGTAGTTACCATTGGAGACCGCCCCCTTTTTGTTCACGCCAGGCAAGCCGAACGGCAGCCGAGGGTCGTTTTTAATTTTCTCTGCATCCACGTCGTCTACGTTGAACGGAGGGTTCGCCATTACGAAGTCTGCTTTTCCTAAGAAGTCATGCGGGTCTTCATAGTAAGAAATGGCTTTTTGGATTTTTCCTTCAAGACCATGAACCGCCAAATTCATTTTAGCTAAGCGAATCGTCGTCGGGTTCTTCTCTGCACCGTAGAAGGTTGCGACGTCCTGTGGGTTTTTGTGCATGTTCTCTATGAAATGAGCGCTCTGAACGAACATACCGCCCGAGCCACATGCAGGATCGATAACCGCACCATGGTCAGGTTCAATCACATTGACTATCATCTGTACCAATGAAACGGGCGTAAAAAACTCACCACCGTCATGAGCGCTTTCGTTTGCAAACTGAGTGAGGAAGTATTCATAGATACGCCCAAAGATGTCCCCTGTGGCTTTTTTCAACGCAGGATCATTAAAGGTGCGAATAAGGTTACCGAGAACATCATTATCCAGCTCTTGATATTCACTCTTAGGCAAAACACCTTTAAGGGTTTCATAGTCTTCTTCTATGGCATCCATTGCATCGATCATCGCTTGCGCACGATCATCTGCATCGGTGAGATTTACCAAGTAATCGAACTGGGACTTTTCCTGAAGATATATTGCCCCTTTACTAGAGAAGTCTTCCTTTGTGAGAGACCGAGTAACGCCGCCCCGCGACGGTAAAGTGGCTTCTATTTCTGGCTTTATGGCTAGATAACGGCTGTAGGCATGACGAAGAAATATAAGCCCCATGACAGGCATGAAGTACTCATTGCTGGCATAGTTACTATTTGCGCGAAGGTTATCAGCACTTCCCCAAAGACGTTTTTCAACTGCTTCCATGTTCTCTAATTGTGCCACTTAATCGCTCTCCTTTTGGTACCTCATTTCAAGTCCATTGAGTATACCCTACGTCGAAACCCTATTGTGAGTCCAGTTGTCTATCGTACCAGATCTTTAGCCGTCTAGACATCCACAGATGGTTTTGCTATTATATCTCCCGCATTAAGAGAAGAGCGATGCTCTCGCCAACCTGCCGGTCTGGGTAAGGTGGTTACTAAGGAAGCCCTTAGGATGTGCCTGTCGATGTCAGGAACCATCAGACACACATTGCATTGCTCTCCTTACTTGCACTTTGTTTAACGCAATTAAGGAGATACCCATGAGTCATCCCCATGACTATACGCGCGAAAACGCCCCTCAAGCTTACTTAAAACGTGAGTTTGTCGAGCCAGTGCCGAGTCAAATCACGTTTGCTGCAATGATAGGCTCGTACCGCATTTTTGTCCTCGACTTATCTCAGCATTACTCCGCAATTAAGTCAGGAGCTGGAGAGCCCTTCATCTGCTCGGCTATTCAAAACGATAAGGGTGGTATTCACGGTATTCGTGGCACCGTTTGCCATTACATTTTAGTAGTCGATGACAAAACCATTGCACGCTACGACACCGACGGTCGCTTTATCGATGAGCCTGGCGATATTCCTTTACCTACAGCCAAAAGCAGTGCCCGGCTAAATGGCAAAAACTCATCATTGCAATTGAAGTAATGGGTTATTGAATAAGGAGACTGTCATGCAATCGATTTGGAACTACATTGAAAATGAAGCTCTGGCTAACTGGAAAGAGCATTGCCGTCGTGTAGAGCGCTACGAAGAAGGTAGAGAGTTTATTCGTGAAGGACTTAACGAGCTTGGGGGGCCTGGTAGAAGCAGTGTTGAGCGACTGAATAAGCTCAAAACATTCTTGGGTTATACCAACCAGCAAGCAGCGGATTCGTTGGTTATTGATGCAAAAGTTGTTATTGCACGACTCATCCATCATCAGCGCCTCGAATATGGACTGGATATACCTGAAGACGATCTTCAGCTTCTAACCGAGTTGGGACATATAAAAGAACGACTTCTATGCTACGCAGAGCAGTGGAATCGTTCATTGTCACCTACTGGTGAAGAGCGGCCGTTCGGTAGCCGTTTGTGGACAGGGGCAAAAGTGCATATTGAAGAAGGTAAGCTTGCGTATCGAGATAATGGCTCGCGTATGTTCATTACATTGCCCAACCCATTCGCTCAATACGTATCGAAGCTATTTATGGGCGTGTTTGATGCCGCACGCGAAATTACCAACTACCACAACAAATATGAGTACGTTGGACGAACTGCTGAAGCCGTTGGCGAGTTAATTAAAAGCGGCGAACCATTCGTCGATAAAGAGCTTTATGAAGTCATTATTGGTAGTGCGTATCGGGTTATTGATGAGTGGACATCAAACTTACTAAAGCAGCAAAGCTTTAAAGGCAGTAAGTTTAACGTTGAAGACTTCTTTAACAGCTATAAACCGAGCCTTTAATATTTCTCTATTGATATGTAAATAAAATGTTTATGTGAGTACAAGGAAAGTAGTTATGATTGAAGATAATACTAAGTTTTACTCAAAGGTTTTTGCTCTCGCTGTTGCCCTGGTTATTGGGCTTTCATGGACTAATGCTCTGGACTACCTTGCTATATCCTATGTTGATGATGCGTTGGTCGACGCTGGTGTCGCATTTGCAATAGGAAGAGGAATCAACGCCGCAGGTTCAGTTTTAGAATCTCTTTCTTTTTCATTCAGCTTCGGTGTTGGTGGTGAACTATCACCCGGGGAGGCTATTTCTCCGTTGCTTGATATGGTTGAAGACTTTTCAACTGTAATGAAATTTGCCATTGGTTCCCTTGTTCTACAAAAACTATTGGTCGAGATTGTTGGTACAACCCTCTTTAATATTTTACTGACAATTTCTGGCGGTGTAGCTGTTGCTTCTTTTCTGCTAAATGCTGCTAAGTACCAATTAATTGCAATGAAGACATTTGTAACTCTAGTTGTCATCCGCTTCTTAGTGGTTCTTATGGCGGTGCTCAGCGGCATAGCAAGTCAACTGTTTTTAGATGAAAGACTCGAGCAAGATCTCAATGCTTTGCGTCAAGCCGAAGCCTCTGTTGAAAGTATAAGTTCTGAGCCGGTTATTTCTGACGGTGTAAGGCAAAAGCTCGAAGCTGAAGTTTCGGTAATTCAGTCAGAAAAAGACTCTCTGGCAAGCAACTCTAACGACTTAAAGCAACAGCTTGCATCTAAGAAAGATGAAATCGTTCTCTTAGAGCAAGAAATGGAACAGTACTCAGTTACTGATACATATAATCCATTTACCTCTAATGAGGATGCGAAAGAAACAAAGTCGGAACTAACCGAAGCCGAGTCCGAGCTTAGTAGAATGGAAGATAAGCTTGAGATTGTAGAAGACAATATTGAAGAGGCTAATGAGCAGCTAGATATACTTAATAAGCGCCTACGTGGCGAGTCCACCGGGTTTATGGGAGGGGTTTCTGACTCGATATCAAATATCGGAGGCAAAATTAGCGGCATGGCTGATAAAATGTCTTATGAAAACCTAAAAAACTCAATGTCGGACGCTATAGACTCCATGCTAAGAGCAATGGTTGCCTTTATACTGCGCTCAATATTGCTACCACTAGCCTTCCTCTACTTGGTTTCAAAGTTCTTTAAAGTGGTTTGGGGCATCGACTTCAGCGAAAAGCTTAAAGAAACAAGAGGGAAGTCTAATAATAACTTAAAAGCTCAAGAGTCCGAGCTCTAAGGTCGTTAATTGTGAGAAGTTGATTACTAACCATTATTAACGGTATAAGTATATTTGTTTGTCTTTGTCTTTGTCTTTGTCTTTGTCTTTGTCTTTGTCTTTGTCTTTGTCTTTGTCTTTGTCTTTGTCTTTGTCTTTCCAAAGAAAAGACCAGGACAAAGACAGCATTACAAGCAAATTTGTCCGAAGTGTGGGACTAACTGTGGGACTTTTTAGTAAATTTGGAACTTGTTAGTAAAGACTAACTCTGAGAGCCTTTGAATATGGCGCACCCTATAGGAGTCGAACCTATGACCTTTGCCTCCGGAGGGCAACGCTCTATCCAGCTGAGCTAAGGGTGCGCATACTTTGGGAAAAGCGAGGGCATTATAGGGACTGGCCCCCGCTATGTCCAGAGTTCACATGGTTACTGCTTCTCAAGTTTCAGGTTGTGAAAGTCAAAACTGAAATCAGTGAAGTCTGCCACTGCTTCCATGGTTGCCGTCTTTATTTCGTTGTTTCTGTTCACATCAAAATCAATAAAGGCATCGGCTTCCAACAAGGGCTCATCCCAGCGCACAATAAAGGTATTGCCGTTGTAATGCTCCAGTGAGCCTTTCAGCATATTGGTATGCGTAAAGTCTATACTCAGCGTATCATCCTGCTCAGAAATAACGACATCGCCGTACCAAGCATCTTTATAGGTTCCCGCATATTTCGATAACGCCAGCGATGGCTGCGGATCATCAACGGCTTCTACTTTAAAATCCGCTTTTTTCTGAATGAATTCATGATATTTCTTACTTTCATTAGCCACCCAGTCCTGGTCCGGCACATCCAGAACTTCTTCCAGCGACTCTTGCACTATTGCGGTTAACGCACCAAACGCCTGCTGGTTACTCAGAACGGTAATAGCAAACTCTTTTTCGGGAATAACCGTTGTGAAAGACAGCATGCCCAGAATACCGCCACTGTGCGACACGTGCTTAACGCCGTAGTAGTCCTTCACAAACCAGCCCAAACCATAACCACGGAAGTAGGTCCCCTGCTCTGCAGCGTTAGCCGATACCGGCAGTGGCGTAGTCAGTTGCCACATGTCATGCAGCGACTCCTCCTTAAACAAGCGTTCGCCGTTAGGCGTCTCTCCCTCATTTAAAAGGGTCAGTAACCAGCGGCTCATATCATCAACACTCGCTGCGGTTGCGCCGGCGGCAGAGAAGTCTTCCAAAAAGTCGAGCGGAAAACGATGTAACTTACCGTCCATTTCAATAGTGCCGACGGCTACATTGTCATAGCTTTCATCAATACGGGAAAAGCCAATGGTACTTTCATCCATTTGCATCGGTCCAAACAGTGTTTGTTCAACGTACTGATGATACGGCATACCCGATACTTCGCTGATCACCTCGCCGGCTGTCACAAACATTAAGTTGTTGTAGTCAAAGCGTTCGCGAAAACCGTGTTGAATAGGCACATTCGCCAACCCGGCAATCACTTCATCTGTGGTTTTATCGGTGTTCGGCCAAATCATCAGGTCACCGGCACCTAGCCCAAGACCAGAGCGGTGACTCAATAAATCACGAATGGTCAGTTCGCGAGTAATGTACGGGTCTGCCAGTTTAAAACTGGGTAAGTGTTCAATGACTTTGTCATTCCAGCCTAACTTGCCCTGCTCAACCAGAGTCGCCATAGCCGCAGCGGTAAATGCCTTGGTATGAGAAGCTATGCCAAACAAGGTGGTTGGCGTAACCGGTTGCTGCGACTCCATATCCCGCACACCGAAGCCTTCGGCCAGAATGACTTCACCGTCTTTTACCGCAACTACCGCCAAGCCCGGAATGTTAAAAGCATCCAACGACTGCTCTGCGGTCTGGCGAATTTTTTGCTCGAGTGAAGTACCTTCTTCTGGCTCGACCTTTGCGCTGTCAGAGCAAGCCACTAAAGCGCCAGCAATGGCACTAACACACAAAATTTTGGAGAGCGTTTTCATGATGATCTAACCTTTTTCTTGTTTTCTAACAGACTACCACAACCGAATTAACTTTTACCGATATCAACTATAGCGGAAACCGAATTCATCGTGCTTTTATCGGGTTTAGTCTTAATCGCTTTGCCTGTCAGTGGGTTATGGTTTTATATTAAACGCAGACAACTTAAGAAAACCTAACTCAAGGAAAACATTATGTCGTTAAAACAGGTCATGAGTGCTCTGGCTGTTTCTTCGGTTTTGTCGCTGCCTGCGTTGGCAAGTGACTATCTGGACACGTCCACGAGCTTTTCTGATGAAAACAAAAACACCAAAACTCGCGTTATTTTCGTACCAGAAGGTACGGCAGTTGAGCTACCAGAATGGTCAGGCTCTGATGTAAATGCCGTTAGCCGCGCTGCAGAAATTGAAGAATTTAAAGGCGAAGCGTCACAGTTAACCACAGTGATTGCCCCGGAAGGCACCAAAGCCAATCACCTGCTTCTGGCGGGCGTCGGTAACCCGGCTGAACTTTCCCGTTTTAAAGCCGAGAAGTTAGGCGCGTCTATTGCCGCTGCTTTAAAGCCTGAGTTAGAAAGCGTTGTTTTCGATACACGCCTGATCAGCAACCCAGGCATTGCTGCTGAGCTGAGTGCACACATTGCTCATGGCATCGACCTGCGCAATTACCGCTTCGACCGCTACCAGTCCGAGCCAAAAGAACGTCCAAAAACAGCATACCATTGGTTAGTAAATAGCCCTGACATGGCAGAGAAAAAATATCTGGCCTCGCGCGCCATTGCTGAAGGCGTGTTTGTTGCCCGCGACATTACCGCTCTGCCCGGCAGCGACGGCTACCCTGAAGCTATTGTGAAATTAGCTCAGGAAGCCATGAAAGACTTAAACATTGAGCTGACCATTGTCACGCCTGAGCAGGTCGACGAAATGGGTATGGGTTTATTAAAAAGTGTTAGCCAGGGCAGCCAACACGGCTCTTACCTGCTGACCGCACACTATAAAGGCAGTAACGCCGACCCAATCGCATTGGTCGGTAAAGGCAATACCTTTGACACTGGTGGCTATAACTTAAAAACCAGTTCTTCGTCTATTTTGCGCATGCAAACCGACAAAGCTGGCGCTGGAGCCGTTATTGGCGCAGTTATGGCGCTAGCGGCACAAGAAGCACCGGTCAATGTGGTTGCTATAGCACCGCTGTCGCACAACCTCATTTCTGGTTCAGCAACATTACCAGGCGACGTCGTTAAAGCCGGTGACGGTACTTTGGTAGAAATTGCTAACACCGACGCCGAAGGACGTCTGATTCTTGGCGACGGTAACTGGTATGCCAACGACAAATTCAAACCTCGCGCCATTGCCAATATTGCGACCTTAACCGGTTCGAAAGTTGGTGCATTGGGTACTGGCTACGCAGCTTTATTTGCATCCGAGGACGACTTACGCTCAGCTATTATCGAGGCTGGCAATGTCACTGGTGAGAAAGTCTGGGAGCTGCCATTAGCAGGCTATGACGGTATTATCGACAGTCCACTGGCCGATATTCGTAACATTGGATCTCCGGGCACACAGGCCGGTGCAGCGTTTCTTAAGCACTTCGCCGGCGACACGCCGTGGATCCATATCGATATGGCCGCTGACGCAATGGTCAGTTCAGATACCGGTATTCATCCGGCAGGACCAACCGGCTTCGGAGTGCGCTTATTAACTGAGTGGGTTCATCAGTTAGAAAACTAAGCAACACCAGATCTCTCATAACAAGCACCCACAAATGGGTGCTTTTTTTAACTACTGCGCATAAGCAGCGAGAATTTCCTCAACTTTCTTATCAATAGCTTCTCGACTCAGCCATTGCCCACGCACCATAACCCCTTGGTTCTCTCGCAGGGTATCGGGGTTCTCCAAAGGGTTATCCTTTAACAGAATAAAGTCAGCACGATGTCCGGCGGCAATTCGTCCAAAGGTATCCTGTTCGGCAAAGTAGTCGCCTGCCGCTACCGTGGCGGAACGCAGAATATCAGCCATAGGTATACCCGCTTCCGACATCAGACGTATTTCGTGGTGTACCGAATAACCCGGAACGCTGAACAACTGTGGCGCATCGGTTCCAAAAATGATCTTTGCGCCGCCTTCATGCAGAGCGTGTAGTAGCTTTTGGCGATTTTCCTGCTGCACTTGTGCCTGTTCCTGATTGAAGTAGCTGCTGGGGTTATCGTAGTAGTTTAGCCACCCTTCCCGAACAGCCGTTGGTACCAACTGAATTTCCGGGTACTCTTTCAGTTTGTTCGGATCGCCCGCCCCTATCAGGGTTTTCCATAAGGCCTGAGTGGGCACAACCGCAATATCATGCTCCAGTGTCATAGCCACCAGCAAATCAAGTTCGCCCTGCGTTATTTCTCTGTTCATGGCATCAACGTAAGCCAGGTAACCGTCCAGGTGATCAATGGTTCTCTGGCCTGCTTCCATGGCTCGTTTTAATCCGACCTCTGCCGGCACATGTCCGGCAAAGTCCATGCCCGCCTGTCGAGCCGTGCCTGCCATAGCCTCATATTCTTCAAGGGTTAACCCCGGATGCACTTTTAGTAAGTCCCACCCTTCTTCACGTTGGGCTATAACCCGCTCCGTTACCTGTTCAACCGACTCTATGGTATTGCCACTAAAGCTGGGCCCGGCTAAATATAAAGTTGGCCCCTGACGCTCTCCCGATTCAATGTCTGATTTCAGCTGCAGCTGGTGCGGATAGCCCAGCATGCCACGCACCGTTGTTACGCCATTGGCAATGTACAAAAACAACATGTCGTCGGCGTAGCGTTTAGGGAAGTCACCAAAGTCTGTTGCCGGCGGCACATGACCGTGCATTTCTGCCATACCCGGAAGAGCGTATTGTCCCTCAGCATCAATTATTCGCGTGTTGTCATCAAAAACCGGGGCTTCAGCACTCGAAAATACGCCACTAATGTAGCCGTTATTCACCACCAGTGTTTGTTGATCAATGACATTAGGCTCGCCCTTAAGCCAGTCAATGACAGTGACGTTTTTAACGACGTAGTCGGCACTGCGGGTTTCATTACCCTGAGGTTCGGCGTTATTACAAGCCGATAAAAATAAGGCCGCAACAGTTGCGGCCAGAAGGTGAGTCAATTTCATTTTGGTTGCCTCCGGCGTCAAATCTGCCTTTAGCCTAGCGCAAGCTTACAATAAAGCCCAGCGGATCAGGCTACCAACTAAGGTGACAGCCAGTACACCCAGGCACCACAGGCCGACAAACCATAGCCATTTTTTAAATACAGGCTTCATCAGTCGTGATACCCGCTGTTCGGGTCTACCTTACCTCTGAACACCCAATAGGTATAACCCGTGTAGGCAAAGATAATCGGCAAGAGCACTACAGCGCCAATAAGTAAAAACTTCAGGCTGTTGTCCGGCGCGGCGGCCTGCCACAAGGTAATGCTGCGCGGTACCAGGTAAGGGAAAATGCTGACCGCAAACCCGGCAAAGGACAGTAAAAACAGGCCAAGCCCCCAGAGGTAAGGTCGTCCTTCCTGCCGTTTTTGTAACGATCGCAGTAAGCCCAGAGTAATAACCACCAACAATATCGGTAACACCCACAAGCCAACCGATGCTGGGTAAGTAAACCAACGCTCGGCAATGTAGCTGTCAACGTAAGGCAAATAAAGACTGACAAAGGCAATGCAGGCAACCAGTAAAATGGCGCTGTACCAGCCCGCGCGATAACTTTGACGCTGCAGGTCACCTTTGGTTTTCATGACTAACCAGGTCGCTCCCAGCATCATATAGCCAATAACCACCGCCACACCGCAGAAGAAACTAAATGGGGTCAGCCAGTCAAACCAACCGCCAGAATACGCCCTATCAGTAACCTCTATACCCTGTAGCATTGCACCTAACATAATACCCTGACTCAGTGCGGCTATTAGCGAGCCAACGATAAAAGACAAGTCCCAGATGCCTTTCGCCCGCTTGGTTTTAAAGCGATACTCAAAAGCCACACCGCGAAAAATAAGTCCCAGCAGCATCGCAATAACCGGCATATAAAGAGCCGGCATCAGCACCGAATACGCGAGCGGAAACACCGCCAGCAAGCCACCGCCGCCAAGCACTAGCCAGGTTTCATTACCATCCCAGACTGGCGCCACGGTGTTCATCATGACGTCGCGGTCTTCTTCTTTTTTAAACCAGGGGAAAAGCAGTGCAATTCCCAGGTCAAAGCCGTCCAGTGCAACGTAAGCAAATACGGCGACCGAAATTAGTATTGCCCAAATCAGTGCGTAATCCATAGCTTAGGCCTCCTCATCGTAAATGCGTTCAGCCGCCATTGTAGGCTTATGCTTAGCATAATCAGGAATGGTCACTTTCTCAGGGTCTCCAGCCATTTTGCGCAGAATATAGAACGTACCGGCACCAAAAACGAGGAAGTAGACCACAATAAAGGCGATTAGGCTGCCTGCGACACCGGCTTTATCAATAGGAGACGCCGCATCGGCGGTACGTAGCAAGCCCTGAATAACCCAAGGCTGACGCCCAACTTCGGTGACTATCCAACCAGCAATAACAGCAACAAAACCCATTGGCCCCATAAACACACTGAAGCGCAATAGCAGACTATTATCGTAAAGCTTACCGCGTAACCGTTGCAGACCAGACCATAACCCTGCAAGCACCATTAACACACCAATACCAACCATAATTCTGAATGCCCAGAACACGGTTGCCACTGGCGGCCATTCTTCACGCGGAAATTGGTCGAGGCCAGTGACTTCGGCGTTAATATCGTGCTTCAGAATAATGCTGGCAAGGCCGGGAACTTTTAGTGCGTAATCGACTGTCGCCGTTTCTTCGTTGGGCAAGCCGAACAGATATAAAGGCGCTTCAGCTTCCGTATGGAAGTGTCCTTCCATTGCTGCAACTTTGGCCGGCTGATGCTCCTGCGTATTCAGTCCATGAAAATCGCCAACAAGAACCTGCAACGGTGCCACAATAAGCGCCATCCACATGGCCATGGAAAACATTTTACGTGCCGCCGCATTGGTTTTGTCTTTCAGCAAATGCAGAGCACCGACTGCACCCACCACAAAAGCGACGGTCAGATAAGCCGCCAGCAGCATATGCGCCAGCCGATAGGGAAAAGAAGGATTAAAGACCACGTCAAACCAATCGGTAACGATAAACTGACCAACATCGTTCATGGCGTAGCCTGCCGGAGTTTGCATCCAGCTGTTTACCGACAGTATCCAAAACGCTGAAAGGGCTGTGCCAAATGCCACCATCAAGGTAGCGAAGAAATGCAGCTTTTCGCCGACTTTATTCATGCCAAACAGCATGACGCCTAAGAAGCCCGCCTCAAGGAAAAAAGCTGTCAGCACTTCGTAGCCCATTAGTGGCCCGATAACCGGCCCTGCCTTGTCTGAGAATACCGACCAGTTCGTACCAAACTGGTAACTCATCACAATGCCCGACACTACCCCCATACCAAAAGCGACGGCGAAAATCTTGACCCAGTATCGGAATAATTTCTGGTAGACCGGATTTCTGGTTTTTAGATATAGCCCTTCTAGAACGGCTAAATAACTAGCCACCCCAATCGTGAAGGCAGGGAAAATAATGTGAAACGCAACAGTAAAAGCGAACTGAAAGCGCGCCAGAAATAGCGCGTCAAAACTCTCAAACATGGCAAGCACCGGTTGTTTAGGATTGCCTTAAGTATACGCCCTTATTGATAAAGATCAGGTGCGCTTGCAGGACAAATACTAATAATTGCCATACTTTTTGTATGGCTAATAGCGTAATAAGCCTCTACACCTTAACTCTCGGCACTCTCACGCTAACACCCGTGAGCAAATGCCAGGAAATAGTACCAGCACATGCGGCAATTTGACGCACGTCGATATTCGGACCCCAGAGTTCAACATCATCGCCAATTTGTACATCAGCAACATCCGTCACATCTATGGTCAGCATATCCATTGACACACGACCAGCTAAACCAACGATCTGCCCACGAACCATAGCAGGCGTTCCGTTTTCAGCCTGGCGAGGATACCCGTCCGCATAGCCCATTGCCACGGTTGCTATAAGACTTGGTCGTTGAGCGGTCCACGCACTACCGTAGCCAACCGACTCTCCTCTCTCTAGCTTATGCAACGCAATGATGGGAGCAACTAAACGCATGGCTGGCTTTAAACTCGCCTGCACCTCCGTGACCGCTGACGGATTAACGCCGTACAACAATAATCCAGCCCTGACCCAGTCATTCTCTTGCAACACCCACTGGGTCTCCGGATTCAATAAGCCAGCTGAATTATGAAAACTGCGGGCTTGGTAGCCGTCGGTGCTTTCAGACAGCTGGCAAAACAGTCGCTTTTGCTCTGCGTTCAGCTTATGGTCTGCATCCGCATTGGCTAAATGCGACATAAGAGTGACGCCCAACACATTCCGGCTTGCGTTTAGCCTTACCATGGCCTGCTGAGTCTGCTCTTCAGACCAACCCAACCGGTGCATGCCGGTATCAACTTTTAGCCATACCCACAGCGGCTTATTTAACGCAGTTTGTTCAATAGCCTGCAATTGCTGCTCACAGTGAACTACCGGGCTCAGGTTATGCTCTGCGCACACGGAAAGTTCCGACGCTGAAAAACAGCCCTCTAAAATGACTAAGGGCCCAGTGTAACCGGTCTCGCGAACGGCTAAGGCTTCTTCCATAAAACCAGCCGCCATGCCATCCACATGAGGCGTCAACGCCTGAGCAGCAGGCGCAACACCATGTCCGTACCCATCCGCTTTTACTACGCCCAATAGCTTTCCGCCATTCATTGTCTTACGTACCCACTGAGCGTTATGCGCAATTGCTGCAGTCGATATTTCGGCGCGAGTTTGGCGGTAGTGCATGGGATTTCCTTTTTCCTGTTTTGGAGGCAGAGCGTCAGTTTACCGTATTTTCTGCGAACTTGAACGGAACTCTTTGCATCGCTTCGTCAGCTTGAGTAACGTAAAGCCATAACCGAAAGGAGAACAACAATGTGGTTAAAGCAATCCGTTATCGCAGGTAGCCTAGCGCTACTTTTCACTTCCGTGCCAACGTTGGCTCAAGACGCCGCCAAGACAACATTCCAGGCGGAAGATATTTTCCAGCTTGAATACGCCAATCAAGTCAGTATTTCGCCAAACGGCAAATACATTGCGTACATACGCAACAGTTTCGACAATATGGAAGACAATACGCGTCGCTCATTATGGCTGATTGATACTGAAACCGGTCAACATTTACCGATTTTTGACGATCAATTCAGCTACGGCAGTCTGGCCTGGTCGAATGATGGTACTCGTCTTGCCTTTGCGTCTAACCGCTCTGATAAAAACCAAATTCATGTTCATTGGATTAAAGAGCAGCGTACCGCAAAAGTCACGCACGTGAGCAATAGCCCGGGCAGTATCAGCTGGTCTAACGACGATTCTCAGTTAGCCTTCACCATGTCAGTGAATGCAGAGCCTACGCCATTCGCTAAAAGCGTGAAAAAGCCGAAAAAACCCAAGGGCGCTAAATGGTCTGAATCGCCGATTATTGTGGAAGAAGCTTATTATCAGCGCGATGGTCGCGGCGTTCTGGAGCCGGCACATACCCAACTCTTCGTGGTTCCCGCTGAGGGTGGCACCGCGCGCCAACTGACCGAAGGCCCTTATCGACACGGCGGCCCTCTGGCCTGGACAGAAGACGACAGCCATATCGTCTTTTCCGGTAACCGCTCGGAAGACTGGGCGTATCAGGTTAACGAAAGTGACCTTTACAGTGTCAGCCTGAGCTCAAAGGAAGTAGCGCAAGTTACCGACAAGCCTGGTCGCGAGTCATCCCCGCAGTTTTCTCCTGACGGAAAGCGTCTGGCGTACTTGCACAGCTCCAATGAGCCGGTGCCTTACCATAAATCACAACTGTGGATCATGGATTGGAGCGAGCGTTCAGAAACCGAACTTCAAGCTGACTTTGACCGTTCTTTTAGTTCGCCACAATGGACCGGAAACGACTCACTAGCGGTTTCATACGCTGACCAGGGCAAAACCGTTGTTGCTGATGTCACATTGAACAATGAACTAACGAATCGGGTGGATGATGTGTCCGGCGTTTATGTCAGCCGACCATACACCATGGGCTCGTTTTCAGCGTCAAAAACCGGCGCTATTGCCTACACCAAAGGCTCCGAATATCGCCCGGCCGATGTCGGCTATCAGCCTCAAGGTGGTGAAGCGGTTCAATTTACTCAACTGAATGAAGACCTTCTTGGCCATCGTGAACTGGGTAAAGTCCACGAAATTCGCTACGAATCTCGCTACGACGGTCAGGAAATTCATGGCTGGTACATTACGCCGCCAAATTACGATGAAAGCAAAGAGTATCCTCTGCTGTTAGAAATACACGGCGGCCCTCATTTGTCTTACGGCCCGCATTTTGCGGCAGAACATCAACGCTATGCCGCCGAGGGCTATGTGGTGCTTTATGTAAACCATCGCGGCAGTACTTCATACGGTAAAGACTTTGCCATGCTGCTGGACGGCAACTACTCGTCACCTTATGACTTTGCCGACCACATGAGTGGCATTGATTTACTCATTGATAAGGGAATTGCCGACTCAGACAACTTGTTTATTGCCGGCGGGTCCGCAGGTGGCATCGCCACAGCGTATGCCGTAGGTCTAACCAACCGTTTCAACGCTGCGGCAGCCACGAACCCGGTCATTAACTGGGTGAGTAAAGTACTGACCGCTGACAGCTCAATTGGTCAAATTACCAACCAATTCCCGGGTATGCCATGGGAAGAGCTAGAGCACTATTGGCAACGTTCACCACTGTCTATGGTCGGCGACGTCGAAACGCCCGTGTTGCTATTTACCGGTGAGAAAGATCGTCGTACGCCGATATCTGAAACCGAGCAGTTCTACCAGGCATTGAAGCTGCAAAAAGTAGATACAGCTATGGTTCGTGTTCCGGATGCGTTTCATGGGGTGACGGCTCGACCCTCCAACATGATTGCCAAAATAGAACATGCACTGGCCTGGTTTGAGCAATATAAAAAATGAAGTTCGCCACGCTAGGCCCTGCCGGCACCTTTTCCGAGGTTGCCGCGGGGCTTTATCAGCCTGAACAAGATCACGACATTCAGTTACTGGATAACCTGGTCAGCTGCCTGGATTCAGTAGGTAAGGAATGCGACGCTGCCGTTGTTCCTATTGAAAATTTGACCGAAGGCTTCGTTTCTCCGGTCGTCGACTATTTGGTTCAACGGCCCTTGCGCATTCAGGCGGAAATTCGTATTCCTGTTGGCTTTCAGTGTCTCAGTAATCGTGCGAACCCTACCCAGGTATGGGCGCAGTTTGTCGCAGCCGGACAATGTAACTCGTACTTACACAAGCTCGGACTGCCTATTATTCATACGGCCAGCAACGCCGCGTCGCTTCAAGCTCTACTGACGGCTGAAGAGGCGTCTGCAGCCATCGTTCCCCAACACATTAGTTGCCCGGAGACGTTGCAGATATTGAATAACAATATCGCTGACAACCCACGCAACGAAACGCGCTTCGTGGTATTATCCGCAACATCTGAAGAGCCTGAGTTCATTAAGGACCAGCGTTGGAAAAGCAGCTTGCTGCTCATTGATGACAACGACCACCCCGGCTTACTGGTCGACAGCTTGCAGGTGTTTGCAAAGCAGCAAATCAACTTAACCTCTATAGTGTCGCGGCCGGCGGGTAGTCAGTTTGGTGACTATCATTTCTTTATCGACTTTGATGGTCACCGCAGCGAACCGGGTGTCGCTTCTGCTCTTGAAGAATTGACCGCTATGAACAACATTCACTGGCTGGGGTCTTACCCTGCCGCAGAAATAGGAAAGCAGTAATGTCTCTGGAAGTCATAAAACACGAACCGGCAGGCACAGCCGACGCCGTTATCATTTGGTTGCATGGCCTGGGTGCTTCAGGCAATGACTTTGTCCCCATGACTGAGCACTTAAAATTTGCCAACGCGCAGGTTCGCTTTTTGTTCCCTCATGCGCCACAAATGCCGGTCACCATAAACCAGGGCATGGTTATGCCCGCCTGGTACGACATTACCGACATGAGCATCGATCGCCAGATAGACAGCAAACAGCTGCGCGAGTCGGCGGCTAAAGTACACGCCATGATAGACGAGCAAGTTGCTCAAGGCATCGACAGTAAACGCATTATCATTGCCGGGTTCTCACAGGGCGGCGCCGTGGGTTATGAAGCTGCTTTGACCTACCCGAAACCGCTGGCGGGTTTAATGGCGCATTCTACGTACTTTGCGACAGCCGACGATATTCAGGTCAATGAAGCCAATGCACAACTGCCCATTTTGGTTCAGCACGGTACCCAAGATCCTGTGGTTCCGGAAGTTCTTAGCCAGAAAGCGTGTGCAATTTTGAAAGAGAAAGGGTTCTCAGTGACGTATCAAACCTACCCAATGCCGCACTCACTGTGCTTAGAGCAGGTTCAGGACATGCAGAAATGGCTGGATGAGCGGTTTTAACCGCTCACCTAAGCTGGAATTAACTTGCTAACAGTTGCAGTTTATCCGCCCACGTAGAAGCTAAATTCTCGCCCCGCTCAAACGAGTCGATCATAATATTCACGTGACCGACTTTACGACCCGGTCGCGCATCCTTGCCATACCAATGACATTCAGCGGCAGCCGCTTCCCATAAAGCTTCAGGAATACCGGCCACGCCAATCACATTAACCATTAATGTCGGCGCAATAAGCAGCTCTGGCAGCGGTAAGCCGGTAATCGCACGAATATGCAGATTAAACTGGTCGCAATTAGCGCCGCTCATCGTCCAGTGCCCTGAATTATGAACTCGCGGAGCCACTTCGTTCACCAGCAAATGCTGGTTGTCACCCTCTCCAACCACGAAAAACTCTATAGCCAAAACGCCGACGTAGTCGAGTGCATCGGTCAGCTTTTTATGATGCTCTTTGGCTAACGCCTCAAGCGCTTTAGAAAAGTGTTCTGCGCCCGCCAAACTATAAGACAGGATACCTTTCGTATGAACATTCAAAGTCAGCGGGAAACAGCGCTGCTCACCTTTATGCGAGCGCGCTCCAACAACGGACACCTCATCGGTAAAGGCTATCATGTCTTCGACAATACCCGGGCGTTGTCCTGCATCTTCAGCAATAGCGGTAATGTCCTCGCCTGGCTTCCAGCGCCACTGCCCTTTACCGTCGTAACCACCTTTTGCTGATTTGATCACAACCGCATGGTCACAGCTTTCTAAAATAGCCGTCAATTCAGTAGTGTTCTCATAAGCTTTCCAGGCGGAAGTGGGAATATCCAGCTCATCACAAAGCGCTTTTTGCGTACGACGATCAACTAAGCCATTGAAACGCTCTGCTTTTAATAAAAACTTATCGGCCGTTTTAGCAACCAGCGCTTCGCCTAAGTGCTCGTGCTCCCAGGTGGTTACATCCGCCCAGTCATTCGCCTCGGCTAGCGTCATTGCCAAAGGTTGTTGGCTACCTAAAGCCATCACCTTATCCAGTCGGTCACTGTATAAGACACATTCATGCCCCTGCTGAATAACAGCTTTACCCAGCATTTGACCTAACTGCCCGTTGCCAAGGATCAAAATTTTCATTTTGGCAGCTCCAAATCTGAGTTCGCCATGACTTTTTCTTTCTGCGCTGTGCGGAATTCATGTACGCGTTTACGCACGTCGCTGTCAAAGCTGCCAATAACCTGAGCAGCCAACAAGCCCGCATTGGCCGCACCGGCATCACCAATCGCCAGAGTACCAACAGCGACACCTTTAGGCATTTGCACAATAGACAATAAACTGTCTAAACCTTTTAATTGCTTGCTTGGAACCGGCACACCAAACACAGGAATAGCCGTATAAGCCGCCAGCATACCCGGTAAATGAGCAGCGCCGCCGGCGCCGGCAATAACCACAGGCACTCCGTCTTGCTCGGCTTGTTCCATAGTCGACTTAAGTAAGTCCGGCGTACGATGCGCAGAAACGACCTTCGCCTGCCACTTTACGTTCAGCGATTCCAGCATTTCTGCTGCTTTTTGCATTACCGGCCAATCGGACTGGGAACCCATTAGAATCAATACCGGAGCCATGGTGTCACCTTTTATTTACTGTTTTGGATGTGCATCTGCATTTGGAAAGGCGGGAATTGTAGCTATTGGCGGGCGCGACTGCAAATTTACTGCGGATTTTTTAAGCAAGCTACGACTTTTTGCTAATCGCCTTGTTAATCCGCTAAGGTAGAATGCTATAAAACATTGCTAATGAGGTATTCCATGTTGCTTTCAGCCCAAGACTCGCTGCTTCTTATTGTCGATGCTCAGGAACGGCTGTTACCGGCCATTCACCAACGTGACGTTGTCACCTCACGTATGCGCTGGCTGGGCGAAATTGCTATGCAACTGGACGTGCCCATTTTAATTACCGAGCAATATCCCAAAGGCCTGGGCTACACCGTTAGTGCCTTGCAGGACATTATTGAAGCCGGCCGAGTGGTCGAGAAAACCCACTTCAGTGCCTTGAAAGAGCAAACCTTCCGCGATGTGCTCAGTGAATACAATAAAAAACACCTTGTTATTATGGGCATGGAAACGCACGTTTGTGTCATGCAAACCGCTATAGATATGCAAAATGCGGGTTACCAGGTCTTTTTGCCGTCTGACACGGTTGGCTCAAGACGCCCCACAGACAAAGAATGTGCGATAGAGCGCATGAGAAACTCCGGCATTGAAATTATTACTTCTGAAATGGCGGCGTTCGAGTGGCTTGAGAAGTCTGGTACCGATACTTTCCGCCACATTAGTCGTAACTGGTTAAAATAAAACAAGGTCTTGTTGACTCGGGCTGTATAAAGCGTATACTCGAAGCCGCTGAGAAAATTTCGGCTATTGATTTGAGATTATTTACGAAGTCCTTTTTTGCTGTACCTCGTTTTGTAAGTCCAAGTAATACCAAGTTTTTTGAGCATTTTTGTTTTTAACATGCACTACGAGGAAATATCAGCATGTCTACTACTACTGGTAAAGTAAAATTCTTTAACGAAGCAAAAGGCTTCGGTTTCATCGAGCAAGAAAACGGCGCAGACGTATTCGTACATTTCAGCGCTATCCAAGCAGACGGTTTCAAAACTTTGGCTGAAGGCCAACAAGTTTCTTTCACCGTTGCTCAAGGTCCTAAAGGTCCTCAAGCTGAAAACGTAGTTCCTATGTAAGGAACTCTTAGTGCACATAGTGCATTAAGCGTTTTAAAGAATTTCGAAACGCCGCTTTTTTAAGCGGCGTTTTTTTATGCATTAATAAACTTTCTTTTGTCTTTCCCTCAACTATTCCTGAAAAAATACGATAACTTTACTAGTATTGATATTAATCAAAGTTTCTTAAAAGGTTGTTATGAAAAATAATGGTCCGGTCACCGGCAAGGAAAACCGTTTCCCCGATCACTACAGACTAATCTCTTCGACAGATCTAAAAGGCGTTATTCGTCACTGCAATGAAGATTTCGTCAAAGTAAGCGGCTACACACGCGACCAACTCATTGGTTCACCACACAACATTCTGCGCCATCCGGATATGCCAGCAGGCGTATTCGAGCATATGTGGAAAACCATTAAACGGGGCAAGCCCTGGATGGGCCTTGTTAAAAACCGTTGTAAAAATGGCGACCATTACTGGGTTAGTGCGTATGTCACACCCATTATGGAAGACGGAAAGCCGCAAGGCTTTGAGTCCGTTCGTGTCGCCACATCAGATACCCGAAAAAAGCGTGCTCAATCGGTTTATGACCGACTAAACGCAGGCAAACATGCATTACCGCTAACTCAGCGTTTCTGGCTTGGCTGCAAAGACCTCATGCCGGTTGTGATTCCGGGCGTTACGGCCAGTGCGGTCATTGCATTAATGGGTCAACCCGTGGCTGCGCTTATCGCACTTGCGGCGACCGCCGTAACGACCTTTGCCTATGGCGCTTATATTGGCCGAATGCTGCAAGGACTACTTAATCTACGTCCCGAAGCCTTCGACTCTGAGTTAGTAGGAATGACCTACTTCAATATGCAGGGGCGAGAAGCAAAACTGGCGATGCAGCTATTAAGCGAAGGCGCACGAAACAGGACCGCCCTTAGCCGCATGAAAGATGCAGTTTCAGGACTTTTAGCGATAGCAGATGACACTCACCAACAAGCAGCGGACAGTAAAGCTCAAATAGACAAGCAAACAGCATCGACCGAACAAACCGCAACGGCCATGAATGAAATGTCGTCGGCAATTCAGGAAGTGGCTGATACGGTAGAGCGTAACGCCCAGCAAGCTGAATCGGCCCGAGCTAATGTCGAAAACAGTGTTCAGCTCGCGCGTCAAGCGAGTGATGTTATTGTCAGCTTGCACGACGCAGTTAAGGAAATTGCTCAAACGGTTCATGAGCTCGATCAGTCAACCGGTGCGATAGGTGAAGCAGCCGATTTAATTTCATCGATTGCTGACCAAACCAATTTACTGGCTCTTAACGCCGCCATTGAGGCAGCACGTGCCGGTGAACACGGTCGTGGGTTCTCGGTAGTAGCAGACGAAGTACGTAACTTGGCGCAACGCACAACTCAATCAACAGACAGCATTCATCAGGTCATTCAACAACTGCGCGATAAAGCGGGTAACGCGGTTTCTGTATCGAACAAAGGCGAAGAAGCTGCGGCTGATGGGGTCAACAAAGTGAGAGAAGCCGACACAGCGTTGGGCGAAATATCGACGGCTATCCAGGAAATTTCAGATATGTCCACCCAAATGGCGTCGGCCGTTGAAGAGCAAAGCGGAGTTGCTGAGCATATCAGCGAGCAAATCACCTCTATTGCGGACACTGCACGCTCAACTCAAGCAACATCGGAGCAGACTCAGAGTTCAAGCACAGAGCTGCAATCAACCATTAAGCAGCTCTACTCGCTTATTGAACGCTTTGACTTGAAGTCCTAAAAGTTATCCTGCTCTTTATGATGAGTGCGTCGCTCAGCGGCGCGCTCAGTTTCTTCCAAAAAGTCGACATCATCGACATCAACTTCCGGAATTTCGCCGCATACATCACCACCAAGCTTATTGATCGCCTGGCAAAGATCAGCGACCTTGGTATCTAAAACTTGAACATGGTCAAGCATACGACCTATCGCTGTCGCGACGGGATCAGGGTTATCCGCCGAAATCGCATATGCATCAAAGCCATACTCTCGCGCCATTTTTTCCCGGCGTTCACTGGTCTCTTTATCAACACCCGACTTCGCCACACGAGCAGGAATACCAACAACCGTCGTTAGCTCAGGAACGTCACGTACCACCACGGCATTCGAGCCAATTCTCGCCTGCTGGCCAACCGTGAGCGGCCCTAAGACTTTTGCACCGGCACCAATAACAACACCGTCTTTCAACGTTGGGTGTCTTTTGCCTTTATGCCAGCTGGTGCCGCCTAAAGTGACACCGTGATACAACGTAACGTCGTCACCTATTTCCGCGGTTTCACCAATCACAACGCCCATACCGTGGTCGATGAAAAAGCGGCGCCCTATTTTAGCGCCCGGATGTATTTCAATACCGGTCAGCCAACGCGCAACGTTTGAAAGAAAACGAGCCAGCCAGTAAAACTTCCACGTCCACAGTTTATGGCTTATACGATGAAACCAAATGGCGTGCAGCCCGGGGTAATGGAACAGTACCTCCATGGTATTGCGAGCAGCCGGGTCACGATCGAATACACTGGCGATGTCTTCTTTCATTCCTTTAAAAAACGCCATGCGGCCTCCTCAGGCGGCGGGAAAATTCTTCAATAGCTTGTCGACGTCAGCAAGGATAATGTCGCGCATGTTTTTCTCGTATCCTTCACGCTCATCATCCAGCTCACGAATCTTTTTCTTAGGAAACTTTTTGCGGTTTTCATGTGTCGGCATGTGTTTAATTTTGTCGTACATGTCATGCATCGCCGGATAGTCCTGCGAGTAGTCATATTTGACCGCTTCCGGCCGATGGTCGAGCAGCACAACGATTCGTAAACACCCTTCAGACAAAGGGCACTGCTCTTGTTGCATTGCCTTAGCTATCGTAATAATACTCTCGTCAATT
This sequence comes from Idiomarina piscisalsi, assembly GCF_002211765.1. Taxonomy (NCBI): domain Bacteria; kingdom Pseudomonadati; phylum Pseudomonadota; class Gammaproteobacteria; order Alteromonadales; family Idiomarinaceae; genus Idiomarina; species Idiomarina piscisalsi. Next base: position 2,549,429 of record NZ_CP022133.1, read on the forward strand.
CGATCAACACGCTTTTGTACGGCCGCTTTGCGTATATTATTCTGACCACGTAGTCGTAACATTAGCGTTGCCGCATACCATCCAAGCCCGATAATAATAACGAGCCCAACTATGGCTATTACCCAAAGTAGTTCACTGGACATTAGTACTCCTCATCATCCCAGTCGTCATCAAGCTCGTAACCCAGCTTGCTGATAAGTGTTTCGTAACGCTCTGACTTTTCATCCAAATAGCGCTGCTCTTCGGCACTCAAGGTTTCCCCTTCTTCAAAGCGTTCAGCCAAACTTTGTAGGCGCTCATCGTTTTGCAGCTGCTGCAACTGCTGCTCAGGCGTCATCACAAGTTCTATTTTACGGCGACTGCCAACGCGAGGATCTTTCTCATCCGAACTTTCGCTTTGAGTCGCGGTTGCTTTTTGATGCTCAAGGTGGCGCTGGCCCGGCCGCAGACCTTTCCCTTTCTTTTTCCCCTTAGTGCTTACTTCACTTGGGCGCTTGTCTTTTGGCTGCTTCGAGGGTGCCAAAGGACCTGTCTTACGTGTTTTCTTTCGGCGAGTCATTGTCGCTCCTGGTTAGGAAAACGTTAAAGTAAAGATATAGGGGTATTGTAACGCAAGAATGCGTAAAACGTCATTGTTGGAATAAGAATGAGGGGGTAGAAAAGAAAAAAGGCGATGTTGCCATCGCCTGCTTTCTCATAAGACGGGCAGCGCACTGCTACTATGAGAATGGTTGTCACTGCTTCCGAGTTGTTATTGCGGTCTTCCGTAACCTGTTTTTATTGTTGTTATTATTAAATGGAGCAACCGCAAGCCTCTCGGCTGTTTACTCCCTGGATTATCGATAAATGAGATGACTGTTTACAAAACGGAAATCTAACTTTTCGATAATCGCCTCGACCTCTTGTTATTTTTTTGTATCGAGTTAGCTGTATTTTTACAGTCTTTTTATTATTTTCTCAAGGGCTACAAGCCAATTATTTTTGTTTTTGTCCGGCTAGACCGTCCTCGAGCGTTGTTAACAATACTTGAACCAAATATTAATTCAACAACTTTCTTGATCTAAAAAACAACTTTTTTATTACTTTTTGTTAACAACGGAGATTCATTTGCCTTTCAGACTCCACTTTAGCTATAGTTAAAAATAAAACACAAATGCAAAACACCGAATATCATTTTTCAGGCTTCCAGTTTCAACCTGAACGTAACTTGTTGATATCAGACTCCCACTCCGTCATTTTGGAGCAGCGAGTTTGTGCACTATTGGTGGTGTTTTGCAAAAGTCACAATAAAGAACTCTCTAAAGCGGAAATAATTGAAGCTGTTTGGCCTGACCGAGTAGTTAACGAAGATAGTCTATCGGTTGCAATAAGCAAGTTGCGAAAAGTACTCTCCGATAACCGCCATAACCCGTTTTATGTAAAAACATTATCCGGCAGAGGCTATCAATGGCTGCAAGAAGTCACTAGCCAAAAAGCAGAAGTGGAACCGAGCCGACCTAAAGAGCCATCAGCGCAGATTCACAAAAGTAAGGCCAAACCTCGAAAGTACCACACAGGCCTTGTCATACTAGCCACTACCGCACTAGCGCTACTAACCGTTGGCGCCCTTCACCTCTTTAATGCTCCCTCGAAGCAAAATGAAAAAAGCGAGTTCCCAAAAGCAATAACGGAACAACACAACCAGGCGCGTGAAGCGCTGGAAGTTGTAGATACAGAGCACCAACGCAAAGCGATCTCTATAGCTCGAGATGTTATTAAACTAACGCCTGACTATATTCCGGCTTATCTCACTGTTGCTGAAGCCAAACTAAACCTAAGCATGTTGAACAGTTACAGGGATATTGGGATTTATCGAGATGAAGTGTCGTCAATAGTGGATTTCATCATAGAAAAAGACCCTGCCAACGGCCGCGCCTGGCTATTGAGAGCGTGGCTTTCACACATCGCTGACTGGGAGTTTGAAGCAGCTCAAGCCGCCTACCTTAATGCACTAAAGTATAGTCCAGATGACCCACTTGTTTATCAAGGTTATTCAGAGTTTTTACTTGCTATTGGTGACTTTAAACAAGCAGAAGAGTTTCTCGATGAGCTTCGCCGGAAAAACCCCGATTACTATAGATACTTGAACATGTCGTATGTGTATTTATTGAAGGGGGAATACGACCTTGCCAAAGCCGAAGTGCAGCGCATTGCCAATTCGGAGGCTGAATCTCGTCTATCTCCCAGAGTTCTGAATCGTATTGCGATTTTAACAGAAGACAAGGACGCCACATTTAGAACCTTAAAACAAATGATGATTGAGCAAGAGCTTTCTCCTGAACAAATTACACATTATGAAAACCTATTTCATACTCAAGGTTTAACCTCTGTTTATCAGGAGCTATTAGATAAGCGAATAGAGGCCAACCTTGGGCACCACTTACCGCCACTATCCTGGGCGCGCTATGCGCTAATTGCGGGCGACTTTGATCAAGCTATTCACTGGCTTGAGAGGGCTATTGAAATTAAGCAGCCTGCCGCTGTCTTCATTCCTATAGACCCTCTTTACGAGCCGCTAAACCAACATTCAAAATTTGATGGGATCAAGAGCAAAATGCAAAGCTATATTCGAAATTAACTGGCCAATGGAAACTCATTAGCCGTTAATACCTTAACAATAACGCCATCTTGTAAGGTTTCTGCACCTCTTACTATAACCTTCTCACCTATAGCCAGACCACCAGTTACGCCCACGCGGTTTCCCATACCTTCAGTAATTTCCACAGGAACTTTATGAGCTCGGTTTTCACTATCAAGCTTATAAACAAAATGCCCGTGAGAGTTAATGACTAGAGCGTCACGCGGTACTGAAACATAGTTCTTTTCTACCGCGCTTGGCACGCTTACGCTGACAACCTGTCCAATATCAAATCGCTCTAGCTGAAGCTCAGGGATATCTAAGTAAGCAGTAAAGGTTTGCGATCGTTCATCACTGACAGCCACAACTGCTCTAACGGGAAGCACAGTACGTCCGCCACTAAGGTAAACTTCTACAGAGTCTTTTGCTTCTAAATAACGGCTGTAAGCAAGTGGTCCGTGTAACTTAACTTCCAGTTCTTCTAAGCTCACCAATTTAAGCAATTGAGATGTACTGCCAACCGCCTGCCCTTCTCTCACATAACGTTTCGAGACTATTCCAGAAAACGGCGCTTTCACCTGCGCCTTATTCAAATTATCCTGCGCCTGCTGACGCTCAAGCTCCAATAACTGCAAGTCAGCTTCTGCTAGCTCTTTATCAGTCTGAGCTCTATCTAGAGCTTGAGCAGACACTGACTGGCTGCTTTTCAAGCGCTCCAACCTATCGAACTCCTGCTGCAGCCGCTTTACCTCAACCTTTTGACGCATGATACGTACCGCAAGGCGTTGCTCTTCTAGTTGCAGCTGAGTGGTATCTAACTTAGCTACCGTATCCCCCTCATTCACATATTCACCTTCCTCAGCAGTCCAGTCGACAATGCCTGAAATTCCGCTGGATAACTCAGTTTGATAGCGGGACTGCACATGACCCGTAACTCGAATTGCGGGGCTCAGCTTTTTCTGCTCGACTGTCGCGACAGACACGACCGGCTCATTGGCCGCATAAGTTGCCGTGCTTAACAGGAAAGTTGCTAATAATGTTACTAATAAAGTTTTCTCAATAATTTTCATGATTCACCTCTTATAAGGTAGATGTAGGTATACGACTAGACACTGACGGCTCCAGAACGAATCGTTTAGGCGATAGTCTTTCAGCTATGTAAAGTAGTGAACTAATGGCAAACACAGTAAATAAGGTGCTTATCGCCATACCACTTAAAATGACGACAGCTAAGCCTTGGTATAACTCACTGCCGGCACCGGGTATTAGCGCAAGGGGAAGCATCCCGACCACAGACGTTAGTGAACTCATATAAATAGGTCGAACGCGTTGCGATATGGCCTCAGCGATAGCTTCAGAAATAGTAAGCCCTCGCTGTTGGGCATGGCGTGTTTTTTCAATCATTAGAATGGCGTTGTTAACAACCAAGCCAAGCAAAATCACAAACCCAATCATGGTCAATAAGTCGAGCGGTTGAAACTTAAATAAATTCAGTATCCATAAGCCCAAGGTGCCACCCGCAACAGCGACAGGGGTTGTCAACAAAACCAGCAGGCTGTCGACGACCGAACGGAATATCGCGGCCATAATTAGGAGCAAAATTAAGATAGCAAATGCGAAGTTAGTGACCATTGTGTCAACGGTTTCTTTCAAATCGTCCGCACCACCACTTAAACTAATAAACGTTTGGTTGGACAGTTGCTGCTCCGCCTCTAGTTTCAGCTCCTGAAGAACGGCAATAGTATCCTCAAGTGAGACATTATCCGGCGGAGTCACCCCAATGGTTAATGCTCGCTGACCGTCCAGTCGACGTAACTCAGTAGCCGAAACCGTTCTTCTTTGCTGAGTTAGTTGATCAATGGTTTGAATACCGCTGCCAGGCGTATAAACCGGCATTGCGGCCAGCTCCTCCGGAGTGTTCCAGGCATGCGTCTTAACAATAACATCACGTCTTACCAGACCGTCGTAATGCTCGCCGACAAATTGGCCATCGGTCATGCTGCGTATAACCTGACCCACTTGATTACGATTAAGCCCAGAGTTCGCTATTGCATAATTATTGGGGGTTATTTGCAGCTCAGCCTGCACCGCTTGCGCATTAGGCACTCGTCGAATGTACGACCCGGGAATGCGATCGCCTATTAACTTCATAGTGCGTTGCATGACAATATCAGTAGTGTCATCAAGCTGACCAGTGAAGTCCATATAAACACTCCGGCCTGACCCCACTTTTACAGAGTTGATTAACGACATATTAAAGGCAAAGCCTTTCGTATCAGGCAGTCCGCTCAGGACATCTGTCCGAACCGCCTGCAAAAGTTCAGCTGACTTAGACGGGTCTTCCGGATAAATAAAGACGGCTTTACCACCAGAGCTCATAGTCACGTTAAAGTCTTTAATTTTCGGTAACTTTTCACCGGCACGGTAGAGCTCTAGTCGCTCAATAATCTCGCGGGCGAGCTCTTCTTCCAATACGCAATAGTTGGTAGAAGGAGGAGTCTGAAGAACGGCAATAATACCTTCAAACTTCGCTTCTGGTAGAAAATCTGTTTTAGGCATTAAGAAGAATATGCACAAAATAGAGCTAAAACCTAAGCCTACAGCCCAGCTCATTATTTGCTTCGGTGTGCGGCAATAACGTTGATAAAAAGCAGCTAAGCTACCCCAAGCCGGAAGTGGCTTCACTTGCTCGGAGGTGCCTTTTAGAATAAAAGCAGCCACAACAGGCAATAACAATAAAGCAGTTAGCGTTGAAGCAACTACAGCAATGCTCATTGTTACCGCAAGGTCATGAAACAACTGACCTGCAACGCCCCCCATAAAGATAACCGGCAGGAAAATAGCTACGGTTGTTACTGTCGCAGCAAATAAGGCGCGAGATACCTCTTGTGCTCCCTTTACAACAGCTTCTTTTAAGCCTAGCCCCTGCTGTCGAAGTCGAACAATATTTTCCTGAACAACAATCGCGGCATCCAGAACCAGACCAGTCGAAAAGGCGAGTCCGGCCAGAGAAATAATATTCAAAGAACGATCGAGGAAGCTCAGACCCAGTAATGCAGCACTTAATGACACAGGTATTGTGATGCTAATAAGCAGCGTTGAGCGAACGCCCCGTATCATCCAGTAAAGCATTAACAGGGCCAGAGCAATACCAATACTCAGATTGCTTTGCACTAGGTTAATAGCACGTTTGATCACCGAGGAAGAGTCAAAGCTCAGAACCATATCCAAACCACGCGGGTTTAGTTCATGTTCATTTAACTCCGCAATGACTTTGTTTAGGTGCTCAAATATCTCAATGGTGTTGGCTTTTTTTGACGCATCCAGAGAGATGTAAAACCCTGGCTGAGAATTACGATAAATGAAGTTGTACTGCTTTTGGTAGCCTAAAACTACGTCCGCAACTTCACCTAAATAGACAGGGCGTCCCTCGTTATGAGAAACAACGAGTTGCTCAAGCTCCTCAGGTGAGAACTGCCCCTGGTAGCGGACTGAATATTCACGACGACCAACGTCTGCGAAACCACCAGAAAAGTCTTTTGATTCTGTCACTCTGCTCATGAGTTTAGGAATGGTAATACCGAGAGCTGCAAGCTTATAAGGGTCAAAAGTCACTTGTAGCTGGTTATTTAGGTAGCTCGCTAAATTAACATTCGTAACTCCCGGAATATTTCTAAGCCGTGGGGCAACTTTATGCTTTATAAGCTCTTGGTATTCAGTAAAGTCCTTGGTCTGATTTTCGCCAAGTTTACGAATCATCATTGTTGCAGTGCCAGCCTGGTACTCGCCCAAAATCGTCATAGGCTCTGCTGCCTCAATAGGCATGCCCTGTACCTGGTTCAATGCATTGATTACATTGATAAACGCCTGCTGCATGTCTTGTTCTAAATTAAACTCGATAGTGGTGAAAGACATGCCGTTTCGTACCGATGTCTTGATAGACTCGACGCCCACAATGTTCTTTATAATTTCCTCTTGGGGCTCAACAATCTCCGACTCCATTTCTTCTGGAGCAGCTGAGCGCCAAGAGTTCAGAACAGTAATGACTGGCTTGTCGATATTCGGCATTAATTGAACAGGCAGGTTAATTAATGCCGTTGTGCCAAGAATAATAACAATCAAGAAAGCCACGACAGTGGCAAATGGATTTTTATGACTCGATTTTATGAGGCTCATTGTTCGCACCTATAAGTAAACGGTGCGTAAACTATGAAAGCGGGAGAGCAGAAACTCCTGAAAAAGTTCTGAAAGGTTCTGAATTATTCTAATTAAGAATGAAAAAAGCGGCTAAAAAGCCGCTTTTTCTAAGGGGTTTCAACTTTTTAAGAGGCTTAATACAAGCCGCTTAAGAATTTTGACATAAGCTCAATTTCTTCGTCCGTCATTTTCTCAGCAACGCCTCGCATCATGCCATTTGGATCATTTGCACGCTCACCGCTGCGGAACATTTTCAACTGAGACTCCGTATAGGCTGCATGCTGACCTGAAATGTCAGGAAATGCCGCTAAGCCCATGCCATTACCACGCGGACCATGACAAGCTGCACAGGATGGAATATTGGTTTCGGGATTACCGCGGCGGAAGAAGTCTTCGCCTTTTGCAATTAATTCTTTAGGTGTTTCGCCTTTTGGCTCGTCCTGCGATGCATAGAATGCAGCTAGATCCGCCATGTCTTGTTCAGATAAACTTGCTACTTGTCCCATCATAATCGGGTTGTTGCGACCTTCTTCACCGCCTGTTTCAGAGGCGCGCTTAAAGTCCATCAACTGCTTGTACAAATACTTTTCGTGTTGACCGGCCAAGTGCGGGTACATATCGGTTGGAGATTCACCATTGGGCCCATGACAAGCCGCACATACCTGTGATTTCTCTTTACCAGCTTCGGCATCGCCACTTTGCGCTAATGCGATACCCGTGGTACCGAAGAAAAGTCCCAATAAGATTGCGAATTTTTTCATGTTTGCTTCTCTTCTGTTCTGGATGGCGCCACGCGCCCCAACAAATCACCTTAAACAGGTTGCTATTTTACACAAAACTTGTGTGGATTAAATGATTAATAGCTAATCTATCTGGAATTCGTCGTTGGCTGACGTGCTGAGATCATTCATAATGGGGTCTGTTTTAGATTTTTTAACCAATAAGTGACCCTATCTGTGTCAATGAAACCTCTGAACTACGCAAGCGCTAGCTTTGTCACCAGCGCACCAGACATAACGAAATTGCCGCCTGATACGGGAATTGAAATTGCTTTTGCCGGGCGCTCTAACGCCGGTAAATCAAGTGCGCTAAACACGTTAACACGGCAAAAAGCTTTGGCCAGAACCAGTAAGACCCCCGGCCGTACGCAGTTAATTAACGTATTTGAACTCGACAGCGGCGAGCGACTCATCGACTTACCCGGTTATGGTTTCGCGAAAGTGCCTATGGCAGTTAAAGAAAAGTGGCAAAAGGCGTTGGCTGAATACTTGCAAAAACGCGACAGCTTAAAAGGCATTGTGGTACTTATGGATATTCGCCATCCGTTCCGCGAAACGGATCAAGAGCTTATCTACTGGGCAGCCGACTGCGGTATTCCTGTACTCGCGTTGCTGACCAAAGCAGACAAGCTAAAGCAAGGTCCGCGCAAATCGACGGTTCTGCAAGCTCGACAAGCCTCCATTGCCTTCAATGGTGACGTCCAGGTTGAAGCCTTTTCCTCTTTAAAGCGCATTGGCGTAGAGCAACTTGAAAACAAACTCAACGAGTGGTTTGGCAGCCAAGATGACGGATAATCAACACCCACTCAGCGCTTGGTTGTTATTGGGGTTACTTTCCCTTATTTGGGGGAGCTCATTTTTGTTGATTAAAAAGGGGCTTATCGCCTTTGGCCCAATGGAAGTGGGCGCTTTAAGAATTAGCTCTGCAGGTATTGTATTAGCCCCCTTTATAGCAAAACGTCTGAATAAAATTACTCGTAAACATTGGTTGAAGCTGGCCAGCGTTGGCTTGGTAGGAAGCTTCATACCAGCGTTCATGTTTGCCATTGCCCAAACGCAGCTCGCCAGTGGTGTCACCGGCGTGTTGAATGCATTAACGCCCATCACCACACTGGTTATCGGCGCGCTATTTTTCCATCAGTCGGCAAAAGTCGCTCAGGTTATCGGTATTATCATTGGTTTAGGCGGTACGCTTTTACTAATTACGGCCTCAGCGAATGGTGGTTGGGACTTTAATCTCTACGCACTGCTGGTCATGGCCGCAACGGTCTGTTACGGGCTTAACCTCAACCTGATAAAACACAAAATAACCGATTTAGCGCCACTGACAATTACCGGCATTTCCTTATTAATGGCGGCGGTACCCGCAACCATTTATCTGTTTGTCGGCACTGAATTTGTAGCACAGGTTCAACAACCCGGCGCCCTGCTCTCTTTAGTGTCGGTTTTAGTTTTGGGCATTATTGGTACCGCCGGCGCCTTGGTTATTTTTAACCATGTCGTTCGCCTAACCAATACGGTATTTACCAGTTCAGTCACTTACCTTATTCCGGTTGTTGCCGTGTTGCTGGGTGTACTGGACGGTGAGCCGTTCTGGTTTCAGCATGGTATTGGCATGGCGGCCATTTTAGTTGGTGTCTGGTTTGCAAACCGAAAAGGTCGCTCAGGGCTTGCCGGTATGCCTGCGCGGGATAAAAGCAAAAACAACGCAACCCAGTAAAATGCATAAAAAACCCGGCTCAATAGAGCCGGGTAAAAGTAATCCAGGGAGAACAATTTGTTGAGGGTGGATTATTTCCCTCAATTAATCTGACTAGGGTGCTCAAAAAAAGTTCAGCTTTTTTTGAGTCTAGTGCGCTTCATCCCAATTTTTTCCTTTGCCCGCTTCTGCAATCAAAGGCACATCAAGGCGTGCAGCGTTTTCCATAACCGCTGTTAACTCCTTAATATAGTCGTCCAGTTTTGCTTCTTTTATTTCAAAAACAAGCTCATCGTGCACCTGCATCAGCATACGGACATCGTCCTGGCAGTTATTTTTATGAATCCAGCCAGCCACCTGCAGCATCGCCTTTTTAATAATATCCGCCGCAGTGCCTTGCATTGGCGCATTAATTGCCGCTCGTTCAGCACCCTTTCTACGCGCGCCGTTACTGGCTTTTATGTCCGGCAACGGTAAGCGGCGACCAAATAAGGTTTTAACGTAACCTTGGTCTTTCGCTTGCTTTCGGGTGTCTTCCATGTATCTCAAGACGCCGGGGAAACGCTCAAAGTATTTATCCATGTAATGCTGAGCATCGTTACGGGCAATGCCCAGCTGACGAGCCAAGCCGAATGCCGACATACCATAAATAAGCCCAAAGTTTACCGCCTTGGCTTGCCGACGCTGCTCGCCCGTGACGTCTTCGGTTTTGCATCCAAAGACTTCTGCCGCCGTCGCCCTGTGAATATCCAGACCTTCGGCAAAGGCATTCAACAGTGACTTATCCTGCGACAAATGGGCCATAATCCGCAGCTCAATCTGACTGTAGTCAATCGCAACGATTTTATACCCGTCTTCAGGAACAAAGGCCTGACGAACTCGACGACCTTCCGCGGTTCGAATCGGGATATTCTGCAAGTTTGGATCCGTCGATGACAACCGGCCCGTTGCCGCAACCGCTTGCTGATACGAGGTATGCACTCGCCCCGTTTCCGGGTTTATCATTTTTGGCAGTTTGTCAGTGTACGTCGACTTTAATTTAGACAAGCTTCGATGCTGTAATATCACATCCGGCAGCGGGTAATCATGCGCCAACTCGTGCAACACTTCTTCTGCCGTTGACGGAGCGCCCTTAGGCGTTTTCTTAATGACCGGAAGCTCCAGCTTTTCAAAGAAAATGCGCTGTAGCTGCTTAGTCGAGCCTAAATTAAACTCTTCTCCGGCAATATCGAACGCTTTTTTCTCAAGCTCTGCCAGCTTTTCAGTAATTTCCTGGCTTTGTTTGCCCAGTAAATTAGCGTCTATGCGCACACCATACTGCTCCATATCGCACAGCACAGAGATAAGCGGCACCTCGATATCGGTTAAAACACTTTGTAGCTCGCTGCCCGTTTCCTCCACTTTTTTCCAAAGCACCTCATGCAGACGTAAAGTAATGTCAGCGTCTTCAGCGGCATAAGGTGCGGCCTTTTCAAGCTCAATTTGGTTGAAGGTCAGCTGCTTCGCACCTTTACCGGCGATGTCTTCGAAGCTAATGGTTTTATGGTTTAAATAATGTAGGCTTAGAGTGTCCATATCATGACGCGCGCCGACGCTGTTAAACACATAAGACGCCAGCATGGTGTCATTTAAAATACCGCTCAACCGAATGCCGTATCGACGCAAAATATGCGCATCGTATTTTAAATTCTGACCCACCTTTTTCGGGCTGTCTTTCTCTAAAATTGGTTTTAGTTTTTTCAGCAACCAATCGCGACCAACCTGCTCAGGGGCGTCCATGTAATCATGTCCCACCGGGATGTAAACCGCTTTACCCGGCTCGATTGCTAAAGACACGCCAACCAGCTCAGCCTGCATATAATTCAAGCTAGTGGTTTCAGTATCAAATGCCACAAAATCCGCGTCAGAAAGCCCATTGAGATAGTCTTCTACGTCTTTTTCGGTTTGTAACGTTCGGTAGCCTTCTGAGGAAATATCGCTACTGACCTTATCAGAACTTTCTTCACCTAGCGCCTGATCAGTCGCGGCGCCCTGTTCCATAAGCTCGCCTAACCAGCGACGAAATTCACACTGACCATAAAGCTCAGCTAACTTTTCTGCATCTGCCGGCTGAATATGGAGATCATCCGGGTGCATGGGCAGCTCGACATCGAGCTTTATGGTGGCCAACTCACGCGACATCAGCAATTGATCTTTATACTCACGAAGCTTGTCCGGCATCGACTTAGCACCGCGGAATGATAACGATGTTACCGCGTCGATATCGTCGTAAATTTTATCAATACTGGGTATGCCCTGAAGCATCGCCTGAGCGGTCTTCTCACCGACCTTAGGCAAGCCAGGAATGTTATCTGAGCTGTCGCCCATGAGCGCCAGGTAATCAATAATTTGCTGAGGCTTAACACCAAACTTCTTCTCAACCCCCTCGGTATCCATGAGTGTATCGGTCATGGTGTTTATCAGCATAACGTGGTCATTCACCAGCTGCGCCATGTCTTTATCGCCCGTGCTGATGAGCGTAAAACGGCCCTGATCGCCAGCCTGTTGAGCCAATGTACCAATAACGTCATCGGCCTCGACACCGTCAATGCACAATAGCGGCAGGCCCATTGCTTTAACGATATTGTGGAGCGGCTCTATCTGGCTTCTGAGATCATCCGGCATTGGCGGTCTGTGCGCTTTGTATTCGTCATAGATATCGCTTCGGAAGGTTTTACCTTTCGCGTCAAACACAACGGCCATGTGCGAGGGTTGGTATTTTTTCAACAGGCTACGAAGCATGTTTACCACACCGTATATCGCGCCGGTTGGTTCACCATTGGAGTTAGTTAAGTGTGGCGGCGCATGAAATGCACGGAATAAATACGATGAGCCATCAACAAGAATAAAAGGGTTCTTAGGAACGGTTGCCGACATAGGTTTTGTGTCCGATTAAACATTTCCTAATAGGATGCCACATCTGGCGGTTTCACACCACTGAACAGCCTGTGTGTAAGCTGTGGATATGTTTGTTGACAACGATCTATTCCACAGTCAGAAAACAAAGTTTCCCCGTGTCTTTAAATATAGCTAACTTGTTGATACTGATGGGTTTAAAACGGCAGGTACCCTAGCTTACCTTATTATTTTTATTGCTAAAGTTTCACTGTGGAAACTTATTGATTTGGTGTTCAGTAGGACTGAAAAAACTTTCCCAAACCGGTCAAACAGACTACCACAAAATTCGGGATGATCTACTACCAAAATCCATTTTTTTATATTCTTTTGTTCGGTAATTTTTCGGCTTTATAAAAGTTTTTCTAAACCACTTAAAAATCAGTGGGTTCAGACCCGTATTTTGGACATAACAAAGGTGGTATCGGGTCGCTCCCCACCCATCCACAATTGATAAGAGGAAGCCGCCTGCTCAATCAACATTCCCAATCCATCCGCACGGCTTTTAATGCCAGCCCTTTCTAGTTGCTTAAGAAAATGAGTGGCGTTATCGCTGTACATTAAGTCATAGCCCCATGCATCGTCAGCAAAATTCTGCGGCAACGGAATGTCTATATTATGAAGACTGCTGCTGGTGGCATTTACGACTGCATCAACCTTTTCATTAATACTGTCGGCATTTGATACAACCTGAATATTCTCGGCACCGGGAACGCTCAAGTCGACAAGCAGCTGCTTAAGCGCCTGGGCTTTCTCCAACGTTCGGTTAACCAAATACACTTTCGCCGGATTCAAACTCAGTAATGCCGATAACACGCCGCGAGCTGAGCCGCCTGAACCCAACAGCACAAGTGAGCACCCACTTACATGAAAGCCTTTTCTACTTAAATCTTTAACGAAACCTTCGCCGTCGGTGTTGTCTCCAACAACAAAGCCTGAACTAACTTTCATTAACGTGTTTACTGCGCCAGCAACTCGGGCTCTTTCGGTTAAGGTGTTTGCCAGTTGTGCAGCTTGCTCTTTAAAGGGCAAGGTAACATTTGCGCCTGTTCCACCATCACGGAAAAACTGAGCAACCGCTTTTGGAAAATTAGCCGGCGTTGCAAGCATTCTCTCATACAAAATACGTTCATCGCGAAGCTCTGCAAATAAACTATGAATGGTTGGTGACAAACTGTGAGCCACCGGGTTTCCGAAGACACCCAAACGCACCGAACTCGTCATTGCTCTGCCAGCCAATCTCTGGGTTGTAAGTAGTAAGACGTCAACTGTTCTTCAGCTGAGCCCGGCTCAGGGCTCCAGTTGTACTCCCAGCGCACAAGCGGAGGCATTGACATTAAAATGGACTCAGTTCGGCCGCCTGTTTGCAGGCCAAATAAGGTGCCTCTGTCCCACACCAAATTAAATTCAACGTAACGCCCACGGCGATAAAGCTGGAAGTCTCGATGTTGCTCGGTGTAAGGCGTCTCTTTACGGCGTTCAACTATCGGCAGATAGGCTTTGGTGAATGCGTCACCAACGGCTTTTATCACCGAAAAACACTCTTCAAACGGCCGGTCATTCAAATCATCAAAAAAAACACCACCCACACCGCGCGCTTCGTTGCGGTGTTTTAAAAAGAAGTAGTCGTCGCACCATTGCTTGTATTCCGGATAAAACGCTTCATCAACGCTGTCTAACGCCTGCTTCGCTGTTTTATGCCAGCCAACAACGTCTTCTTCAAACGCATAAAACGGCGTTAAGTCAAAGCCACCTCCGAACCACCAAACAGGCTCTTCCCCTTCTTTTTGGGCAATAAAAAAGCGCACGTTCATGTGAACCGTTGGTACGAAGGGGTTTTTAGGGTGCAACACCAATGACACGCCGCAGGCATTAAAGTCGCGACCTTCCAGTTCCGGTCGGTGTGCGGTTGCAGAGGCAGGCATTTTTTCACCATACACATGCGAGAAGCCGACGCCGCCTTGCTCAAAAACCGCACCATTTTTCAAAATACGAGAGCGACCGCCACCCCCGCCTGGGCGATCCCAGCTGTCTTCCTGAAACTCTTCTGCACCGTCTGCCTTTTCTAACTGCTGGCAAATACTGTCCTGCAGTGCCATTAAGTAGTCTTTTACTTGCGTTAAATAGCTACTATGCATCGTCTCGAAGCACCTTATTGCTAAATGGGTCGATAATACGAGTCGGGTTCTTAGCGCCGCCGGTTGAGGCATCCATTACCCAGCTGACTTTGTCACCAAACTGCTGCTTAACCTCTTCGGCGGTGCGTGCCGGCTCTTCGCCAGTCAGGTTAGCACTGGTCGACACCAGCGCATGACCCAGCTCACGGCATAACTCTCTCACCGCTTCATGAGCTGAAACTCGGACTGCAATAGTGTCTCGTCCGCCTGTCAGCAGCCTCGATGTGGTCTTTCTTGCTGGCAGAATAAGCGTCACTGGACCTGGCCAGTGCGAAAGCACAGAAAACCGTTTATCCTGAGGTATGGCCGTGTCATCAACATATGGCAGCAATTGGCTGTAGTCAGCGGCAATTAAAATAACGCCTTTTTCTGCCGGACGCTGTTTCAAGCTGAGTAGTCGTTGAATAGCAATTTCGTTGGACGGGTCACAGCCAAGCCCAAAAACGGCTTCTGTCGGGTACGCTATCACCCCGGTTTTTACCGCTTCTTTCGCGGCTTCCCAGTCGTGAGACATAATGCTCTCTCTCGTTAAATTGTTGCGGGGTATTATAGCGTGTCAGATTTATAGTCGCATTGCTTTTGTATACAGACTTTTCGCATACCAGAGGCTGTTTTCCGCTTCACTAACAGTGCAAAACCACACTTAGGGCAAGACTCATCGACCGGCGGCTGATTCACTGTAAATTGGCAAGTGGGATACTGGTCACAGGCATAGAAAACGGTGCCTCGGCGGGACGTTTTTTGTCGTAACTGACCTTTTTTACACTCAGGGCATTGAATGGTGTCGTCATTGCCCGCATCAGGCTCAGTAACGAACTCGCAGTCAGGAAAGTTGCTGCACCCGACAAATAAGCCATAGCGGCCGCTTTTCAATTGCAGTTCTTCGCCACACTCAGGACAGGGAACGCCTAAGTTTTCAGGCTCTATTTCAGACTGTTCTCTTAAGCCACGCTTGTAATCGCAGTCCGGGTAGCCGGTACAACCTAAAAAACTGTTATGGCCAACATGTTTTATAACTAACGGCCGCTGACAACGCGGGCAGCGTTCATCAGCGGACATTAATGTAAGGGTCCGTCTGCTTCTTCGAACAGAAGCCCTTCCATTTGGTCGTAAGCAGCTTCTTGTCCGGGTACATTAAACAACACCATCAAAACAACCCATTTCAGATCGTCTAATGTAAAGCGGGCTGTTTCCAGCTCCATGACACGATCAATGACCACTTCACGTGTGGCAAAGTCCAACACGCCCAAGTTTTCCAGATACATGATAAAACCACGACACTGGCTGTCCAGACGAGTCATTTCATCAGCTGTGTAAATGCGAGTCGCTTGGGTAGCGGACGCATCAATATAAGATTTGGTTTCTAATTCCTGTAAGTCGGCCAAGCGCTCTAACCACGCTAACGCCTTTTGAATTTCCTGTTCACGGAAACCAGCGCGCGTTAATTCATTGGTCAGCTCGTCGTGATCGACCACCACTTCCATTTCAGAATGGATATAGTTTTCAAATAAATACATGAGGATATCAAACATGATTTAGCGCCTCCCCACTTTGATATAACCGCCTGGTACGGCTGCCACAAGTCCATCTAATTCGTATAACACTATCTTCTCCATGACTTCAGCAACCTCGAGTCCGGACAATTGTACCATGTCATCAATTGTTCGTGGCTCTGAATTCAGACTAGCGAACAAACGGCAGTTTGCCAAGCTTTCATTCTCTTCGCGCGACCCGCAGCCATCGACCGCGTCGTTAGCGCTTACCCCAAACCAATCGAGAATATCCTGCGGTGTGTTAATCAACTTAGCGCCTTGCTGTAATAACCAATGACAGCCTTGGTGTTCCGGCATCAGCACAGAGCCCGGCACCGCGCCCACTTCCCGACCTTCGTTCAGACCATGAATGGCGGTCGACAACGAGCCGCTTTTACGAGCCGCCTCGACCACCACAACAGCCTGACTAATACCACTAATAATACGATTGCGGCGGGGGAAGTGATCAATTCTGGCGGTCTGCCCCGGTGGAAATTCAGAAATCAGCAGTCCCTGGTGAGCAATAAAATCCTGCAAGGTTTTATTCCTGCGCGGGTAATACTGGTCTATTCCCGTCCCAAGCACCGCAATAGTTTTGCCTTTATCTGCGGCAGTTTTGTGCGCCTGCGCGTCGATACCCATTGCCAGGCCGCTCACCACGACGATACCGGCAGCAACCAAATCTTTGGCTATCCAGTCCGTAATTTGCAAGCCACTGTGCGATGCTTTTCGGCTGCCGACAACAGCCACGCCTACGCCTTGCAGTAATTCTTTGCGCCCCCGGTAATACAACAACCAAGGCGGGTTTTGAATGGACTTTAAAGCTTCAGGGTAGTCGTCACAAAAATACGAAATGACGCCCTGCCGCTCCGTTTGCGTCCATGTTGTCGCCGCTTTCACCCATTTAGGGTCGACCGGTTTAAACGATTGCCCCCATCGCTCAGATAGCTCGGCAATAGAGGTACATTCCCTCGCCGCTTTCTGCACCTTGTTTGGCGCCTTTGCCGCCCCCATTAATAAACATAACTGCTCAGCATCCATGCCCTGTCCTTCACCAGTCAATTTAAGGTAAACTATAGGGTAGATGAAGTTTTGGAGGTTTCTATGGCAAAAATGACAGTTCTTAAATATCCCGACGAACGTTTACGTAAAGTCGCACAGCCCATTGCGAAAGTAGACGATTCTATCCGTGCGGTTATCGATGATATGTTCGAAACGATGTACGACGAACAAGGTGTCGGACTGGCGGCAACGCAAGTAGACGTGCATCAGCGTTTGTTTGTTGCTGACTGCAGCGAAGATCAAAATGAACCACTGGTTTTTATTAACCCGGAAATCACCAAAGCAGAAGGTCATTTTAAAAATGACGAGGGCTGCCTGTCGTTTCCAGGCGTTTACGCCAAAGTTGAACGGGCCGAAACTATTACGGTAAAAGCGTTGGACAAAAATGGCGAAGCGTTCTCACTGAATGCAGAAGGCTTACTGGCTATTTGTATCCAGCACGAAATTGACCATTTAAACGGCAAGCTGTTTGTCGATTACCTATCGCCATTGAAACGTGAGCGCATTCGCAAAAAACTGGAAAAAGAGCAGCGCTTAGCTGAAAAATTTGCGTCGGAAGCCCAATAATGCGCATCGTTTTTGCCGGAACGCCTGACTTTGCGGCACAGCACTTGTCGCATCTTTTAGACACCGACTTTGATATTGTCGGTGTCTATACCCAACCTGACCGCCCGGCTGGGCGCGGAAAAAAGTTACAGCCTAGCGCCGTTAAGCAGCTGGCTGAAGCTAATCAGTTACCCGTATTTCAGCCCGAGTCGCTGAAAACCGAGGAAGCACAGCAACAGCTCCAGGCATTAAAGCCGGATGTCATGATTGTTGTCGCTTATGGTTTACTATTGCCGCAAGCGGCACTCGATATTCCGGTCAAAGGCTGCCTGAATGTTCACGGCTCTCTGCTGCCAAGGTGGCGCGGCGCAGCTCCTATTCAGCGAGCGATATGGGCGGGCGACACTGAGTCCGGCGTTGCGGTTATGCAAATGGAAGCAGGATTAGATACAGGCCCCGTACTACTGGAAAAGCGCTGCGCAATTGACCCTAACGAAACCTCCGCATCGCTTTATAAGAAGCTGGAAGCGCTTGGTCCACAAGCGTTAGTTGAAACTCTGAAAGAGCTAGACGCATATCAGGCGAACGCAAAAGTACAAGATGATACACAGGCCACTTATGCGAAAAAGCTCAGCAAAGCAGAAGCGAGAATCGACTGGAATGAGTCTGCTGCTTTTATAGAACGATGTACTCGCGCATTTACTCCTTGGCCGGTGAGCTGGTGCGAGTCAGGCCAATTGGGTGAACAAAAAACCATAAAGGTCATTGAAGCAGAGATTGCACAAGGCGCAAACCGAGCAACACCGGGGACGATTGTACAAACGTCTAGCGACGGTATTGATGTTGCCACGGGTGATGGTGTTTTGCGAATCACCAAAGCACAAATGCCAGGTAAGAAGCCTCAGCCAGCCGCAACACTCATTAACGGTTATGCCAAGGTTTTTACTGAAGGCTTACAGCTATTATGAGTGAATCAAATAAAAGTGAAAGCAAGGGTTCAGGCGCAGCGAGCCGAGCAGCTGCAGCAACTGCGCTTTTTCAGGTATTGGAAAAAGGCGAGTCATTATCCACTGCGCTGCCAAACGCCACCTCAAAGCTCTCCCCACCGGACAAACGTTTAGCAAGTTCAATTAGTTACGGCGTGTTGCGCGTCCTTCCTACGTTAAACAACCTTATTGGCGCTAAGCTTCAGCAGCCGCTTAAAGGCAAGTTGAAAGTCCTGCATTACCTGTTGTTGGTCGGTGCCTATCAGCTCTATTGTCAGCGTATCAAAGACCACGCGGCAGTGAGCGCAACGGTTGAAGCGGCCGCTGTATTGAAAAAACGCAATAACAAAGCGCTTATCAACGGAGTGTTGCGCCAACTATTGCGAGAAGCGCCTGACGCCGATGAAAACTTTGAGCGCCACTTACCTGAAGATAGCACTCACAATCACCCTCGTTGGTTGGTACAACAGCTTGAAAGTGACCACGGCGATAAAGCGACATCCATTCTCAGGGAAAATAACCAGCACCCTCCGATGTGGCTTCGCGTTAACGAGCGCCAATTCTCCCGCGATGACTATATGGCGCAACTGAAAAGCCAGGGTATCGATGCGGTGCCAGACACGGAAGCACGTAACGCGATTAAGTTGCTAACGCCATGCCCAGTCGATAAGTTGCCTCAATTTCATGACGGCGCTGTGTCGGTGCAAGATCGCTCGGCACAGCTGGCCGCTGACTATCTTAATGTGGATAGCAGACACCGAGTACTCGACTGCTGTGCCGCGCCGGGCGGAAAACTTTTACACTTATTGGAAAGGCACTCGTTCGAACGCCCGGTTCACGCTGTCGAACTCGACGCAAACCGTATAGAACGCATTAACGAGAACTTAGCGCGCCAGCAACTTTCAGCAGAAATTCACTGTGCGGATGCGGCCGCCCCGTCAACGTGGTGGGACGGCAAGCCTTTTGACCGCATATTATTAGATGCGCCCTGCTCTGCGACTGGCGTAATTCGTAGGCACCCGGACATCAAATGGCTTCGAAGACAAAGTGATATCACCGAGCTTGCTGAACTGCAGGGCAACATACTGAACGCACTATGGGAAACACTGACTCCCGGAGGAGAACTCCTTTACGCAACCTGTTCAGTAATGCGGGAAGAGAATCAGTCTCAGATAGAGACTTTCCTAAAACAACACAGCGATGCTACTCTCATACCCATAGAGCCGAATCAGACCATGGTTCAAGTTTTACCGGGTGATGCTGACGGCGACGGCTTCTTTTACGCGAGACTCAAAAAAGCACAATGAAAATAATCATACTGGGCGTTGGTCAGGTTGGCGGTACGCTGGCTGAAAACTTAGTCGGTGAAAAGAACGATATCACGATTGTCGACACAAACGCCGACCTATTGGATGACTTACAGGACAAATACGATTTACGTGTCGTTGCAGGCAACGGCGCCCACCCTGACGTTTTAAGACGCGCAGGGGCGGACGATGCTGACTTGCTCATTGCGGTGACCAGTAGCGATGAAACCAATATGATTGCCTGCCAGGTCGCCTACTCCATTTTTAATACGCCGAAGAAAATAGCGCGTATTCGCTCAGAAGAGTACATTCGTTATAAAGACCAGTTATTTCATAATCAAGACGCGCCCGTCGATAACATCATTTCACCTGAACAGCTTGTTACCAATTACATTAAACGTTTAATTGACTACCCTGGCGCACTGCAGGTTATGGAGTTTGCCGGCGGTCGAGCGTCTCTTGTCGCCGTCAAAGCTTACTATGGTGGTAAACTTGTCGGCCATGCTATTTCAACCCTGCGCGAGCACATTCCCAATATCGACACTCGTGTTGCCGCTATTTACCGTCAGGGCAAACCCATCCGCCCAACCGGCACAACAGTGATTGAAGCGGACGATGAGATTTTCTTTATTGCCGATACTCGACACATTAGCACGGTAATGCAGGAACTTCAGAAGCTTGAAGGCAAGTATCGCCGGATTATGATTGTTGGCGGCGGTAATATTGGTGCCGGTTTAGCAAAACAGCTTGAAGATGACCATCGGGTGAAGCTGATTGAGCGTTCTGAGACACGCGCCGAAGAGTTGTCTCAGCGTTTAGAGCATACTCTTATATTCCGGGGCGATGCGTCTGATCAAAAGCTTTTAGAAGAAGAGCACGTTGAAGATATTGATGTATTTATTGCTGTCACCAACGACGACGAAGCGAATATCATGTCGGCCATGCTGGCTAAGCGTATGGGTGCTCGCAAAACCATGGTACTTATTCAGCGCAGTGCTTATGTCGATTTGGTTCAGGGCGGAGAAATCGATATTGCGATTTCTCCGCAGCGCGCAACGGTATCGGCGCTACTGACTCACGTCCGTCGAGGCGATATTGTTAACGTTTACTCGCTACGAAAAGGTGCCGCTGAAGCGATTGAAGCCATTGCGCACGGCGACGAGGACACCTCAAAAGTAGTGGGGAAAGCCATAAAAGACATCAAATTACCACCAGGCACCACCATTGGCGCAATTGTACGTGGTAACGAGGTGCTTATGGCGCACAGTGAAACCATCATTCACTCAGACGACCACGTTATTCTGTTCTTGCTCGATAAAAAATACATCGATCAGGTAGAAAGAGTCTTCCAACCCAGTGCCATGTTCTTCTAGTCGATGGGCTCATACGGGCGCAACTGTACGCGCCCTTGTGTGGCAGCCTGTAGTTTTTCTTGTAATTCATTCACTTTCGAAGGCTCTAGCCGTACTTCCTGAGCAATAATATCGCTGTATTCCGCTTCCCAAACTTCTGCATCATAGCGTTCAAAAAGCTGTTCGACGGCCCCTTGATCGGTATAGTCAAAGCGTATTGAGAACGACTGTTTATACACCAGGGTTTCCGTTTTTATATCAGGCAGCGCTTCACACACGGCGTCTTTATAGGCTCGTTGAAGACCTCCCGTGCCTAGCTTTGTCCCTCCGAAATACCGAACAACAACAGCCGTTACCTGTCCTATAGCGACGTCACACAGTGCCATCAACATCGGTCGACCAGCTGTTCCTGACGGCTCGCCGTCATCGCTGTAAGCATAGCCATGACTGTCCTCGGGGTGACCAAACACTGACGCGGTACAATAGTGACTCGCTTTTGGGTAGCGTCTTTTAATTGCCTCTTTAAAGTCCAGTGCGTCTTCTTGTGTTTTTGCCGGACTTAAACAGGCAATAAAGCGACTGCCTTTCACCTCAATTTCTGCTTCAGCGCCTTCTATGACGATTAAATAATTCTCACCCGACAACGTCAGTTCACCTTCAATTTAAAATCTTTCAGCTCAGTTCGACGCGTTAAGTTATCATTTTTCTCCCGGTAAACAACAATGTTGTCTTCAATACGAACACCACCGTAAGGACGAAATTCGTCCACGCGTTTCCAGTTAATCAGGTGCGTTTTATTCGACGACGCCAGCTTATTCAGTAACGGCTCAATAAAGTAGATGCCGGGCTCTATGGTATAAACCTGCCTCGCTTCAACCGTACGGGTTGTCCGCAGCGTTAGTTGTCCTTTTGGTGAAGGAATAGGCGTGCCGCGTTCGTCGGCTTGGGCAGCACCGACATCATGGACCTGTAGACCGAGCGGGTGACCTAGTCCATGCGGAAAAAACACCGTAGTGATGCCATCTTCAATCATTTGTTCAGGGCTGCAACGGACAAACCCGAAGGCAAATAACAGGTTCGCGATTTGCTCATGGGCAAGTCTGTGCAAATCAGGAAAACTAACGCCCGGTTTTAGCTTATCTATCAGCGCTAACGTAATTTGATCAATCGCCGCAATAAGCTCTTCATATTCGTTATGCTCGTACGACCAAGTACGAGATATGTCCGCCGCGTAACCACAGACTTCCGCCCCCGCATCCACCAGCATTGACCGCAACGGGGTTTTATTAGCCGTGGCCAGTTGCCAATGATGTAGAACGCTGGCATTCTCATTCTGCCCAATAATATGGCCGTAAGGGACTTCGTTCTGACCCTGCCGGGTTTCTGACATATAGCTTAGCAAGCACTCAAATTCCGAGGCGCCTTCAGCGAAAGCCTCTGCTGCCGCAATATGTCCTCTTGCCGCCAGCGCGTTTGCTTCTTCCAGACACGCCAATTCGTAGTCTGTTTTAAATAATCGATGGTAATGAAAAAAGTGCAACACTGGGTCGGGGTTTATATTGTCAAAACCAAGCGCTTTAGCCACCTCTATGTGTTCACCGATATAAGCGGCGTGTTTTTTGTCATAAGGTAGAAGGGTTTCAATAGCCTCTGGCGTTTTCAGATGTTCCACGTGGAACGCCCGTATCCAATCTTCAGACTCCACCGACTTGACCGTGTGCCAAAAGTCATCCGCTGCCAACAGCACCAATGTCGGTTTCGTCTTAGATTGAACAATTACCCAAGCGTTGGGCAATTGTGTTTCTGGGCACCAGGCTTTGAAATGAGGGTTCGCTCTGAAGGGATAGTTCATGTCATCCAGAAACCAGCGCTTCTGCTGTCCCGAATGAATGGCCAATAATTCTAAGTTTTCGCGCTCTAACAAACGCTCTGCGCGCTTTTGCAATTCATCAATGTGGCTTTGAAACAACCGCCATAAACCGGCCGATGCGATCATATAGTTGTCCTATTCTGAACCAACAATTTTCATGTCTATTACGTCTTCAAATAAGTTATCTTCTTT
This sequence comes from Idiomarina piscisalsi, assembly GCF_002211765.1. Classification (NCBI taxonomy): domain Bacteria; kingdom Pseudomonadati; phylum Pseudomonadota; class Gammaproteobacteria; order Alteromonadales; family Idiomarinaceae; genus Idiomarina; species Idiomarina piscisalsi. The sequence goes on from NZ_CP022133.1 coordinate 2,572,679, forward strand.
ACCACCCAGCATTCGATAAATTTGTTGATAACTTAATACCGCTTTAACGTAATCTCTTGTTTCATAATAGGGTATTGTTTCAATCCATGCATCTGCTTCCATCGGTTCTTCTGGCAACCACTCCCTAACACGGTAATAGCCCGCGTTATAACTTGCGGTAGCCAACAGCCAGTTATTCTCGAAGCGATGTTTTAGACGACCTAAATAATAGGTGCCTAAGCGCACATTGACCGACGGGTTATTAAGGCGGCGCCAATTCGAATTACCATCAAGCTTTTTAGCGGTGCTCGGTAATATTTGCATGAGCCCTCGAGCGCCGGCACTTGAGTATGCATCATGCCGAAACGCACTTTCTCTACGTGTAATAGCCAGTGCCCATTCTTCATCGATTCCTGCCGCTTGAGACGCTCGACTTAAAATTCCCTGATACGCAAGGGGGAAGCGAATACCCACAGCGTCAAAGTGTCCAATTTGCGCGAGTGTCCAAATGGCCTGATCGTGCCAACCCCACTCACTTGCTAAGTACGCAGCGACTTTTTGCTCTTCACCATCAAGCTGCGTCAGTAAATGATTCCATTCGCGGCGTGCGTCCACCCATCGCTCTAATTGAATAAATTCATAAGCTCGCTGGACACTGGGATGACTTCGCACCTGCTCAAGCTGAACCACGCTGACTTCCAGCTTTTCCTGCTCTAAGCTGATTGGCTTTTGTAAACGAGCGGCGGAGAGAAAGCCATAGTAATGTCGTTCATCTGACAGGTCTTCATAAAGCTGTTGCGCCGCTAAGTCATTCCCCAGCTTTTCTTCGCTCCTGGCTAACCAGTAGCGCCACTGATTCCCCTGCTTTATGGCCATCGGCAACGCGTTGATAACCGCTTTTAAACCTTGAAAATCGTTGTCCTGTATATGAACAGCCAGTCGCCACTGCAATACTCGTTCGTTAAGGGCTTCCGGTGGAACCCGCGAATGCCATATTCGCGCTTCTGGGTGGTCGTCCAAGCTAAGAGCCACCGCAAACTCTTCGGCAATCTCTGCCAGCTGCTCTTCGCTAAATGGGAGGCTGTCTTTCAGCTTGTTGTACGCTCTAAGAGCGATGTTTTCGTCCCGCCAAATCAACTTTTTTAAACCAAAGGTAGCGATTTCAGCTTCACGCGAGGGATAACGGCCTTTAAACCAATTTGAGTCTTCTATCGCTGCAGGGGAATAGCGTACTTTATGATAAAACTCGCCCAAATATTGCTGAAGTTTCGGTAGCAGCCCTGTTAAGTAGGGAATTAATGTTGCGTTGCCACTGGTGGCGGCCAACCGCAACCGTTCCCAAACCATCTCGTCTGTTCGTCCACCCAGCTCTGTCCACTCTTTTAAGATCGGATCACACGCCTGAGGCAAAGAGAACCCATGCTGCCAAATCGCGTCGACTTGTCGCTTAAAGGGACCCTCTTCAAGCCCTTCTTCACGGCGAGCATGAATAAACTGGCAACGATGTGTCAGCGTACCTGGGTGCCTGAAGTCACGAATAAAGCGTTTGTTCTCACCTTCACTGGCCAGATAACTGAGCCAGGGTTGGCGTAACTGCCAGTCCAGAGGGGTGCCTTCATAGGTTTCTAAAAACTGAAGCACTCTGTCTTCATTCGCCAAATACCCCACCTGTTCTAGCCGAGTTAGCTCTAAGTAAGGCTTTAGCGGATAACCGTCTAGTTCCTGAAGTAACTGCCGGTATTCGTTTAAGCGCCCTCTTTTGGCGGCATATTCCGCCTTTTTGAATAACTCGCGCTGCTGCTCTCGCTGTTCTGAGCCCATAGTCTCTGTTACCGCAGGCTCTGCATGCAAGACCCCGCCCGCAGCAATTGCCCAAGCGAAAATAAAAGGCCGACTGTAACGAATGATAAACGATTGCTTCTTCATTAATTCAAACGCATGTTTAAATAACCGTTGAAAAATTAGCGTATTCGCGCCAAACTCTCTCTACCTTAACCCAAAGCTATAACAGAATCAGTTTCTTTACAGCAACAAATTAATGGAAGTCGTGGGAGACCCAAGATGATCTATCAAGGTGAAAGCATTCGGGTCGATTTTATCGAACCAGGTTTCGCAGAATTACAATTTGATGCGAAAGGCTCGGTTAATAAATTCGACCAGGCAACATTAGAAGAATTCAGCGAAGCGCTGACAAAACTTAAAAATACCGATGACCTGCGTGGCGTCATTGTCACCAGTAGCAAGTCGACCTTTATTGTCGGCGCTGACATTACAGAGTTCCTGACACTATTCTCTGATCAGGAAAAAACCCGCAGCTGGGTAGCAAAAGCATCGCGTGTATTTGACCAATTGGAAGACCTGCCAGTACCAACAGTTGGTGCGGTTAAAGGTTTCGCGTTAGGCGGTGGTTGTGAAGCCCTATTAGCCTGTGACTACCGTGTAGCAGACACCACAGCAACCATCGGTCTGCCAGAAGTTAAGCTGGGTCTTATCCCGGGCTTTGGCGGCACCATGCGTTTACCACGGGTGATTGGTCCGGACAACGCTTTGGAGTGGATTACTACCGGCAAAAACAACAAAGCAGAAGACGCCCTTAAAGTGGGTGCTGTCGATGCGGTTGTTGAACCAGAGAACCTGACAAAAGCGGCGTTGAATTTAGCAAAAGCTGCTGCTGCCGGTGAGCAAGACTGGAAAGCGAAACGTCAGCCGAAGTTAGATCCGTTAAAAGCGAACGACACCGAATTAATGATGACGCTGGTTACTGCTAAAGGAATGATTGCGGCAAAAGCAGGCAAGCATTACCCGGCGCCACACAAGGCATTAGAAGCCATTGAAAATGGTGCCCGCGAACATCGCGAAGGCGCATTAAAAGCGGAAAATAACGCGTTCTTTGACTTAACCCAAACTGACGCTTGTCAGGCTCAAGTGGGTATCTTCCTGGCCGATCAAGCCGTAAAAGGTAAGTCGAAGAAATACGCGAAAGCTGCAACAAAAGAAATTAAAACGGCCGGTGTTTTAGGCGCAGGCATTATGGGTGGCGGAATCGCTTACCAGTCAGCGCTTAAAGGTGTTCCTGCTGTCATGAAAGACATTAAGCAAGACGCACTGGATCTGGGCATGAAAGAAGCTGGTAAGATCCTGAAGAAAGGCGTTGAGCGCGGCAAAGTGAACAACGAGAAGATGATTAAAGTCTTGTCGTCTATTACTCCAACCCTGCTGAACGAAGCCGTTAAAGACGTTGATATTGTCGTAGAAGCCGTTGTTGAAAACCCAAAAATTAAAGGCTCGGTGCTGGCAGAAATTGAAGGTGTCATTGGTGACGACGCTATTTTAACGTCAAACACCTCAACCATTTCGATTACTGAACTGGCTAAAAACCTGAAACGCCCTGAAAAATTCTGCGGTATGCACTTCTTCAACCCGGTCCACAAGATGCCGTTGGTTGAGATTATTCGTGGCGAAAAAACCTCAGACGAAACCGTTAATGCGGTAGTCGCCTACGCATTGAAGCTCGGCAAAACCCCTATCGTTGTAAATGACTGCCCTGGGTTCTTAGTAAACCGAGTTCTATTCCCTTACCTGGCAGGCTTTGCCGGTATGGTTGATGAAGGCGTTGACTTCGTCGGCATCGACAAGGTTATGGAGAAGCAGTTCGGTTGGCCGATGGGTCCTGCGTACTTAAGCGATGTTGTCGGCATCGACACCGCAGACCACTGTACGGTAGTTATGGAAGAAGGCTTCCCTACCCGCATGAAACGTGACACCTCAAGCGCTATTGCCAAACTGGCAGCGGCTGAGCGTTATGGCCAGAAAAACGGTAAAGGCTTCTACGTATACGGTACCGACAAAAAAGGTAAGCCAACCAAAGAAGCGGATCCAGCTACTTACGAATTACTCGGTTGTGAGCAAGGCAAAAAGCTGGACGCAGACGAAGTCATTGCCCGCTGCATGATCCCAATGGTGAACGAAGTCGTTCGCTGTCTGGAAGAAGACATTGTCGGCTCTGCTGCCGAAGCAGACATGGCATTACTTTACGGCTTAGGCTTCCCTCCATTCCGAGGCGGTCCCTTCCGTTATCTGGAAACAGTGGGTATCGACAACTTTATTCAACTGGCAGACAAGTACGCGCACCTGGGTGAAATTTATCAGGTTACCGACGGCATGCGCGAAATGGCTAAAGCCGGTAAATCTTACTTTGACACAACCAGCGCGAAGTAAGGCTTGAGGAGGTTATTAAAATGAAAGACATCGTCATTGTAGATTGTATTCGTACGCCAATGGGGCGTTCAAAAAATGGTGTTTTCCGCCATACTCGCGCCGAAGACCTCTCAGCTGCGCTGATGAAGGGCTTACTTGAGCGTAACCCTGAGGTTGACGTTGAAGAGTTGGAAGACATTTACTGGGGTTGTGTGCAACAAACCTTAGAACAAGGTTTCAACATTGCGCGTAACTCAGCACTGATTGCAGGTATTCCGCATAAAGTAGCCGGCGTTACGGTTAACCGTCTGTGTGGCTCTTCAATGCAAGCACTGCACGACGCTGCACGCGCTATTATGAATGGCGACGGCGAGGTTTTCATGGCCGGTGGTGTTGAGCACATGGGTCACGTACCCATGACTCACGGCATCGACTTTCACCCGGGAATGAATAAGTCTGTAGCAAAAGCGTCGGGCAGCATGGGTATGACCGCTGAATTGTTGTCTCGTAAATTCGGTATTACCCGTGAACAACAAGACGAATTCGGCGCTCGCTCTCATAAGAAAGCGCACGAAGCGACCGTGGAAGGCCGTTTTGCAAAAGAGATTTATCCAATTAACGGGCACAACGCCGACGGTGAGCTGGTACGTGTCACTGAAGACGAAGTGATTCGTCCGGAAACCACTGCGGAAGGCCTGTCACAGCTTCGCCCGGTGTTTGACCCTGCCAACGGCACGGTAACCGCAGGTACCTCGTCAGCCTTGTCTGACGGCGCAGCTGCCATGTTGGTTATGTCGGCTGACAAAGCCAAAGAACTGGGTCTCAAACCACGCGTTAGGATTCGCTCAATGGCGGTTGCAGGCTGCGATCCTTCCATTATGGGTTATGGACCAGTACCGGCCACCGAGAAAGCGCTTAAACGTGCTGGTGTGTCTATTGACGACATTGACGTTGTCGAGTTGAACGAAGCCTTTGCCGCACAGTCTCTGCCTGTTCTTAAAGGCTTGAAGCTGTTCGACAAAATGGAAGAGAAAGTGAACCTAAACGGCGGTGCTATCGCTTTAGGTCACCCATTAGGCTGTTCTGGCGCACGCATCTCAACGACGCTGATCAACCTGATGGAAGAGAAAGACGCAAAACTTGGCTTAGCCACCATGTGTATTGGCCTTGGTCAAGGTATTGCTACTGTCTTCGAACGCGTTTAAAAGAAACAGCAAAATTAGAGCGGTTTAACACTTTAACCGCTTTGAGGAAGGGGTGAGCGAAGGCTCGCCCCTTTTTTTTGTCAGAAGATACTCAGAAACACGCCGTGAACCTATCTCTGGGGGCTTGTCTGCAGCCATCCATGGCTGCAGACAGTTTCTGACTATTTCCCACCAACAAACAGCGGTGTAATCCATCACTCCCCCCTCACCTCTTATGCGCGAAAGTGTTAAACTCTCCGTTAATTTCACTTAATTTATTAACGCTAATGACTCAAATTACCTGCGACAAAGAACTCGATACCCTTGGCCTTAAATGCCCAGAGCCAGTCATGCTGGTAAGAGCGGCTATTCGTAAAATGGAAGTTGGTGAGGTGTTATTCATTATTGCGGACGACCCCGCAACAACCCGGGATATTCCGGGCTTTTGCGAGTTTATGGAGCATGAATTAGTGGGCTCTGAAACCGAAGATATGCCTTACCGGTACTGGGTTAGGAAGTCCCACTAAGAGCCTGACGCTTGGGTGTCAGGCTTTATCTTTATTTAAGTACATTTCCCAGAACTCAGCCTGACCAACATCCCCGAGCTCGTAAGGTTCAAAGCCAAAATTTTTGTACGCTTGCTTGGCTCGGTCGTTATTTTCCAGTACTTCCAGTGTCAGCTTCACGCAGCCACGAAATTCTGCCAGTGTTTTCACTTCTTCCAGCAGTTTACGGGCAACTCCTTTACCTCTGTATTCCGGTATAACAGCTATGTCATGAATATTCATCAGCGGCTTAGCAGCGAATGTAGAGAAGCCTTCCACACAGTTAGCAACGCCAACCGGAGTATCCCCGTCGTACGCCAACAATGAAAAAACATGATCTCTTTTTGCCATTTCATCTATCAGGTTTTCTTTCACTTCTTCAGAAATACCTTCTCCGCCACCCATGGGATCTTTAGCATAGGCGTCAAGCATTGCGATAACCGCGCTGCGATGTTTGGGATTGCTGTAATCCGCTAATGTTATATCAATCATTCTTCCTTCGCTCTTTTAACAACGTTTTACAACGTAAATTGCTTCATTTGCTGTACGACAGGTTCGTAACAATGACAGCTAACAACATGGTCGTTAACCATACCAACTGCTTCCATAAAAGCATAGCAAATGGTGGGGCCAACGAACTTGAATCCTGCCTTTTTCAACGCTTTAGCCATTGCTCTGGAGGCTTCATTTTCGGTGGGAATTTGCGCTTGTGTCTTATAACTGTTGATAACAGGTCTTCCACCAACAAAAGACCACAACCACCGACCAAAGTCTTCGCCTTGTTTTTCAAGCGCTAAATACGCTTCGGCGTTGGTAAATATGGCATCGATTTTTTTCTTACTGCGAATAATATCACGGTTGGTGTAAAGCGCTTCCCGATGTTCGTCACTCATTGCCACAATAGCCTGTGGGTTAAACTTTAAAAAGGCGTTTTCATAACCCGCTTGTTTGCGCAAAATGGTTATCCAGCTAAGACCTGCTTGTTGGCCGTCCAGACACAACTTCGCAAAGAGTTCTTGCGATTCTCGTACCGGCCTTCCCCAGACATTGTCATGATAAGCTCGGTAGTCATCGGCCGATTCACACCACGAACACCGCTCCGGCTGATTATTTGTCATGCCATCCCCTATAACCAAGGCGCTTCAGAGGGTATAATCTACGCATATTTTTCGACCATCGGTCAACCACAAATAACAAAGCAGAGAACGCGTATGTCGAAATACGATGTAAAAACCTTTCAGGGGCTTATTCTAGCCTTACAAGATTACTGGGCTCAGCAAGGCTGTGCCGTGGTTCAACCTCTGGATATGGAGGTGGGCGCCGGTACATTTCATCCAATGACCTTTCTGCGTTCAATAGGGCCGGAGCCGGCTAGCTTCGCTTACGTACAGCCTTGTCGTCGCCCAACTGACGGACGCTACGGCGAAAATCCGAACCGTCTTCAGCATTACTATCAGTTTCAGGTCATTATGAAGCCGTCGCCAAAAGACATTCAGGCGCTTTATTTGGGTTCCCTGGAAATGCTCGGTTTTGACACTTTGACGCATGACATACGCTTTGTGGAAGACAACTGGGAGTCGCCAACACTCGGCGCCTGGGGCTTAGGTTGGGAAGTTTGGTTGAACGGTATGGAAGTTACCCAATTTACTTACTTCCAGCAGGTTGGCGGACTAGAGTGTCGCCCGGTTGCCGGCGAAATTACTTACGGCCTGGAACGCCTGGCGATGTACATTCAGGGCGTGGACAGCATTTACGACTTAGTTTGGACAGACGGCCCACGTGGCAAGATCTTATATCGCGATGTTTTTCATCAAAATGAAGTTGAGCAATCCACTTATAATTTCGAGTACGCTGATGTCGATGTGCTATTTCAGCGTTTTGAAGACTGCGAAAAAGAATGCGAATTGCTGATAGAAAAGGCCCTGCCTCTGCCAGCTTATGAGCAAGTCATGCGAGCCTCTCACGCATTCAACTTATTGGACGCCAGACACGCAATTTCCGTGACCGAAAGACAGCGTTATATATTGCGGGTACGTACCATGGCTAAGGCTGTTGCTGAAACTTATTATCAGGCACGAGAAGCGTTAGGCTTCCCGATGGCCGACAATAAAGCCGAAGACTAAGGAGAGCATAGCTGTGAATAAAGACAATTTACTGATTGAATTAGGCACGGAAGAGCTTCCTCCAAAGGCTTTGAAAGCATTACGTGACAGTTTTAAGTCGGGCATACAAGCCGGTTTAGAATCGGCTGAGCTCTCTTTCGAAAGCATAGAAGCTTATGCGACACCGCGTCGTTTAGCGGTGCTTGTTAATCAGGTAGAGACAGAACAACAAGACAAAGTTGTTGAAAAACGAGGTCCTGCAGTTAACGTTGCCTTTGATGATGCAGGCAACCCAACCAAGGCAGCAGAAGGATGGGCTCGCTCTAATGGTATTACGGTTGACCAGGCTGAGCGCTTAAAGACCGATAAAGGCGAATGGCTACTTCATAAAGCCACGGTTAAAGGCCAGTCTTTAACGCAATTAGCGCAAGAGTTTATTGAGTCAGCGATTAAGACACTACCGATTCCTAAGCCCATGCGCTGGGGCGACAGTACGGCTCAATTTATTCGTCCGGTGCACACACTGACCGTCATGCTTGGCGGTGAACTGATTGATGCCGAAGTACTGGAAACCAAAAGCGCCCGCTTTATTCAAGGTCACCGTTTCCATTCACCGGAAGGTTTCGAGCTCGACCACGTTGATAACTACCTAAGTAAGCTGCGTGAAGCGAAAGTGATTGCTAACTTCGAAGAGCGCATTGATATTATCCAGTCCGAAGTTACGCGTTTAGCAAACGAACTTGGTGGTCGCGTTATTCAGGACAATGATTTAATCGAAGAGGTTGCTGCATTAGTCGAGTGGCCAGTTGCTTTAACGGCAAGTTTCGATAAAGGCTTTTTGGATGTACCTAAAGAGCCGCTTATTGTCACCATGAAAGACGATCAACGTTATTTCCCGGTCGAGGACAATAACGGTCAGTTACAGCCGCAGTTCATATTCATTACGAATATAGAAAGCCGCGACCCACAGCAAATCATTCATGGTAATGAGAAAGTTATTCGCCCTCGCCTGGCTGACGCTCAGTTTTTCTTTGAGTCCGACAAGAAGCAGCCTCTTGAGGCGCGGGTCGCTAAACTCGATTCGGTTCTTTTCCAAAAGCAACTTGGCAGTATTGGCGACAAAGCTCGTCGTATTGCTGAATTGGCAGAGAAAATCGCGTCACTTCTTAAAGCGGACGCTCAAGCCGCTAAGCGCGCCGGTCTGCTGTGTAAGGCTGACTTGGTTTCCGATATGGTCTCAGAATTCCCGGAAACACAAGGCGTTATGGGAAAACATTACGCGCTTAATGATGGCGAAACAGCCAGTGTTGCAGAGGCTATAGAGCAACACTATTGGCCTCGTTTCTCAGGGGACCATTTACCTCAAAGCAAAGAAGCATGCGCTGTTGCGCTTGCGGATAAGTTAGATACTCTGGTCGGTATTTTCGGTATTGGCCAAGTGCCTAAAGGTGACCGCGACCCATTCGCTCTGCGCCGAGCTGCGCTTGGGCTTTTACGCACATTGGTCGAGCGTGACTTAGCACTCGACTTAAATGAGCTTTTAGCGGCCTCTGCCGACGGTTTTGGCGATAAACTATCTAACCAAGCGGTTAAAGCGGATGTCTTCGACTTCCTACTCGGACGTTTCCGCCCATGGTATCAAGAGCAAGGCATTTCCGTTGACGTCATTCAGGCGGTGCTTGCTCGCTCACCGTCAAAACCGGTTGATTTCGACAAGCGCGTTAAAGCCGTTGAAGCTTTTAAATCGCTGGATTCAGCAGAGAGCTTAGCTGCCGCAAATAAGCGCGTAGGTAACATACTGGCAAAATCCAAGGAATCAATAGACGGTCAGGTTCAACCAAGCCTTTTACAAGAAGCGCCTGAAAAGGCCTTGTATCAGTTGTTAGACGAAACAGAGAAAACCGTTAAGCCGCTCATTCAGGACGGTAACTACACCGATGCCCTGACGCAACTGTCTAACCTGAAAGAGCCTGTCGATGAATTCTTTGAGCACGTTATGGTGAACGCTGAAAAGAACGATATTAGGCTTAACCGCCTGAACTTACTGTACCGTTTACGACAACTGTTCTTAGAAATAGCGGATATTTCATTACTGCAGTAACTGTTTAGAAGATAAAGAAAAAGGCGGCTCCGGAAACGGTAGCCGCCTTTTTTGTATCAAAAGTAACAGACTAAACGTCTAAGTTTGCGACTTTAAGCGCGTTAGATTCAATGAAGGCTCGACGTGGTTCTACTTCGTCCCCCATAAGGGTCGTAAACAACTGATCCGCTCCTATCGCGTCTTCAATCGTTACCTGAAGCATACGACGCGTTTCTGGATCCATGGTGGTTTCCCAAAGTTGGTCTGGGTTCATCTCTCCCAAACCTTTATAACGCTGTACGTACAAACCACGTTTAGATTCACTAATTAACCACTCAACCGCATCCACAAAGTGATCGATTGGTTGCTTCTTATCGCCACGAAGTACATAGCCGCCCTCTTCAACCAACGAATCAATTTCTTCGCCGAGCGTTACGATTTGTTCGTAGTCTTTCGACATTAAAAACTCGTAATTCAAAGGATAGTCAGTATCGACACCGTGCTGACGAATTGTGGTTGTTGGCAGCCACATTTGACGCTCTTCGTCTTCATGCAATGACATCTTGTAGCTGGCTGAATCCACTTCACGAGCAGTTAAATCATCATTAAGTGTCTTAACCCAACCTTCCATATAGCTTTTGTCTTTTAAACGCTCGTCAGTCAAACGAGGCGCATAGAATAGACGCTGAAGGAACCTCTCAGGCATACGACGACTTAAACGCTTAATGTTTTCTTGCGCCATCTGATAACCATTTACTAAGTTTTCCAAGCGTTCGCCCGATATGCCTGGTGCTGTCTCATTGACGTGCAAGGAAGCATTATCCAGCGCTAGACTCGTTAAGTAACGAATAAGTGCTGGGTCATCTTTTATGTAGACTTCCTGTTTACCCTTTTTCACTTTATAAAGCGGAGGCTGCGCAATATAAATATAGCCACGCTCGATAATCTCAGGCATTTGACGATAGAAGAACGTCAACAGCAGCGTTCGAATGTGAGAACCATCGACGTCGGCATCGGTCATGATAATGATGCGATGATAACGCGTTTTATCCGGATCATACTCGTCGCGGCCAATACCACAGCCCATAGCCGTTATCAGCGTCCCAACTTCTGCAGAAGAAAGCATCTTGTCGAAACGTGCTTTTTCAACGTTTAGGATTTTACCTTTAAGCGGCAGTATTGCCTGATTCTTACGGTTACGACCCTGCTTCGCAGAACCACCTGCCGAGTCACCCTCCACAATATAAAGTTCAGAAAGTGCCGGGTCTTTTTCCTGACAGTCAGCTAATTTCCCGGGCAAGCCAGCGATATCTAATGCGCCTTTACGACGTGTCATTTCGCGGGCTTTTCGTGCCGCTTCACGTGCTCTGGCCGCATCAATAATTTTATTAATAATGAGTTTGGATTCAGTTGGATTTTCTAACAGATAGTCTGCCAACTGTTCATTCATCGCTTGCTCAACAGCCGATTTAACTTCAGACGACACTAACTTGTCTTTAGTTTGCGAAGAAAACTTCGGATCTGGCACTTTCACAGAAATAATAGCGGTCAAACCTTCACGGGCGTCATCGCCAGTCGCCGATGTTTTTGTCTTCTTGGTGAAGCCTTCTTTTTCCATATAGGCATTCAACGTACGCGTCAATGCTGCACGAAAACCGGCTAAGTGAGTACCACCATCTCGCTGAGGGATGTTATTCGTAAAGCAGTAAATATTTTCCTGGAATGAATCATTCCATTGCATGCTGACTTCTACCGATATGCCATCTTCTCTTTCTGCAGCAAAATGGAAAGCTTTTTCATGAATAGGCGTTTTATTCTGATTCAGATAGTTAACAAACGCAGCTATACCACCTTCGTATTTAAAGAGGTCTTCTCGGTCATCACGCTCATCACGCAAACGGATACCGACTCCAGAGTTTAGGAAGGAAAGCTCACGCAAGCGCTTAGCTAAAATATCGTAATGGAAAACAGTATCACTAAAGGTTTCAGCGCTCGGCCAAAACCGCAGTTCTGTACCGGTCGAGTCAGTTTCACCGACAGGGGTAACATCACTTTCCGGCTCACCCATATGGTAAGTTTGCTCATACACTTTGCCTTGGCGACGTATTGTTAGTTGTAGCTTCTCTGACAACGCGTTAACAACAGAAACACCAACGCCGTGCAAACCACCGGATACTTTATAAGAGTTATCGTCGAATTTACCACCGGCATGTAACACCGTCATAATAACCTGGGCCGCCGACACGCCCTCTTCTTCGTGAATGTCGACAGGAATTCCACGGCCATCATCTTTTACTGACACGGATCCGTCAGAGTGAATGGTGACGAGAATTTCTGAGCAGTGACCAGCCAAAGCCTCATCAATAGAGTTATCGACAACCTCAAAAACCATGTGATGCAGACCCGTACCGTCGTCCGTATCGCCGATATACATCCCTGGACGTTTACGAACTGCATCCAATCCTTTAAGGACCTTAATACTCGATGAACCGTAGTTATTTTCTTCCATAGTTATTATCTCGATATCATTCGTTTATTGCCCCATGTTCCACGTGGAACATTTTGGGCGATTTTTGAAATTTATCCGACAACTGCTTACCAGTAATCGCTGTGACAAATACTTGCGCATCTAGTTGTTCAAGCTGTTGGCAAAACAATCGCTGATTTTCTGCATCCAGTTCAGATGTCAGATCATCAACCAAATAAACACAGGACTCATTTTTCATCGTCTGAAAGTGTTTTCCCTGCGCTAATTTCAATGCTGAAACCAGCACCTTTAACTGACCGCGCGACAAACGATGTTTTACATCCACCCCATCTGCCAAAATTTTAATATCCGCTTTATGCGGACCTACCGATGTAAAGCCGTATTTCTTATCTTTGTCTGTATGGCTTTCTAAGGCCGAAAAAAGTGACTGGGTACTATCCCACCCTTTTTTTAATCGAACCTCGATTGTAACATTTGAGAGGAAAGATTTCGCTAATTCTTGTATATAATCCGCCAGTTCTTTCAAATAATTTTCACGGCTGACCGTAATAAGCTCGCCATAATGCGAAAGCTGCTCAACCCAATATTTATCCTGATTTGCGGAGGCCGAGTATTGCTTTAATAAACTGTTTCTTTGTTTCAGTATCTGAGTGTAAGACACCCAATTTCGATAAAACGAATGTTCCACGTGGAACACTCCCCAATCTAAAAATTGGCGCCGTAAACTTGGTCCTTCTAAAAGAATGTCTACAGACTCAGGCGTCAACAGTTGAACGGGGACTAAGCGAGCCACCTCTGACATTTTTGTTGCGTTTGTATTATTCAGTCGCAGCGTTTGCTCACCCGCGGTTGTCCTTCTAACGCCAATTGAGTGATTTTCTGTACGGCAGAAAATCGTAAATTGCTCAGCGCTTTCATTAATAAGCTGCCGAAATCCACCGGGTCGAAAAGACCGCCCAAAACCCAATAAGTAAATTGCTTCTAAAAGACTCGTTTTACCAGACCCATTACTGCCGGTAATTAAATTGATATGTCTATCAGGAGAGATGGCCACTTCCTGGAAGTTTCGGAAGTGGCTTAAATTGAGCGAGTTTATAAACATCTAAACAGATATTACAAACGCATTGGCATGATAACGTAACAGCAAGACTCGTCGTGTTGAGGCTCTATCAACGCACTGCTATTAGAATCCGAAAGCGTGAAAGACACCTGCTCTTCATCAATATTATTCATTACATCAAGCAAATAGCTAACGTTGAAACCAATTTCCAAATCATCACCTTGGTAGTCAACTTCGATAATCTCTTCAGCTTGCTCTTGCTCTGGGTTGGTTGCTGTAATGCAAAGTTCGCCCGAGCTCAGGTTCAAACGAACCCCTCTAAATTTCTCGTTAGACAAGATTGAAGCACGACTGAATGCCTGCTTAAGTGTGTCTCTATCAGCAATAACAACTTTGTCGCCGCCGCTTGGAAGTACGCGACGATAATCAGGGAAGCGCCCATCAACCAATTTACTGGTAAACATCAGCTCAGGTGTTTCAACACGAATATGATTATTGCCAATCGATACCGTTACTTCGTGTTCATCTTCGCCCAATAAACGAAGCAATTCCACCACCCCTTTCCTCGGCACAATTACCTGGCGCTGAGTTAAACCGGGTTGATCAATAGCGCAAGTGCTCATAGCCAAACGGTGTCCATCAGTAGCGACTGAGCGAAGCATACCGCTATCTGTCTCAAACAACATACCATTTAAGTAATAACGAACATCTTGGTTTGCCATAGAGAAGTGCGTTTTCTCCATTAAGTCTTTCAAAATGCCCTGCTCTGTTACGAGCTGAATGTCGCTTTTCCAATCGTCAATATTAGGGAAATCATCCGCAGAAAGTGTACTCAGCTTAAATTTGCTTCGACCGGATTTTACCGTGGCGCTATCACCCTCAGCGGTAAACTCAATCACTGAACCATCGGGCAAACTACGGACAATATCGACTAATTTCTTTGCCGGCACCGTTACCGATGCGTCCAAATCCGCCGATTCCAATGCAACAGACGACACTAGCTCAACTTCTAAATCCGTGCCGGTCAGTTTCAATTGCCCGTTTTCAACCTGCAACAATAAGTTGGCAAGAATTGGTAACGTGTGACGTCTTTCTACTGCGCCACTCACTACCTGAAGCGGCTTTAAAAACGCATCGCGATTAATAGAAAATTTCATGACTCATTCCCCTGTAATGACGACATGC